>JAGBPS010000010.1 GCA_017633255.1 Bacteroidales bacterium
TCGGTCTTACCCACACCGGTGGTACCCATGAAGATAAACGAGCCGATAGGACGCTTCATATCCTGCAAGCCTGCCCTGCTCCTACGGATGGCATCGGCGATGGCACTGATAGCCTCGTCCTGGCCCACCACACGCTTGTGCAGTTCCTCTTCCAGATTCAGCAGTTTGGTACGCTCGCTCTGCATCATCTTGCTCACCGGAATGCCAGTCCAACGGGCCACCACCTCGGCAATATCATCCGCACCTACTTCCTCGTCAATCATGGCTTTGTCGCCCTGTATACTGCTTAATTCAGCCTGTAATTTGGCGATTTCATTTTCTTCATTCTTGATGAGACCGTAACGCAACTCGGCCACACGTCCATAATTGCCCTGACGCTCCTGGTTGACAGCTTCCTGCTTGTATTCCTCAATCTTGGCTTTCTTGTTCTGGATGCTATCCACAATATTTTTCTCGTTACGCCATTTGGTGGCAATCACATTACGCTGCTCCTGCAGTTCGGCAATGGTCTTGCTCAGCTGAGCCACCTTATCCTCCGCATTCTCACGTTTGATAGCCTCACGCTCAATCTCCAACTGTCTGATTTTACGCTCAATCTCATCCAATTCCTCCGGCACCGAGTTGATTTCCATTCTCAATTTGGAGGCGGCCTCATCGATCAAGTCGATAGCCTTGTCCGGCAGGAAACGCTCGGTAATATACCGCTGCGACAACTCTACGGCCGCAATGATAGCCTCATCCAGGATACGCACCTGATGATGGGTTTCGTAACGCTCCTTCAGTCCTCGCAGAATCGAGATAGCGGAATACTTGTCCGGTTCGTCAATCATTACTGTCTGGAAACGACGGGCCAATGCCTTGTCTTTTTCAAAATACTTCTGATATTCGTTCAAGGTGGTGGCACCGATAGCTCTCAGTTCACCACGAGCCAATGCGGGTTTCAGAATGTTGGCGGCGTCCATGGCACCTTCGCCCGAGCCACCGGCACCCACCAAAGTGTGAATTTCATCGATAAACAGGATGATTTCCCCATCAGAATCAATCACCTCTTTGATCACGCTCTTCAAACGCTCCTCAAACTCGCCTTTGTATTTGGCACCGGCCACCAGAGCACCCATATCCAAAGCATATAACTGCTTGCTTTTCAGGTTCTCCGGTATATCCCCGCTCACCAATCTGTGAGCCAAACCTTCTGCGATAGCGGTCTTACCCACACCAGGCTCGCCTATCAAGATAGGGTTGTTTTTGGTACGACGTGACAGTATCTGCAGCACCCTACGAATCTCCTCGTCACGGCCAATCACCGGGTCGAGTTTGCCCTTGCGGGCAGCCTCGTTCAGGTTGGTAGCGAACTTGTTCAGCGCATTGTATGTATCTTCGCTGGTAGAGCTGGTAGCCTTGCTGCCCTTTCTCAATTCCTGGATAGCCATCTTTATACCCTTGTCGGTCAGGCCGGCATCCTTCAGAATCTTGGAAGCCTCGTCGTTGGCGGCAAAGATGCCATAGAACAGATGTTCCAGCGAAACATATTCGTCCTTCATCTCCTGGCTCAGCATCATAGCCTTCTGAATAGCGGTCTGCACCCCATTCGACAGGTACTGGTCGCCGCCGCTCACCTTCGGGATGCTCTTCAGCTGGCGTTCCACCACCTGGGCAATCATCTTCGGGTCGGCTTCCCCTTTCTTGATGATAAAAGGTATCACATTCTCGTCCGAGTCGAGAATGGCTTTCAGTATGTGGAGGTTGTCTATCTTCTGCTGTTGGTTGCTCATGGCAATCATCTGCGCATTGGCGATAGCCTCCTGTGTTTTGATTGTCAAATTATTCATGTTCATGGTTCTCAAATTTTAAAGTTACGTCCCCTTTAGAGCAACAATTTTGCCAAAGCCCTCCGACTGACAAAATGGCAGGAAAAATGCAGATTGGGACTTTCTCATCTCCTATCAGTTCCTCAAAGTACTGAACGTGACACTCTCCACCCGTCTGAAATACTTCAACGGCACATTGATAGAGGATAAAAATGGCGTTGCGAAAGACCGCGTACAGTTAAAGTCTGTAATCGGAGTCGGCCTCGGCTACAGTTTTTGATTTAAGGTGAGAAGGTTAATTATTAATTGTTAACTGTCAACTGTCAACTCCTATCCCCTAATCCCTAAAACCTAACTCCCCTTTTCAACAAAAAAGAAGGCGCCCCTTTCAGGTCGCCCTCCCTCACAAATGAAAAAAAAGCATGTGCAGCGAAGCTGCATCTCTAAAAATACAGTACAAAAATATATATAAGCGCAATCAAGTGCAATAGTTTGCACAAATCGTCAACCCAAATGACATGAACTATCAAAACACCCCCTTGAAAATGAGACATTTACACAATATGCAAAATAAATAAAACACAAATTATCAACCGTATTACTGCGATGACTACAGGCTTTTTTCGTTTATCTGCTGACGATAGAAAGTAGGCGTTAAGTCGAACTTACGCTTGAATTCGCGGCTGAAGACAGCAAGGCTTGAGAAACCCGACGCGGAAGCCACATCGCTGATTGTCATTTCATCATGTTCAGTAAGCAGCTGACAAGCATAATCCAATCGCAGTTCTCGTACAAAGTCGGGAAGCGAATTATGCTCGCTGCCACGGGAAAAGGCTGCACCAATACGTCGTTCGGATAGGTTATAACGGTCCATCAGCATCTGCCGTCCCAGAATCGGATTGGTGAAAAGCCGCTCCCGACGGATGGTTTCACTGAGGAACTTAAAGAGCTGCTCGTCAGAGAGGTCATCAAAATTTTTTGGCTCTGAATTATAAATATTTGACTTTGAATTTGCCGCATTCAACGCTTCCTCCATGGTGGATGCTGGGGTTACCTGGACTGCCGGGGTTACTTCCGCTTCCGCTTCTGCTTCAGTATTCAACTTCTGAAATACATTTTTATAGTGTACTGTCTCGGAAATCTGCTCTGCCAGAATGCGGTTTTTGCGTCGGATATTGCGATATAGTATCCCCATCCATACAATGACACCTATGGCAAATAACAACAGAGTGTAGCCCACAATGGACATATACATGCTGATTTTCGCCCTCCTCTGTTCATTTTCCGCTTTCATTTTCTCCTCCTGCAGCTGGTACCTTGTGGCATACTCGTAGGCCCTACTTCTGAGCAGAATCTCGTTAAGTTGCTGTTTCACACGGTTATACCGATGCAGATAGGCGTTGGCAAGCTGGTAGTTCCTCTGCGTCTCGGCTTCATCGGCCCTGCCATGCAACAAATCCGCATACTCACCGTTCAGCGTGTCAGTTCCCATCTTCTGGACCATCTCGTCGTAAATTTCATCCATCTTGTCATAATCTCCCAAAAGACAATAGGTTGGCACGATATACTTCCGGCCGGCATAAGTATGACTGTAATTGCTTTGTTCGTAAAGCGCCAAATAATGCCGTGCCGAGTCAGTCTCACCCAACAACGCATAGGAGTTAGCGATGGAACTGTTAGCCTGGGCAATATAGAATTCACAGTAACTCTGGGACACCTCTTCGGTTTGCGCCAAACGGTATGAATCATTGGCATATTCGGTATAATGCTCACGATAGCCATTGAGTATCTCTATAATATGCCGGGCCACTGAAATAGCCTCTTCCTCCTGACCCATCTGTTTAAGAGTGAAGATTTTACGTTTGAGAGCAATGATGCAGGCGTCCATTTTGTCAATATTGCGCTGCCCGTCAAGTTTAGCGATGATACTGTTGAGTTTGGTGAGTCCTTTCTGTTCCTCACCGAGTTGGGCAAGGGCAAAGGCTAAATCGGCTTCGGTGCGCAAAGCCTCCGTCTCACGACCCAGTTCACGGCAACATTCCACCTTTCGGGCTCCCCAATGTAGCTGCAATTCCAATTGCTGCCGTTTGTATGCAATATTTAGGAGCAGGTCGTACACCTCCTCGCGTATAAATTTATCTTCTGTATAGTCACTATTCAGAAGTCCAAGGAGAATCACCTGGGCAGAGTCCAACTGATTATCCTCCAACGACTGGCTGAATATTTTTGCTCTCACCAACTGGGCAAAATCATATTCGACATTGCCCAATAGCAAAGCAGAATCGATGATGGTCAGCGCCCGTTCCGGCTCATAGGCATAAATATCCATGGCAGCATCGACAGTATAGAGCGTATCGCTCGCCCGAGGCACACGGTCGGTTATCTGATCTTTTTTTTCTGAACAAGAGCTAATTAATAATGCCAGGGTGGCACACAAAACAATAGTCCCCACTTGTCGGCCCAGCCAATGAATGGGTTGGCAAAATCTTGGAGAAAAAAAAGATTCTGACATACGCATGGCTTTGCCCCTATTCTTCACAAGGTCGGTAGCTTTCATTTTTTGTGATACTTATGCAACTGATTGCAAAAATACAAAATTTCCATATTTATTAACCCACTAATTGAATTTTTTTTTATCTTTGCAGTTTGCACATATATAATACATATACAATATATTTAACTGACAATTACTGAAATATGTCCGAAGAAAAGAAAGAAGAAAGAAACAATAATTCCAAGCCTTACCATAAAAAACATCGGAAGCCGTTCAGAAAACCCAATGACTCTGGCGAGCAAAGGGACAGAAATGAGAATCTGGAAAAGAGGAAAAATAACACTCCCGCCCCCAACGACACTCCTGATAACAAGCTCTCCGAAGAAAAAATTGTGCTGGAAGAGACTTCCGTAGTAGAAGTAGAATCAACTGATATTCAAGAAATTAAAGAAGAATCTACCACTATTAAAACAAACAGAGATGTCACTGTAGAGGCAAGCGCAGACGACACTGTCGCTCCCGTTTCCGAAGCTGGTCCAAGCAAGATTGAGTCCAAAATCAAAGAGCAGTTCTCTGACAAAGACCACTCCCAGGTGGAAAATCTGGACCAATATCTGGATATGGACATCCGCACGGGCAGCAACCCCGAAGCTGACGCCATCGCCGCCAACATTTTCCTTACCCGAGGCCTCACAGAAAAACCGGATGTAGAGACCGCCCATTGCCATGAATACCGCTACAATTGCTGTAAATTAGCCACTTACGACTGGATTGAAAAGATGGATATCTCCTTGGATTATCTGGATTTCAACATCGCAGAGGTGCGTTTTAAGAACAGTCACAAAGACTTTTACATCCTTCCCGAGGAAGGCGTTTTCCATGTGGGCGACATTGTGGCCGTGGAAGCCTCTCCCGGACACGATATCGGCATCATCTCCATGCTGGGCGTAGCCGTCAAGAAACAGTTGGAACACAAACGCATCAAGCCGGAGGATGTCACGAAGAAGTTGTACCGTACCGCGCGTGTCAGCGACATCGACAAGTGGATTTCCACAGTGGATCTGGAGCACACAACTATGCTGTCCTCCCGCTACATCGCTTGGGACCTGAACCTGAAAATGAAGGTCAACGACGTGGAATACAAAGGCGACGGCACCAAGGCCATCTTCTATTATTCCGCCGAGGAGCGTGTCGATTTCCGTGAGCTGATCAAGATTCTGGCCGAGCAATTCCGCATCCGCATTGAGATGCGCCAAATCGGTGTCCGCCAGGAAGCCGCGCGTCTGGGAGGTATCGGCACCTGCGGCCGCGAGTTGTGCTGCTCCGCCTGGCTCACCAACTTCCAGTCGGTATCCACCAACACTGCCCGTACCCAGCAGCTGTCGCTCAATCCGCAGAAACTGGCCGGTATGTGCGGCAAACTGAAATGCTGCCTCAACTTCGAGCAGTCCACCTACCTTGAGGAGTCCAAAGGTTTCCCCGCCCCCAACGTGCATCTGAAAACCAAAAAAGGCAAGTGCTTCTATAACAAGATCGACATCTTCAAGAAGATTGTATGGTACTCCTACGCCGACGATAACAGCAAGATTTTCGCCATTCCGTTGGAGAAAGTCAACGAAATCATCAAGATGAACTCCGAAGGCAAATTCCCCGAAACCCTGGAGGAATTCGCTGTGGTCAACCAAGCCAAGGTGGAAGAAGGTGTCAGCTACAGCATGGACGAACTTAAACGAATCGAGGACCGATAATGAAAAAATTAGTGTTTTTCCTGCTCACCGCCACCCTGCTCTGCTCTTGCGGACCTAAGCGTTTTTACGAGGCCATCACCCCCGTAAACCCCAAAGGCTGGCATCTCGACTCGCTGCTCACCTTCCAGGTTGACATCACCGACTCGCTGCAATACTACGACTTTTACCTGTATGTGCGCAACAACACCGACTACGGGATGCAGAACTTTTATGTTTTCTTTACCACTGAATTCCCCAACGGCTACAAGGCACAGGACACCCTGGGCTTTGTGTTATGCGACAAGTACGGTCACTGGACTGGCAAAGGGCATGGTTATCTGAAAGAGAACCAGTTCCTGTTCAAGCCCAAGGTTCGTTTCGCCCGCTGCGGAACTTATACCTTCACCGTTCAGCAAGCCATGCGTGAGGAGCAGCTGCAAGGCATCACGGATTTCGGGCTTGCGCTGTATGAAGTGAAATAACGGTGAGAAGGTGAGAAGGTGAGAAGAGATGATGGATTACAGGATTACGGGATGAGGAATTGACAGTTGACAATTGATAATTAACCTTTTCACCGCCTAACCTTTCTAACCTTTCTAACCTTCCTAACCTTCCTAACCCTTAATTTGAATTTTGAACTTTGAATTTTGAATTCTAACCACTATCCACTATCCACTTGAATGAAATTATATAAAATAATGAAAAGGTTGTTCTTCCTAAGTCTGATTCTGCTATGGGGCATTGCTGTCACCGCGCAGGAGAGCAGCGAGAAAGTGTCCAAACAGCACAGCAATGTCAAAGGCGGCGCTCGCATCGGTCTTACCACATCGCAGATTTCAGGCGACGACCTCACCGGCTTCCACCAATTCGGCGCATACGCTGGCCTTTACGTCACCTTTCCCTTGACACAGAACTGGAAATGGATGATACAGCCCGAACTCAACTTCAACATGAAAGGCAGTCACACCTACTTCCCCAAAGGACTGCAGGAAGGACAGCAAACCTATTCTCTCAGCTTATATTATATTGAAGTACCTGTCTTGATTCGCTGGAACTGTTACAAAGGATTGATTTTAGAATTAGGACCGTCTTTCAATATCAACGTTTTTCATCAGGAGAAATTTGATGGCGATGCGGACCGACATGTGCAGCCTTTCCGCTGGTATGAAATTGCCGTCACCGTTGGCGCAAATTACTTGTTCAAAGACCATTACGGTATTTTCTTCCGTTTCACCAGCTCAATCGTTCCGGTGAGAGTCCCCAACAACGTCACCAACCGCCTGATCAAAAAGCAATTCAACGACGCCCTGATGATCGGTTTTTATTACCAGTTCTAACCTGTTTTTTCCACCCCTTATTAAGGACAAGCCCCCTCCCCTGCCTGTCCCCCATACATTATATATATATCGCTCTCGAAACACATTATTTTTTTTCGGTAATTTTATTTCGGTAATTTGATTAAATTTCAATCATAGCAATCCGAAGTATTGAAACTTCTCGAATTCGACCCCATTACCCGCACCGAAAACTCCCACTCCATTTCCGACCCATTATTTAGCCTCTGGCTGGACCGCCGGAGAGTTTAACAAATTGCGTTGCTGCGTGAAAACTTGATAAATAATCTTGAAAGTTATTTTTTTTTGTACTTTTGTAGATTGAATAAATTCATACATATATTTTGAATGATATCAACAATATGGAATCAGATCAAGTCATAAACAAAATCAAAGATATTGCCTCTCGGACATTGCCGCCAGGAAGCTCATTATGGTTATATGGTTCTCGAGCACGGGGAGACGCACACGATGGAAGTGATTGGGATTTGTTGATTATCTTGGATAAAGATAAACTAACACTAGAGGATTACCGTATAGTTCTACCTCTGAACTATTTGAGCTGGGATATTGGAGAAACAATTAGTCCTCAAGTATACGCAAAAGCCGAATGGGACAATTATTATTATACGCCATTTTACAAGAATGTTGAACGTGAAAAATGTGTATTGATATGAGTTTAGATGAGCCTGCCGTATAAATCAAATTTCGTCGCCTGCACTTTTGTAAAAAAATCAAAAATCATCAACAGATATTCGAATTATTATTATTTTTGCACTTTAATAATCTGAAAAATCAGATATACTGAAAAAAAATATTAACGAAACACATTGCCAATGAGAGAAAAAGCATAACTCGTTTATGCACATCATAGAATTAGGAAAAGCGAAGTAGCTTACGCTGGAGTCTTTGGAACTTCGACACTTTCAAATATTCCTCTCAGAGTAAAGCGACGACGCTCCCGCCAACTGGCGTGGGCTTTGCTCGTTGTAATTGGGAGGAATAGGTAGTCGAAGACCTCAAAGACTCCAATGAAGGCGAAAAAGTGCCACGCTTTTTTTATGTGCAAAAATACAGAATGAAAGGCACAACTAAATCTTTTACAAAACACAAACAACACAAAAGAAATGAAAAGAGCTCTAACATTATTTCTCTTCTTGGGATTATTTTTATACGTTGGTGCACAAGAAGAGTATTATATAGAAGGTTTCTACCAAAGGCACGGAGAAGGAAAATATACACTAACTCAGGTACACACGCAGGGCATCACCATTGACGGGAAAACAGATTTTCCTGATGAAGTATTTCCTGGTGATAAAGTAAATATCAAATGTAACAAGTTGGATGCAAATCTAATACGGTTTTCCTTCGATAAAGTCGTCACAGAATGTAGCACATGGCGAGGTCTACGTTTCCAGTACTGGGACGATGACAATGACAAATGGAAAGACGATGTGGAGGCGTGCATGGGTGAAGTTAAACGTTACAGTCAAAAGGATATGGTAATGATGCTCGTTTTGGATTATAGTAGTTCTATGAGCAGTAACACGTCTCGTTTGAAAAGCATGTCCATAGATTTTATTCGGTCCATTAGTAAAGTTTCTTCGGGGAATGTACATGTAGGTGTTATCGCTTTTGCCGGTATGGACAAGGCTAAAAGTCAGATATTTCCCATCACACCATTAAACGAAAGTAACAGAGCTCAATTTGAGGAATTTATAAGAAATTCATCACAAGGAACAGAAACGGCATTGTATTATTCAATGGACAATGCCATAAAAATGATGGAAAAATATGTCCTTGACCGAAACTTTGACCCTCAAAAATTTAACGGGACTTGTATGGTTACCTTCACCGACGGTTTGGACAATGCTTCCATCAATGATGATATTTCACTGATAATGCATCGGGGTAGTAAAAATGAGTATTTAGCTTATCTGAGCGGACAATTGCAAGGATCTTCTTGTAAAAAGATTTTAGGAATGCCACTGGAACATTTTGCCGTTGGATTTACAGGTTCTGAAAATTTCACAAAAGAAGATATGAATTTATTTGAAAATGTGTTACAAAGAACCACATCTGACAAAGATCATTTTACTTTGGTGACTCGATTCGAAGAGGTTGAAGCCTACTTCAAATATATCATAAGCCAATTAACAGAAAGATGGCAAACCTTAAATGTATATGTAGGCGAAGCCCAGCACGGAAAAGTTCGATGGGTACTGGAATGTGGTGATGCACCGAAAAAGGAAAAACCTGAAAGAGACTTTCTTATTTGCCCGTTGTTCGGTCTTAATGTTGGAGGTGGCGGTGGTTATTCAAAACCGACACAATTCATAGAATTTTCCGCCGGACTTGACTTGGCATTTGCATGTGGGCCAAAATTCGCATTGGGTATTTACGGATCATACAAAGGCACATTCCAAACCATTCATCAAGGAGCCGTCGGACTCGATTTTATGATTGGTCCTCAACATAAAGCATTTTTGCTCGGCCTTGGATGCAATTTGATGGATCGTTATTATACTTCATTTTATTCTTTCGGAAAATCTATCGAGCGCCATTGCGGTTTTAATGCGGGGGGGGGACATACGATTAGGTGGTGTCTTCAAAGGCTTCTATTTCTTCTTTGATTTCGCTATTGGACCCTATGATGGAGAAGATACCATTCATAACATAAATGATAGAAATAATTACTGGAGGGATAGTTGGTACACCGTACTTCCGCAAGCAACCTTCAACATTGGAATCAATTTTATGCAGTTAGGAAAGAAAAACAAAAACATCAAGAAAAAAAATTAGCATTATGAAAAGACATTTGAAACTGATAGGTATATATTTATTTGCACTTTGCTTAGGTATTCTGTTTAACCAATGCGAGAAAGACCAATTGATGAAAGATGTCAATAGTGAGAATCACGACAGCGGCACCCCGGAACCTAACGTACAACTACCTGTGGTATCAACCAATACGGTAACAAATATCACTTCCACATCCGCTAGTTGCGGAGGAAATGTCACTTCTGACGGTGGATCTACAGTAACAGCTCGAGGTGTATGCTGGAGTACTTCGCAAAACCCTACTATTAGCAACAATCACACCTCAAACGGTAGTGGTACAGGTAGTTTCAACGCTACTCTTACTGGCTTATCAGCTTACACCACCTATTACGTCCGAGCTTATGCAACCAACAGCAAAGGCACAAGTTATGGTTCTCAGAAAAGTTTTACAACAAATTATACAAGCGAATCAATTTTGTTCCAAGAGTCATTTGAGAGTGGCATTCCATCGACATGGACTGTTTACGATAATGATGGTGATGGATATAACTGGAGTGTCATTCCAAGTTTTAATGGTCACAATGGTGGCTATTGCGTTTCTTCTGCTTCATGGATTAGCGGTGTCGGAGCTCTCACACCCGAAAACTGGTTGATTACGCCCTCCATATATTTGAGTGGTAATGCCACTCTAACATACTGGGTTGCGGTACAAGATGCAGAGTGGGCAGCAGAACACTATTGCGTTGCTATTTCCACCAATGAATCAACTAATTATACAATTCTTTTTCAAGAAACAATGACTTCTAAAGGCAATGGGAAGGATCAAGGAAATTGGTATCAAAAATCCATCAATCTTTCTTCTTATTCTGGGCAAACTGTGCGTATCGCATTCATACATTCTGAGAGCACCGATCAATTTTGGTTAAATCTTGACGATGTCAAAGTAAGCTCCTATCAGTAACTTTTACCTAGGTCATATAATACTGTGGACAACGAATTCGAAGTAATTGTCTACTTAATCACGCTGTATATATGTAAAAAAACAAATTTACAAGCCGTCAGGCGCAGTGTGGTGAATAAGAGGCCCATGATATACGAGGGAGAGATGCGACAGACAATGCATGACAGTGGTGGCATCTCGCATGCCTCCGGCATGCCGTATTCAAAGATGAAATGTTGCGCACAATGATTTACGGCAATGCGCCATCATTTGAGCAAGTAATAACACAAATTCGAGACTTGGAGACCAAGTTTCATAATATGAATTAGTTAAAATGTGGAAGTGGCGGCCTCATTCAGCCAGTGGTTGTAGTCCTTTACCAATTTGAACTGTTTTACGACGTAGGCTAATAATTTGTCTTCATCTCCGAATAGAATATCGTCGGGAATATCCTGCATGAGGGTGTAGTCCTTCAGACGCAGATAATCAGCGTAAGGAGAATCCTTGGGCAGGCCGTTGGGCACTCGCTTCAGAAAACTGCCTTCGGAAAAACTCCAATTCTTGGCTTTCTTCACCGCCTTATCGAACAATTCTCCATCATAAATAATCTCATGGCGAATGTGTTCCAGCTGCTCTTTGGTGGGCGCATACATACCCGCCGCCAACAAATTGCCTCCGATATAATCCGCCTCGGCGGGCTCAATATGGAAATAATAACCGCCGTTGCCCGACTTCTTCCCTCCTTTGCAGATAAAACAACCCATGTGATTCTTATAGGGTCGCTTATCCGAAGAAAAACGGATATCCCGGTAAATCCGATAGGTGCAGTCCTTCAGCTCCAAACCGTACACATCCGGATCGAAGGCGGCCACAGCCTCCATCAATTTCAGGGAAAAAGCATTGAATTTTTCTTGAACATGCTTATACTCAGCTTTATGCGCATTAAACCACTCACGGTTGTTATTCCGCATCAGCTGGTCCAAAAAAGACATGGTTTCTTTCATAGGGAAGATTATTTAAAAATATGGGGCGAAAAATCGCCCCTTTAGAATTACAAATCATAATCTGTGGTGAAGAAGCTTAACGCTTCTGCGCTTCCACTTCTTTTTTCAGCTTCTCGAACTCTTCCATCATAGCAGGAAGCATACGCACGCTGGCCATCTCTCGCCAAGCCTTACGAGCATCAATGGCAGGCTGTCCGAATAGTGTCTGGCCTTCTTCCTTCACACTCTTGTCCACTGCCGACAGCGCCAGAATAGTGGTTCTTTTGGCAATGTACAGGTCCTTGTTTACACAGGCGCGCGCCCAAATGTTGCAGTCATCGTCGATATAGGTGCAACCCGCGATAGCGCACTGGGCACCAATCAGACAGTGGTCACCGATATGGGTATCATGACCCACCTGCACCTGATTGTCGAATTTCACGCCCTTGCCGATAAAGGTGTCTCCTGAAACGCCCTTGTCGATGCAAGTATTCGCGCCCACTTCCACCTTGTCGCCAAGGATAGTGCGTCCGCACGACTCCAGCTTCTTCCAGCCATCCTTGCGTTTCTGGAAATAGTAGGCATCCGCGCCGATAGAAGCACCGGAATGAATAATCACATCATCACCGATAATTGTATGCGCATAGATGCTCACATTGGCATGAATAACACAATTCTTTCCGATTTTCACATCCTCGCCGATGAACACATTGGGCTGGATAATCGTTCCTTCGCCAATTAGGGCATCGGGATGAATGGCAGCTGTCTGCGGATGCAACTGCACAAAATGTCTGACGACGGTGACGAAATCGCCAACGGGATCGTCCGTTATAATCAGTGTCTTGCCTTCCGGGCATTCCACCTCCTTGTTGATCAGGATTATCGTTGCTTCGCTGGAAAGGGCTTTATCATAATACTTTGGAGAGTCAACAAAAGATACATTGCCTTTTTCAACGGAATGGATCTCATTGATACCGGTAATCAGATTGGAGCGATTACCCACAATGGTCACTTGATGCCCGATAATACCACAGAACTCGTCAAGGGTAATAGGGGTCTCGAATCTCATAATTATTTTACTCTTTCAGCGTATTTATTGGTACGAGTGTCAACTTTGATCATCTCGCCCGTTTCGATAAAGAGGGGAACGAACACCTCAGCGCCAGTTTCCACGGTGGCACGCTTGGCAGCATTGGTGGCGGTATCACCCTTAACACCAGGTTCGGTATAAGTTACCTGCAAATCCACGAAAGGAGGCAACTCGCAAGTCAGCGGAGTGTCGGTGTCAGCATGATACATGATTTCCACGCCCTGACCTTCTTTCAGCAAACCGGGGTTGTTGATCAATTCACCGGGAATAGCCAGCTGTTCGTAGGTTTCTGAATGCATGAAGTTATAGGTGTCATCACCTTCTTTATATAAGAACTGGTAGGGACGGCGCTCCACTCTGGCCAAGTCAATCTTCACGCCAGCGGTGAAAGTGTTTTCCCATACACGCTGAGTTCTCAAATTACGCAATTTTGTTCTCACAAAAGCAGGACCTTTTCCGGGTTTCACATGCTGAAATTCAACAATTGACCACAGTTCACCATTCAATTCGATGCAAAGTCCATTCTTAAAATCTGCAGTTGTTGCCATAACTTATTATAAATTAGTTAGTATTATTCTCTATTTTAAGCATGCAAAAGTAAGAAAAAAAATGGCTGAATGTTAATTCCTTAACATTTATTAAGATTACATGATATTCTCCTGAAGTGACCGACACCACTTTATGACTACCCCGGCCTTCGGCCACCCCTTCTAATAGAAGGGGAATTTAAACTCCCCTCGAATGCGAAGCATGAGACTCCCCCTGGTCGAAGACCAGCTCCCCTCAAGCGTAGCAAGACTCCCCTACTTCTTCGGCATTCTCACATAATGCGGCATCTCGAACGGAATTTCCATCGACAGCTCGATATAGCCAGCGAACTCGCCATTTTCGAACCATGGGCACTGGTATATCATTTTCTTGACACCATTCTTCTCGATGGTATAAACATTGACATTGTGATTGGCTAACAGTCCCAGCAACTTGGTACGTGCCGGCTCAGGGTGGCAGTCCAGCAGCGACTGTCCAATGATACTCTTGCCATCTTTGATGAAAGTCTTCACCGACTTCTCATTCATGTCTAAAATAATGCCGTTTTTATCACAAACGGTCACTGAAATAGGGGCTTCTTTGAAATAGTTCATAATTTAAATGTGCTAATTATCAATGTGCTAATGTGCCAATGGAATTAGTTAATTAGTTAATGTGCAAATTAGCAAATGATTTTAATGTAGTTATAATTCTTAATCTTTTACTCAATTCTGATCCCTAACACCTGATCACTGAAACATTTTCTCCGATACCCGCAACTGCGAGACGCAGTTGCCTACAATGATACACCCTGATCACTGACCACTGACCACTGACCACTTCTACCTTCTACCTTCCACCTAAAATCTTTTTCGCTTCTGCAAGTTTGGCGTCTAGGAGGGCTTGGGTTTTGGCCTCCATAAGCAGGCGCAGGTAGGGCTCGGTGTTGGAGGGGCGCACATTGAACCACCAATCCTTGAACTCGATACGGCAGCCGTCGAAATCCATGAACTTGGTGTAGGGTTCCTGGGCACAGAAATGCGCACGCATGGCCTCCATGGCGCCTTTTTTGTCTTCAATCTTGAAATTGATCTCCCCTGTATTGCGATAGGTGGCGATTTGCGCGATCAGCTGCGATACAGACACGCTTTTTTTCTTCATCTCGCTGATTACATGCAAGATAACCTGGGCAGCAATCATCGCTGAATCAGAATAATAGAAATCCCGGAAATAGTAGTGTCCCGCGAACTCGCCGCCAAAGGCCCCGTCAATCTCACGCAACTTGAGGGCGGCAAAGGCACGTCCCACACGCCAGATGTATATTTCCCGGCCCATATTCTCGATATATTCAGTCACCGACTTGGAGGTACGGATATCCACAATGACCTTGCCCTGCACATTCTTCTCTTCCACAAAATAATGCGCCAGCACCGCAATCATCAAATCGGGCGGAATAAACTGGCCCTTCTCGTCCACAAACATCACACGGTCGGCGTCACCGTCAAAGATCACACCGATGTCGGCCTTCTCCCGCAACACACGTTTTTGCAAATCCTCCACATTCTGCGGTTCCAGCGGATTGGCCTCGTGATTCGGGAACGAGCCGTCCAGTTCATTATACATATATATAGGTTGTGTGCCGAAGATATCTTTCACCAGAATCGAAGCCATGCCATTGGAGCAGTCCATCACAATTTTCAGGTTGGAACAATCATGATGATACTGTTTCTGGAATTCCAAATATTCCCTCATCACAGGGTAGTCTATAATCTTGCCTTTGGCAGAAACCGGAACCACCTCTTGCTCCTGCATCATCCGTTGCAACTCACCAAGACCCGTATCCAGACCCACCGGAAGCGCATCCTCTCGCGACACCTTCAACCCATTGTATTCCTTGGGATTATGGGAGGCGGTAATCATCACAGAAGCCTTGAAATGATGCTTGGCGGTGAAATAATACACCATCGGAGTGGTGGTCATCCCCATATCGCAGACATCGGCTCCCGCATCAGTGATACCACGGGTCAGACTGTCAAATATGACTGGGGTTGACAATCTCATATCCCTGCCTACCAGCACTTTATCAGCTTTCAGCAAAGCAGGCAGAAAAAAACCGAAACGATAGATGTCGTCCGTGGTGAAATCCTCACCGAAAACACCTCGGAAGTCGTATTGTTTGAATGCACCCATAATTGTTGTTTTTTTTCGGTTATACGGGAAGTCGCTCATTTCATTCGCTAGTGGAGTCACTCGCTGCGCTCGTTCGGGAAGCCGCTCACCTTGTTCGCTCGGTAAGACGAAATTTCTTCCCGTCTTCCCGTCTTGACGAAACTTTCAGTTTTCAACTTTCAACTTTCAACTTTCACAAGGTTTTCCCACCTGGGGAAGGCGTATTTCTGAATATCGAAGAACAGATTATAGAACACTCTGCCCCAATAATTTCTTAGTCCAAATCCACTCGGGCTTTTCATAAACTTCTCGCACAACACCACCTTATGGTCTTCGGCATGAATCAGCACCACCCAAACCGTCCCCAACTTGGTGTGCTCATCAAACGACTCCACCATAAACAGCAGGGCATACGGAGTGGTCTTGGGAAAGTTGGACTTCTGAATATAATCAATCACCGCCTCATCGGAATAGACTGCGTCAATAGTGATAAATTCAGAAAGCATATTATTGATTTTCAGAGTTTTGTTCCGTTTTGTCACCCATGACAAATCATACTGCATAATCGGCTTGCGGAAACTCATTCGCACATCGTATTTCTTCTGGTCAGAGATGATCAGCATATTCCAGTCGTTGAGATAGCGCAACAGCACCTCCTGGGGCAGCTGGAATCCGCTGCGGGTGAACTTCGCCTTCGAAAAATCCACACCGAGCCAGGTCACCTCACGGTGAGTCAGAAAATCAGCGAATAGTTCAGCATCAAAATACACTTTCCAAGAATTTACGAAATGCAAAAATACACATTTTTTTAATGTGCCAATTAGTAAATGTGCTAATGTGCCAATTTTATATATTTCGTAGAGACGTGGAGACGTGAAGACGTGGAGACGTGGAGGCGTAGGGTTGAATTCCGTCTTGACGAATGCACGCAGTGCATGTCTTAACGTCTTAACGCCTTCACGCAATTCAACAAATAAACAATTCAACAAATTCAATAAAAATTAGTATCTTTGCATTTTTAAATATACAACATATAAATGACCACTAAAAACACCACCATCAATATCGTCACCCTCGGCTGCTCCAAGAACAATGTGGACTCCGAGGTGATCGCCGCCCAGCTGCAAAAGATGGGCTGCGAAGTGATGCACAATAGCACCCGCAACACCGATATCGTCATCATCAACACCTGCTGTTTCATCCACGACGCCAAGGAGCAGTCCATCGACGAGATTTTCATCCATGCGGAACGCAAAAAACAGGGGCTGGTCAAGAAAATATACGTAGTGGGCTGTTTGGCACAGCGTTACAAGAACGACTTGCAGGAACTGATTCCCGAAGTGGACGCCTTTTACAGTTTCGTTGAACTGCACAAACTGTTCAAGCTGGACCGTTTCGACCTGCTGAACCAGCACGAGCGACTGCTCTCCACCCCCTCACATTATGCCTACTTAAAGATTTCGGAAGGCTGTGACCGCAGCTGCTCCTACTGCGCCATCCCCCTGATTCGCGGCAAGCAAGTGTCCAAGCCCATTGACACCCTCGTGGAAGAAGCTAAACTGCTGGCACAAAGCGGAGTGAAAGAGCTGATGCTCATCGCCCAAGACCTGACTTATTATGGCATGGACCTCACCCAGCACCGTGATCTGGAGATGCTGTTGCGCCGCCTCGCCCAAGTGGACGGTTTGGAATGGATCCGCCTGCACTACGCCTACCCTATCGGCTTTCCCTACGAAATACTGGATGTGATGAACGAATATTCCAATATCTGCAAATACCTCGACATGCCCCTGCAGCACATCAACGAGGACATCCTTCGCGACATGCGCCGTGGCGGCGGGGGAATGCAGACCTACAAGCTGATTGAGAACATCCGCAACAAGGTGCCCGGCATCGCGCTACGCACCACTCTCATCTCCGGCTACCCCATCGAGACCAAGGCCATGCACAAGGAACTGGTAGAATTCGTTAAAGAGGTGAAATTCGAACGTCTGGGAGTTTTCGCCTACTCTCTGGAAGAGGACACCCCCGCCTACCCGCTCGGCGATCCCATCAAAACCTCGGAGAAAAACCGCCGCGTGGAGGAAATCATGAGTCTGCAAGAGGAGATTTCTTTGGAACACAACGAGAAATTAGTGGACAAAGTGATGAAAGTGCTCGTGGATTATGAGGAAGACGACTTTTACGTGGGCCGCAGCGAATTCGACTCGCCCGATGTGGACAACACCATCCTCATCGACAAGAAGCAGAAACTTGACATCGGAAGTTTCTATCCCGTAAGAATTAACCAAGCTGACCGCTACGACCTTTACGGCAGCGTTATCAAACCCAATAAAGAGGCATAAGAAGATGATTTTCAGAATTATAGGACTCATTGCCGGATTCATTGTCGGAGGAAGCTTTTTCACTGGGCTAATTGGTTACCTCATAGGAAGACTTATCGACCATTGGGTCAATGGGACAACTGTACGAACAAGTTTCAGCTCTCACCATATCTCGCAAGACGAATTTATCGACATGCTCATGCAGCTGACAGCGGCGGTCATGCAGGCCGACAATAAAATGCTGAAATCGGAGCTGGACTTTGTCAAAACGTACCTGGTAAACAATATTGGCGTGAACAAAGCCCAGAAGGCCATCCTTGAGCTGCGCGACTATCTCAACCAACCCATTGACCTTCAGAGTGTTTGCGAAAACATCAAGAACAATTCCAACATCCAGGAAAGGTTGTTGATCATGCAATTCCTCTTCGG
This sequence comes from Bacteroidales bacterium, assembly GCA_017633255.1. Classification (GTDB taxonomy): domain Bacteria; phylum Bacteroidota; class Bacteroidia; order Bacteroidales; family WCHB1-69; genus RUG11690. The sequence goes on from JAGBPS010000010.1 coordinate 18,608, forward strand.
GCTGGCCCAAGCCGACGGCCATATTGACGCCAACGAAGTGAATGTCATCCGCAACATCGCCCTCAGCATCGGCATCCCTTCTTCCACCTTCGAATCATTAAAATCCATGTTTATGGGTTACAGCTACCAAGGCGGATACGGCGGTTCCTACGGTTCTAGCTTCGGATCCGGCTATGGGTACAATTCCGGCTCAAGCAGCTCCAGTTCAACAACATACCACAATCTGGACGATGATTACAAGATTCTGGAAGTCTCGTCCGATGCCACCAACGACGAAGTGAAGAAAGCCTACCGCAAGCTGGCGTTGGAGCATCATCCCGATCGTGTCTCCGGTCTTGGAGAGGATGTTAAAAAAGCCGCGAAAAAGAAA
>JAGBPS010000011.1 GCA_017633255.1 Bacteroidales bacterium
GGTATCCGCACTGGCACAGCCTGTGGCATTGGTGTAACTGTATGTATACACGCCAGAGCTTGTGTAGGTCTCCCCGTCACCCTCCGTCCAAGTATAACTCTCGCAGACGGTAGTGTCGTACACATTATGTGTGCCATAAAGAACTGTCAGATGAAGGGTATCCACACTTGAGCAACCATCGGCATTGATGTAGTTATATGTGTACAAGCCAGAGGTGGTGTAGGTCTCGCCATCGCCCTCCGTCCAAGTATAACTCTCGCAGACGGTAGTGTCGTACACATTATGTGTGCCATAAAGAACTGTCAGATGCAAGGTATCCGCACTCGAGCAGCCTTCGGCATTGGTGTAATTATATGTGTACAAGCCAGAGGTAGTGTAGGTCTCGCCATCGCCCTCCGTCCAGGTATAACTCTCACAGGCGGTAGTGTCGAGAACATTGTGAGTGCTATGAAAGACTGTCAGATGCATGACGACCATACTGTCGCAACCTGACTCATTCGTGAAGACATGGGTATAATCACCGCTTTGCGTGATACCCACATGCTCATGCCAGTCAAACGTGTCACAAGTGGTTTCCGTCACATGCGTGGTATCGGTATGCAACGAAAAAGCTATCGTCACCAGATTGTTTGTGGTGTCACACTCGGGCTGTAGGCCACCATTTTGGGCGATGCCAGCACCCGCACAATTCACCGCAATCACAAGACTGTCAAGGCTCTGGAAACCGCACAAAGCTCTGAAAGGCACTCGGAGATATCCCTGTGCACAGCTATCAACAGGCAGACTTTCGTTCACCATAAACGTACAGACGGTATCACCGCCAAATGTGTCAGCAAAAATCGTAACGGAATAAGGTGCATTAAGTGTATTGTCTCCCTGATTGCAATAAGAGAACGTAAGCGCAAGCGTATCATTGCCTTGCATTTGCGAGGACACAGATGCATCCATAGCCACATCGGGCACGGCATAGAACGGACGACCGTATTGGTCGATAGTAGTAGCCTGCTGCAAGAAGTTGTTATAAGGTCTCCTCACCACTCCTTCCGGATCGATGAAGGTCATGGCATTATTGAACAGAAACTGCGGAATAGTAAGATCCTCGTTCACATTGGTAACATTGTACATGTACTGGTTCCATACCTTACGGGCTGGAGCCCAAGATGGTCCTGACGATTCTAAGATATTGAGTTTGTCGCTACCTACTGAGACAATTTCCGCATTTCCGTCAGCATCAACATCTACAATGATTGGGTATTGCATAATAGTGGTTTCACTAAATGGGAATGAACCCATCACATATACGGGAATGGTATCGTTTTGAGTAACATGACTACGACCGCTTCCATTTACAATTCTAACAGTGGATTGGTCACATATCATCAATTCCAACAGTCCATCTTGGTTAAAGTCAAAAGAAGTAATACCATTCGAGTAAGAATCCTCATCTGTTCCCAAGCCCCATAAATAATTGAAAGACTGTGTATTTGCCAGGTATTTGTATGCACGGAATTTTTCCATGCTATTCGACGCATCGCATTGTATCAACAATTCAATCAATCCATCATTATCAATGTCGGCTAACATAGGGATACTTTTCCCTGAAAACCAAGTATTGATGGTTAAAGGCGTGCTGACTGTATTTTGATGGACATCCCAAACATAGCAATACACGTATCCATTATAATAAGCTGTATTGCGAATGCTAATGAAAACATCCAGAAAACCATCTGAATTGAAATCTGCCACTTGAACATTTCCATCTACAGGCACCCCATTGGGAGGTGTGACTTGTCTTACCAAATTAATAGTATTCCCCGAAGTTCCGTACGGATTAACAATGTTTACTCCGTAGATCTCATTGCCAAGGATGAGTTCCAAATTTGAGTCATCACATACATCGGCAGCCATAGGTGACGACAATTTCCAATTGGTATAGTGTGAATAATGGCAATATGATGAGCCTGAGTTTTCCGAACCCTGGATGGACACTAACAAGGCACCTGTTTCAGCACTATAAATCTTGTTCCTGACATATACTTCCGGATGACCATCATGGTTAAAATCCGCAAAACTCACATTAACGCCCCAATCCCCGTGATTCGAACCATAATTCACATCAGAAATCCAAAATGGCGTATCAGGATTGGATGCCGTAATGTCATATGCTCTCAATTTGAAATCGTAACACGCTGTTACAATCAGTCCTTTACCTGACGGGAGTTTCACCATTCCGTATGCTGCTGCATCATAAGCTGTTACCGGTGACGGCATAGTTATCGTCGTTTTCAATTGTTTTGTCACCCCATCAAACACTAAAATCTGACTATTAGTGTTGGGTGCATTGGGAGATTGGCCATTACTTGAGAAACAAATAATTTCAGGATGTCCGTCATTATCCAAATCTCCGACCAATGGAATATTCAAATTGGAGACAATATTATCAGACGACCAACCGACCTCTATCCCCCACTCCGTTCCATCGGGAAAAAAGACGCAATCGGCGGAATCCACATTGTCGGGATAACCCGTCACAAACACATGGATGGTGTCAGTAACGGAGCATTCTGTCAGCGGAGTAAAGGAGATATCGTCAATACCAAAATCATTGCCTCCTCCAGCTGTGTTTTGATTCAATATCGTAATGATTGCTGAAGTTTGTTCCCCACTATTCCACACTTCATAATAGTGTCCCCATTGCCCATAAGAGTCTGGAGCTGTGAAAACATCGCCTACCTGCACACCATTAACACTGAACTGCAATCGTGCGACTTCTGTAGGAATCTGTGGATTTCCTCCCACACTACAGACCCACACAGAAAAAGCATAATTTGTATTCGGAGAAACCGACACAGTTTGTGTCCATACATTTGTATTCGGAGATTCTGCGCCATTAATTATCATGTAATTCCCCATACCCGTCGTATGATCAGGCCAATTATAAAAACCTGTATGATAATTACGCGCATTGGGTCCAATATAATAATTACCTGCAGGCCATAGATTTGTGCTGTAATTATATGCGCTTGAAAAGCCCGCATTACCAAGTTCAAAATCACCATTAGAGACCACATTCTCATCCAAAGCCGCACTATAATTCTGACCGTTAAGATAATAAACTGTAGAAGATTCAGGGGTGACCATCAATGCGTTTCCACTGGCGATAATGCTGTCATTGCCGTCCATCCAATACAGAATGTCCGCACCTGAAGCCCATAATGTCACCGAACTTCCTTCTATGATGACTGTATCGGGCGTGTGACTTAGCACAGGTATGGGAATAATAGTGAGATGCAGCGTGTCTACACTGGCACAACCATCGGCATTCGTGTAAGCAAAGGTATAACTATCAGAAATGGTGTATGTTTCCCCTGTACCCATGGTCCAAGTATATTGGTCACAGACGGTAGTGTCGAACACATTGTGTGTACTTTGAAGAACCATCAGATGCATGATGACTATACTGTCGCAACCTATCGCATTCGTAAAAACGTGGGTATAATCACCGCTTTGCGTGATGCCCACGTGCTCATACCAGTCAAACGTGTCACAAGCGGTTTCCGTCACATGCGTGGTATCGCCATGCAACGAAAAAGCTATCGTCACCATATTGTTCGTGGTATCGCATTCGGGCTGCAGGCCGCCATTTTGGGCGATACCTGTTCCTTCGCAGTTTACCACAATCACCATACTGTCAAGCGATTGTAACGCACACAACCCTGCAGATGGCAGATAAACCTTACCCTGACTACAGCTATCTACTGGAAGATTTTCGTTTACAGTAAGCGTGGCCAACACCTCACCACCATATCTATTAGCAAAAACCATGACAGAATACGGTGCATTAAGGGTATTGTCGCCATAATTACAATAAGAATACGTCAGTACAAGAGTATCTCCGATCGTTTGCGAGAGCGCAAAGGCTTCCATAGCCACATCGGGCACGGCATAAAATGGACGACCATACTGATCAATGGTGGTGGACTGTTGCAGGAAGTTGTTATAAGGCCTACGAGCCCCCGCTTCAGGATCGGTAAGCACAGTGGCATTATTGAAAAGATACCGGGGTATCGTCAAGTCTTCATTCACATTGGTCACATTGTACATATACTGGTTCCATACCTTACGTGCCGGTGCCCAAGGAACGGAGGTGGACGATTTCAAAATGTTCAACCTGTCGCTGCCCACCGACACAATTTCCGCACTGCCATCGGCATCCACATCGGCAATGACAGGATATTGCATGATGGTATTTTGGGCGAAGGAGAACGAGTTAAGCACATACATAGATATGGTGTCAGCATGGGTGATGTGGCTGATGCCGCTACCATTGACAATACGCATAGTGTTCTGGTCGCTGATCATCAGTTCCAATAAACCATCCTGGTTAAAATCGAAAGCGGTGATAGAGTTCGAGTAAGAGTTTTCATCCGTAGGGAAGCCCCACTCCAGCGTAAAGACCATTGTATCAGGATGATACTTATAGGTTTGGAATTTATTCGGATCCCAAGACACCTCGCTTTGAATGAGCACCTCCAAGAGATTATCATTATCAATATCGGCAATCAAAGGAATACTCTTGCCCGACCAACCTGTAAGGATATCAAAGGGAGTACTTACCGTCTGGTTATGCAAATCCCACACATAGCCATACACATGGCCTGACGACTCATGGGTATTGCGAACGCTGATGAAAATGTCAAGATAACCGTCATTGTTAAAGTCGGCCACTTGCGGATGTCCGTCCTCCGGAGCATTTCCCGGAGGTGTAACACGTTGAGCAAGCGTAATACTGTTGCCCAGTGTACCTGCTATATTGTTAATGTTGACGTCATACACCTCATTGCCCAGTATCAGGTCAAGTTTGACATCACCGCACACATCCGCGGCTATCGGAGAAGACAGTTTGTAAGGATGGGCACCCGTGTTAGTCCAATGGGCATACGAAGCCCCATAATGCGTATTGGTGCTGGCAGCGGCAAGAAGCACACCCGTTTCCGCATTGTAAACCTTGTTGCGCACAAACACTTCCGGATGTCCGTCATGATTGAAGTCCGCAAAACTCACATTGACAGCCCAATCGTGTCCGCTCTCCCCAAAATCAGTGTCCGACACCCAATAAGGTATTGAAGGATCAGCAGCGGTAATATCATAGGCTCGCAGTTTGTAATCAAAACAAGCCACCACGATGAGCCCCGGTCCATTGGGTAAGCGCACCAAACCGTATGCTGAAGCATCGAAGCCCGACACATAGCTGGGCAAAACAAAGGACGCTTTGATTGCTTTGCTTCTTCCGTCAAATACCAGCAAATGGTTGTTGCAGCGAGGATCTCCCGTACTATTATCCCCCTCACGGGCAAAACACACAATTTCCGGAATGCCGTCACCATCCAAATCGCCCACCATCGGGGTATTCAGCACCGACACTATGTTTTCCGACTGCCATGCTGTCTGTATCCCCCACTCCGTTCCTTCAGGGAAGAAAACACAGTCGGCGGAATCGACATTGTCTGGCAAAGATATGGTGTCGTCCAACACCGTCAAATACAATATCAAGAGACTGTCGCAGGCATGCTCATGATGAATATATCTATCATGAACACCCGATTCGGAATAAACATTTTCATACCAAGCGAAAGGCTCATAAGTCATTACTGAGAACTCAACCGTATCAACAATATCGGTCATCGGAACACTTAACATATTGTTGCTTGTGTCACATTCCAGCTGCAAGCCGCCATTTTGGGCGATGCCATTCCCTCTGCAATTCACCACTGCTATCAGACTGTCGAAAGTGGCAAAGCCACAAGCTTCACCGATATGAATACCCACAGTGATTTTCTGACAACTGTCTTCAAAAAGGGGTTCGCTCACCTGTCCACACAATATGGTATCACCTCCATAACTGCCGGCATACAAAATGTAATGATAAGGCGCGCGCAATTCAAAATCACCCTGGTTGCAGAAAGTGAATGTATAATACACGCTGTCGCGGTCCGAGCGCACATCCAGGCTGACAACTGTTGCGTCTGCCGCACCGTAGTATGGTCTTCCATATTGGTCAATAGAGGTGGCCTGCTGCAGGAAATTGTTGAATGGCCATCGCATTACTCCTTCGGGGTCGGTAAACAAAGTGGCATTGTTGAACTGGTACCGTGGTATCGTCAAATCCTCGTTCACATGAGTTACATTATACATGTACTGGTTCCACACTTTACGGGCCGGTGCCCAAGAAGTTCCTGTTGACTTGAAGAAATTGAGCCTATTGCTACCCACAGACACAATCTCGGCACTACCATCACCATCCACATCGGCTATGACAGGATATTGCATAATCGTGACTTCGCTAAACCAAAATGTGTTCATGACATACATCGGCACAGTGTCGTTATGAGTGATATGGCTGATGCCGCTACCATTGACAATACGCACATTCGACTGGTCGCAAATCAGCAGTTCCAAAATGCCGTCCTGGTTGAAGTCAAAAGCGGTGATGGCATTGGAATAGGAATCCTCATCTGGAGAGAAACCCCACATCAAAGCGAAGGACATATCCGCCACATCATACTTGTATGCACGGAACTTCTCCCACGTCTGTCGTATTCCGCATTGCAACAAGACTTCCAACTGTCCGTCATTGTCAATATCCGCAATGGTGGCAAAGCTCTTGCCCGACATGTCAGTTGGGATCACCAATGGGTTGCTCACTGTATCGTTGTTCACATCCCATACGTATGCATACACTGTGCCATTGGTAATATCGGTGTCACGCACACTCACAAAAACATCCAGATGACCATCACTGTTGAAGTCGGCCACCTGTGCATGACCGTCGCGTGTGGCACCTCCCGGAGGTGTGATTTGTTTGGTCAGACTAATACTGTTGCCAGCCATCCCAGACGTATTGGCGATATTCACCGCATACGCCTCATTGCCCAATATCAGTTCCAAATTGTTGTCACCGCACACATCGGCCACACAGGGCGATGACAACTTGTAATGCTGATGCCCGCCATGAGTCCAGTGAGCATACGACATACCCTGGTTCTGACTGTTGGCAGAAGCTAACAGCACACCCGTTTCGGCATTGTATATCTTATCGCGCACGTACACTTCTGGGTGTCCATCGTGATTGAAATCCGCAAAACCCAAGTTGACAGCCCAGTCGCCGTAGTCCTCTCCATAATCCACATCCGACACCCAATAGGGAGTATTGGGGCTGGCAGAAGTAATGTCATAAGCACGCAGTTTATAATCATAACACGCCACCACTATCAAGCCCGTACGGTTGGGCAACTTCACCAAACCATAGGGAGCCGCATCAAAAGCAGTAACATACTCTGAAAGATTAATCGTACGTTTCAGCTGACACGTAACCCCGTCATACACCAGTAGGATGTTGTTTTTCCGCGGATCATCATTCACATCGCCTGCCGAAGAGAAGCACACCACCTCAGGATTGCCGTCATCATCCAAATCGCCCACCATAGGTGTGATCAGATTGGAAACTGTATATTCTGAAGACCAGCCCACCCTGATTCCCCACTCATTTCCCTGCGGAAAATAGGTACAAGAGGCACTATCGATATTATCAGGAAGATAATCTGAAGAGATAATGGTCAGGTGCAGCGTATCCACCTGCTCACAACCGTTGAGGTCCTGGTGTGCGTATAAGTGGACGCCCGACTGCGTGTAAGTTTCGCCATGCCACGTGTAGCTTTCGTAGGCAGTAACCATGGTGCTCTGGTGCTGAGGATTATTGATAGTGAGATACAGCGTCACCACACTGTCGCAGCCGTTGGCAGCAACGAAAGACTGAGTATATTCACCACTTTCGGTATATGTTTGACCATTCCATTCATAGCTGTCGCAGGCAGACTGTGTTATTTCTGCTGTGACTGGTGTATTCACCACTATGGTATGCTGCGCCGTGTCACTGCACCCTCCGGACGTGGAAACCGTCACGGTATATGTGGTGGTCTGAGAGGGAAGAACCATAATATCGAAGACACTTTCACCAGTACTCCAAGAATACGTCAGTGTGGTATCTGTCACAAGCGTGGTATTAATAAAACTACGGATAGCTCGAACGGGATATGAGCTGGATTTTGCTCTATTATAAAATGCACCTGAATATGAGATTGCATAATCTCCAAAATCCACAACCCATGCATTGGCAGAAGAATATTCTGCACTACTCCAATAATAAGCATCTGACATCAGTGTTCCGCCTGCTGCAAGAAGAGCATCCGAAATGAAGGGGCGCATGGCATACAACAACGTCAGCTGGGCTGGGGAAGGCAAAAACCAGCCATTGTCAAAGTCAACCACCCCCGCGGCATAGAGAGACGTCCCCGCATTGGCAGCCCGAATTTTTTGTGTATTGGAATAGCCTGCCGTATCATCCAACAATTGCTGGAAATAGGTAGGATAAAGATTATCAAGACTTATCACATCTGAAGAGGCACCCCAAATGCAACCATTAGAAGCATTGTTTAACGCCACAACCAGTCCCCCGCTTCCATCTGGATTCTCATAGAACACGACCCCCTGACTACCATCGGGAGCCGTATAAAGATCTCCGATGTGATAAGTCTGTCCGAAGACAAGTCCCATCACCATCATCAACCATATTAATGTATATATTTTCTTCATAATCTATTTCTACAAGAACAAACTGATTAATTCATTGAATACAACTACCATTGTTTTATTTAAAATGAGCACACAGAACGTACAGCATTTGGCGTATAATTAAGATTATCTTTACTGTAGCCTGTGATGAATCCTTTATTTGAAATGCGCCATGCAGTGGCATAAGAACTTTCCGTTGATGACCAATAATAGAAATCTGTATTCATTGGAAATTGCGTTCCTCCGACAATCCCCAAACTGGAGTTCAAAACAGAAACGTAAGCAAACATAAGCCTCAATTGTCCTAATGCGGGCAAATACCACCCGTTGTCAAAGTCAACTATATATGCAGCGGGAAACATAGAATCATTCCCGGCTGCGCGAATAATTTGGGTGTTCTGATATCCATCCAAATCCATATAAGCGGTTGCCCCATCAAGATTATTCAGCGGGATAACATCTACTCCAGAAAAGCACCACTGTATTGCGCTTGCCTGGTCATGGAGGTTCACTGCCCAACCGTGTTCTCCTGTATTATCCACATAGAAGATAATTCCTTTCGCAGTTTTGTTCTGGGCAGGCCATGCCGAAAATTTCACTACGCTGCCATCCGTGCAAAGGATGTCGCCCACCGCGACATTCGGCACTTGTGACGGGCCAACAATCACACTATTAGACACTACGGCATGGAGCGCAACATCCTCTCCACCGCACGTTGTTTCTGTGGGCGATTGAATGGTCACCTGCGGGGTCTTTTCTATGGTCAAGTGCAGTGTTGACACATTTTCACAACCACCCTCTCCCAAAGTGGAAATCGTGTATTCGCCGCTTTCTGTATAGACTTGCCCATTCCATTCATAACTATCACAGGAAAAGGCACTGGTATCAGTATTATTAGTCGCATACACCACAATAGTTTGTTGCGCAGTGTCGCTATACCCGCCGGGCGTGGAAACCACCACTGTGTATGTGGTGGTCTGGGAAGGGGAAACAATAATATCGGAAATACTGTCACCAGTACTCCAAGAATAGGTGTATTCTGTGTTATTCGTCGCTGGTGTCATTGAGAAACTTCGTACGGCTCGGACGCGGGCATTTATAGATTTTGTACCATTGTTAAAGCTACCAGTTCCAAAGTAAATACGCCAAGCATTCGTCGCAGAATATTCAGCACTGCTCCAATAATAGTCGTTGGTAGCTAACTCCGTCCCCCCCGCATTGATAATGGCAGTCGTGATAAAAGGCAGCTGCCCGAAAAGAACACTGAGTTGTCCCGGAGAAGGCAACACCCAACCATTGGTGAAATTGACTTTTGCCGCTGCATAATAGGTATTGTTGTATGGGTGGTTTCGCATTGCCAATGTATTGGCATAACCGGCTGTGTCAGCCAATAGATTCTGCACATAAGTAGAGTTACGGTTAGGCAACGCCTGGACATCTTCAGCAACGCCCCAACCACAACCCGTGGAAGCATCTTTCAAAGCCACTATCCAACCGCCAGTTCCTCCTGGGAAAACATAATAAACAATACCTTTGCTACCATCTGGCGCAACATACAAATCACCAACTTTGTAAGTCTGAGCGGAGAGAATTCCACTACAGAGTAAAAACACTATGCACAAAAACCTTTCCATGTGTAGCTTTTGTTTCTTACGTTTCTTTACTTCATTCATCATTCACCATTTAAAAAGTACGAACACTTCTCACAACACCGTTCTCGTTCCTATAGTATCTATACACGTGCCCGTATATATACACGCACCAAGCAGCGTAGTTGTCTCCATACTCAGTTGACGACCAATAGTACCATCCGCTATTCATTGGGAACTTTGTACCATTAACAACTTGCAAAGAGGCATTGATAGCCACTATCTCAGCATAAAGCAGGCGCAATTGACCGGCAGCAGGAATATACCAACCATTATCAAAATCCACCGCATATGCTGCCGGAAATGTGGAAGCTCCACCCGCATTTCTGATATTCTGTGTGTTTGTGTACCCATCTAAATCCATGATGGCTTCTACAGCACTGGAATAGTTGGTCATAGTGGGAATATTGTTGCCATATCCACCCCATTTTATACTGGTGTTTTGATCATGCAAATGCACTGCCCATCCATGCATGCCTGTACTATCAACATGGAAGACAATGCCCATTGCCGTTTTACCCGTCACGGGCCATGCCGACGGTGACACTATACTATTGTCAGAGCATAGAATATCTCCCACATAAACCACTTGATTATTATCCACTTGCACCTCCAACGTTACACTTTCACCCTCACAGATAGTATCATCAGAGGCTACAATTGAAACTTCGAACGCCATGGTCAAATGCAACGTCACCACACTGTCACAACCCACAGCATTGGTAAATGTCACAGTATAATCACCCGACTGACTGTAAGTAACACCATTCCAAACATATGGAGTTAAAGAAACCACATCGATTTCTTCAGAAGATGTAGCGTTTACCACAATTGTATGCTGCACTGTATCACTCTTACCGTCCGTCGTGGATGCTGTCACCGTATATGTGGTGGTTTCCATGGGGGTCACCGTAATACCTGAAGTGGTTTCGCCTGTACTCCAAGAATAGGAGATATCTGGATTATCAATGCTTTTAAATGTCCGCACAGCACGCACATGACAAAATGTCGATTGTCCCAAGCTACAGAAACCGCCCATGGAACCACTGGATTGTGGTCCTCTGAAATCCACAGCCCATGAGACACCCTCATTGTATTCCGCTGCACACCAATAATATGCTTCAGACAAATCAGTTCCACCGGCATTAATCAACTCACTGGAAATACGGGGTAATTCTCCAAAAAGCATACACAATTGCCCTGTCGAAGGCAAATACCACCCATTATCAATATCCACAACACCCGCCGCATAGTTTGAATTATTGTTCTGATAAGAGCGCAGTGTAACAGTGCGAGTATATCCAGCGGTATCCCGGGTCATCTGCGAATAATTATAAAGATAATTGGGGATATTGGGAACATCTGTTCCATTACCCCATGCACATCCTGATGAGGCATCATTTAATGCCACAACCCATCCACCACTTCCATCTGGGAAAAGGTAAAAGACTATACCTTGACTACCATCTGGCGCAGTATATAGATCTCCTATACGGTAGTTTTGACCCAGAAGTGTTGTCCCGCATAGAAGACTAAAAACAAGAATGTATATTTTTTTCAACATCATAATACATTAAGAACAAAACTAAAATGAACGGACACTTCTAATCTTTACACCAGTATAACTCTTTCCTGTCAGTGTCAAATCACCACCCCCATGAAGCCGCCATACTACACTTTCATTATTTTCAGTTGAAGATAAATAATCTGTGTAAATATCTGTCTGAAAGCTCGTACCACCAGCAGCCGAGATTGAATAATTTACAGTAGAGTAGTTGGAAAACAATATGCGTAATTGTCCAATAGCAGGCAAATACCATCCATTCTCAAAATCAACGAGATAGGCGGCAGGATAAGAATTCGCATCACCCGTGGATCTTATTTTTTCTGTATTTGAATATCCATTTAAATCATATATAACATTTCTAGAATATGAATAATTTTGAAGTGTTGGAATATCGTATGTATAATCTCCCCATGCAACACCACCAGTGCTCTGATCTTCCAAATGCACCGCCCATCCGTGTTCACCCGTATTGTCCACATAGAACACAACACCTTTGGCAGTTTTGCCCTCCATAGGCCATTCTTTATACTTCACAAAAGTGCCATCCGTGCATATTATATCACCAACAGCCACAGGTTGTGGTGCTGTTTGCGCCTGTAACATTACACTTTCTCCCTCACAAATTGTGCTGGCAGAAGGAATAATGACCATATCCAAAGGAATGTCCACCGTCAAATGCAGCGTCACAATGCTGTCACAGCCCACAGCGTTGGTAAAGGTCTGTGTATAATCGCCAGAGTGACTGTATACTATACCATTCCATGTGTAAGGAATTTCGGAAAACACCGTGAATTCACTGGAAGAGGGTTCTCCCACCACAATGGTCTTCTCCACCGTATCCGACCCTCCAATCGTGCTGAAAACGGTGACAGTATAGGTGGTTGTCTGTGCAGGCGAGACTGTGATATCCGGGGTGGTGTCTCCTGTGTTCCATACATAGTGCAAATCGACATACGACTCATAGGTGAAGCTGCGGACAGCACGAACACGATAACTATAAGTTTTTGTGTTACTGCTGATAGTTCCACTATTATTAAATTCACCAAAATCCACCAGCCAAGCACTACTTGACATTCTTTCAGCACTGGTCCAGTAATACGCATTGGACAACGTCGTACCTCCGGCGCTTGTGAGTGCAGATGCGATTAACGGCAACTGTCCATACAATGTGGCCAACTGTCCGGGAGCTGGCAGCACCCATCCGTTAGCAAAATCCACTTTACCCGCCGCATAGTTCGTATTGTTGTTCTGGTAGTTACGCAAAACCCTCGTGTGGGCATATCCGGCCGTATCGCTCATAAGGTTCTGTCTATAGGTGGATTCCAGATTTGTCAAACCCGGCACATCAACACTCGTGCCCCACGGGCAACCAGAGGAGGCGTCGTTCAACGCAACCACCCAGCCGCCACTTCCGTCAGGATGGAGATAATAGACAATGCCCTTGCTGCCATCCGGTGCAGTATAAAGATCGCCCACTTTGTACGTCTGCCCCTCCACAAGCGACAGCGTGCATAAACAAAGGGTTAGTATAATTAATATTTTTTGCATTAGGAACTATCTTTTATGAATTATTATAATCTTCGTATCAAAAATTACGTGCGCAACGTATCCTTTGTTCGTAAGTCTTGGTATTTGAACGTATGCAGCCGTCATTTCCTAAACTCCATGCACTATTCTGACTGTTTTCTGTTGACGACCAATAAGTGAAAGAACTGTTCATAGGTATCTGAGTGCCTCCCACCATTTGCAAAGAGGCATTCACTTTCAAAATCCCATTGAACAAAATCCGCAACTGGCCAGCAGCTGGCAAGTACCATCCGTTAGCAAAATCCGCCGCATAAGCCGCGGGAAAATAGGTGGCACTACTATAATTACGGATTATCTGTGTATTGCTATAACCATCCATATCATAGGCTGCATTACGGGAGTTGTTACGATTGGACAAGTTATAGACATCCGAAGTATTGATAGACCATACCATGGTCGTCGCTTCTTCCTGCAAATGCAACGCCCATCCGTGTTCGCCGGTGTTATCTACATAAAAGACGACAGCCATGGCGGTCTTTCCTGATTCGGCAAATGCAAAAGGACTCACCGTTGTACCGTCAGTGCATAGAATGTCCCCCACCCTTACAGCTGGAAGTTCTGGATTGATGACAAATGAGGAATCATTCAGAACCTCTGCCACCAAAGAGACCTCGTCTCCCACACAAATGCTATCGTCAATAGCGGTAACAACCACATTGGGAATATACGTTACGGTCAGATGCATCGTCACCACACTGTCGCAGCCATCCACACTAGTATAATTACGGGTATAATCCCCGGATTTGTCGTAGGTAATGCCGTCCCATGTATAAGGTTCCGTCGTATCAATGGAAAACTCACTGGGCAAACTGCCTTGTACCACAATCGTATGTTCCACCGTGTCCGCATACGTTCTACCCGTCACAGACACTGTAACCGTGTATGTGGTAGTCTGTCCTGGCACCACGGTGATGTTCGGTGTCGCCGCACCGGTACTCCACTGATAGGAATAACCTTCAGAAATGTAGTCGAAACTGCGGATAGCCCTGACACGAAATTTGTCGGTTTTCGTTTGATCAGAAAAAGAACCGTTATTTCCAGCAGAACCGAAATCCACTGTCCATGCTCTATTATCTTGCCGCTCCGCACTACACCAATATCTATTATTGGCCATATCCGTTCCTCCGGCTTGTACAAGGGCTGGAGAAACAAATGAAAGACGCGAGTATAGTGTCATAAGCTGTTGAGGGGAAGGCAGATACCATCCGTTGACAAAATCCACCACCCCTGCTGCATAAGCAGGATTGTTATTTTGAAAGTTTCGCAGAATCTGCGTATTTGTATATCCATCATAATCCCCTAACAATGGCCATGGATTAAAATCACTGTCATACAGACCTGGAACATTCTCTGCTTCGCCCCATGCGCAACTCGTAGAGGCATCCTCCAGAGCCACCACCCAACCGCCACTGCCATCAGGAAGGATGTAAAAAACAATACCTTGACTGCCATCAGGTGCTGTATATAAATCCCCCACATGATAAGTCTGCGCCATCATCAGCAATCCAAAACAACAGGTCAGCAGGGTCAATATTATCTTTTTCATATTTCCCATTTTCCTTTTATAATCGTATTATTGGTTAAAATGATCTGATACTCCGGACATTCACGGCATCGTAATTTTTTGAGTAACTGCTAATGGCTCCGAAGGATTCAATCAGATATGCCGAGTTAGCTGTTGCTTCAGTGGACGACCAGTATCTCCAAGTACTTGAGTTATCAGGCATTGGTGTTCCGTCAACAATATTTATTGAATTATTGACAGTCACTCTCTCAGCGTATAATATTTTCAATTGGCCGCAAGCGGGCAAAAACCAACCATTACCAAAGTCTACCGTCCATGCGGCAGGATAGGCAGAAGAACCATTATAATAACGAATTGACAGGGTATTGGTATAGCCGTCCATATCCAAGACTGCCGCCCGTGAACCAGAAACATTAGTTAAATAGGGTATATCCACTCCATATCCGCCCCATTTAATTTGGTTTCCTTGATCATTCAGATGCACTGCCCATCCATGTTCGCCAGTGTTGTCCACATAGAACACAACACCCATGGCTGTCTTTCCAGACGCGGCATACTCAGAAGCTTTCACGGTGGCACCATCGGTACAGAGAATGTCACCCACCCCTACTGCGGGCGGCGGTGGCGGCGTAACGTATGCGGAAGCATCATGCACCACAGTTCCCAGTATCACTTCTTCCCCTGCGCAAATCGTGTCGTCAGTGGCGATGATAGTGGCTTGCAACGGTTCGACGACCGTCAACCGCAACATCACCACACTATCACAACCATTGCTGGACTCCAATATTTGTGTATACTCGCCTGACATGGTGAGAGTATCTCCATTGAAGTAGTAACTTTCTCCCGTGCAGATAGTCGCAACGATAAGAGTAGCATCCGGCTCAATGGATACCACCTCATATGCACCTATATCAACAGTATGGCAAACAATTCTGTTGTATCCACTTATATCTAATTCCCATGAAACACACGCATTATCCCCCGCATTCACCGCTACCGCCCCCTCCTGAAGACTGAAATCCAAGGCATTGTCCACAAAAATGCTGGTATCTTCTCCGGTAATATTATTTTCCGACAACACCGGAACGTTGGTCACAGGAATAATTTCATTATTCAGTATGAGATTATTACAAAGGGATAGCAATCCCGCATCTTCCTGAAACACAATAAAAGCTTCTCTGGCAGAGTACAACTCGAAAGCACCTACGTCAACCGTATTTTGCTGTACCCTTTTTTCACGTCGCAAATCCCTACCCCATATCACACAGTCATTGTCCCCTGCATTCACCGCCACCGATCCCGGCTTAATGCTGAAATCCAGATGGTTATCTGTAAAAACCAAAGTATCCTCTCCCACAATATTACTGGCCGAAAGAGTTGATACATTCATCAAATTATCAATCCCATTGTTCAAGATAAGATTATTGCATAGCTGAAGACTTCCTGCAAGCTCT
Source organism: Bacteroidales bacterium (assembly GCA_017633255.1). Classification (GTDB taxonomy): domain Bacteria; phylum Bacteroidota; class Bacteroidia; order Bacteroidales; family WCHB1-69; genus RUG11690. The sequence goes on from JAGBPS010000011.1 coordinate 16,414, forward strand.
TGACACATAATATAAGAAGTATCCTCATGATTGAAATACACTTCAAACGCACCCACATCAACAGCATTCTGTTGGGCACGTTTTTCTCGACGCATGTCAAAACTCCATCCTTCACAACTATTATCACCCGCATTCATCGCCACCGACCCTGGCTTAATACTGAAATCCAAGTGATTGTCAGTAAAAATTAGGGTGTCCTCACCTGTAATATTATTCGCCGGAAGAGTCGACACATTCATCAGATTATCAATCCCGTTATTCAAAATGAGATTGTTACATAGTTGAAGATTTCCTATGGCTTCTTGGCACATGACATACGAAGTGTCCTCATGATGGAAATATACTTCGAAGGCTCCCACATCAACGGTATTCTGTCGGGTCCTTTTTTCACGACGCAAATCAAAATTCCACCTCTCACAGCTATTGTCACCAGTATTTACCGCTGACGCCCCTGGCTTAATGCTGAAATCCAAATGGTTGTCAATAAAAACATCAGTGATTTCCCCTGCGATGTTATTGGCAGGCAAGGTCGAAACGTTCGTCCCGGCATTTGCTACATTGTTCAAAATTAGATTATTACACAATTGCAACGTTCCACCAGCCTCTTGGCAAACAGCATACTGCAAGGACTGGGCGCGAAGACTGCTCATCACAACCAGCAACATCAATACCACACACCAAGTCCTTTTTCTATACATTAACACCGTCTTTTTTCTTGTCAACTTATTGTTTTTTTTCAGAAATAACACAAACTTCATGCTATTGAGATTTAGAATTTCACTCCTGATCTCTTAGACAACGAACAGAAAAACCATCATGTTTTGACTGGGAACCGCTGTTCACAACAGCACTATTGTGTATAAATTCTCGCTTCTTTCCACCATAATCACTATCTTCGGTAGCGGTCCAAAAGCAAGTCTTACTTCCAAAGTCATTGTAATCAACATACCATGTTCCAACACTTTGAGAGGTCTTTGCTATGCCCGCTGGCATTGCATTGAAGAAGCTGGCATTATTTAATTCCTGTGTATTTCCTATGTCACATATAGTTCCCGATGAATTCCACCCCGTGGCGGATGCCAATGATTTTGCAATAGATGTTATGTTATCATTGCAATGAAATGCTGTGTGATTTTGAAGATAATCCGTCAGCTGAGTCCACTCCGAATCACTCGGAACGTGCCATCCCGTAGGGCAAACACCTCTAACTCCAGACGGATTGGCATTAGAACTGGCGACACCATTCATTACTGCATACCAATTGTACGTATATCCATATGTGGGAAGAATACCAGTATTATTGTTAGGATTATACCTACGGGGAACATCCGTGAAAGAAGCACCACCCAAAATAATGCTCGTCCCATCAGCATACCGGGTAGTACGCAGGTTTTCCCTCATCCAACACTGTTCTCCAATAACTATCGTGGTATAGGTATTGCCATCAATATCATTCACCGTTCCACAGTTGGAAACTGAATAGTTGGCGGTAATAGTATTGTTCGTCAATATGCCATCTGTACCGGCAACGGCAGGTCCGTTGTTAGCAAAATTATAAGCCACCACACAATTGAACAGGCTTCCGTTACTCTGCACATACGCACCACCTCCCTTGGCAGTGAGATTGTCCTCATCAATAGCATAGTTACGGATGATAATACAGTGTTGCACGGTGCCTCCATTGATCAATACACCTCCACCATTACCCATCACCTTCCCCTTTGTAATCACGCAACCTTCTAATTTGCCACCAGTGTTCACCGTAGCCACACGATTTGAATTCTCGCCACTCAATATCGTACACAATGTTGGATAATCCCAGTTGGCATTCGTACCTGGATAAAGGCGTTGCGTAGTATCTGTACCCGTGGAAGATGAAGCATATCCCCCTGTTACCGTCACCCCATCCGGAATAGTTAAATTTTGGCAGGTGTATGATCCCACTTTCATATAAATATGCGTAGGACCTGAAACCGCCGACAATGCATCCGACAATGTGGATTTAGCTTCCCCCCATGTCAAGCCTGTATTGTAGCTATTTCCATCTTGGGAGACAAAAATTACAGTTTGGGCAGAGACAACCATAGCCCAAATAATTGATAAAAGAAACAATATCAATCTTCTCATAATTATAATTCTTAAATTAATTATATAATTTCACAAAAAAAATTCTCCGATTACAATCCTTTTTTTCCCATTTCAAAACAACTTATAACATACAACAATTTTCCAAGTCACCCCTCTTTACATCACCGTTACCGTTCCTTTTCTGGTAGCAGGGTCGCCTGTACCATCTATATAATGGATAATGTAATTGAATATGGTGTACTTGCTTATTTTACCATGACAGGAACCATCCCACTTGAAATGAGGATCGGTAGATTCGTAAACCTGCTCACCCCATCTCGAATAAATGTATATCGCCTGAAATTCTATCTCCCCACTGAAATAAATGGAGAAATAATCGTTGATACCATCACGGTTGGTTGGTGTGAAGGAATTCGGCACATAAAATGTCCCCGCACCTCCCGGCATCCGCGGAATGTGTATCTCCTGGAGCGTGGAACATGCTTCGTCTGTAATCAAAATCCAATAATCACCAGCAGCCAAACCACTAACACTGAGCTGGTTGGTATATTCATCCAAACGGTTCAAGAGGTTTGGATCACTGAACCATTCGATGGTGTAATCCCCATAATAATGGTTAACCTGCAGCGTAACCACTCCGTCATTCATGTTGAGTACAGACTCAATATTGACAATCTCAATCTCGGGAGGTGTGATATTATCCACCTCAATGCCATACAGCGTCTGGCTGCAGCCCATGTTATCGGTAGCCGTTACATGATAATTTCCCGCGGACAAATTAAATATCTGATTCTCAGTTGTATTGTATCCATTAGACCACACCAAACTCACAGGAGGATAATTGGTTTCAACTTCAACCCCGACACTACCGTTACGTCCTTCGCAGGTCTCATCATGAATTGCATCCACAAGAATGGTGGGCAATTCGGAAGTCTCCACCAAAATACTGTCCTGCACTTCACAATACTGGTTGCTGGAAGTCAGGATATAATAACTTGACTGAGGCGGAGTAGCCACAATGAGTGAGCTGTCGCTTGCGGACACAATACTTCCCTCAGGGTTCGAAGACCATTGATAGTCAAATGGATAATAACTGCTTACAGAAACCACAACCGTATCGTATGGACAAACGAGCGGGGCCGAATGCAAGTGAATTTGAGGATAAGGAAGCACCACAATAGTCGTGGTGACATTCTTAGCGCATCCGGTCTGGCTGTTATAGGCATGCAAGGAATAAACACTGGTAGTGGCAGGATGTTCCACAATGTGGGTTCCCGTGCTGCCAGTGCTCCAGGTGTATTGGTCCGCCGAGCCGTAATACCACAGTGTAGTGCTGTCACCCACGCAAATGGTGTCTTTGGTTACCATCAAATTCAGATTGAAATCAGGTTTAACCTGAATTTCCGTATGTTTGGTAGTGACACAGCCGTGCTCATCAATGGAACTCACAGAGAAGTTTGTGTTTTCTGTGGGCGTAATGGTAAAGCTGCTGCTGGTCTGCCCATTGCTCCACAAGTAATTCCAAGCTCCTGAAACGGTCAGAGTCAGACTCTCGCCTAAACAGATGGCGGTGTCAGGAGTCAATTGCAGTGGAAGTGGCGGATAGACATTAATGTGAACGCTTACCGAATCGATACAGCCGTATTGGTTAACAATCCGGCCAACATAGTCAGTGGTCACCTCAGGCTGAACCAACGTTCTGTTGTTGTCATGGTAAATGACACCTGTCATCGGCGACCATAGCCAGTTGTTTTGGCCGCTGATACTGATTTGGGCGGTATCGCCTACACAAAGGGTTTGAGGAGGCACTACGATAGAATAATCCGGAACAGGATAGATGGCGATGTCAATACTGTCGGAGGCTGTACACAAAAATTCAGTATAGGCGGTCACCCTGTATTGTCCATTAGTTAATTGGTTGATAATCAAGCTATCACCCACATAGCCTGTACTCCACTGGTAAGAAGAGGCATTGCCAACCGCTTTCAAACGGATTTGTTCGCCAAAACACACCACGGTCTCATCGGCCAGAATGGAAACCTGGGGTCGGGGCTTCACATCAACAAATCTTTCTGCTTGGAAATGACAGCCATACGTATTGGTGAGAATGGCCGTATATGTGGTCGGAACCGAAGGAGACACCTTGATTCTGTCGGTAGTGTCAAGTGTACTCCAAGTGATACTCGTGTAATTCTGGTTGGAGACAGACAACTCAATACTGTCGTTTTTGCAGATATATTCCTGGTAAGGCAGGATGTTGAAAACAGGATCAGGCATCCTCACAATCGGATATTCAGCGGTGGTAATACAATTGACACTGGTGTTGACGGCCGTCAAAGTGTAGGTGGTACTTGCTGTCGGATATACTGTGATCACAGAGTCACGACTTCCCGTACTCCATTCGTAGGTGTCGCCCGCTCCATATGCCATCAGTGTGATGGCATTGTCTTCCAAGCAGAAACTGTCGCGAGAGGCCACAATATGGAGGTCAAACATGGGGAATACCACCACTTTTATACTGTCAATAGTATGACACTGATACTGATTGTAAGAAGTAACTGTATAGACGCTGGTGGTATCGGGAGTTACTGTTCTGAAATCATTGGTAGAACCATCCTCCCAAATATAGGAAGAAGCTCCTGATACCCTGAAGGTGAAATCGTTGCCCTGACAGATTTCCACCTGGTGAGGCATGTTAAGCTGGGGTACAGGATAAACGTTCAAGTGGAAGGACATGGAATCCACACAGCCATATTCGTTGGTGAGACGGATTACGTATGTCTGGCTTTCTGTCAGCGTAATGGTGACGGAGGAGTCGGAGACTTCAGACAGGCCGGTATACGGAAACCAGTCGCAGTGGTTGAGGCCGCTGGTACGTACGGTTACCGGCACATTGGCACAGGTACTTCGGGGACCGCGCACACTGTCTTGCGGCATGATGTCAATGACCTGGATGTTCAGCGTGTCGGTGCCAATACAATTGTTGGTATCAATACCCATGACAATATACTGTTGTCCCTGTTCCGCCACATGGGTAATGGTTTCGCTATTGCCTAACATCTGGTTGTTGAGGAACCACATGTAGCGTCGGGCTCCGGTGGCAGACAGTTCGGCTTCGCTGTGAAGACATGCAATTTCGGGTTCAACGGAAGCATGAATCACCGGGACAGGGAACACCTGGACGAACTCTGTGTCAATGGCACTGCATACCACGCCGTCAATGGCATAGTAACCCCTGATATAATAAGTGGTGTTGGTGTCAGGGGAGACAAAGGTAACTTGCCCGTCGCTCACTATCGTATTGTCAGAAGGAGCCGAACTCCATTGGTAGTTGGTGCCGAAAATATTGCTTTGCACTGTGATACCCAAGAAGTTGGAACCATTATTACACAAGAACCCCGGATAGGAGACATTCACATCCAGTTGCGGAAGTGGATAGACCATCACTTCTATGGGCAGGTCGCTTTTACATCCAAATTCATCAGTTCCCACAATTTGATAACGTACGGCAGGCAGTTCTTCCGGCAGGGTTGGATAGGGATTCCCTGTATAAATCAGGCTGGTCTTATCATTGTTAAACCACTGATATTCAACTGCTCCCGACATGTCAATAATAAGGCTGTCCCCTAAACACATGCTATGAGGGGCATTGGAATGGAGAACAGGAAGCTGATGTACGGTAATTTTAACAGAATCTACTGTTTTACAATGTGTTATTGTATCCGTAACCTGAACCGTATATAAACAGCTGGTCTGAGGTGATGCCAAAGGATTGGCAATATTGATGGCACTCAGGGAGAAGAAATTGTCCCATGCATATTGATGACCGTCACTACTGACATTGAGTTGAACGGTATCTCCACGGCAAATAGCGGAATCCGATACGCTAATGTTGACCTCAGGGTGCTCATGCACGGTAACTGTAAATACCTCACTGTCGTAACAGCCGTATGGATTCATGGCCTGTATGGTATAGTCGGTGGTTTGTGTGGGGAAAATCGTGATAACGTTAACATTTCCTATGCTATTGGCAAGTCCATGTTCGTACCATGTGTAGGAGATACCCCCACTGGCCATCAAACTCAAAGAGTCTCCCACACAGATATGTCCTCCTTCTGAAGTGGCTGTTATGTTAATATCGGGAAGAGCATGGATGATATATGGTATTTGCAATGAAGTATTGCAACCGTACTCACTTAAAAAACCTGTTACGGTAAATATTTCCGTATGGTCTTGAACACTGCTTACAGGATGAATGGTAGCGGAACCGTCGCTGTTGCCTGAGAGAATGTCATTGGGCACCCATTCATAACTGTCTGCACCCGTCACCGTGATGAATCCCGTGTCGTTGGCACAGATAGGCGAACTGCTGTTTTGCACCGACAGGGTCGGAACTACCATGACGATGACCTCCACGGTATCGCGGGTGTAACAGCTGACATTGTGGGCAGTGTTCCCCACGAGGACACTGTATTGTTGTGACTGGTACAAGTATGGCGTAACAATGGAATAAGTTGTGCTGCCATTGCTCCATACAATGCTCTCGAAGTCACCTATTGCCGAAATGGTGACATTGCCGCCTGCACAAACGGTGTCTGAAGACAGACTTAGTTCAATGCTCGGCGAAGGATTGATATTCAAAGTATAATTACTGCTATTCCTGCATCCGTGCTCATCGGTGCCTATAACCTGATAGTTTGGGCTAAGAGGCGGCGTAATCTGCAACTGATCTCCAACTTGTCCGTCGCTCCATACATAGTCTCGTGCACCAGAAGCTATCAAGGTATAACTCTCGTTATCGCAGAAATAATTGCTATTATGTTCACTGCGAATAGAGACAGTGGGCAGTTGATGGGTCTCCACTGTTTTGCTTACTTCCAAATAACAACCGTATTCGGTGGTGGCTTTGACACGATAGGTGGTGTTTTGCAGCTGGGTGGTCCATACCGTGTCATTAGACGACTGTTCTTGTGTGATAGGCTGATACCAATGATATTGGTAGTTGCCCGACAGGGTCATCATGATGGTGTCAGTAACACAAAGGTCTGAAGGAGCCGTTATTTCCTCGCGTGGCATGGGATGTACCGTAATCAAAGCCTGCCCTTGCCGGTGACATCCATATAGATTCACCAGATCAACAGTAAGAGTATCCGTATAAGTGTAAGGAACATCTTCCAATGGATAATAGGTGAACTGCGGAGTCGACGACCCCATACCGGGATAACTCCAATAGTATTCCATATTGCTGAATGACGGATAGATGGTTACATTGACGGTTCCGTCATAGCATAAACTGGTATCCGTTAATTCAATATCAAATACAGGTGGTAAGCCATTCACCACAATATTTTGACTTGCGGAACTCATACAGTTAAAGTCGGAATAAGCATTGACCTGATAGACAATGCTGTTTTCAGGACTGATTTGAATACTGCGGCTCGTATCGCCAGTCGTCCACACAAAATGAGAGGCATCGCCTTCCACTGTCAATGCGATATTATCACCCACACAGAGGGTATCCCGTTCGGGCACGATGTTGATTATAGGATAAGGCATCACCACCACTGTGTCATAAATAAGCATTGAACAATTGGTAGAAGCATTCAACGCAAACAAAGACACCACAAGAGATGTTTCGCTGGTGGTACTGTCCGAGGTCATGGTGATAGAATTACTATTGGACAATGGATTTTGATTCCATTCATATATACTTCCTCCGTATGCAGTAAACGTCACCTCGCTATTGGGACAGATACTGTCGGCACTGGCGACAATACTCAAGGGGAAATAAGGAATGACATTAACTGTCACCTCTCCGTACGTACCACAGCCGATATAATCATACACAAAAACATGATACGTAGTGGTATTGACAGGTGCCACCACGATGCTGTCGGTAGTACTGTGGTCGGGGTCATCCCAACGGAAAAACAGGCCACCCGATGCCTGTAATACTGTACTATCGTTTCGACAGATGGTGATGTCTGGAGAAAGTACCGGCGTGGGGAATTCAAATACCGCAATAGTTACACGTGTGGTATCGGTACAACCATACTCATTCTCGTAACTCACCGTATATACGGTTGTTGTGGTAGGCGTTACGATGGCCGTGTCTCCCGATACAGAAACTTCCACATCCGGGTTGTGCCATTGGTAATTCAGGGCACGTCCGGAAAGCACCAGCATTTTGGAACTATTGGCACATATACTGTCATCGCTCAATATTTCATGTTCTGGGGAGGGAAGGATGGTTAGGGGTACGCTTCTTGTGGCGGAACAACCATTCCCGTCGGTTCCGGTAACGAAATATTCCGTGGCCGATTGCGGCTCGACAATTCTGATATTGGCGGTGGTGCTGTCATCCCACAACCAACTTACAATCGTAGCGCCAGAAGCCTGCAACGTACTGCTTGAACGGGGACAAATGGTGCTGGGCACAGCCGACACCTCAATCTCCGGAACAGGATACAGCTGAACCGGAAAATACAGCACAGTGTCACAGCCATTGGGATGAATGACCCTTAGTTGATAGATGCATGAGCTATCGGGGATAGCGTTGAGTATCGCTGTCCTGCCAATGACCTCCTCTGCCCCATCCACTTGCCACTCGAAAGTGTAATCTGTCTCTTCAGGCGTTGTCACCTTTAACCTCACAGTGTCTTGCGCGCAAACAAACGGTGTACTATAAACATCCAAAATCTCAGGTTTAGGAAGAACATTGACATGAATTATCGCATCGAAGCGATTTCCACAACCATTGCTGTCCGTACCGAAAACAAGATAATCTGTGTTCTGGAAAGGCTGGACCCAAAGAGAATCAGCCATTCCACTATATAAAGTAACATAATCATTATCAAACAAATGATCAGTTTGAACATATCTAACTTCAAATCTTTTGGCAAGACTATTATAGGTTTCAGGGCAGTGAAAATCAGGACTTTGGATTTGATCAACATAGAACGTATCAACTCTGAATGATTGTGGTTGTGTTTGACGAACAAGGATAATACTGTCTTCAGAATAAAGAGAGCGTAGTACAGATTCCATATCGGAACCTACAACCCCCTGGATAATATGTGTATAGGTAGTGTCCCACCAGGTGGTATCTATCCGTTGCCAAATGTACTGTTCCAGCCCCGCCACACGAAGCAACAGGCTATCCCCATAACACAGCGTGTAATCAGGGATATAGTCCAAATCAGCCAAGGGATTGAGTTGCACCAGCAGCGTATCGTAATTGACACAGCCGTTCCGGTCCTCCCCTCGTAATAAAACTATATCATTGCGTATCGGTGCAAAATTGACAATTCCATTTTGATGTGATGTACTAGAGAATGTGTTATAAGGAGCTGTCCAACGATAAACGAGATTATTGTGGGCCGTTAATTCCAAACTATCCGCTTCGCAAGAAATAATCAGAGAGGTATCCATTCCGTTGACCCAAAGTGTCACATCAGGCAAAGTGTCTACCTGGAAATGAATAATGGCTCGCGTCACAGAATGGCCTTCGGTATAAGCGGTGAGCATAATAAAACCCTCCTCCAAAAGAGGATCCGTATAATAACACCCTGCGCTAAACAAACCCGGAATGGTCATTTCATAAACATTGGTATCATTAACCACGTAGGAAGTATCCAATAACCAGGCTGGAAACTGCAGTCCGTATGGAGACTGCCATACCAACTTCCGCTGTCGGGGCTCCTCTACCCCATCATTTACAGAAAAACTATAACAGAAGTGAAACGCATCACCATAACACACCCTTTTGTCAGTCTCATAAATGATGATATTTGTGCCTATCTCACCGCATCCGCAGGCATTGGCAGAGTCGATGTAAGCTCCGTTGGGGATATACACCGAATCGGTCATCACGAAGAAATTCTGAACACTGTCCCCTAAAGTTACAAAATAAGAATAACAAAACACATTGCTATATACCACATCCATATTGTCCATCGAGTCAGTAGCATTCTCATTGGTACAATTGGAGTATACAGATATGGTATAGAAATAACAATCATTAGGATTTAAACCAATGATCGTCTGAAAAGTATCGATAGTACTTCCTGAAAAAACCAGTGTACTGTCCGATGCCGTGTAAATGTCAAAATTATAGATCAAGTCATTGCCTTCCCCGGGAATCCAATTAATGAAAGCCGAGGTATCACTGGTCATGTTGCCATGCAATCCTATAGGCAGTCCGGGTGTTTGACAGCACTTGGCCTGCAACTCGAAACCTGCCGCGGTACACGAGGAATCCGACTGCATACGCAATGTTATAGGCTGACCAGGGACGGCGGACATGAATACCGGATCATCTTCGCTACCCAATTGATGAGAACCCGGACCCGTGATGGTATAATAGGGAACAATATCAGGATTTTCCGTTATATCACCATTATAGATGAACAAGGTATCACCACATTCCAACAAACTGTTACCCCATAGTTTCAACTTTGAGCGCGGATCTCCGGGATACAAAACCAAAAAGCCATTTTCATTGTTGGAATAGTCACCACTCGCATCATTTTGCTGAGAATTAGTACCGGAATCGTAAATGTAATGTTTGATATTGTCGCATGGAAGTTCCCTGACAATACCATAGCGCCCCCATACCACGAACGTATTTTCGTTGGGTCTTCTTCTCAAATCATAACGCAATAAAATAGTGTCTTGTGTACATGCACAAAAATTGGGATCGCTTTGATTCTGATCATCATCTCCACGGGTGACCATGATGCCGACGGTACCCGTGTAATTGGCCCTCCACGACAAACCTGCCGCCGCACAACCATCGATAATCGCATTGACAGCACTGGCAGAAACTACCGCGGAAGTCTTGAAATCATCATAGAAAAGAGTAATTTTGGTACGTAACTGATCATCCGCATAGGTCGGCACATTACCATAACTGATATCCGTATTCCATTCATAAATGCCATTGGCCTCGACATGAAATTTATAAATCATGCCACACTGAATACGGAGAGTATCCCCTTCAAAAGATCCGAATACCGTTGGATTGAAATAATAGGTGGTGGTATCTCCCATGGCAAAAGTTGCCGAATCCGGAGGTGGACACGGTGTCGGTGTGCACGGATGAGGAGTACATTGACTCGACACCTGCCCCCATACACTATTGCTCACAGAGAGCAGTAAACAAAAAACTGTCAATAAATGACTTACAGGGAGTATTCTTTTCAACATATTGCATATAAAAGTGCAAAAATATAAAATTCCTAAATAATGTCATTCATAAAAAAAATAATTTTTGTTAAATTTTCCATTTCTATGTTTATTCGTCACAAAAAAAAAACGGCCCCGTTTCCGGAGCCGTTTTCGTTTTTTATTAAAATTAAGCTAAATCAATCTATTAGTACATTCCGGGCATACCGCCGGGCATGCCACCGCCCATAGGAGCAGCCGGAGTTTCTTCCTTGATTTCAGCCAACACGCATTCGGTAGTCAGCAACATACCTGAGATGGAAGCGGCGTTCTCGATAGCCACACGAGCCACCTTTGTAGGATCGATAACACCAGCCTTGATCAGTTTCTCGAACTTGCCGGTACGGGCATTGTAACCATAGTCGGTTCTGCCGTTCTTCACAGCGTTCACGATCACTGAGCCTTCCTTGCCAGCGTTTTCGGCAATCTGACGAAGAGGTTCTTCCAGTGCACGTCTTACGATTTCGATACCCACCTTCTGGTCTTCGTTTTCAGGTTTCAGTTTGTCCAAAGCGGGGATGGTACGGATGAAGCCTACACCACCGCCAGGGATGATACCCTCTTCGATAGCGGCACGGGTTGCGTGCAAAGCGTCATCGTAACGGTCTTTCTTCTCTTTCATTTCCACTTCTGAAGCAGCGCCCACGTATATCACAGCTACGCCACCAGCCAACTTGGCCAGACGCTCCTGCAGTTTCTCGCGGTCGTAGTCAGATTTGGTCTTCTCAATCTGAGCCTTGATCTGAGCCACTCTGGCGTCAATCCGCTCTTTGTCGCCCTTACCGCTGACAATGGTAGTATTTTCTTTGTCCACCGTAATCTTCTCGGCAGTACCCAGCATATCCACGGTAGCGTCTTCCAGCTTGAAGCCTTTTTCCTCGCTGATGACCACACCGCCAGTCAGGATAGCGATATCTTCCAGCATCTCTTTTCTTCTGTCACCGAAGCCAGGAGCCTTGACAGCCACAATCTTCAGGCCGCCACGCAGACGGTTCACCACGAGGGTAGCCAGTGCTTCGCTCTCCACGTCTTCAGAGATAACCAATAATGGACGGCCTGTCTGAACCACCTTCTCCAAAATCGGCAGGAATTCCTTCATGTTGCTGATTTTCTTGTCATAGATCAAGATGAAAGGATTCTCGTAAACAGCTTCCATCTTCTCAGCATCGGTTACGAAATAAGGTGAAATGTAACCACGGTCGAACTGCATACCTTCCACCACTTTCACATTGGTTTCAGTACCTTTGGCCTCTTCGATGGTGATAACACCTTCTTTTTTCACTTTGCGCATAGCCTCAGCGATGATTTCGCCCACTTTCTTATCATTGTTGGCAGAAATCGTAGCTACTTGCTCGATTTTTTCGTGGCTGTCGCCTACTGATTCTGACTGTTTACGCAAGCTGTCCACAACTTTGGCCACTGCCATGTCGATACCGCGTTTCAGATCCATCGGATTGGCACCGGCGGTCACGTTTTTCAGACCAGTATTGAAAATAATCTGAGCCAAAACGGTAGCGGTGGTAGTACCATCACCAGCCTGGTCGTTGGTTTTGGAAGCCACTTCCTTCACCATCTGGGCACCCATGTTCTCCACAGCGTCCTTCAGTTCGATTTCCTTAGCCACGGACACACCGTCCTTGGTAATCTGGGGAGCACCGAATTTCTTGTCAATAATCACATTTCTACCTTTGGGACCAAGGGTCACTTTCACAGCGTTTGCCAATGCGTCAACACCTTTTTTCAAGCCTTCGCGGGCATCCCAGTCATATAAAATATCTTTTGCCATAGCTTTATTGTTTTATTTTTCTTGATTAATGATTGATTTTTTTTGATTTTTGATGACTAAAAACGATTAAAGGGTGGCATAAATGTCACTTTCCTTCATAATCAGATAAGTTTCGCCGTCATATTGGATTTCGGTGCCTGAATATTTGCCATACAGCACAGTGTCATTCACCTTCAACGTCATGGGTTCGTCTTTTTTGCCAGGTCCAACTGCCACGACAGTGCCTTTTTGCGGTTTTTCCTTTGCGGTGTCAGGGATAATAATACCGCCAGCGGTTTTCATTTCTGCTTCGGCAGGTTTCACCAGAACTCTGTCTGCCAATGGTTTGATGTTTACTTTCATAGTTGTTTGTTTTTTAGTTTTTATTGATTTTATTTTATTGATTTTCAGTTTTTTGTATTTATCAATAATTTTTCTGAAGCATACAACGACAATGCTTTTAGCAAAATCCGTGCCAAAAAGAATCACTGACAAAATGTCAGCGGCTGCCACGATGTGACAGCCCTACATGATGATGAGGCGGAATTGAAGACAGACGCATGCGGTACGTCCCTACAATGCGGACAACACAATACGGCTGCCACGGTGTGACAGCCCTGCATGATACGAAACGACACGGTGCGGAGGTGGTGGCATAAACGGACGCATGCGATGCGGACGCATGCGGTGCGTCCCTACGATGCGGACAACACGATACGGCTGCCACGATGTGACAGCCCTACATTATTAATTCATTGGCACATTAGCACGTTGTTAATTAGCACATTTGCTAATTAACTAATTTGCCAATTAAAATTAATGGGTGGGGGTATCGATTTTCTGCACCTTGCCGCCTTTCAGCTCGGAGGCGGAATAGGGTTTCACCCCTTTGGTCTCCACCGACAGCACCTTGGTTTTGATTTTGGTACCGAAAACGACCTTGTTATCTTTATTGTCAACAATATAACCATCTGCCGTGAAATTTTTCTCCGCCACCACCAGCTGGTTATCCTGACGGTGATAGATATTGTTGCGGCATGAGGTACCCTTGAATCCTTTCAGACGATATTTCTCGAACCCATCATGGTCAAGCACAAAAGCATTTAAAATAGCCAATTCTGACGATGACAGTTTATAGCCAAACGGAATATTCACCTCCGCACTCACACGCTCCGACAAGGTTTTGATACTATACGTGTGTTTGTCCACCGCATACACCAATTTTCTCACCAGCTTATAAATGCCTGGCAGTTTATTGGTCAGCGTAAGTGTCAGCACTACCGTATTCGCATCCTTCTCCACCATCGTCCAATGCTTCACATCAGACATATAACGATACGTAAGTTGCTGAACGTCCAGCTCCCAAGCAATCCTATGAGGCTGTATTTTCTTCATATCATCGAGATCCACCTTGTCCACATGCCTGCGATCATGTTTGCTATAGTCATTCGGGTTAAAATTTTCAATAGAGCCCTTGACAGTCTGATTGAAATACCGTTTGTTCAAATCCATTTTCATCTGAATGGAATCCTTGGCGCCTCTATAGTCCCGAAGTTCCACAATGTCACCAATCCACTCATCAAACAACAACACCTGACCATCACTGGTAGCAGTCAAGTCCGACACCACCCTGTGTTTGACATTGTTGACAGGAAAATCAATCAACACACGGTCATACACTTTTTTCAGAAAAGCCTGTATCTCGGCACGCTCCTCTTTTTTGTTCTTTTTCTTTTTGCTGTTTTTCTGAACATGAACTACCACCTCGTTCAAAATGACAGGCTGGTCTTTCATAGTGATACGCAAAGATTTGTCTGTATTCACCTTCGACAAATTAATAAACATTGTCTCGTAACCTACCAAAGTCACAATCAAACTGTCGCGGGTGCTTGGCACTTCCAAAGAAAAACGCCCGTTGATATCGGAAATTGTACCCACTTCGGGATAATGTTTCAAATAAAGACTTACGTATGAAAGACCTTCCCCTTTGGAATTAACCACTCTGCCTTCAATTTTTGTGGCCATGAGATTCCACTGCACTATACACAGCAGAAGAACTAGCAAAAATGACTTTTTCATAACTCGTTGTTTTTTTTCTGGTACAAAACCTTTCACCTCTGACAAAGAATCACAACTTTGCGGTCTTTTTCAATTGTCGTACCATATAAATAGACCTCTCCTCCGTCGGCAAGTTTAAGTTTCTTCCGTAATTCATCGGCACTCAGCGGAAAATTACGGACCGACACATTGGCTTTGGGTATTTCATTTTTCAATTGCATAGCATCTTTTACAGAAAGGACTTTTGCCACCTGAAAGCACCTCCCAGGGAAGCTTTCCAACTGTATATCAGAAGTATAAAGATGTGTATGAGGGTGCAGCTTCTCCAGTCCATAACGCACTGCCAGCGACTTGAATGCCCCTGCTTTCAGGATGGCGGCATTCGGCTCGTACAGGTATTTTTTCACCTCATCAGCATAACTTGGCAAAGCCTCGGCCTCTTCCCGCATAGTAAAACTGAAGTGCTCACAGTGGTCGTTTTTCAAGTTTTCTGCCACGAATTTTACGTCCTCGGTTTTACTTTTTGACAACAGGAATAGCAGTTCTTTGCATTCTCCGTCCACTGCCACCACATGCACTTCGCAGGTTTCCGGCAACTGTGCCAAGGCACGTTTGATATCCAGCATCGGCGACAGTTTCAGCATCAGCAGACGGCTTTTCCGCAAAAGAATATCTTTATACAATAATATATTGGGACTGCAATCCTCCAAACCTACCACCCGGGAGCCGTGAGTATCGCGACGGGAAGGATCGGCATAAATCACATCCACCGCATCCATTTCCTGAAGAAAATCCTCCATCGTAGCCTGATGTACATGAATATGGTCAAAATGCAACAATTGGCTGTTATAAGCCATAATCTCGCACAATTGCCGCTGCGGTTCCACATAATGACAGATGGAGAATGATTGGGCAAAGGAAAGGGTATCGACGCCAAAACCACCGGTCAAATCTGCAATTGTAGACACACACGACCGTGCATTTTCATTTGACGAATCAAGGGAACTCCCTGTAGAAACGCACGGCTGTACATCTCTACAAAATATATCATTAATTACATCCCGTTTGTATCGCGCTGTGATTTCCGACGAACATTGTTCCAGCGACAAGGAAGGAGGGAAAACGAAACGAGGGACATTGCCAAAATACGGCAATTTATCCCTCGTTTTCTGTCGTCCATGAATCTGCCGGATGGCAAATTCAAAATCTATATCTTTGAACTTCGACTTTTGCAGGGCCAGTTTATTGACATCCTCGTCAATATGGGCATCTATGAACTGCCAAGTGGCCTCATCTGTCATGTTTACACCAAATTAGCGAAGCCCATAAATGCCATAGCCAGAATGCCTGCGGTGATCAGCGCAATAGGCACACCTTTCATTCCCTTGGGCACATTCACCAACTCCAGTTGCTCGCGCAGACCGGCGAAGATGACAATTGCCAGAATAAAGCCCAGTGCAGAAGAGATGGCGTAAACCGTGCTCTGCATGATGGTGAACTCTTTCTGGGTCACCAGGATAGCCACACCCAAAACGGCGCAGTTGGTGGTAATCAGCGGCAAGAAGATACCCAGTGCCTGATACAGTGACGGGCTGATTTTCTTCAGCATAATCTCCACCATCTGCACCAAGGCGGCAATCACCAGGATGAAGCATATAGTCTGCAGGAAGGTGATGTTCAAAGGGACCAGAACATACGCCTGAATGCAGGAGGTCACAAGAGTGGCCAGGGTCATCACGAAGAGAACGGCGGCACCCATGCCAAGGGCGGTGTTCACTTTACCGGAAACGCCCAGAAAAGGACAAATACCAAGGAACTGCGCCAATATGATGTTATTGACCAAGACAGCTCCGATTATCATTAATATATATTCCATAGTTGTTAGGTTTCAGGTTTTAGGTTTTAGGGAATAGGGAATAGGGGTTAGTGTTTGAAGTTTAGTGTTTAGAGAATTCAAAATTCAAGGTTCAAGGTTTAAAATTCATTGCTCATCGCTCACTGCTCACTGCTCATTCGCTAATTAACTTGCTTTTTTCTTGGACTGCAGGTAGCGGACGAGAGCGACGGTGAAGCCGAAGACGATGAAAGCTCCGGGAGCCAGGACGAAGACCAGAATGCCATCACCTTGGATGAACTTGTAATCAAGGAATGAACCGCTTCCCAAAATCTCACGAACCGAACCAATAATGGTCAGCGCGATGGTGAAGCCGATACCCATGCCGATACCGTCGAGGATAGAATCACCTACCGTATTCTTGCTAGCAAAAGCCTCTGCCCTACCCAGCACGATACAGTTGACCACAATCAAGGGAATAAATATACCCAAACTGGAAGCCAGCGAAGGCAAGAAACCCTGAATCAGCAAGTCAATCATAGACACGAAGGTAGCAATAATGACGATGAACGACGGTATACGCACCTTGTCGGGAATCACATTTTTCAAGAGGGAGATGATGGCATTGGACATCAGCAATACGAAAGTAGTGGCCAAGCCCATACCCAGAGCGTTTTTCACCGAGGTGGTGACTGCCAAAGTGGGACAGGTTCCCAGCACCAGCACGAGAACAGGGTTCTCTTTGAAAAATCCTTTGGTTAAAATATTCAGTTTACTCATGATTCTCCTCCTTTACCTGATTAAAAGCAGCAACGGCACGATTCACCGCGTCACAAAACGCGCGTGAGGAAATCGTGGCAGCGGTAATGGCATCCACCTCGCCACCGTCTTTCTTCACTTTAAGCGGATTCGCCGCGGGATTCATTCCCACGAACTGCTGAATAAAATGACTTTCGCTATCTGTGATTTTAGCACCAAGACCTGGGGTTTCGCTGTGTTTCAGCACCGCAGTTCCCAGCACTTTACCCTCAGCATCCAAGCCGACCATAATATCGAAACGGCCACTGAACGCCTTGTTGGTATAGGTCTCGACAGCAGCACCGCAGCACTGACCGTCTTGATAAGCCAGATTCACCTTCACAGGGTCTTTGTCCCCTTCCACAGTGCAGGTACATTCCTTCAATTCGCCTTGGAAGTTGGGCAGCACCTGATTGATAGCATCTTTTTTCTTCTGTTGCTGGGCAGCCTCGATCGGGTCTTTGGTCAGCGCATATACCGCTGCCAACGCGACACCCGCCGTGACGGCAATCAAGGTCAGCGTAATCACCAGTTGCAACAGCGTGGATTCTTTCTTTGCCATATTTGTAGCTTTATTTTAATCTGAAATTATTTTGCGTAAGTTCTGGGTTTGAAACCTTTGTTAATCAGCGGAACCAAGGCATTCATAATCAAAATTGAGAATGACACACCTTCGGGATACGCGCCGAAAAGACGGATGATGATGGTGAGCAGACCGCAACCGGCACCGAACACCAGCATACCGCCACGAGAGGTGGGAGAGGTCACCATATCGGTAGCCATGAAGCAGGCACCCAACATCATACCACCGGTCACCAGATGGAAGCAGGGATTAGCGTAAGTGGTGGGATCTACCAAATAGAAGATTCCCGAGAACAAGAATGCGGTCAACAGGAAGGAAACTGGAATTTCCCAAGTTATCACCTTTCTGATCAACAAGAAGACAGCTCCAATCAGGATAGCGATAGCGGACACTTCTCCGAAGCTACCGCCCATCTGTCCCAGAAGCATATCCACATACGTCGGCAACTCAGAAGTCAGATCACTCACAGCCTGACCGTTTTTCACACCTTCTTTCAGGATACCCAGCGGAGTGGGACCAGTAATGACATCAGCGGCGCCGAAGCTCCATACAGGAGTTGGCTTAGGCCAGGTGGTCATCTGTACCGGGAAGGAAATCAGCAGGAACACACGACCCACCAATGCAGGGTTGAAGGGGTTCTTGCCGAGGCCGCCGAAAGGCATCTTGGCGATGGCGATCGCCACAAACGCGCCGATCATCAGAATCCATACCGGCAGGTTTGACGGCACATTGAATGCGAGCAGCAAACCCGTAATCACCGCCGAACCATCTGTAATGGAGACATTCCCTTTCAGCATGAAACGCTGAATCAGGTATTCAGTCAGCATACAGGTGGCAATAGACACCAAAGTAAGAATAAGTACCGGCAGTCCGAAATAATACACAGACACTGCCAAGGCCGGAAGGAGCGCAATCACCACCGACCACATGATTTTCTTCACGGACTCGTTCCCATGTACGTGGGGAGATCCGGAAACTTGTAACAATTTATCCATCAGTTCTAATTCTAAATTCTAAAATAGATTGCAAAAATAAGAAAATAATTCTTTGGTTATGCCATTTTTGTCAGTTTTTCCTCAGAAAAAAAATCTCTCTTACCGCCTCGTCAAATTTTTCCGGCTCACGTATTACCAGCAAAGAATGCAACTGCTCCTCTGTAAGCTGAAAGAAACAGGCGAAATAATGCCACAATTCCTTCAACACCGACAAGCTTCCATTGGCTCCGCGATAGACTTCCAGCGTTTGTCTCAGATCCTCATAAAATTCGTTAAAACGAATAATTTCATCCTTTCCAATTCTTGCCATCTCTTTATCCTCACAAAATTTGTTAAACCCAGACACACACCCCCTCTCTGAAGCAAAGCTTTTGATTTCTTCCGCCAGCCTCGGATTACGCAGGATACCCCGACCCAACAAGCAAGTTTTTATTTGTGGAAAGCGAGCACGTAATCTTTCATAATCAGCAGGTTGAAAAACATCACCGCTATAAATGACAGGATGCTGAAGAACGGACAACAACGCTTCCAGAGCATTCCAATCGGGCAACCCCGCATACTGCTGCTCACCCAAACGAGGGTGAATGACCACAAACTCCAGCGGATACTGGTTCAGTCGCCGGGCAATCTCCATACCTTCCTCCGAACTGTGCATACCGAGGCGCATTTTCACGGAGAAGCGGTACGGCAGTTGGCAAGCGGCCTCCACCACAGCTTCCACCTCATCGGGGAAAGGCATCAGACCACAGCCACGGCGTTTGCGCACGATGGGAGCCATCGGGCAACCCAGATTCCAGTTGAAACGGGTATGGCCAAACTCCTGGTGCAGCGCATTCATGGTGTCAGCGAAATGCGCGGGCACGATGCCCATCAACTGCGGAATCAGCTCCACCGCGGTATTATTCTCCGGAGCCAAGTCTTTCCACTTCCGCACATTCAGCTTGGCCGTCTCCTGGACGGGCACAAAAGGAGAAATAGCGGCATTGAAGCCGCTATAATGTCGAAATAAACAGTTCCGAAAATGATAATGTGTAAGCCCGTGCAATGGGGCCAACCAGATTTCAGGCATCTCCTACTCTACCACAAATTTGCGCACCAACTCGCTGCCTGATTGTTTCAACTTCAGGAAATAAGCACCTGCAGCCAAATCACTTACGCTCAAACGAGTGTCACCCGTCAACTGCTCAACACTCTTCAGCTGCTTGCCATTCATATCATATACCATAATATCATAGGACTCTGACTGATTGGCTGGACTAATCACCATATAATCCGTCGTGGGATTGGGATACATGTTCATCTGAATTCTTTCGGTTGAATTCACACTGAGATAATCAAACTCGAAAGAAATATCATCAATATAAAGTTCCGTACTCTTGGCATTCGTGAATGATGAGGACACGAACACAATCACCAATGAATCGCAAGTCAGATCCTCCTCATCATAGGAAACAGGAACTGTCAACTGCGTATAGTCCTCCAATCTTTCCGTCACCGCATAATAACCGTATGTATCCGGCATATCCCCCATCAGCAACAAGCTCGTTTGGCCCTCCTTATAAGCGCCCAACAG
The DNA here is from genome assembly GCA_017633255.1 of Bacteroidales bacterium. GTDB lineage: Bacteria > Bacteroidota > Bacteroidia > Bacteroidales > WCHB1-69 > RUG11690. The sequence continues at coordinate 37,333 of JAGBPS010000011.1, forward strand.
TACCAGCATTGTATCTGTCTCACCCACAGGAGGCAAATATTTCACCCACACCTTCATAGCAGTTGGAACCATGGTAAAGGGTTCGCCTCTGGAAAAAATATTCGTAAAAGTGGATAATTCGTCCAAATCCAGATTATTAATCAAATCTGACATATCTGTAGTGGAATCTATACTCATCAATTCCTGGATGGTTTCAATGCTGATACTGAATGAACCGGCAGTACCCAATTGAGCGATACCGGGAACACTAATCACAGGAACACCAAGCATGGACAAGTCCAGACTTTTAGTCTGCAGTTTCAACGCATAAGAACCCGAATGTGAATCATTGACTCTCGAACCGAAATTAAAGGAAAGAGGATAAGATCCCATAATTGGAATACCAGTAAGCGAACCCGAAATGGAAGTGGTCCATCCCGTCGGAGTGGTACCTGACCACTGTTCAAAACCAGGATTGCTGATGTTGGGCTGCTGAGCCGACAATTGCAGCATTAAAAAAGCCGCTACGAGTGATAATATAAATCTCTTCATGGTATAATTTATTTTGATATACTTATTCTATTATTCTACAATAAATTTACGGACAGTTGTATTGCCTGCCTGCTGTACTTTCAGGAAATAGGTGCCTGCGGACAGTTCATTTACGGCCACACGGGTATCACCTGTCAGGCTCTCCAAATGTTTGATTTGCTTACCATTAATATCATACACGGTCAACTCGTACGAATCGGCCTGGTTGTCAAGGCTCACCACCATATAGTCGGTAGCCGGGTTGGGATAAAGTCTCATATTGACCTTTTCGCTGGAACGGACACTGGTATAATCGAATTCAAAGCTAATATCATCAATATATAATACAGTCTCTTCTTTGGGGGCAGAGATAGAGGTAGACACAAAAATAAGCACCAACGAATCACAAGTCACATCATCTGATGAGTAATCCATAGGAACCGTAATCTGGGTATATTCATCCATTCTGTCGCTAAACTCGGCATAACCATGGCCTGCTGAAGGAACATCCCCCCACATGATATAAGAGGGTTCGCCAGCTCTGTAAGCACCCACCCAAACACTCATGGTATCCTGCACACCTTCCTGAGGAATAAATTTCACCCATGCCTTCACAGCGGTCGGCACCATATTGAAAGGAACTCCCTTTGAGAAGATATTGGCCACAGAGCCCAACTCTTCAGCGCTGATATACTGCAATAGTGTCCAGTCTACCACAAAAGAGTCCAATCCCATAAACGCCTCAATCATAGAATAATCAATCACGAATTCACCAGCAGTACCCACCTGAGCCACACCTGGCATGGTCACTCTAGGACCCCGCGGCGGAACCAAAGTCATTGCCTGCAATTTCAAGGCATAATCACCAGAATGGGCATCCGGTGTCTTGGTAGCGAAGTCCATTTGTACCAGATAGGCAAATTTGGAGCTCTTCAAATTAATATTGACGATGTCACCATACAAATACGTGGACCATCCCGTTGGATTGAGACCATCCCAGGACTCAAAACCAGGATTGGGAATATTGGGATAATCTTGGGCCGACAATTGCAGCATGCACAATACGCATACAATAGAGCATAAAACTTTTTTCATATCAATTATTTTTAGTTATTATTTCTTCTTACTTAGAAACATGAGATGGCGACATTGCAGAAATCAGGACCATCATTAATCGTTAAATCTCCAATAGTCGTCCATCTCGTTGCCAAAGTAATCATTTGGTTTGGTAATCTGATAGTTTTCCTGCTGATAGATACGTTTCACCAATCTCATCTGCCACGAGGGATCATGGGGTTCATCCACTTTGTCAGAATGCAGTAATTCATAATCATTGGTTACCTCGGCTGGGCACCAGAAAACGAACTTCACATTGTTCTGATCCTGAAGATGGTAGTAATGCCATACTTGGTACGGATAAGCGGTAGGGTCGAAAGGAGCGTCTTTGATATCGTTTGGCGGACCGTACTGCAAATACACACGGCCACGATCGGTACGATAGCCTCTCACCAGCTTGCTGCCGAAAGCCTTCTGTACAAAATCCACTTTTTTCTGATAAGCCAGCCACTCGCCCTCGGGATCGTTCGGATTCCGGGTTAGCCAGAAGGAATAAAAGAACTTCTGCAACATCTCGAAGCTCACTTTCTTCATACGCTTATCAAAGAAATCGCGTTCCATATTGGTGGCTATCGGATACAGACTCGCCACGTAGTCCTCCAACAGTTTCTTGTCCGTAATAGCTGCCACAAAAGTATTCTCCACCACCACATCGTTATAGTTCTCCAGTTGCAACGACATGCCTGGATTGCTACGCTGGAAGAAACAGCGGTTCACACAATAAACCGTTGAATCCATATCCATAATTTCGGTCACCAGATTATAATTGCCAGACGGCAACTGATATATATTGAAACGGCTGAACACCAATGCCACGGGGGCCGTTTTCACATTCAACGTCATGATTGACTGAGGAGTCGCCAGTTTATGATTTTCCAGGAACTCAATGTAGCATTTGGCAAGGAACTGCTTTCCTTTTCCAAAGAACCGTTCTGTATTATACACTTCCATCACGAAAGGAAGATTATACAGCTGTTCGCCCGCGAAATTGTAAAAGAGCGGGGTCATGGAGTAACCATACTTGGCATACAAGTCGCCAGGCTCGGCGGTACGGACATCACTCAACAGGTCGATTCCCGATGTACAGACAGAATCCTTCGGGAAATGGACCGAAATAAAATCAATATAACTCACAGTTGCCGTGTCGCCATGCAAATCCTTGAACGAGAACGACAAGTAATAATCCCCGTTATCCACGGGAAGATTCTGCACATCACCGAAATCGGGCCGTCCGCTGACCACTGAATCGGCAAAGCTTTCACTCACCAGGATGTAACGCAGGTTGTTCACCACCTGATCATCCCGTATAACATCCACATTGATCAGCACTTCCGCCTGATAGCGCCGTTCCTCATTCAACGCATAGGCAACCGTATTGCCACCCACCCGGAAGGTAAACTCAATGTACGGCTGAATCTTGTCTGTGGCATAAGCCTTATGATTCAGCATAATCTTCATGCCCTGCCCCATGGTGAATGAGGCAGAGGCACAGAAGACTATAAATATCAAAAGTAATTTTTTCATACTCAATTAGGGATTAGTCACCCAAAGTAGCTACCATCACAGCCTTGATGGTATGCATACGGTTCTCAGCTTCGTCGAACACAATGCTGTTTTTGGATTCAAAAACATCTTCGGTCACTTCGATGCCGTCCAAGCCGAACTGTTCGTGAACGTCGCGACCCACCTTGGTTTCCAGGTTGTGGTAAGCGGGCAGACAGTGCATGAACTTGCAGTTGGGATTGCCGGTCATGTCCATGAGTTTCTGGTTCACCTGATAAGGCATCAGCATTTCGATTCTTTCTTTCCAAACCTCAACGGGCTCGCCCATAGATACCCAAACGTCGGTATAGATGAAGTCGCAACCTTTCACACCCTTCTTCACATCGTCGGTAACGGTCACAGTAGCACCAGTTTCCTTAGCGATAGCCTTGCAGATGTTGATGAGTTCCTTGTTGGGCTGCAGTTTCTTGGGAGCCACGATACGGACATCCATACCCATTTTGGCACCACCTACCATCAGGGAGTTACCCATGTTGAAACGGGCATCACCGCAGTAAGCGAAAGTCACCTGGTTGAGGGGTTTGTCGATATGCTCCTGCATGGTCAGGAAGTCAGCCAAAATCTGAGTGGGGTGGAATTCGTTGGTCAGACCGTTCCATACGGGAACGCCAGCGTACTTGCCCAGTTCTTCCACGATGTCCTGGCCGAAACCACGGTATTCAATACCATCATACATACGACCCAGCACGCGGGCGGTATCCTTCATGGATTCCTTGATACCGATTTGTGAACCGGTAGGACCGAGATAAGTCACATGTGCGCCTTGATCTTTGGCAGCCACCTCGAAAGCGCAACGGGTACGGGTAGAAGTCTTCTCAAAAATAAGAGCGATATTCTTGCCCGTCAAACGGGGTTGCTCAGTGCCTGCATATTTGGCAGCCTTGAGGTCGGCAGCTAATTTCAGGAAGAACTTGATTTCTTCAGGAGTGAAATCCAACAATTTCAGGAAATTTCTGTTTCTTAAGTTGAAAGCCATAGTTTTTGATTTTTTAATTGGTTTAATATTATAGATTTGAATGTTCAAAATTAGCGACCGCAAAGATACAAAAAAATAATGAGTTAATGAGCGAGTTAAATTAGTTAATTAGTAAATTGTTTTTTTCGTGGAGGCGTGGAGACGTGAAGGCGTGGAGACACTCGCTTCGCTCGTTCGTGGAGACGGAGAGACGAATTTCGTCTAACCGAATGCACGAAGTGCATGTCTTAACGCCTTCACGTCTTAACGAAAAAAAATATTTTTCCCAAAGTGTACTGCATATTGAAAATTTTTGTATTTTTGCAACCGCTTTTAAGCGATGGGGCGTTAGCTCAGTTGGCTAGAGCGTTTGACTGGCAGTCAAGAGGTCGTGAGTTCGATTCTCATACGCTCCACAAGGAAAAGCACCTGTAACATACGGGTGCTTTTTTTTGTTTTCCTCCGTTCACATTTTTGTCAGCAAAAGGAAGAAATTCTTCCAAAAACTTCCAAAATCCATGGCAAGTGTCTTTTTATGCCATTTTCTGATTTGTTGGCAAAAAACATCAGTTTCTTATCACTTCGGTTCAGAAAATTACAAGATTACAATAATTTGATTATCAGAATTTTATGATTTTTTACACTTGATTTTCAAGGACAGATGCTATAATTTTGGTCCCCAAAAAATCAAGAATCATGAAAGAAGAGCTTTTACAATATTTATGGCAGCATCAGATTTTCAGTCACAACGACCTCAAGACTACCGATGGGCGTGACATCCACATCATCAGTCCCGGCATGATACACCACGATGCTGGTCCCGATTTCAAGCAGGCGGTCATCCGCATCAACGACTACATCTGGGCAGGGGACGTGGAGATTCACGTGAACGGCTCCGACTGGTTCAAGCACAAGCATCAGTATGACAGCAAATACCTATCAGTAATCCTACATGTTGTATATCAGGCCGACATGGAGATTGTGCGCAAGGATAACGAGCTGATTCCCACGCTGGAACTGAAATCCTACATTCCGGAAGAAGTTCTGGAAGAATACCGCAAACTCACATTATCAACCAATCCTGTGCCTTGTGGGAAAAGTACTGCTGACATCCCGTCGCTGACCATGAGCTCCATCTTGTCCGCCTTGGCCATCGACCGACTCATCCGACGACAGGAGCAACTCTTTCGTCTGCTTGGCAAAAGCCATAACGACTGGAACGAACTGACTTACAAAACCTTGTCCAACAGCTTTGGTTTCAAGATCAATGCCACCGGCTTCGAACTGCTGGCACAAAGTCTGCCCTACAAAATTCTGCAACACCATGGGGATTCGAAACTGCAAATCTATGCCCTTATTTTCGGGCAGGCGGGGCTGCTTTCAGGGGACAACCCCGAAGAAACGGACGAATACATCGGCAAACTGCGCGATGAGTATGAGTACCTGCGCTACAAATACCGTTTGACCCCACTCAACCCCGGAATATGGAATTTGTTGCGCTTGCGGCCCATCAACTTTCCCAGCATCCGACTGGCCCAGTTCAGCGAGTTGCTGTTCAGTTGCCCCGACCTCTTCAACGGACTGGTTATCCAGGAGAACATCTGCCACATACAGGAGCTATTCTCCAACCTCCGACCCGACGACTACTGGCAGACCCACTTCCAAGCCGGAAAAATCACCCGCACACATCCGGTGCATCTGGGCAAAGATTCCATCAACCTCCTGTTTATCAATTGCATAGCGCCCTTAAAGTTCGCTTTTGGCAGTTTCAGTGGACAAGAAATAATGAAAAGCAAGGCGGTGGAGTTGCTGGAAGACAGTCCCTCTGAAAGCAACCACATCACACGGCTGTTCTATTCCTATTCCTTTCCCAACAAAAGCGCGTTGTACTCGCAAGCCCTGCTGGAGTTGTACTCCTCGTTCTGCAAAAAGAAAAGATGCTACTCCTGCCCCATCGGGCAATACGTAATGACAAGTCCCACAGTCTCAACATCCTGACTACTGAAAGAATCTTACTGATGATTGATAAAAAAAGCACCTTCGGCACTCAAACAATTTTCTCCCAAAAATTGCTTTTCTTTTGGAAATTTGACTAATTTTGCAGCACAAATGAATTTCGGACATTTATCGACAACAGACAGAAATGACTTTATGACATCAGAAACATACGAAGAATATCGAAATTTGACATTCTAATGGAAGCCCTGTCCATTTTTTTCAAAAAAATCAAAAAAGTGAGCAACGTTTTTCAGGAAACTTCGTCTTATATATACTAATGCATGAATCGGATGATTAAAGACAGGGATATTGTTGCGGGGTGCAAAGCCGACAAACCCAAGAGCCAGAGGCTGTTATACGACCGGTACTGTCGTCTGGTAATGGGTACGGCACTGCGATACTGTCCGAATCCGGAGGAAGCGGAAGACCTTGCGCAGGAAATATTCATCAAAATATTCACCAAAATACATCAACTGCAAGAAGAAATAACGCTGACCTCTTGGATTCACAAAATCGCCACACACACCTGCATCGATATGCTAAGGGCCAAGAAAAAGCCGCTGACCATCCCCTACGAGGAGATGCCCAATGAAATTGGCGACATGAACTGCAACTACTACGACGACATTCCCACCGAAAAGCTGCTGGCTTTTATCCAGGATCTGCCCGAAGGCTGCCGCACCGTCTTCAACCTCTGTGTTATCGACGGTCTGTCCTATGAGGAGGCAGCCGCCATGCTTTCATGCTCCGAAACCACCCTAAGAGCACAATGCTGCAAAGCACGCAAAATACTGAAAAAGAAAATTGAGAACTATGAAAAAACATATTGACGACATCTTCAAAGAGCAATTCGAGCAATTCGAAGCTCCTGTTTCCGACGGGCTCTGGGATAAAATACAGCAAAATCCCGGATGGCAGCAACATCTACGGCGCCAGAAAATCAGGAATCTGAGCATCTATGCCGTACTCGCTGTGATTGTTATCAGCAGTTGCGCCGTACTATTGCATCAACGGAACAACATTGACAATCAAGATATTGAAATATCCGCTATTGAAGAGAACTTCTCGGAGGCCCCTCAGAGTACTACCACGGCACAATCCAACGACAACAATGACTCCACGCCTGAAGTTTCAGCAGACGAGACAAGCATCCCTGCCGATTCCGCCCCAGAAACTGCTGTTGACCCCACTGTTCAAAGCAGCTCTAACGCCCCCGAGACAATGACTCCAGCGGAAGATACCCCCAATATCATCATCCCTGCGACAACAGAGCATGCTGTCCCACAGGACAATGCCGTCACCAATGAGAAAGCCAGTGAGAAAGCTGCCAACAATAACAATAGTAATAAGAACTCAACACAAGCGTCCGAAAGCAACAACAAAAGCAACAACACCCCTGGCAGCAACGAATCACCTACCAATACTCCCAACACAAACGAAAACACTAATCCTAACAATTCTTTGTTTTCCATCCCCAATGCATTCACTCCCAACGGTGACGGCCTGAACGATGTCTTCAAACCTGTCACCTCTGCCGACATATACCAATACCAACTGGACATATTCGCCATGAGCGGCCAGCATATTTTCACCAGCAGAAGCCTTGAATATGGCTGGAACGGAGAGTTTCAGGGAGGAGCCCAGAACAGTGGAAATTACATTTATGTCATTAAGTACAAAGATAATAGCGGCAGAGAACATATTGACAAAGGCCAGTTACTATTAATTCGTTAACACCTCCCCGAGCTCCGATTTTTTTTTGTACCTTTGCCCTCAAAAAAAACGCCATGCAGGCTGTTGACCGAACGCAAGCACCACAAATCCACGACTTTACAGGCTTCAAACCTGAAAAGCCTCTGGTGTCATTGCTCAGTAACGGCATCCCCCTTAAGCAGTTCGTCAATCCCCAGTTGGACCTATTGCATTTCATCATCAAAATCAAAGCGGGTCGTTACTACGAAAGCAAGAAAAACGCGGCGTTGTTCTGCTATCTGCTCCTCAAGGAAAGTTCAAGCCAATACAGCAGCAGCGAAGTGGACGAATTTCTGGACTATTACGGGGTGAGCTATACTGCGAATGTCACCATCGAATATGCCACCATCAACCTCATCATCCCCCGAAACAACTGTGCCAAAGTACTTCCTTATATCTTTGATTTTCTTGCACATCCATCTTTTAAAGAAAAGAATCTGGAAATCCTGCGTCAGCGTAAACTCATGGATTTAGCCTACAACAAGGAAAAAGTATCCTACTGCGCCTCTCAACTGATGCTGAATCATATTTTCGGGGACCAGAATCCTGCGGGACAAATCCAGACAGAGGAACTGCTGAAAGATATCACTATTGAGGACATTCAACAATATTACCACCGCAGTTTCTGTGCGGAAAATATCCGGCTTTTTGCCGCCGGCAACCTGGATGACAACACCCTCCAAACATTGATCCGCTTATTTGAGACCATCCCTCATGGTCAGACTACACTATTATCAACACCCCATATCGTCATTCCTCAAACTGAACCCATTATCGATTATCACAAGGACTGCATGCAGTCATCCTTTTTTCTCTGTGAACAAAGCATTGCCTATAATGATTTGAGAAACAAAGACTTCACCATTCTGTCTACCATCCTTGGCGGCTATTTCGGTTCACGACTGATGAGCAACCTGCGCGAAACAAACGGCTACACCTACGGCATCAGCTGCGACAGCCTTTATTTCGGGCAATCTTCCATTTTCTATATAGAAAGCGAAGTCAATGTGGATGTTACACGGCAAGCCATTGAGGAATGCCGGAAAGAGATTAACCGTTTGAGCCATGAACCCGTGCCAGAGGAAGAATTGGAGCTGGTAAAAAGCTATATGGCCGGTCAAATGTTACGGAAAATGGACAATACGGTTGCCTACATGACCCAATACAGCAAATGGGATGACTTTGGTTGTGATGAACAGGAATTTGAGCTACAAATGCTGAGTATTCAAAACTACACCCGTGAAAAAACCATGGAATTAGCGACAGAATTACTGCAGACCAACAATTTTACCACCATTGTTTCAGGAAATATTTAATGATTTTTTTCGTTATCAACCTATAGACTAATATGAAAAGAAAATATATACTTGCGTTCTTGTGTTGGTTGCTGATGCTGCCTGTATGGGGAATTGAGCCCCCTACTCTGCAGTGTATCAATATGAACCACAACGCAACGGACTGTCAAGTATTCTGGAACCATCCGAACCTCTACGCGGGTATTGCCACCATCGAGGTATGGGTAAGCACCTCGCCTAACGGACCTTACTATTTAGGAGCTACTGTCAATGCAGGTGACACGGTTTGTTCCACCCAGTTCAACTTCAACAATGTTTTCGGTCCCATTGTAGGTCCCACAGTAGATGAGCTGTATTGCTACCTCATTGTGCAACCCGATGCCGCCCATGCTTCGGAAGGCACAGCCATCTCCGACACCATGCGGTCCATGAAACTGCAACTGACCCCCACTGGCAGCAATCCCGACCAAAACAGTGTCGCCTTGCTGCAATGGAACGTACCCTCCCCGCTTCCCGCCACCTGTTCAGGACAAAACTTCACCATCTGGCGCAAGGGCACCCACGATTATGACTATGTACGTATCGGACAAGTGAGCCAATCCGTCACCACTTTCCGCGACACCATTGATGTATGTCTGGAAGACTACGGCTATTATGTCAGAATTTTCAATTACGCCCAAGACATCAACCCCGCATGTCAGTTCAGGACCAGACCCAAAGTCAACACCTTTTCGGATGCTACCCCACCTTCCACCCCTATTTTGGACAGTGTAAGCGTCAATGCCACAACGCAACGGATAGAGTTAGGATGGACACAAAGCTCCTCGGATGCCGTCGGATGCATCATCTACCACGCCACCAGTGCCAGCGGTCCCTGGCCTGCTATCGACACCGTATTGGGCACCCACTGGATCAGTCCTGACCACCAAGGAAACACTATGCACTATTATCGTATCGCCGCCATCGACAGCTGTTTTGACAGCGAACGCACCATTGCCGGCAACATGACAACATACGCCCAAAACAACATCATTGTATCAGTGGCCAGCATGGATGTATGCCTGAAAAAAATCAAACTGCAATGGAACCCATACGAACACATGACCGACGGTGTGGGAGAATACAAGATTTTTTATTCCCAGGACCAAGGTCCATTCCAGTACCATGGATCGGTCAACGGCAATACCACTTTCTACGAATGCAACGGTCTTCCCACCAACCATCAGTACCGCTTTATCGTAAAAGCCGTCAATACCACAGGAGCATTCAGTTCTACTTCATCTAACTTAGATGTCACCAATTACACTGAGGAAGCTGCCGATGACTTCTGCTATATCCGTCACGTTTCGGTCATTGAGAACAATTATGTTGAAGTCAGAATCCTGACCGACGGAGCCAACACCCCTTTTACCGAACTATATGTATATAAGAGCGTTAACAACAATCAGAACTTCAACAGGATAGCTACCATAAATTACCTGAATGGCGTTTCCGAATACAATTACGAAGACCACGATGCGGATGTGACAGGCAGTTTGAATTACTACAAGGTCAGTTTGCGCAACGAATGCGGTGCCGAATCCGCCGCTTCTAACATTGCCCACACCATACTGCTCACAGGCGAAGGCACAGCGGCCCAGGAAAATGCCCTGCAGTGGAACAACTACGGAGAATTCAACGGAGGAACAGCCTCATACAGTGTGTATAGGAAAGTGGAAATCAGCCCCTATTTTGTTGATGTGGAAAACAATCTGGTTGCTGCCGAACTGAACAACTACAGTGACAATGTGAGCGACCTGTTCGAGATGGGATCGCATTTTCAGTATTATGTGGTAGCGCATGAGGGTCTCAACGAATATGGCTTCGCCGATGAAAGCGTTTCCAACATCATTGAGGTGGAACAATTCCCCAACACCTATATTCCCAATGCCTTCACGCCCAACGGCACAATCATTGAGAATCAGGTTTTCAAGCCTGCCAACTCTTTTATGAATACCAATGGTTATGTTTTCACCATATACTCACGACAAGGGGAAATTGTTTTCATCACCAACGATATCACCCAGGGCTGGGATGGCACCGAGCAGAAATCAGGAAAAGCCGTACCTGCCGGCATGTACGTTTATCGTATGGAATATGTCCGTCCCGATGGGAAGAAGGTAGTAAAAAACGGGACTGTGATGTTGATTTACTAAGCTTTTTTGGCAAGTTCCAGAAGGCAATCCCTTTATCAACTGCGTTTCTTTCCAAAAAATTCTTTCAGCAGAGCTGATGCTTCGGCTTCCATTACCCCTTTCACCACTTCGGTTTTAGGATGAAGCAAGGGCTGTTTGATGAGCTGATAACCCTTTTTGGGGTCGGAAGCGGCATATACCACCCGTGACAGTTGCGCCCAAGCAATAGCCCCTGCACACATCACACAAGGCTCCAACGTGACGTACAAGGTACAATCCGTCAAATATTTGGCACCCAAATGATTGGCTGCTGCGGTAATTGCCTGCATCTCGGCATGGGCGGTCACATCGTTCAGCATACGGGTTCTGTTATGGCCACGGCCAATGATACGGCCATTGGAGACCACCACGGCGCCCACGGGCACCTCATCTTCCTCGAAGGCATCCATCGCCTCGTCGAGGGCACATTGCATGTAGTATTCGTCGGTCATTTCAGGGGACAGGTTTCAGGTTTCAGGTCACAGGTTTCAGGTTTCAGGAATTAGTGATTAATATGATGCAAAAATAGAAAATTATTCTGAATAACATACATGTATATAATGGGAATTTTATAATTAATGCAGAGACGCGCAGCCTGCGTCTCTGCATTATATGGAGTCCTCTGCGTCTCGCAGAGGGTTATGTAAGCGATTGCGAGACGCAATCGCCTCCATGTTACCGTTTCACCACCTTTCGTACCGCAATAACCTTCCCTTCGCTCGCCGCCTTCACGAAATACACACCCTTCGCGTAGCGGGAAAGGTCGATTTGCGTGGTCTGTAGGGACGCACCGCGTGCATCCGCCATATTGATTACCTCCAACAATCTGCCATACACATCAAACACCTGAATACTTACCCCATCCAATTGTTCATTATTAATGGTCAGCTGTACATTGACAACGTCGGAGGTTGGGTTGGGATAAAGTTTCATCGAATTGGCAAGACCATAATCGTCGATTCCCACAGTGATGGTAAGGTGCAAAGTGACCACAGAGTCGCAGCCATCTACCGTCTCAAAGTTTTGTGTGTAGTCGCCCGAAGCGCAGTAGGTTTGACCATTCCAGATGTAACAAGTGTCGGCAGTAGTGATGGTGAACTCGGTGGCAACATCCTCGTTCACTGTTAAATGCAATGTAACCACTGAATCGCAACCGTTGGCGGCGGTAAGCGTGTGCTCATAATCACCGCTTTCGATATAAACTATACCATGCCACTCATAATTCTCGCAAGCTGTGGCGGTAATCTCACTTGCGGAAGAATGGTTAATTGTCAAGTGTAAAGTAACCACAGAGTCGCAACCTGCCTCATTTGTTAGCATATAAATTGGGGAATTGGTGCTTTCTGTATAAACAACACCATCAATCCAAGTATAGCTGTCACAAGCAGTTTGCTCATCAACACCCGAAGTGGCATTGTAAATCGTCAAATGCAACGTGACAACACTGTCACATCCAGCAACATTCGTGAATGTATGTGTCAAACTATCGCAGGACTGCGTAATGCCCGTGTGCTCGTACCAGTCGAAGCTGTTGCAGGCAATGGCAGTAGTATCACCGTAAGTCGTGTAGTTCACCGTCAAGTGCAAGGTCACCACTGAGTCACAACCAGCAATATTGGTGAATGTGTGCGTCAGGCTATCGCAGGACTGCGTGATGCCTGTATGCTCGTACCAGTCGAAGCTGTCACAAACGATAACAGTGGTGTCTCCGTATGTGGTGTAGTTTACTGTCAAGTGTAACGTCACGATACTGTCGCAGCCGCTTGCATTCGTCATGTAGGTCGTATAGTCACCAGATTGTGTGTAGGTACTATCATGCCATGTGAAACTGTCACATGCAATAGCTGTAGTATCACCAGTGGTAGTATAGTTGACAACAAGATGCAGACGGTACACCACACTGTCATACCTATCAAACACATTCCGAAGCGTGTCGAGATACAAGCCTGAAGACCTCAAATATTCACCATGGAAAACATAGTCCGTACTGTCGCACACAGTATCGGACAAATCTTCGTAATGGGTCAACGACTGAATCCATTGCGTTTGTTTTGCAGACAAGCCAGTATACCCGCCCTCGTCCGTGATATCATTGGTTTGAATTGTCAACACAAACAAACCAGACTGCTGGGTGTAATCATTCAAATGCAATTTATAGGTAACGGAATCCAGTCTCTCCACTTGCAAATTTTCATCTAACAGATTGGTTCCACTATCGCACATCAAACTCATATCCTGATAGTTGAACGTAGAGTCCATAATGGGTTTGTTGAACTTGACTGTCACCTCAGACAATGGCGATGTAAGGATGCTGTCTGGCACATTCACGATAGTTTCGACCTCCAGCCTGTAGTAGTCCGACTCATAGCATCCCATATCTACCGTTTCACGCTTGATACGTGCGGTGCCATCCATATCAAAGTTTTCTATAACGGTCGAATTATTACCTTGGTTAATGCATGGTGAACCCTCGTGTAAGTGCCAATCCACATTCTCTGTACTGTCGAGTACCCCGGCAGTTAATGATGGATTAACAAACATCGGGGGATTCCAATTGCCTAAAGAAATATTACCCACTCCTGCGTAGTTTCCTTCAATAGCAGAGTAGGTGCAGTTTATACTGCTGCTGTTAAAGGCATTGGCCCAACCGTTGCACATGTTGCCCCATACAATGCAGTTGGTTATCGTAGTATACTGATTCCCGTGCACGCCAGCACCGCCTTCACCAGATGCATTGCGAACGATTGTACAATTCCTCAAAGAAGATGTGTTAGTCAGATTCAATCCACCTCCCGAAGAGGTGGCTGTATTATTGGCCACCAAACAACTTCTGATATCGACTAAGCCACCATATATACCTCCACCATAGGTTGCACTATTATTTGTAACATAGCACTGAACATATATGTTCCCCCTGATTTCATAAACGCCACCACCATAAACAGCATTATTATTTGTAATATTACAGCGTATGAAATTACTTGCTGGATAAGCATAATAAGCATAAACACCACCACCATCCGTTCCCGTGTTATCAGATATATAACAGTCTGAAACCGATGTTCCACTAGCACATACACCTCCTCCATAGTGGGCACTGTTGCCCGTAATACGACAATTGGATATAGTTGAATTGCCAGCATATATTCCGCCACCATTATTATTGGCGCAAGAATTGTTCTCTATGTTGCAGTGTTCAATCGTGGCATTGTAGCAATAGATGCCACCGCCCTCGCGTACGAAGGCTGTATTCCCCCTCACAACACAGTGACGCAAAACGGTATTACTAAAAAGATAAGCTCCTGCACCATAATCTGATATGCTTCCATTCTGTATGGTAAAACCATCCCAAATTGTCTGTGTGCTGAAATGGTTCGAAAAGAGAACTCGACGTGCATTCTGCCCATCCAGTATAGTAGCATTCGTCACGAAATTACGTAGCGTAAGGTCATAGTCTGCTGGTTCATTGCCGGCAAAACCTCCATAAACATTTACGCCATTTTTCATAGTAAAAGCACTGGTGGAAGTGGTGTCACCATAATATGTGCCCGCTGCCACCCAAACAACGGCACTATACAATTGCGCGAAATTCTGCGCTGTATCAATAGAGGAGGTTGCATTTGCCCAGCTGTCACCTGATCGAGTGCCTGCACCTGTCGGTGTCACATATATAATTCCCTGATAAGGTTGCGTTTGCGACCAAACGATAATAATGTTGGTCATGGCAAATAATAATAATAATAAAATTTTCTTCATAGTTTCATCATTTTTATGTTTGTACTAATTGAATTTGAGTCGGTTGCAAACCGTTTCCGCTCTTCAAGTCCAAACACAAAAAAATCGTGGAACTTCATATTATTTGATTCTGAGGTTCTCGACAACCTAATCATCCAAATAAGAAAAGTCCACGATGTACTCGTGTACGTTTCTCGTTTTCTCTTTGGATGATTGTTTGAAATTGTCGAGATTCCAGAATCACAAAGAAAAGCGAAAACGCTTTTATGTCAATATGTTATAATTTTCAGTCTAAATTTCTATAGGCGGTTGGGGTTGGTGAATAATTGGGTTTGTATGTCATTATCTTTATTTAAGATACTTTCAATTTCCTTTTTTAAAACAGGCAAATTGTTCACAATGATATTCCATATTTCAATGTTGTCAATATCATCATATCCATGAATTAGTCTGTTGCGGGTACCCACAATTTTTCGCGCATCAGAAACAGGAAGATCTGCTTCTATATTAAGAGCTTTATTCATAGCCTCTCCAATTGTGGCAATATTTCGCTCTACGGCATCCTGTAACATCAGATTTGCATCATATTCCTCATACACTTTCTGCTCCCCAATATAGTTTTCTATGTTGCAGATGCATTTTTGTATGTCATATAAATATTTCAGCACAGATTTATCCATAAATCTTGTATTTTGTTTCGTTGAGTTCCTGAATGAAATAGGGGTTTGTTAATTTCTTCTCGTTAATTAAATCAATATCTCTGTGTAGGTTGTCCTCCAAAGCAAAACGCAAGTCCCATATATTATTTCCGAATGCCACTGGATCATCAAAAGGTTCGTATTCCACCAAAAAATCCACATCACTATCTTCATTGAATCGATCAGTAAGCACCGAACCGAAAAGATAGGCGCTCTTCACCATGTGATTCTTCAAAATGTCAATCACAGTGGGCATGTACGGTAAAAAAGCTTTATTTATCATCCTTGACCTTTGGGTAAATATTTGTTTTTTTTGCAAAGATATACATTTTTATTGAAAAAAAAGATAACTTGCAGAAAATACAACTAATTAACCATCTGTTTCATCCGTTTGATTTCTTCGGCAAGGATGTCAAATTTGTAGCGGAAGCCAGTGTCTTTGGTGGAAAACAAGGCCAGGAACTCCACATTCTTGTTCTTCTCGAACAAGGTGGAGACCGCAATATTATTCAGATAGAAGCCGTCGATGGTGGCCTGCGCCATCACTTTCTGAATGGCCAGTTTGTATCCTTTCTCATCGGTCACGATGCCACTGCGGTTCAGGAACGACTGCCCCGCCTCGAACTGCGGCTTGATGAGCAGCATCAGCTGGGCAGCGGGCTTCATGAATGTCTTGAAATAGGGGAAAATATATGTTAACGAGATAAAGGAAACATCCGACACTATCCAATCGAAAGTGCGACCTTGCACGTCTTCGGATGTCAATTCCCTAAAATCTTTGTTTTCAATGGACAGCACCTTGTCGTGATGACGCAAAGAATCGTGCAGCTGGTCCGTGCCCACATCTACCGCCACCACAAAATCAGCTCCATGTTGCAGGGCACAATCGGTAAAACCGCCCGTGGAGCTACCCACATCCAAAACCTGACGGCCTTGAAAATCCAGGTTAAAAACCTCTATGGCTTTTTCTAACTTCAGTCCTCCCCTACTGACATATTTATTGAATATGTCAATCAGCACCACCTCGTCGGTATCGGAGATATCCTTGGAGGCTTTGGTTTCGATTTTCCCGTTTACTGATACGGTTTTCAGCTTGATGGCATCCTGGGCACGCTCGCGGGAGGAGCACAGGCCTTGGTCAACGAGGTATTTGTCTAGGCGCATGGTTAGGGGTTAGGGGATAGGGAATAGTGATTAGTGAATAGTGAATAGGGGTTAGTAGATAGTTGGATTTTGAATTTTGAATTAAAAAAAATTAGGGGCTAAAGACCCTATTCCCTAACCCCTAATTCCTATCTACTATTTATTTCTTCTTTGGGGTGTTTTTCAGAACGTCAACGAGGAAGTCCCAGAACTTGCCCACAGAATCGATGTTCACTCTTTCATCGGGTGAATGAGGATGCTCGATGGTCGGACCGAAGGAAATCATATCCCAGTCGGGATAGCGTGAGCCGAAGAGACCGCATTCGAGACCGGCGTGGATAGCCATAATGGCGGGATCCTTGGCAAATTTCTTCTTGTACACGGTCATACAGGTCTTCAGAATCGGGGATTCCATATTGGGTTTCCAGCCAGGATAAGCACCGGTCAGTTCGATGTCGGCACCTGCCAGTTCGGCGATAGCCACCATCTTCTGTCCGAGGGCATCCTTAGCGGAGTTGACAGAGCTACGGAGCAAGCAGCAAACTCTGAGTTCGCCCTTCTCAGCATGGAAGATAGCCAGGTTGTTGGAAGTTTCCACCAAGTCCTTCATGGAATCGCTCATGCGCTGCACGCCATTAGGAATAGCGAACACCATGTTCACGATGCGTTTCTGAGCGTCGGCATCCATCATCTTCTTGGGAGTGTCCACAGCGGTCACTTTCAATACCATATCAGGTTCGGTAGCGGCAAATTCAGCCTTTACCGTATCCGTAAATTTCTTCACGAAGCGTTTGTAAGCGGCGACTTTATCTTCAGGAAGCACCACAGTGGCCAGAGCTTCACGCGGAATAGCGTTACGCAGGCTACCACCGTTCACGCAGCACAGATGAGCTTCATAATTGTCAATAGAGCTCTTCAGCAAGCGGGTCATCAGCTTGTTGGCGTTGGCACGGCCCAAGTTGATATCCATACCGGAGTGACCACCCTTCAAACCAGTGAGGAAGAGCTGCAAAGCCTTCATACCAGCGGGAACAGCTTTTTCTTTGTACTTCATGGTGAAGTTGGCATCCAAACCACCGGCGCAACCCACATAGAGTTCGCCCTCGGTTTCGGAATCCAAGTTGATCAGGATTTTACCATTCAGCACACCTGATTTCAGGCCGAAAGCACCTGTCATACCGGTTTCCTCGTCAACAGTGGCCAGCACTTCTATAGGACCGTGAGCCACATCCTTGGAAACGAGAACTGCCAAAGCTGCGGAAACACCTACACCATTGTCAGCACCCAGGGTAGTACCGTTAGCTCTCACCCAACCCTTGTCAATACGGGTTTCAATAGGATCTTTGGTAAAATCGTGTTTCTTGTCGCTGTTGGCCTGGGGAACCATGTCAACGTGGCCCTGCAAGATAACAGGAACACATTTTTCCATACCCTTGGTAGCGGGAGCACTGAAAAACAGATTGCCGGTTTTGTCCTGCTTGCAATCAATTTTGTTCTTCTTGGCCCATACTTTCAGGGCTTCAGTTAATTGTTTCTCATGTTTTGAAGGATGAGGAACGGAGCAAATGTTGCTGAAGATTTCCCATAACTGTTTGGGATACAATTTTTTGATTTCTTCGTTCATAGTTCTTTGAATTTTAATATTAAGAATTTTGAAAATAATCTTCTACATTGAAATCTGCCCGTCGCGCATCACAATACAACGATCGGACAGTTTGGCCAATTCTTCGTTGTGGGTAACAATAATGAAAGTTTGATGGAAGCGGTCCCGGAGTTCGAAGAACAGCTGATGCAATTTCCGGGCATTTTCGGTATCAAGGTTGCCCGAAGGTTCATCGGCAAGAATCAGATCGGGATTATTAGCCAGCGCACGGGCCACCGCCACACGCTGCTGCTCGCCCCCCGACAGTTCCGAGGGTTTATGCCCTACCCTGTCATCGAGTTTCAAAAAACTCAACAACTCCTGCGCCCGCTGCTGCGCCTCATGTCTGGCCTTGCCAGCAATCAGCATGGGCAGCATCACGTTTTCCACAGCTGTGAATTCGGGAAGCAAATGATGAAACTGAAAAACAAAACCGATGTGGGCACTGCGGAAATCCGACAGCTGGTCATCAGACAGCGTATGGATTTTGACATCATCAATGATGATTTCGCCCTTATCGGGACGGTCAAGCGTGCCTATCAAATGCAAAAGTGTGGACTTCCCCGCACCTGAAGGACCGACAATAGTCACTACTTGAGAGGTTTGCACCTCCAACGTAATTCCCTTCAGCACCTTCAGCGAGCCGAAGCTTTTATCCACACTACAGACCTGTATCATAGCAAGTCTCTTTTAATAAAATAAAGCGTAGGCCTTGACAGCCTACGCTTAGTTCTAACAGCAATTTTTATTCGTGTCTGCAATCTACTCTTTTCACAGCACCTGCATAGCCTTCGGTCATCTTATCGGTCTGGTTGCCACATTCCTGTGCTGACATCTTACCTCTTTGATAGGTTTGTGTTGTACCATCCTGTGCAGTAACAGTGCAAACACAGTCTCTTTTACAAGAAGCAAAACCAAAAACGATTGCACCCATTGCCAATACACAAAGTAACTTTTTCATTGTTATGATATTTTAGTTAAACATACAAAAGGCAAAAATACAAAAAAAATCGAAAAAACAACAATTCTTTGAATTTAAAATACACATTATTAATTAAAGAACTGCTTTACCCTGCTGAAGAAACCTTGGTCGCTCTTGCCCGGCTTCGGTTTGAAATTCTCAGCATCCATCAGTTTCTCGATAGCGGCCTTCTCGTCCTTGGTCAGCGACTTCGGTGTCCACACATTGATATTGACAATCAGGTCACCGATGATGCGGCTGTTCAATTCAGGCAAGCCCTTGCCCTGCAATCTCAGAATCTGTCCGCTCTGAGTTCCTGCCGCGATTTTGATCCGCGCCTTACCCGTCAGCGTAGGAACTTCGACGGTAGCACCCAGTGCTGCCTGCGGGAAGGAAATATAATAGTTCAAATAAATATTGTTGCCGTTACGTTCGAAGAGTTCGTGTTCCTGCTCCTCTATCAGCACTAGCAAGTCGCCGTTAACTCCGCCATTGGGAGCGGCATTGCCTTTGCCACGCATGGTCAGCTGCATGCCTTCGGCCACACCTGCCGGAATGTTGACGGTCACCACTTCCTCACCCTTGACAACACCATTGCCACCGCAGTGCGGGCATTTGTCCTTAATCACCTCGCCTGTGCCGCCGCAAGTGCCACAAACTGTCACCTGCTGCATCACACCGAACATGGTACGCTGCTGCGACACCACCTGGCCACTACCCTTGCAGGTAGGACAGGTCGTCACACCGTTTTTGTCCTTGGCGCCCGTTCCACCGCAATGCTCACAGGGTATCAGTTTCTGAATCTTGATTTTCTTTTCGACACCACTATTGATTTCCTCCAAGGTCAGTTTCACCTTGATACGGATATTGGTACCACGGCGCACACGTTTGCCCTGTCCATGGCCACCTCCGCCGAAACCCGAGAAGCCGGAAAAACCGCCTCCCGAAAAACCGGAGAAACCACCTCCGAACAAATCACCGAAACGTTCAAAGATGGTATTCAAGTCAAAATCAACATTATAGCCACCGCCAGCAGCCCCACTCATGCCCGCATGGCCGAACTGGTCGTAACGGGCTTTCTTGTCCGGATTGCTTAGCACATCGTAGGCCTCGGCCGCCTCCTTGAACTTTTCCTCCGCATCTTTGTCTCCCGGATTACGGTCGGGATGGTACTGCATGGCTTTCTTTCGGTATGCCTTTTTTATTTCGTCTGCTGTCGCGGTTTTCTCCACGCCCAGCACTTCATAATAGTCTCTTTTTTCCATACTTTCAATCTGTTTTCAAACTCCCTTCGCTATTTCGTATCTTTATTGACCTATGTTTTCGTCATCAATTCTTAATTCGCCACCACTACTTTCGAGTAACGGATTACCTTGTCCTTGATTTTGTAACCTTTCTCTGTCACATCCATCACCTTGCCCTTGTCTTCTTCCTTTTGGGCTGGGAAATGTGTAATGGCTTCATGATAATCAGTATTGAACTCCTCGCCTTTGGCCTTGATTTCTTCCACGTCAAAACGTTTCAGCAACTGCTGCAATTTATTGTAAATCAACACAAAACCTTCCTTAATAGCCGTCACCTCCTCAGATTTCTCATTGGCAGCGATAGCTCTCTCAAAATCATCGATCACAGGCAGCAAACCCACAATCACCTTTTCAGAGGCCGTGGACAACAGTTCCAACTTTTCCTTATTGGTACGTTTTTTATAATTATCGAATTCTGAATACAGACGCAAAAATCTATCATTCAATTCTTTATATTTAATCTCCGCTTCTTCCAACTTTTTTTTCAGTTCGTCGTCCTCAGACTTTTTTCTTCCGAAGAAAGAACGGTTTTTCTTCTTCTCTCCTGCTTTTTCCTCTTCTTTTGCGTCATTTTGTTCCGTTTGGGTGCTCTCAGTGTCATTTTCACTCAAATCTGTGTCATTTTCCACCTGATTATTGTCAGAATCACCCGACAAATTGTCATGTTTTTGCTGACACTCCTGTTCGGGATTCATTTCCTCATTCGGAATCTCATTCTCTTTCTCTTTCATAATATATTGATTTTTAATTTATTAGCAATAATAAACATTTAAACACATTCTATCCTTGGCAATTTTCGTGCCAAAGACAGAAATATACAACAATTTAAAATAGTAATTAACGACCGCTATTCCGGCTGAGAAGAGATGTCGGAGTTACCTTGCGATGCCTTCGACTCAAGTTCCATCTTGCCGAAACGAAGAGTGATGCCCACGCTGATAGAACGGCTCACATACTTGGTGTTGCTGGTGGAGATAAAATAAGGATTTTTCTCCTCGCTGCGTCGGGCGTTCCAGTTGAAAAGGTCGTTCACATTGACATAAACCGACAATTTGCGCTTGAAGAAATCGGCGTTCAGACCAAAGTCGAAAGAATAGGTGGGCAGTGTGACACTGAACAGCGTTTTTCTCGGCGACCGGTAGCTGAGGGAAGCGTGTACCTCCAGCGTCTTCCACAACTTCGACCACAGATTCAGACGAAGGCTATAGCCCAGGTTTTTAACCACCTTTGTCTCATTTTCACGGAACAAGAACGTCGAATAGCTGTAATAAATATTGGCATACATGCGAATATTCATAAAAGGCTTGGGCCTCCATGTCACATTCAACTCGCCTCCGGTGTAGTAACTCTCACTCGAATTATACGGTTGGGTGAAGGTGACCACACGGCCGAAAATGGGATCGTAAACCACATCACTCATCGTGTTGATTTCGTTCTTTGAGTTACGGAAATAAGCGGACAGTCCCACGCTGCCGAACTTCTGGAAGAACTTGGTCCAGCCTGCATCCAACGAATGGGTGTAAGTAGGCAGCAAATCGGGATTACCCATAGAGAAGGCATCCTCGTCGTAGCTATGGAAAGTGGTTATCTGAGAAGACGAGGGATTTCTGACCCTGCGGGTATAACTCAACTTAAAATTATGCATGGATTTCGTCCGATACGACAAATGTAGAGATGGATACAAGCTCCAGTATCCCTTGACCACATTATCCGCAGGAGAATTCTGGATATTCAAATTGTAATGGATATACTGCGAGCGCAAACCGCCTTTGATAGTAAACCCACCGAATTTGTGCTCGATAGTGACATACGCGTCAAAATCGCCTTCAATAGAGTTCGCATTGTAGTAACGCAAGGAATCCAGCGCATACTGCGAATCCGTTCCCCGCACCAGAGTGTCATACTTCCTCAAGTCAGTTGAACGTCCGATATCTCCACTTATGCCAAGGCTGATCTCACCATTTTCATGATAGGGAATTGTATAATCGACCCCGCCGTCGAAACTATAGGACAAGCCTCTCGTAAGACCGTTTTTCGTTTTGTCCATATAATTCTGAGCAGCATAATCACGGTCAAAGAAAGAATTATCTCTGTTAAAATGAAGACTACCGCCTATATTGGCTTCAATCATGTGACCTTTCTTATCGAACTCATGTTCGTACCACACGCCCATATAACTGCCAGTGCCCACACTTTTATTATCATTGATGGTTGTATAGTTGAACAATTCGCGTCCTGTAGGCAAGAGGTATTCATCCCTTGAAGTAAACGACTCGGAATTACTCTTTGCGAAATTAGGATAAGCTCCCAACCAGAAACTGAGCGTGTTCATGCTGTCGATTTTGTATGAGCCGTTAAAATTCAAGTTGAAATGCATATTATGACTTTTCGACTGACCGTAACCATAACCATAATTGGCGGTGTCCAATCCGCCACCAGGAGCATCCACCAGTCGCAACGAGGTGGACTCGCTTTTGCTTTTCCAGAGAGAATACCACATGCCCGCATACAAATTGATCGACCACTTCTCGTTGGCCCACACATACGACACCCACGGTCCCACATCAGGTTTTGAAGAGCCACGGACACCAAAACTGACAAAACTGTTTTTCTTGATATTGCTGGTGGTCACAATGTTGATAATTCCACCGTCACTTTTCGCGCTATATCTTGCCGAAGGATTAGTAATCACTTCGATACGCTCCAACGTATTGGCAGGCAGCTGTTTGATAAACTCCTTCAGGCTTTCCTCGTTCAGATGCGAGGGTTTGCCATTCAACCA
>JAGBPS010000012.1 GCA_017633255.1 Bacteroidales bacterium
CAACCTTCAACACTCAACGATGGCTTCGTCGAAAAAGCTCACGCTCGGCAAAGTTCAAACAAGCTGAACCTCTGCACTCACTCAATCGCATCTGTCAACTGTCAACTGTCAACTGTCAACTGTCAACTGTTTACTCGCCAGCATCGCGCTTACCGTTACCCCTAACATTCCGTGCCAGTGGATGTTCTGTCCCGTCATGATCAGGTTTGGGATTTTGGTGCGCTGCGACACGCTCGTCAGTTCCGGTGCGTTTTTGTCATGCAGGATGCCGTAGGTTGAGCCGTTGGTAGTGCCGGTGTAGTCGCGGTAGGTGAGGGGAGTGGAGCTTTCATAGTTTTCGATGCAACTGCTGATGCCAGGAAATAAGTGCCCTAAAAGATTTAGGACTCGTTCCGCCTTTCTCTGTTTAAATTCTTGATACTCAGAACCTCTTTGTCCAGTAGTTGTTCCTGCCCATTTCGCCACTTCCTGATAATCCATGGGAAGCATGATTTCCGCGCATTGGGCATATTCTTGTCCGTCTTCCGTACATTGATGCATATACAGAAAGCTTTGTGGATCAGCTTGTTGTCTGTGATAGGTTGCCCATACATCCTCTTCTGCGTAGTAATAGTAGTTGTGATTGAGGTAGGGTACGCTGTTCTCCTTGAACTTCAGATAAAGGGTGAAATTGCCCACGGTGTTTTCCATTTGTTGCACTCGCTCACGGTAGACGGGTCTGATTAATTTGCTGTCAATGAGTTGGATAACCCTTTGAGGATGAATATCGGTGATAAAATGCTTGGCCTCGATGATTTCTCCGTCTGTCAGTTGTACCGAAGTGGCCTTGTCGCTGTCACACAGAATTTTGCTCACTTCGCTGTTGGTTCGGATTTCTCCGCCGAAGGAGCGGATGGAGTTGGCCAGCGATTGGGCAATGCTGTCGCTGCCTCCGACAATGCGCCATGCACTTTGGAGGTAGCTGTCGCTGAGCAGGGCATAGACGTAGGCGGGCGTTTTGTCTTTCACGCCGGCATACAGCGGCAGGTTTCCGGTTAAAATATTTTGCAATAGCTTGTTATTGCTGATGGAAGCCAGCAATTCATTCACGCTGCTATGCAAATAGGGCGACTCAAGATAGCTGCTGTCACCAGCCTTGTTCAAGTTGTATAAAGGCGATGCCTCGGCAATATCTTGGATGCGGCGGACATAGTTTTCCAGTTCTAGTCTGCATTCTGGGAACTGCCTGCTTAATGTTTCTACAAATCTTTCCGAACCGGAAGCGTATTTATATTCTTGTCCAGCAATGTTGAAACGGTCAAAGCCATTCTCATCCAAGCGACTGAGGTGTACATCTTTCAGCAGGTTCAGCTCTTCAAAAAACTGATACATGATCTGTCCTTTATCCAGCGCCCCGATGTAATGCATTCCTGTATCGTATTTCACCCCGAAACGGCGGAAGGTCTGCAGGCAGCCGCCAATCTGGGCGTTTTTCTCCAGCAAAAGCACCTTGCGACCGCCTTTGGCCAGCTTATAGCCGCACACCAGGCCTCCAAGGCCTGTGCCGATGATGATGGTGTCGTAGGTGGTGTTGCTCATTGTTTTTTCTTTTTTTTCGTTAAGGCGTTAAGTCAAGCACTGCGTGCTTTCGTTAAGGCGTTAAGACGTTAAGTTTCGTTAAGACAGAATTTTCGTCTCCACGTCTCCACGTCCTAAATCAATATAATCATAATCTATCTCATCGTTTACGCTTGTCGAGTAGTGCAGGTTGGCGGGGACGGCTACGCAGTTGCGGGCGGTGTCAATCTTGTCTTTGTCACGGTCGCAGGCATAGACTTGCCAGTTCTTCTTCACCAAGGCGAGGAGCAAGGCGTATTCGCCCTGACCGCAATTCAGAAGCAGTATTTTGCGGCTGCCAGTCGCTTCGTCAGCTTCGTTTGTCGAAGTGTCTGTTGCCTGCTGACGGATTTTCCGGAGAAGCCGCTTCAGTTGCTGTCGGCATTCTCTTTCCACCTCCGCCCCTTTATAGATATAGTTGTGACGAACCATATCCATGAAGTATTCCAGGTTTTCCTCCTGGCGGCATATCTCGGCATAGCGGTTCTGATAGAAATGCCGTACCAGGCGGGTGGTTTCCAGACTTTCCTTGCCTGCCCGGAATTCAGTGTTATCCGCACTGATTCGCCGCTCAATGCTGACACAGACTTTTCCTCTGCGCAGCAATGTTTCTTCTTTGGGCAGGCAGTGCCCCACACCGTGCAGTATCATAGGCAAAATGTCAAGTCCAAGTTGCTCCGCCAGGTGGAAGGCCCCCTGATGGAAACGCAGAATGGAGCAGTCAGCAGAGCGGGTACCCTCCGGGAAAATGAGGATGGAATAGCCTTTGTCGGTCAACTCCTTCAGTTTCGGGATATTCTGCTCTATGCCATCGGTCACGGGCAGGAAGTCGGCGCCGCGCACAATGCCACGGTACAGCGGGAAATTCCACACCCACTTGTTGGTGAGGGCAATAATCTTGGGCGAGAGCATCAGGGTATAAACCAAATCGAAATGCGACTGGTGGTTGCAGATGATGACCGCGGGCTTGGAGAAATCCTCGCCATGCGGATTGTCCACGCGGTAGCTAACCTGCGGCATGCCCCAGGCGATGAATCGCATAATATTCTGTAACAGTTTGTGATACTGTTGTTTGTGTCTTTCTGATTTTCCTCCGATGGTTAAAAGGAAGAAGGCGGCCAGACTCATGAAAATGGTGCCGCAGATAAAGAAACTGAAGGCGAAAATGGTGCGGCAGAAGTTTGCGATGGTGATGGGCTGCTTGCGGGCTTTGCCTTTCTTCTGGGTCAGCCACTTGAAGATAAAAGGTGGGATGATGTAAGCCATCAGCACCACCGAGAGCATGCCGATGATGGTGACCTCCGCCAGCGATTTCATAGCCGGATGCTTGGCGAAAATCAGCATGCTAATGCCGATAAACATGATGGAGGAGGAGAGGATGATGGAATTCTTGAATTGCGACAGCATCGAGCGGCCGTAACGGTACTCGTAACTCAGTCCTTCCGTCACAAAAATGGAGTAGTCGTCGCCCATGCCGAAAATAAAAGTGGCCAGGATAATGTTTACGATGTTGAAACTGATGCCGGTCAACCCCATGATGCCTAAAATCCAAATCCAGGCGATAACCAGGGGGGTGAAGGCCATCAGAGAGATTTCTATTCTTCCGAAGGAGATCATCAAGAAGACAAAGACAATAAATCCGCATATAAAGAGCACATAGTCAAAGTCTTTGGAGAGCGCTTTCACCAAACGTGAGGCGATGGAGCTGTTGGTGAAGGCGAAGATGTGCTCGTCCAGTCCGTTGAACAGCATTTCCACTTTTGACGCATCGTTGTTATCCACCGTGAGAAGGTTGTACACCAAATAATGTCCCTCCTCTTCGGAAAAATAATTGGATGCCAGCTCTTCTTTGATCAAATTAAAGTGTTGGATATCTTGAATTTCATATTCTTGGCCGATGATGTCTTTGCAGGGTTGGAAGGCAGCTGGCACAAAGCCGTTTTCCGCAGCGGCTTTGTCTAAATTACGGAAGAAGGGCTCTTTTTTGTCTTTCCAGAATTGATGCCAACGTTTGAGTCGCTTCTCTTGAGTTGCGGTGGATGGCATGAAATTACCGATGCCGTTAACCTGTTGTATAGACGCCCAGCCGTGTGTCTTAGCAAAAATTTTCTCATTGTATTCCAATGCCTCGTCCAGCGTGCTGCCTTCCGCAATGCAATACAATGTACAGGTATTGGTGTCGATGCCCTCTATCAACTGCTGGAACTTCTGTTCTTGTTCCTTCGTCATGTAGTTGATATGGTGCATGTTAGTGTCGAAGGAAGTGTATTTGCTGAAATGAAAGAAGAGGATGGTCAGCACAACAACCGCCAGCATGATGAGGCCGTGCTTTTCGGGTCTGAACTCGGCCACGGACTTGAAAGCCAGCTGTCGGTCCTTGCCGGGATAATGCTTGCCCAACAAATGCGGTAGGAAAATGAGAACGAACAAGATGGTACCCACCAGAAGCAGGGCGGCGAACAGACCAAGGTCTTTCATGGCATCGGAACTGATGAACATCAAGCTTACAAATGCACCTACGGTAGTGATGTTTCCAGTGAGCAAGGGTATGGCTATGTCTTTGATAATTTGCTCTTTGTCATCTGTTCGCTTGAAATGCGAGAGGAAATGGATGGGGTAGTTGATGGCAATGCCGATAATGATGGAGGCCACTCCGATGGCAATGAGCGACACGGGGTTTTTGACGAGGGCGATGATGCTGAGCGCAAACAGTCCGCCTGCGAAAGTGGATAGCAATATCAGCAGGATGCTGCGGGCATTGCGGTAATAGTATATCAGAATGGCTACAATCAGTAACAACGATAAGCTGATGGCCAGGAAACTGTCTTTCTTAATCTGCTGGGCGTTGGTAATGGATATTTCTGCGGCTCCGAAACTGCTGATATGTACCTGATGCTGAAACTCTTCCTCCACCTCATGGGCGGTGTTCTTGATTGTTTGGATGAGCTTGGCGTTGTTTTGGGTCTCGCTGATTGGGTAGGGCGAGGTGATGACGATAACCGCTTCGTCTCCTTCTTTGTTGAAAATGTAGCCGTCTTCCACATGATAGCCATTGTCGGGGCGGAAGTCGTTGAGAGACTGTAAGATGTTGGAGGAAAAAAACAGGGGGTCTTTCTGGATGATAGTGCGCAAGGTGGCCATTGGTGACGACAGCATCAGTTTGTCGTTGGCTAATTGTTCATTGATGTGATTGAAAGTCAGCAGGGTATCCATCCGTGCATAGTCCTCTTCTGTCAGAAAATAGGGCATGTTTTCAATAACAAAAGCGGTGATTTCATCAATTTTTTCCTGGTCCACCTGGTATAGTAAGGATGGGACGTGCTTTGTCTCTATATTTTTATCTTGTCCCGTCTTTGTATCAACGTCATTTTCTGTCTCTGTTGCATTGTGTTCAGAATGTAAAGACGTTTCATGAAACGTCTCTACAGATGCATCTTGAAATTTTTCCGCGAAACGGTCAACGGCGTTGCAAATCAACTCATAATCAATAGTTTCGCCGTCAGTGTCCTTTGTGTTTGTCTTGCCCGTTTGGCTGACGTTGACCATGATTTTGTTGGAAGCACCGATATGTTCGTAGGCATAGTTGATGCGCTCATTGTCCTTGTTACGAGGCAGAAAACCGCTGATGTCCTCCACAAAATTGATCCTCGACGCACTGATCACGCAAAGCAGCGTGAGCAGCGTAAGAACACCCCGCAGCGCCGCCTGGTGTTGCCTGAAATATCGGTATATGTTGAGGAAGAGGGATTTCATTGTAGGTTTTAGTGATTAGGTGTTAGGTGTTAGTGGTCAGGGATCAGTGATTAGGGGTTAGTAGGTGAGAAGTCTAAGAGGTTTAGGAAGTTAGAAGGTGAGAGGGTTAGAAGATTATTGGATTTTGGATTTTGAATTTCATTGGCATATTAGCAAATTGTTAATTAGCATATTGAAAAACTTTCAGTTTTCAACTTTCAGTTTTCAGTTTATTCTTGATATGGTGATAGAGCATTGCTGGGTAACCATAGAGGATGGCGGCGAAGGTGAAGAAGGTGTTGAGGACACTGATGCGGAAGAAATCCATGCCAGGTCGGAAGTGCGAGACACGTTCTTCTTTCGGAGGGTAATACACATTGATCGGAATTGGCAGGATGTTGATGCCGCGCCAGGCAGAGCGGACCAACAAGGCCAGTTCGGCTTCGTAGCGGCTGGACAAAAGTTTCATTTTTCCCATCTTGCTCAAAGGGTAAAGCCGGTAGCCTGTTTGGGTATCAGGTAGTTTCTTGCCTGTTTGCACGGTAAACCAGAAGTTGGAAAACTTGTTGGCGAAGCTGCTTTTTTGCGGCATATTGGGCAGGCCGAACTGGCGACTGCCCACGATGAGCGTGTCGCTATGCTTGGTCAGAGCCTCGGCAAATGCAGGCAGGTCGCTGGCATAGTGCTGTCCGTCAGCATCCATCGTGATGGCATAGTGGAAGCCTCGTTCCATGGCCGCACGGAAGCCGGTGGTCAATGCCTTGCCCTTGCCCAGGTTGGTGTGATGTGTAATAACTGTCATCGCCTGCGGCAGTGATTTCAGCAATTCGTCCGTTCCGTCTGTGGAACCATCATTCACCACAATAATATCCTTACAGTATTCCAACGCATTCCGAACCACATCAGCCACGGTTCTGCCATTGTTATACGTTGGTATAACAAGACATACAGCGTTCTGCTTGAATGTTAATTTTGTGGATTCGGAGTTCATTGGTAGGGATTAGTGTTTAGAGTTTAGTGATTGGGGGTTAATGGTTAGAAA
Organism: Bacteroidales bacterium; assembly: GCA_017633255.1. Taxonomy (GTDB): domain Bacteria; phylum Bacteroidota; class Bacteroidia; order Bacteroidales; family WCHB1-69; genus RUG11690. The sequence goes on from JAGBPS010000012.1 coordinate 6,371, forward strand.
GGTTAGAAAGGTTAGAAGGTGAGAAGGTTACCGTTTATTGTTTAGTGTTTATATCAGTTTTCAGTTTTCAGTTTTCAACTTTCAGTTTCAACAGTGATGTTGATTTTGGCGAAGGTGGTGTCTTCATGGTAAACCAGCGCTTTCATTTGATACTGTTTCTCAGCCACTTGCTCCCAGTTCAGTTGGTAATGTACACGCGGGTTTTCCTCGGGCTTGATAATATGGATGAACTTGACGCTTTTGGCTTTGGTCAGGGCATATTCTTTGTGCTGGATGTGGGAGAAAAGGTCCACTGCCATCTGGGTCACACAAACTCCCGGGGTGATGGGATGTCCTGGAAAATGGCCTTGGAAGATAGCATGTTGAGGATTCAACTCCACTTCAACAAGAGCCTCATTGTCAGCAATATCAGCATTGATTATTTTGAAGAAATCTTGAAGTAGCATGGTCTATTTGATGAAAATCCCTTCGGGCAGATTGGTGTTGACTTTTATATTGGAAAAGGTGATGGTGGTCACATCGCCGTTGTTTTCGGTCATAATGACTTTCTCGGCCAGATAGCTTTTGCCGTTCAGAATGACACGGATAGAACTGTAATTGGCTTTGATTTTTTTGTTGATCGGGGTGAGAATGGCGGTATAGCTTCCGTCTTGGCTGTTTTTCAAATAGTTGATTCTGAAGTTCGTGTTGACAGTTATGTTGCCGCCATTGATAGTGTTGATGATCATTTTCCCAAGCTCGTTCAGCATTTTGTTGGGATTGCTGATGGGCCCTTTGTCGGTCAGCAGCGTCACTTGGTCATCATTGAAAAGCAAGGTCAGGGGTTTCGGAGACGTGTATTCCCACCGAAGAAGTTGTCCAGACCATTTGTAAAATAATTTGCCTTTTTGTATCACCTTGTCTGTGAAAAGAGAGGAGGTATTCTCTTGGGTGAAGTCGGCGCTGAGGGTCTTTATTGCCACGTGGGCATCCTCCACAGCTTTTAACAATTGTCCGAATTGATCACCGGTGACAGCTACCTCTTTGCCGCTTTGCGCATAAGTTACGCTCGACAACAGACAGAATATGATAATGATAATTGATGTACGATGTGTTTTCAGCATTTTTTTTATTGATATTAAACCCTAAACTCTATATAATTCCCCCTTAATTCTTAGTTCTCAACTCTTAATTCTTAGTTTTTAATTCTTAATTCTTAATTTCTATCCCCTAATCCCTAACCCCTAATCCCTAACCCCTAATTTTTAACTTTCAGTTTTCAGTTTTCAACTCTTCGCTATAAGGTACACTCCCACCATCACAATGCAAACCCCGATCCAGCGGGTGAGCGGAACGGCTTCATGGAAGATGAAGTATGCCGCGAACAGCCCGATGATGTAGCTGATGGACAGCAACGGGTAGGCGACGCTGAACTGATAATGTTTCAGCACATACATCCATACCAGCATGGCTGCCAACGCACAGGCTCCGGAGGCGGCGAACTGCCAGGTGGTGAAGACGGTCTTGAAATATTGCCACGACCATGAGAAATCACCAAACAGCTGCACGGAAATCTTCAGCAGCGATTGTGCGGCCACTAACAATATGGACTGAACGATAACCAATAGGATTAATACAAACATGATGATAACAGAATAAGGGAATGATCTTTATTTTGAAAATGATTATAAACCAAAATGTGCTTGATAGGGGTGTCTTCGGCTGCTTTTCCTTTATAAATCAAATGATTGGGGATAGTCTGCCGTTGAAGAATGATGGCGCTGGTATAAACGCCGAATGCCGAGGCACAGTAAGATTCGCCAAACAGATGCTTGTACCACACAATAGGTGTATCGGGACATTGTTGGTGGGCAAAGTTCAGATACACTTCGTCGTTGGCCTGGTCGCCACTGAGTCCCATTACTATCGTTGAAATGTCGTTGATGTTCAGATCGTTCTGTGCCAGTAAACGCTGCAATGCCGAATCCAGTTGCTGTGAGTCAGGCTTGTAGAGCATCTCCATGCCACGTATAGCGCATAGATTGTTGGCGTCGGGGGTGTCGGTCAAAAGCAGGTTCAGTGAGCAGCTGCCGGAGAAAGAGCCGTTGCTGTCGTGGCGGTGCAGAGTTTCTTTATCAATGCCTTCTTTTTTCCAATAGCCGATTCGGTCTAACATCCTGAAGTATTCGGGGGTCATCTCTTCGTGGCCGCAAACCAAAGCTTTGTGAATGTCACCGAGGTGCATTTGGGTGAGCACATCCAGCAGACCGCTGTCGAAGGAGGTGCCGCGGTGTGAGTAGGTGCAGTTATAACCATGGCATTTCAGATGCAGTGCCATCTGAGAGCTGATAGTGTTGTGGGTGGACTGCATAAAATGAGTGGGGGAGAGCAATTCCTCGTCATTATTAAGCATGGCGATCAGGAACTTCTCAGTGTTTTCGATGCAGCCTAGTCCAGTGCCCGTGACGATGGCGTCAACCTGCTCGCAGTCGCCTTTGTGTAACACATCCACAGCCGTGGCGATGGCGCGCTTGAAAAGTTTACCCATGCGTCGTGCCGCCATAGGGCTGATATACTGGCTATAATTGGCCTCCTGGCTGTCGCAGTTGAGTGAGGAAGGCACCACGGGCTCGTCAAACCATTGCTCGCTCAGCGGGGCCTGTAGTGAAATCTGCGAGGCTGCCCGGATGTAAGTCGAGCGTGAGCTATGAGCTGTGAGTTGTGAGCTATGAGCGGTCTCCTCTGCTTTCTGAATGTTGAATTCTGAATTTTGAATTCTGTCTTCTGTTCCCTGTTCCCTGTAAGCTGAAAAGATGCACGACGAGTCATTGCCGCCGAAACCGAAGGAGTTGGTCAGCACATGTTTCAAGGGCACATTTTCCTTTACTTCGGTCACGGGTCTGAAGCTGTGTCCTTCTATAGGATTGCTGTAGTGAAGATTCGCTGGTATAAATTGATGTTTCAGCGCCAAAATGCTGATGACACTCTCCACGCTGCCTGCGGCGCTGGTGGTGTGTCCTGTGTAAGCCTTTGTGGAGGATATCGGTGGCATCTTGTCACCAAAAATACGCATCATGGCATAGCCTTCGCACTCGTCGTTGTTGGGAGTACCCGTGCCATGGGCGTTGATGTAGTCGATGTCGTTGGCTGACAGACCGCTGTTTTGCAAAGCTTTGCACATGGCCAGGTAGGGACCCTCGCCATTGGGTGAGGTGGCGGTCTGGTGGAAGGCGTCGCAGCTGTTGCCGTAGCCGCTCAACTCGCAAAGAATAGGCACGTTACGGCGCAGGGCGGACTCTTCAGTCTCCAAAACCAAATAGGCAGCTCCTTCTCCCAGATTCAAACCGTTGCGCTGGGCATCAAAGGGTTTGCAGGGCTCCTTGTCCAAAATCATCAGCGTGTTGAAGCCGTTGAGGTGGAATTTCGACAGGCATTCGGTGCCTCCGACTACCGCGATTTCCGCAGTGCCGTCTTTGATAAGGTTCGCTCCCAAAATCACCGCGTTAGCGGCGGAAGAACAGGCGGTGGAGATGGTGCTGGTAAGCTTGAAATGTCCTGAGAATTCTTCGGCAATCATCTCGGTACAGGCTCCGCAGTCGTGCAATCCAATGTATTCGTTTCGATTATCATTCTGTTGGAAGTCCCAATAGTATTGCTCGCTTTTTTCCATGCCTCCGACTGTGTTGCCGGAAATCAATACGATTGCGTCAGAGTCAGACGGCCTTAATTGTGCTTCGGCAATGGCTTCTTTCAGTGCCACTCGTGCCAGCAGTGTGGTTCGGTTGGTAACGGTGTCGGCGGACATGCCGATGAGCTGTTTCAGTTCCTCGTCCGAAAACGCCACTTCACCGACGGGCAGCTCATGGTGCTTCGTGTTGAGCATCCGTATGGGACCGACTGCCGTTTTGCCGGCACGCAGTCCCTCTAAGGTCTGTTCCTTTCCGTTTCCCAATGCGGATATAATGCCTATGCCGGTGACGACAATCTTGGTCATGGATTATTTAGTTTTGTGTTCGTGGATATATTCAGCCATCACACGTACCGATTTGAAAATCTCTTTCCCTTCGTTGGCATTTTTCAGCTTGATGCCGTATTCCTTTTCCATCAGTACAATCAATTCCAAAGCGTCAATAGAATCCAAACCCAGGCCTTCGCCAAACAAAGGCGCATTCTCATCAATATCCTCGGGCTTCATGCCTTCCAAATTCAACACGTCAATGATTTCCTCTTTCAGTTTGTTGATTAATTCTTCCATGTTGTGTTTTTTAGTTGTTTGTTCTTTAATCGTTTATTCGTTTAGTCGCTCATTTCATTCGCTCGGGGAGTCATTCGCTATGCTCATTCGGATATACGCTCGCTGTGCGAGCTCGGTTATACGATATCGACTTCCCGTCTTCCCGAGCTCACGCAGTGAGCGTCTCCCCGTCTATAAAGCCACATTCTCACCTCACACTCTTCGCTGTCCACATTCACCCAGCCACAAAGAATGTGGGTCAGTTGGGGGTTGGCGTTGAAGGATTGGACAATCAGCTCTGTCATCAGCTCCTCGTCAAGTTCCGGCATGACATAGAAGGAAGTCTCGCCACCGATTTTGTGGCGGATGGCGATTTCGCCCGTCACGATATTCGCCAAGGTATAGACAAAGATTGACGGACTGGGGAAGTAATTGTCTTCGGCAATGGTTTGCTGGAAACGCCGGTCGTTGTCGAGCGAGGAGGCACTGTTCATCAGGATGATCCCCCAGTCATCATTTTTTTTCTCATCGTCAATGAGATCTTTCAGCAATACTTCTGCTCCCAGAAATCCTGCTTTGCACAGTCGGTCCATCTTGAAGAATTTGGGGTAATTGATACCGATATGGCGGTACTGCTGTGTCAGCTGCTCGTCAATATTAGGGCTCAGCTTACAGAGGGCAGGGGTCAGATGATATTTTGCTATCTGTTCCCAGCTGTTTGAGCCTCTTTTCTTGTCATCTGTCACCTGTAATCTGTCACCTGTAACCTGTTTCTCCTGTTTAAGGGAGAACAAAAGGGCAGCGTTGCTGCCTCCGAAGCCGGAAATCAGTTTCAGGAATGCATCACCGTCGGTGGTGCTGCGTTGCAGGCAGACGTTCAGCGGATTGGCTGTGCCGGGATTTTCGCTGCCCATGCTGGGAAGGATGCGATGCTTTTGCAGGGCGATGGACGAAAGTATCACTTCCATTACGCCGGCGGCACCTAAGGTATGGCCGTAATAGCCTTTGAGGCTGTTCACAGGAATGTCTTGCAAACCCGCTCTGTTGATGGCCACCGATTCCATGTCGTCATTGTACAAGGTAGCGGTGCCATGGGCGTTGATAAAGGCAATACGTTTGGTGTCAAAACCTTCCGTTGTCCTATGGATAGCACGCAGCAGTCCTTCGCCTGTGCGTGAGGGTCCTGAGATATGGTTGGCATCATTGCAAATTGCACCCGCTTCCAAGATGATTGTGTCGTTGGGCAGTGTGTCGGGGTTCTCGCAGCGTCCATATACAATGGCGGCGGCGGCTTCGCCCAAATTCAAGCCGCAACGGTTGGCGTCAAAGGGTTTGCAGCGTTCGGGCGACAGGGCCTTGAAGGATTGGAAGCCGGAAATGATGAACTTGGATAGCACTTCGGCTCCGATGACCACGATATGCTTGTATTTGTCGCTGTATTGAAGCATGTTGAAGGCGGTCAGCTGGGCGGCGCAACCTGAGATGCAGGCATTACTGACCACGATAGGGGTGTTAGGATTGCCGAAGTGTCCGGCAATCATTTGGGCGGAATGCCAGAGATAGACCGCTGACGGGTCGTCACAGTGCGGCTCCGCCAATAGTTCCACATTGCCTTTGGTGGTGGAGAGAACAAAGAGCACTTCTTCTGCTGAGGCGTCGATGCCGGCCTGCTCAATGGCCTGCTCAGCGGCAGTGATGGCAATGGATTCTACACGGCTGAGAGCCTTGCCCTGACGGGAAACGCGATGTAAAAAAGCTGTGTTTTCGTCAAATAACGAGGCGAAAAACGGCTCGGGAATTCCCCAGTGGTCAGGATAAAGACGCAAGCGGCTGTTCCCTGCGGCAATGGCTTCGAAATTCTCGAGACTGCCAATGCCGAGAGGACTTACGATGCTGTGACTTTCTTGGTATATGCAATGTTTGTTTCTCACGATGCAGAAGCGACATTTTGGTCCGACACAAACACCTTCATATCACATTGGGCGATGGTCTTGCCTTCGCATTTGATTTCCGCATGGACTATCGAGGCCTCAAATATTTCCGACAGGACGTCCACCCTGGTGGTTATGCTTTGACCGACGCATGGTAAACGGAATATCTCCAAATTGCTGACGCTGCCGATTACTCCGATTTTTACAGGTTTGTTGCGGTTCAGCCAGCCAATACGGGTGGCGCAAGTTTGGGCAATGTTTTCAATCAGTCCTGCGGAAGCAAGATGCCCATCCTGCACAAATATATGGTCTTGTGGAATATTGTATTCTGTGATTATCAATGAGTTATTACACTCCGAGAAGCTGTCCACCACCAACACTGGCGGACGCTGCGGAATATAAGGAGCTACATTGACAGGTGTCATAATTATTACTTATATATAAAAGTGCAAAGATACACATTTTTTTAATGTGTTAAATCGTTAATTTGCCAATGTGCTACTTCAAAACCAATTTCGGCTGTTCCAGGCGGACACGAAGCCATTTCAGCAGGTTTTGTTCCTGCTCGGGACTGAGTTTTTGGGTGCTTTCGATGAAAAGGGTGGGGATGGTATCAGTTTTTAACGTTTTAGTGTCGGTATATACCATGTTCACCACTGCGAATGATTTGAGGCTGGGATATTGCACGGCGATTTCCTTCGCCACCTGAGGTATTACTTTGTTGTGAGCGTTAATTTTTGCTAAATCCGCCTCCAACTGTTTGATACGTTGATGAGCCTCTTCAATTTGTTTGTCCTTCTTTTCCAAGATGTTTTCTATCACCTCATTTTCGTTTATGGAATAGAATTGGTCAGACTGTCTGATGACCAATGTGGCGTTTCCCAGTCCGTATTGCGTGTGCAGCAGGACCTGCATGTGTTCGATCTCGTCAGGCGTAATTTCTTTTCCAACCACCGACAGGGTGATGGTTTGTTGCTTGAAATTATATTCTTTCTTGGAATGAATGAGCTGGGCATGCTCAAAATAGGGAGACTCCTGTATTTCAGTGATAAAATGGTTCGCAGAGGCATTGAAAGAGCTTTCCTGCACCACTTGCAAGGCGATAATTACGCTGGGAATAATTACAATAACAGAGAAAACGGTGATATACTGCTTGACCCTTTTGGCTCTTGCGGGGTCTAAGTATTTCTTTTGCGGAAAATGTAAATATTTGACAATCAAAAATGTGGCAAGGGCAATGAAGAAAGAGTTGATGAAGAACAAATAGAAGGCCCCGAAGAAATATTTGAACTGGGCTGTGGCCAGTCCGTAGCCGGCGGTGCAGAGTGGCGGCATCAAGGCAGTGGCGATGGCCACACCAGAAATGACCGTGAAAGGCTGCGATTTGCGCGAGGTGGCTACAATGCCGGCGGCGCCACCAAAGAAGGCGATGAGCACATCGAAGATGGGGGACGGGTACGCGCCAGTAACTCGGATTGCGCATCACCCAGGGGCGACAGGAAGAAATAGGCCGTGGAGGCCACCAAGCTGATCATCACCATGACCAACAGGTTGCGTAATGAGGTGCGCAACATCTCCTTGTCAGTGATGCCAATAGACAAGCCAATGCCCATGATGGGGCCCATCAGCGGGGAAATCAACATGGCGCCGATGATGACAGCCGTGGAGTTGACGTTCAGGCCGACAGAAGCTACAATGATGGCAAAAAAGAGAATCCATACATTGACGCCCTTGAAAACCAATGCGCTGCCGATGCTGCTTACCGTGGATTCGTAGTCCGTATCCTCATGGATGCGTACGGTCTTCTTTAGCCAGGCCAGCAGGTTGCGTGCCCATTGGGTCCATTTGGATTTAGGAGGTCGGCTGCTGCCTTTCCCCTCAGGGGCGTTGTTGATGATGGGTTCTTCTGACATTTTTTATTTATTTAGTGGTTAGAAGGTTAGAAGGAGAGAGGGTTTTGAGCATTGAGCTATGGGCTCTGGGCTATGAGCTTTGGGCTTTGAGTTTAGTGTTTAGGTTTTAGTGTTAAGGGGTTGACAGTTGACAGTTAACCTCTTATACTTTAACCTCTAAACATTAAATAATAAAGATTTGAATTTTGAATTCTTAATTCTTAATTCTTAATTCTGTACCCTGTAACCTGTAACCTTACAGCGTAGCTGCAATAATCTCCCGTATCTCCTCAATGCTCAGCTTTCGTTGTTCGCCGCTGTTCATATCTTTCAGAGTATAAACATTTTCCGCTATCTCGTCGGCACCGGCCATGATGACGAAAGGAACGGCTTTGGCGTTGGCGTAGGTCATCTGCTTGCCGATTTTGGCTTTTTCGGGATACAGTTCGCTGGCGATTCCTGCCTGACGTAGTGCCTGCAGGCCTTTCAGGGCATACAGTTCTTCTTTCTCTCCGAAATTGATGAACAGGGCCTTGATGGGTGAGTCGATGTTGGTGGGGAAGAGGTTCAACTCGTTGAGTACGTCGTAGATACGCTCGGCACCGTAGGAGATACCCACACCTGACATGTTCTTCAGTCCGAAGATGCCGGTCAGGTCGTCGTAGCGTCCTCCACCGGAGATGCTACCGATGGACACGTTCTGTGCCTTGACCTCGAAGATGGCGCCGGTATAGTAATTCAGACCACGGGCCAGGGTGATGTCGAGCTCGATTTCAGCCTTGATATCCATCTGGGCAGCGTAGGCCAGCATCTGGCGGATCTCGCTCAATCCTTTCAGGCCTATCTCGCTGTTGGCGAATACTTTGTCTAATTGTGCCAGTTTCTCTTCATTGCTGCCGCAGAAGCAGAAGAACGGATCCATTTTGCCAATGGCCTCACAGCTCAATCCGCGTTCTTTCAGTTCTTCGCAGACCTTTTCCTTGCCAATCTTGTCCAGCTTGTCGATAGCGGTGCAGATGTCGGTCAGCTTGTCGGCTTCGCCTACCACTTCGGCAATGCCGGAAAGGATTTTGCGGTTGTTGATCTTGATGACCACAGGAATGCCGAAAGCGCTAAATATCTCATCGGTAATCTGCATCAGTTCGGCTTCGTTGAGCAGGCTGGTGCTGCCAATCACGTCCACATCGCACTGGTAAAACTCGCGGTAGCGCCCTTTTTGCGGACGGTCGGCACGCCATACGGGCTGCATCTGGTAACGCTTGAAGGGAAATGAGATTTCGGCCTGATGTTGTACCACATAACGGGCGAAGGGCACGGTGAGGTCGTAACGCAGACCTTTCTCACAGATTTTGGAAGTCAGTTGATTGCTGTTAAGGTTCTCGAAATCAACACCTTGTTTGAAATCGCCAGAATTCAGTACTTTGAACAGCAAGCGGTCGCCCTCTTCGCCGTATTTGCCCATCAGGGTGGACAGGTTTTCCATCGAGGGGGTTTCAATTGGCAGAAAAGCGTGCTTCTTGAACACGGTCTTGATGGTGTCGAAAATATAGTTGCGCCGTATCATCTCGGTTGGCGCAAAGTCTCTTGTTCCCTTAGGTATTGATGGCTTAACCATGACAGTTAATAATTAACAATTGATAATTAATAGTTATTTCTCTTCAATATGTTTGACTTTCCGTTTAATTTGCTAATTCAATTGGTCCATTAGCACATTATTCAGTTTTCAGTTTTCAACTTTCAGTTTCTAGTGTAGTATCTCCCACAGCTTGTCCTTCAGTTGTGTCAAGTTCTTCTGCGCATGGGCGGAGATGAAGATGACGGGTATGTCCTTCGGTACTTTCTTCTCCAGTTTCTTCAGTTCCTCCTCAGGCATCAGGTCGCATTTAGTGATGGCCAGCACACGCTTTTTGTCCATCAGTTCCTCATTATAAGCTTTCAGCTCATTCAGCAAAATCTGGTATTCTTTTTTGATGTTTTCTGAAATGCAGGGCACGAGAAAGAGCAGGGCGGCGTTGCGCTCGATGTGGCGCAGGAAACGCAAACCTATGCCTTTGCCCTCGGAAGCGCCCTCGATGATGCCGGGGATGTCGGCGATGACGAAGGACTGGAAATCCCTATAAGCCACCATGCCCAGATTGGGCTTGAGGGTGGTGAAGGGGTAGTCGGCGATTTTGGGTCTGGCATTGGACAAAGAGGAAATCAAAGTGGATTTTCCGGCATTGGGAAATCCCACCAATCCGATGTCTGCCAGTACTTTAAGTTCCAGTATAAACCAGCCTTCCTGTCCCGGCTCGCCAGACTGCGCAAAACGTGGGGTTTGGCGAGTGGCGGTCTTGAAGTGCACATTGCCTTGTCCGCCGCGGCCACCGGGCAGCACCACAAACTCCTGACCGTCTTCCAGAATCTCACCGATAAACTCGTCGGTTTCGGCATCTTTGACAATGGTGCCGAGAGGCACTTCCACATAGGCGGTTTTGCCGTTCTTGCCGAAGCATTGGTTGCCTTGGCCGTTGGTGCCGTCCTCTGCCATCACATGCTTGGTGTAGCGCAGGTGCAGCAGGGTCCAGAGGTTTCGGTTGCCGCGCAGGATGACGTCACCGCCGCGGCCGCCGTCGCCACCGTCGGGGCCGGCTTTGGGGTCATGGGCGGTACGCAACAGGTGCGCCGAGCCGGCCCCTCCGTTACCCGAACGGAAGAAGATTTTCACATAATCAATGAAGTTGTCGTTTTCCATAGTTTAGAACTTGCGGCTGCCCGGTTTCACATAGGGCAGTCCTTGTTTGCACAAAGGACAGTTGTCAGCTTCCCAGCTCTCAATGTCCAGTTTCACAGCGCCATACACGGGGTAGGGGATGGCTTGTGCGCTGCGGTCCACGATGCAGGCGATGCCAATCACCTCGGCACCGTAGCTCTTGAGCACTTCGATGGTCTCCAATGACGATTTGCCGGTAGTGACCACATCCTCGGTGATCAGCAGTTTCTGGCCGGGTTTTACCTCGAATCCACGGCGCAGCGTCATCTTGCCGTCTTCTCTTTCGGTGAAGATGGCGGGAACACCCAGCTGACGGCCCAGTTCGTAGGCCACGATGATGCCGCCCATGGCGGGACCGACTACCATGTCAATCTCTTTGCCCTTCAACTGCTCGGCTACGGTGGCTAACACGCGCTCCGCACGTTCTGGGTACTGTAACAATTTGGCACACTGGCAGTAACGGTTGCTGTGTCTTCCTGATGATAAAAGAAAATGGCCTTCCAATAAGGCTTCTGATTGCTTTAATTCTTCGATAACGTTGGTCATAATATTGTATGTTTTTGTTTATGTCTACAAAAGTGCAAAGATACAAATTTTTTTAATTAGCAAATTAGTCAATTCGTAAATTAGCAAATTAGTTGATGTGATGATTGATTTTGGTGAGACGTTGAGAGATATGAAGGGGGAGTGACGCACTGTGTGCGTCAAGGGGGGAGTCTTATGCTACGCATTCGAGGGGAGTCTCGCACTTCGTGCTTGAGGGGAGTTTAAATTCCTCTTCTGTTAGATTCGACGAACGAGCGAATGGAGAGCCCAGCTTGCTGGGGCTCTGCCGAGCGAGGAGGAGAAAGGAGGCAAAGCCTCCAACAGGTGGCCGAAGGCCGGGGTAGTGACGTCAATATTGCGGCGAAGCCGTTCCATTTAAGCCTCGAAGAGGCGACATCTTATTAAGCCTAGACAAAACCGTAGGTGCAGTCTGGGGGGATGCGGAACTCGTGCATATCCTCCGCGGTATGTTACACACCTGCTTCGAAGCATTACACTTGCTCACTGCGGAAATGACTCATCATAGCCGATGAAAAAATATGTTTTTATCAAATTTTTCCTTTTACACGAATTATATTAAATTAATTTTGTATTTTTGCCCTGTTGTTGCGGGGAGAAATCCGCGACAATAAGAAAGCGCGTTTTCGCTTTTCCGTCAGTGTGAACTTGGACACTTCACAGAAGTATGTACGGATAACGAGAATAGAGCTCACCTAATTATTGAGTAATTGCCAAACAGGTGGGGCTCATTTCGAAGTATCTTACATACGGGGAGTCCAAGCCCTACACTGAGGATGCGAGAAATGGATGGCTCCACTTTCTTTGTTATGTATAATCTTCCTTCGAGCCACGAGAAAAAAGGTTGCGCCCGGCACGGATAAAGGGTTCTGTTATGCGAAAGAATGCGAAAATATTGGCACTCTTGATGATGATAACATCGGTGATACTTATGATTGCATGCCATAAAGAGCGTCCTCAAGAAGAAACACCTGCCTCCTCCGATGAGATGGGAGAAGGTATATATCTTGGTGTGATTGGCTTCAACAACCAGCTGTATGTCAAAAATATAGGTATTTTGAACAATTCAACTTATGGGGAATTCAATGGTTTTATTGATCAGTTGGCATTAAGTGATGGTACGGCATTGTATTATGCGGATTATATTGCGTTGAAGAAAATGAGGGAGTATTCGAGACCTCCTAAATTGAAGAATGTGGCTTTGGTGACTTTCACCGATGGTTTGGACAATATTTCCCTTGCAAATGGTGAATATAATCCTGAAGGATATCAAAATACAAGTGATTATCGCGAGGCTTTGCATAACAAAATCATGTACGAGCAGGTACATGGCTTGAATGTTTCGGCTTATAGCATAGGTTTGAAGGGTGGTGATGTTTCCGACGAGGCTCAGTTTATGGAAACATTGAGAAAACTGGCAAGTGGTGACAATAATGTTTTTCAAGTGTCTAATATGAATGAGGCTATGCAGCGCTTTTCAGAGATTGCTACCGGTTTGTATTCCGTTTCAACTTCTGTGAATTTGGGTGTTAATCTGCCCGGTGGTTATGATGAAGGTCAACAGTTGCGTTTCACTTTCGACAATGTGAATGCGGCGTTAAGCTCAACCAAGTATATTCAGGCCACGTATCGCCGTACTTCCAGTGACAGCAGAACACTTGACAATATAACCTATTATGGTTTTACACAGGGAGCGACATCTATAGCCTCTTCCTCATTGCAAGGGGCATATTATCAATTTCTGTTTGAGAACTTGACCTACACCAATGGTAACAGTGTTTCCCAATCGGACATCAACATGATAAAACTTTGGAAACAAACCAGTACGGGTGCGTGGGACAAGGAGACCGAGTTTAATCCGGCCAGTTCAACCACAATTACAGAGGACAAGAATAGCGCCTTGATTATGCTTGTTCTGGACTGTTCGTCCTCCTTGGGAAGTGACTTTGCCAATCTGAAGCAGAGTGCGAGAAGGTTTGTCAATACCCTCGCCAATGTGAATGATGGTGGTGGTTCAGGCTCAGGTGGAGGAACAGGCAATGTTGTACTGCCAACTGTTACGACCAATACTCCGAGCTCCGTTACGTCCACGACGGCCGTATGCGGAGGCAATGTGACTGCTGATGGAGGCGCAACAGTAACAGCTCGTGGTATATGTTGGAGCACTTTTCAGAATCCCACAATATATAATAGCCATACCCCTAATGGTAGCGGTACAGGTAGCTTTACCAGTAATATGACAGGACTGTCACCAAACACCACCTATTATGTAAAAGCGTATGCCACCAACAGCCAGGGTACGTCGTATGGGGCGCAACGGACTTTTACGACGTCATCCAATTGTCCCAGTACAGTTACAGATTATGATGGTAATACTTATAGCACTGTGCAAATTGGAAGCCAATGCTGGATGAAACAGAATCTGCGCACCACGCATTATGCCAATGGAACAAGTATCGCATTGGGTAGCAGCACTTCTACTACGACGGCTTACCGTTATTATCCGAACAATAGTTCTTCCAATGTGTCCACCTATGGATATTTATACAACTGGAAGGCGGTGATGCGCAATTCCTCGTCAAGTAGTGCCAATCCCAGTGGAGTTCAAGGTATCTGTCCGAATGGCTGGCATGTGCCAAGCGTTGCGGAGTGGACACAGCTGATTAATTATGTGAGTGGACAGACGGAGTGCCAGTGTGGCAGTAGCAGCGATAATATAGCCAAGGCTTTGGCCTCTACTACGGGATGGAGTAGTTGCAGCAATACATGTGCAGTGGGCAACAATCAAAGCACGAATAATGCCACTGGCTTCTCGGCCCTTCCCGCTGGCTTATACAAAGGCAACTACAACGGTTTCGGCGACGCTGCCTTATTCCAGAGTGCTACGGAGTACAATGACTACGCCTACGGCCTCTATCTCGGCTTCGATGACGCCGGCGTGTTCTGGAGCATCGACGGCAAGCACTACGGCCTTTCGGTTCGTTGTGTACGTGATTAGAGCAGACCGCAAAAGCAGTTTACAGTTGACAATTAACAGTTAACAGTTTACGGTTAAGGGAGGATAGGAATGTCCTCCTTTTTTGTGAAGTGGAATAGGTTTAACATATCTCATGAGATAAGAATCTTCTGAGATGGATTATTTTTGGCTATTAAGCATTGTGATTTCTTCTTCTGTCAGACCAGTAGTTTGAGTGATGATGTATAGGTCAATGCCGGCTTTCAGCATTTCAGCTGCAATCTGTCGTTTCGTTTCTGCAATACCCTCAGCTTTTGCTAGTCTGCTGTGGTAATCTATGGCATCCTTCACATCGTCATATTCCAAAATGCTTTTTTCGTACTCGTTCTTTTCCATTTCGCTCAGTTTTGATATTTTGCAATCCTCGTACAGCTCGTGGAAGATCTTGTCCTCAGTGGGGATGTCTGTGTCCGTCATCCTCCACATGTTTTTGATGGCGTAGCACCATTTCCGTCTTTCGTCGGTGAGCTGCCCGAAATTCATTTTCGCTGCAAATTTAGTCAAATCTACCAAAATAAAGCATATTTTTTCAGAAAAAATTTCGTTTTTTTTTTCGTTAGGCAAAAGACCGAGCTGTTCGGTGTTGCGGTAGTTGATGTCGGTGACGGGACCGAAATAAGGTTTGATAAAAGCATTGAGAAAACTAATGAGGTTTTTCTTGTATGGTTCGGTCCCGAACATTCGTTTGAAACCGAAGTCTGTCAATAAGTTAATGTTATTTCCGATAGTATCCATAATAATATTTAATTATAATTAATGTAAATATTAACCTAAAAATTTGCTGCAAAAATACAAATAAATATTATATGACTGTAAATTTATCGAAAAAATATTTCTAAAACTTAGATGGGCGAAGTTTGGTGCTGAAGAGATTTGCGATCTCCTCTGCAGGTGCGCTCTGTTCCTGCCTAGAAGCACCAAGCATAACTGCCGCGGAAGTGACATCCGATAGACGATGCAAAAAATCATGTGGTGGATGCGACAAAGCGGACTGAATGGCATATCTTACCTCTTCCGAGGCTACAGCTCCAAAAAATTAACCCTTTAGCACATTGTCTCATTGGCACATTAAAAAAATGTGTATCTTTGCAGATTGTTTGTATGTAATATTCAAGTTCAAAAAATAAATCATTATGTCAGAAAAAGTATTATCAAAAGTGAAAGCCGGCGTTGCAGTCGGTAAAGACGTTCAGGAAATATTCAGAATCGCCAAAGCTGAGAAATTCGCGCTTCCCGCAGTGAATGTAGTGGGTACTAACTCCATCAATGCAGTATTGGAAGCTGCCAAGGCTGTTAACTCCCCGGTTATGATCCAGTTCTCCAACGGCGGTGCCCATTTCTATGCTGGCAAGTCGCTGAGCAATGATGCTGAGAAGGTGGCCATCGAAGGCGCTATCTCCGGTGCCATGCACATTCACCAAGTGGCTGAAATGTACGGTATTCCGGTGATTATCCATACCGACCATGCTGCCAAGAAACTGTTGCCCTGGATTGACGGTCTGTTGGATGCCGGCGAGAAATATTACGCACAGCATGGTAAACCGCTGTTCAGCTCTCACATGCTTGACCTTTCAGTGGAACCGCTGAAAGAAAATATCGAAATCTGCAAGAAATATCTGGCCCGCATGGCTAAGATTGACATGACCTTGGAGATTGAGCTGGGTATCACTGGCGGTGAGGAAGACGGTGTGGACAATACTGGTGTGGACAGCGCTCGTCTTTATACTCAGCCCGAAGATGTGGCTTACGCTTACGAAGAACTGATGAAAGTCAGCCCGAATTTCACCATCGCCGCTTCTTTCGGCAATGTTCACGGTGTTTACAAACCCGGTAACGTGAAATTGGAGCCCATCATTCTGCATAATTCTCAGAAATATATTCAGGAAAAATATCATACTGAAGAGAATCCTGTGAATTTCGTATTCCACGGCGGTTCCGGTTCAGAGCCTGAGAAAATCAAGGAAGCTATCAATTACGGTGTGGTGAAGATGAATATCGATACCGATACCCAGTGGGCTTTCTGGGCTGGTGTGATGAATTACTACAAGAAGAACGAGGCTTATCTGCAAAGCCAGATCGGCAACCCCGAAGGCGAGGACAAGCCCAACAAGAAATACTATGATCCGCGTGCATTCCTGCGTGAAGGCGAAAAATCAGTGGTAGAACGTCTGAAAGTGGCCTTCTCTGACCTGAATGCCATCGACCGCTGCTAGTTAGTGATTAGGGGATAGTGGTTAGGTGTTAGTAGTTGACAGTTGACAGTTGACAGTTGACAATTAACCTTAAACACTAAACTATTAACATTAAACAATTTGAATTTTGAATTTTGAATTCAATACTCCATATACCAACCCCTAATTTCTATTCCCTAAAACCTAAAACCTAACCCCTATTTTGAGTATTTTCAAGCGAAAACCTAAAAACTATAAGTCCGTCTCTCTTTCTGAACTGACCTGGCAACGGTTCAAGAAAGAGAGACAGGGTATGATTTCGCTGGGCTATATCCTGCTGATGGTGGTGATTGCCGTGCTGGGCTATCTGATTACGCCCGATTCCACACCATATTGCAACCATCAGCAGTTGGAAATTGCCTTGCAAAAGCCCGGCTTCCAGGTGCAATTACTGCAGGTGAAACAGAGCATGGAGGTGGAGAAACGCAATGTATTCTCGAAGATGTTGTTCGGACAGCCTGCCTTTTACGCTACCATACCCATCCATTCTTATCAACGTCAGGGGGATTCCTTGGCGGTGAAATTGTATGGTCATGAGGAAAGTGGGGATGTCCAGTATTATGCGCTAGCGGACCTGAGTTCTGATCAGCCTGTTGTCACCAAGCGTTTCCTTTTGGGTACCGACCGCTATGGGCGTGATGTGCTGAGCCAGCTGATGATGGGCACCCGCATCAGTTTGGCAGTGGGACTGATTTCTGTGTTTATTGCACTCGTTATCGGTATTTTAGTGGGTGCTGTGGCTGGCTATTACCGTGGCAAGGTGGATGATATATTGATGTATATCATCAATGTGGTATGGTCGATACCGACTCTCTTGCTGGTCATCGCCATCAGTTTCGCTTTGGGCAAGGGCTTTTGGCAGATTTTCGTGGCAATGGGCCTGACTATGTGGGTGGATGTGGCCCGTGTGGTGCGCGGACAAGTCATCAGTCTGCGTGAGCAGGATTTTGTGGAGTCTGGCAAGGCATTGGGCTACAATGGTTTTCATATCATCTTCAAACACATCCTGCCCAATGTTTTCGGCACGGTGGTGGTGATTGCCGCCTCCAATTTCTCCTCGGCTATTTTGATGGAGGCAGGCTTGAGTTTCTTGGGCTTGGGTGTGCAGCCACCGACCCCTTCCTGGGGCATGATGATGAAGGAAAATTACGCTTATATCGTCATTGACAATGCCTATTTGGCTATCGTGCCAGGTATCGCCATTATGATGTTGGTGTTGTCTTTCATGCTGATAGGCAGAGCGTTGCGAAATGCTATGGATGTAAGGTCTTAAATCTAGAATTATGGAACATTTTTTCAGACTCATACTTTTGTACGCCATCTATATCGTGCCTGTTCATTTTATGGAGATTGAAGACAAGTTCATCATCCAAATCGGAGGCATTATCGGCATCACCCTGGCTTATATCGTAGCCATGCTGATTATCAAGAAAATGCGGAAAAAGAACGGACAGAATTAGCAAATTAGTAAATGTGCTAATGAGACAATGTGCTAATGTGCCAATTGTAGTGTATAGGGATTAGGGAGTAGTGATTAGTGCGAATTTTGAATTCTAACCCCTAAACTCTAAACATTAAACCCTAGACCCAAAAACCACACCTCACATCTCACAGCTCATAACTCATAGCCCACACCTCATAGCTCACACCTCATAGCGGTATTAACATTTTACAGTGTAGAAAAATCCTCTGAGGCACTTGAAATGCCAATGGCAAATTCGTATATTTGCAGACGTAAAATATAGAATATTGTACTCATGGCAGAAGAGAACGAAAACATAGAAGAGCAAACCATAGACGAGAATTTGAATTCCGAGGCAGTGGAGGAAGAAAAAGGTACCATGATGAACGTGGTTCATGTGGGGTCTATTTTCGAGAATTATTTTCTGGATTACGCTTCGTATGTCAACCTGAACCGTGCTATCCCTGAGGTGATTGACGGCTTGAAGCCCGTGCAGCGTCGTATCCTGCATTCGATGGATGAACTGGAGGACGGTCGCTACAACAAAGTGGCTAACATTATCGGTAATACCATGAAATACCACCCTCATGGCGATGCTTCCATTGGCGACGCATTGGTTCAGTTGGGACAGAAGGGCTTGTTGATTGACACCCAGGGTAACTGGGGAAATATCCTGACAGGTGATGAGGCCGCAGCTCCCCGTTATATCGAGGCGCGACTGTCGAAGTTCGCTATCGATGTGGTTTTCAATCATAAAACCACCGAATGGCAGCTGTCGTATGATGGCCGTAACAAGGAACCTGTCACCCTGCCTGTGAAGTTCCCTTTGCTGCTGGCACAGGGCACGGAAGGTATCGGCGTGAGTATCGCCACTAAGATTCTGCCGCATAATTTCAATGAATTGCTAGATGCATCCGTTGCCATTCTGGAGGGCAAGGATTTTGAGATTTATCCTGATTTTCCTACTGGCGGCTACGTGGATGTGAACAAGTACAACGAAGGGGTCAACGGCAAGATTCTGAACCGTGCCAAGATTTCCATCGTGGATAAGAAAACGCTGGTAATCACAGAAATACCATACGGTACCAACACTACCGACTTGATTCAGTCTATCACTCCTCAGATTGAAAAAGGCAAGCTGAAAATCAAGAAGATAGACGATAATACCGCCAGCCAGGCCGAGATTTTGTTGCATCTTTATCCCGGTGTATCTCCTGACCAGACTATTGATGCACTCTATGCGTTCACGGATTGCAGCATGTCATATTCGCCGAATGCCTGCGTGATCTTCAATGGCAAGCCTTGCGTGATGTCCGTGAAGGAGATTCTGCGTATCAACACTAACAATACGGTCAATTTGCTGCGCCGTGAGCTGGAAATCGCATTGGAAGAGCTGGGCGACCAGTGGCATAAGATTTCACTGGAGAAGATTTTCTTCGAGAAGGGTCTGTACAAACAGTTGGAGAAGGACGCTCCCAGCTGGGACGACCAAATCAGTGCTATCGAAAAAGCGTTCAATCCCTATCGCAAACTCTTTGTTAAGGAAATTACCCGTGAGGATGTGCTCCATTTGTGCGAGAAACCGGTCAGGAAGATTTCCAAGTTCGATATCAAGGAAGCTACAGATAAGATCGCTGATATTGAGGCAAATATCGATGAAGTAAAGAATCATCTGGAACATCTGATTGATTATGCCATCAATTATTTCAAACAGCTGAAGAAGAAATACGGAAAAGGTCGTGAACGTAAGACTGAAATCCGTAATTTCGACAATATTGTGGCGGCGACAGTGGCAGTGGCCAACCAGAAACTGTATGTGGACCGTGTGGAAGGCTTTGTGGGGACTGCCCTCAAACGTGATGAGAATGTGGAGTATGTGTGCGACTGCTCCGATATAGACGAGGTGATTGTCTTCAAGGAGAACGGCACGTTTACCGTCAGCAAGGTCAGCGACAAGCAGTTCTTCGGCAAGGATATCATTCTGGTAGAGGTGTTTAAGAGAAATGACGACCGAACCATCTACAATATGATTTACTCCGACGGTTTGTTCGGCACGGCCATGGTGAAGCGTTTCGCCATTGGCGGTGTGACCCGTGACAAGGAGTATGTGCTCACCAAGGGCAAGCAGGGTAGCAAAGTGCTGTACCTCACCTCCAATCCTAATGGTGAGGCCGAAAAGGTGCGTGTGTTCCTGAAGCAGAAAGCAAAACTGAAGAAATTGCAGTTTGATTTTGACTTCTCCACCTTGGCTATCAAAGGCCGTGCTTCTATGGGTAACATCTTGTCTCGCAATCCGGTGCGTAAGGTCGAATTGTGTCAGAAAGGCGTTTCCACCCTGTCTGCTATCAATATCTATTTTGATGATATTGTAACCCGTCTCAATACTGAGGAGCGTGGCGTGCTCTTGGGCTCTTTCAAGGAAGATGACAAGATCCTGACGGTTTATGGTGAAGGCTATTACAAGATTGTCGGTTTCGATTTATCTACTCATTTTGAAGATAATTTATTGATTATCAAGAAATTCAATAAAAATAGGATTCTAACAGCGGTGTATTATCACAGCAAGGAGGACAAATATACCATCAAGCGTTTCAATCCGGATAACACGCCCAAGAAGATAGAGTTTATTCCGCAGGAGAAATATGTGAAGTTGGTTGGGGTGAGCATTGATTATCTGCCGCAGATTGAGGTGACTTATTTCAAGAAGAATCCGAAAGAGCTTGAGCATGAGATTGTTAACTGTGCCGAATTTGTGGAGGTGATGGGTGTGAAAGCCAAGGGTAAGCGTTTGAATTTCGGTACTATCAAGAATGTGAAGTTTATAGATCCGCTGCCTTACGATGAACCGGAGGAAGAAGAGGAAGTTGCTGAAGTTGAAGAGGTTGAGGCAGAAGAAGTGATGGACGATATTGACATGCAGGTGGCGAAGGAAATTTACGACAATGTGGATGAGTCGCAAACTGCACCCAAGGATGATCATCCCAAGGGAGATGACAAAGGGGAACAGTTGAGCCTGTTCTGATAGTTGATAGTTGAAAACTGAAAACTGAAAGTTGAAACTTTCATTAAAAATGTGCTAATGTGCCAATTTATAATGTTCTGTAGTCTGTGTTTGATTGTCTGTGAATTATTCGGCTCACGGCTCACGACTCACAGCTCATGGCTCAAAGCATATCAGTTTTTTTTCTCTTGTCTAATACTCTTTACACTGGTTTCCTGCAAGAAGCCTGAATTCAAAGCTACACCTTACGAAATCCAGATTCCGCGGCATTTTCCCACGCAGTTGAACATTCCTTCCGATAATCCCATGACGGTGGAGGGGGTGGCTTTGGGTCAGAAGCTTTTTCACGATGGACACTTGTGCGGTTATACAGGCAGTGATGAAGCCCAGATGATGAGTTGCGCCACTTGCCATAACCCTCAGCATAGCTATGACATAGGAACAGACAATCCACGCTTCCCTGGTGGTCAGCCTGTTGGCTTGTCGGGACAGCCCACACATCATGTGCCGTTGCCCTTGGTGAATTTGGTGTTCAACAGTAATGGCTATTTGTGGAATGGCGCTACTACCAGTCTGGAAGATATTGTGTTAGCCACTTTTACCGACCCTACGGAGATGAACAGCGATTATGGCAGGGTGGTGGCGGCTATCCAGTCGAATAGTACCTATCCTCCGATGTTTGAGAAGGCATTCGGAACCCCAGAGGTGACCATTGACCGCATTGCCAAGTCCATTGCCCAGTATGTGCGGACTTTGATCAGTGCTAATTCCAAGTTTGACAAATACTTACAGGGAACGGAGCAACTGACTCCGCAGGAACTCAATGGCTATGTGCTTTTTACTACCGAGGAGGGGGCGGACTGCTTTCATTGCCATGGCGGGGGCGGAACGCCGTTGTTTACCACAAACTTGTGCTATAACAATGCTTTGGATAATGTGTTCAATGACCCGTCCGACCGTTTTTCGGTCACTGGCAATGTGATGGACCATGGGGCATACAAGGCGCCGACCTTGCGCAATATTGCGGTTTCAGCGCCTTATATGCACGACGGGCGTTTCAAGACTTTGGACGAGGTGCTGGAGTTTTACAATACTGGACAGAAAAACTCGCCTTACGTAAGTCCCTTGATGCATCATGTGAACGATGGTGGAGTGTTGCTCACTCCATCGCAAATTGCTGATTTGAAAGCTTTTTTGGAGACCCTGACGGATGAGGAGTTGGTAGTTAAGAATTAAGAACTAAGAACTAAACACTAAACATTAATCATTTGAACTTTTAATTTTGAATTCTAACCCCAACCTCACAGCTCACAACTCACAGCTCACAGCAAAAAAACACTAAACATAAAACATTAAACTATGAAAATCTACACCAAAACCGGAGACAAAGGAGAAACCTCATTAGTAGGAGGAAAAAGAGTAAAAAAATACGACACCTTGCTGGAGGCGTACGGTACTATTGACGAGCTGAATTCCAATATAGGCTTGGTTATTGCCGAGGAACAGGAGCCGTTTTTGACTGATATCCAGCGGATGCTTTTCGTGGTGGGGGGCATGTTGGCCACGGAGACGCAGAACTGGAGCAAATACTGGCCTAATGTGGATTTTGCGGGCTTGTTGCAGCAAATCGAGTCGGAGATTGACCGCATGAGTGCCGAGTTGGAGCCTTTCAAGGGCTTTATTTTGCCGCAAGGGTCCATGCTGATTGCTCATATCCACGTGTGCCGCACGGTATGTCGCAGGGCCGAGCGACTGATTGTGAAAATCTCCGATGAGAATGAGGCATACGCACCTCTTTTGAAGATTGTAAACAGACTTTCAGACTATTTCTTTACTTTGGCTCAGTTTTGCCATAAGAAAAACAATATTCCTGAAACTTACTGGAAATAATCATAAAACAAATCACCATGAAAACAAAAACTTTTTTTATCATCAGACACTTGTCATGTTGTGTCATCATGATTTTTTTCCTGCTTTTTTGCTCCTGCCAAAAGGAGAAAGAACAGGTAGCCGCTCCAAATCCATCACCATCGGGAGGCCAGTCTGTGCCTCAATCGGGGGATGTCATCTACAATGCCGTGGTGGATGTGGATGGACATTCTTATGATGCGGTATTAATTGGCAACAAGTTCTGGATGATTCAGAACCTGAAGACAACGCGCTATTCGAATGGAGAAGAGATACCTGTTGGTGTTATGGATGAGGACAGGACAGATACAGTTCCTTTGAGATTTGTTCCAAATGGGAATGGGGCATACGTGGAACAATATGGATACCTGTATAATTGGCCCGCTGTGATGCATGGTGCCAACAGTAGTTCGAGCAATCCCAGCGGGATACAGGGTGTTTGTCCGTATGGTTGGCATGTGCCAAGTAGGGCGGAGTGGGAACAGCTGACGACCTTCATAGGAATGCAAAGTGAGTACCAGTGCAATGGCGATAGATATAATGTCGCCAAAGCCATGGCTTCAACCTCCGGATGGAAGGAAGCTAGTAAGACATGCGCCGTAGGGAATAATCAGTACAACAATAACGCTACTCATTTTTCCGCTTATCCGGCTGGTCGTGGGGATATTTCCGTGAACAATAATTTCACGAAAGACGCCTATTTCTGGAGTTGCACGCAATCGGCGATCCCGGGTTGGGAGATGTATGCGTATGACTTTGAGTTAGACTATTATAGTGCTGTTACTTATATGTATGCCCCTTACAAAGGTAATGCCATGGCGGTGCGTTGTGTTCGTGATTAAGGGACTTTTGGTCGCGCAAAATGTCTTCCGATAATTTCTTTATTTAAGCCTGTTTTTGTCACAAGAAAACGGGCTTTTCTGTAACTCGTTGGAAATAAAGGTGAAAAAATTAATATGAAAAGTGCTTATTTTATAAAAAAAGAGTACTTTTGCCGCCACAAAAAAAGGAGGACAGATTATGTATTGGACACTTGAATTAGCCACAAAATTGGAGGATGCTCCGTGGCCGGCAACCAAGAAGGAATTGATTGATTTTGCCCTTCGTTCGGGAGCTCCTATGGAAGTGATTGAAAACCTTAACGAGATAGAGGATGAGGGCGAGATTTATGACAATATTGAAGACCTCTGGCCGGACTATCCCACCAAGGATGACTTTTTCTTCCATGAGGATGAGTACTAATCCGTATTAAATTGATCACAAAAAAATCCCATTCTATCGATAAGATGGAATGGGATTTTTCTTTTCCGGAAAGTCTGAACTCCCCAAAGGAGAGTCAAGACTTGTTATTATTGCTTGATAATTTTGTGGATTCCAAGGCTCTGCTTGTCGTTAAACAGTTGGATAAAGTAGAGGCCAGGGGCAAATTCTTGCATGTTGACCTGCTGGGTGGAGTTGGCTTCTGCCCATCTCAACGTTTTGACTCTTCGGCCGGTGGCATCGTAAATGTCAGCATTGGTGAGGTGGGTGAATTCGTCGTCCACTTTTATATTGACCACGTCGTGTGCAGGGTTGGGGTAAACGAAGATGTGGAGGCCTGACAATGAATTATATTCATTGATACTGACGGTCGTGATGGTCAGATATAGGGTGTCGGCGCTGGGGCAACCGTCGCCATTGTTGTAGTGGTGGATATAAGTACCGCTTTCAGTGTAGGTCTGGCCCGTTCCTTCTGTCCAGGTGTAGCTTTCGCACTCAGTGACGGTGGTCACGTTGTGCGTGCCGTTGAGGATGGTCAGATGCAGGGTGTCGGTGCTGGGACAACCGTCACCATTATTGTAGTAATGGACGTATGTTCCGCTTTCGCTGTAAGTCAGTCCCGTTCCTGCTGTCCAGGTGTAGCTTTCGCACTCGGTGATGCTGGTCACGTTGTGCGTGCCGTTGAGGATGGTCAAATGCAGGGTGTCTGCACTGGGACAATCATAGCTATTGTTGTAGTAGTGGATATAAGTACCGCTTTCGGTATAGGTTTGGCCAGTTCCTTCAGCCCAGGTGTAGCTTTCACACTCGGTGACGGTGGTCACGTTGTGCGTTCCGTAGTTGATGGTTAGGTGCAGGGTGTCGGTGCTGGGGCATTCGTCACTATTGTTGTAATAGTGAATGTAGGTGCCGCTTTCGGTGTAGGTCTGTCCTGTACCTGCTGTCCATGTGTAGCTTTCACACTCGGTGACGGAGGTTGCGTTGTGTGTACCATTATGGATGGTGAGGTGCAGTGTGTCGGCACTGGGGCAATCGCTGCTATTGTTGTAATGATAGATGTAGGTGCCGCTTTCGGTGTAGGTCAGACCAGTTCCTGCTGTCCATGTGTAGCTTTCGCACTCGGTGACGGTGGTCACGTTGTGCGTTCCGTAGTTGATGGTTA
>JAGBPS010000013.1 GCA_017633255.1 Bacteroidales bacterium
CGCTAACGTTCGTCGGCACCGTGGGGATTGCCGCGCGGATATGAGATGCCGTGTCGATGAGGGCATCATGCAACGCTGCGCTGTCCGTGGTGAGACGTACATTCGTGGCGTACACTGAAAGGTCAGGTCTGTGAGTCAGATCATTGTAATCTCCACTGAAGCCGGCGGGGAGTTTCACGAAGCTGCCGCCAGTGAGGTAGATGGTGTCGTTGCTGATACGCAACGCCTGAACTTCTTGCATCAAGTAATGGCTCAGGGTGTCGTTTAAGGTCTTTAAGGTCGCATAACGTCTTAAAGTGTCATTAAGGTCGGTCTTATTATAGTAGTTGTTAGCCAAGTTGGTGCTGTCGGTGGTGATACGGGAGGACAACGCATTGTCCGCATTCTGCAGATTAGTGACATCGCCCTGCAGGTTCGTCACATCACCTTGTAAGTTCGTGACATTTGTGTTCAGGTTCACAATCACCGCACTATCGCTGGTCAAGTAGCCAGCATCGTTGTTGAAGGCACTGACGTTGGTCGGTTTGTTGACCAGGTCGTTATAGTCGCCGCTGAAGCCGGCAGGCAGTTTCACGAAGCTGCCGCCAGTGAGGTAGATGGTGTCGTTGCTGATGCGCAAGACTTGGACTTCTTCCATCAGGTAGTGGCTCAAGGTATCATCCAAATGGGCCCTTTCTGCCGCAATTTGGTTCGCCAGAGCCAGACTGTCGGCTTGTATCTGGTTATATACCGCCACGATGGTCGGGGCCGTGGGGCTCACATTCGTGGCATAGCTGGCCTGCAGTGCGAACGGCACGGCCGTCACGGTCACCTCATCGGTCACCGTCTCTCCCCCGTTGATGGTAATCACCGTCTTAATGACAGCTTCCACCCAGTCAATGTCCTCAAAACCGGGATTGCCACCGATTTCCACGGACATCAAACCATTCGCATTGGTGGTGTCTCTCAGGCTTTCGAAATAACTTCCTGTTGAAGACGTGATGGTCACATCCACTCTGACGGGTGTATAGACCACCAGACGGTTGGCTGCGTCGCGAACCACCGCCTGATACGTAATTTTCTGTGTTCTTTGTGCCATAGCTGTCATGGCCAGCACAAACATGAAAAAAAGCAATAAAAATTTTTTCATTACCTATGAGTTGGTTATAGAAATCAATGATTAATCGTTCAGTTCATAGCCGTTTTCATCGTATACCTGGTTCTTCACGCAGCGTACACTCAGGCCATTCTCCACGTATAATTCTTCTTCTATGAAATAGTTACATCCGAACACCAGCGAGCACACCCAGCCCAAATCGACACCGCGGCGGACGCAGCTCCAAAAATGAGTTTCACCCCACATGTTTTCGAAGCGGCCGCTGGTACCGTTATAGAAACCTGCCGGCAGGGCATAAAAACCAGCTCCCGTATCGTTACCTGGAATTATCCATAGAATATCAGACATCAAATCAAAACTGTTGATACTATTGAGGCTGTGCATGTTAGCCGAATCCGGAATATGCCAGCCTGCGGGACAAAGGCCCGTCACAAAACCACCATTGACATTAGTTGGTGGATCATCAGGACTTCCTGCAGGCAGATTCACTGCCGCATACCAGTTATAGAGGCGGCCATAAATAGCCAAATTCTCCTCCTCGTTAGTATGGACTCCGCCATTGTATATCATGTTCGGCACATGGCCTCCCGTGACATAAGTCGTCGTTTTCAGGTTGGACTTGGTCCAACAGTATTTTCCAGGGGGCTCGCCAACATAAAGGGAAGAATACTTATTTCCATCAGCGTCGGCTACCAGACCACCGCACAAGTTCACATAGAAATGGCGGATACTATCCCCATAATGTCCTGTCGTTTTCAGCATATAGGTATTGGGACCACCATGTAAAGGCTGGTCAATGCTGTCGGGAATCAGCAACACATTGTGTGCATAATCCGTCAAGATTTCCACAGAATCGAGGTACAAGGTGTCAAACAATTCGTAAATGGACCAGATATCCATGACCAAGGTGGTCAAACTATCGTAATTGAAAGTCGCCTTCCAGCTGTAGTGACCTGTACTTGTGGAAGTTGAATCATAATGTCCCTCTGGGAACACCCTGATAATTCGTCCGTTAAACATCTTTTCGATGCCTGCGTAGCCGATAAAGAAACCGGAAGTGTCCTGCACATGGGTAGGACTGACGGCAAGTGAGTCATTTTGCAAACCTGCCAGATACATGTCATGCCTGATGAGCTGTGCCTGCATCACCCCTTCGGCAACAGAATACGAAGGAGACTCCAGCTGCTTGGCAAAAGGCTGGCCCAGAGAATAACTAATATTACTCGCATCCCTCGTGGCCATACTGAAGCCATGGGCAAATTTTCTCGGAGAATCCGTCTGTGCATTTGTCATAAACAATGACAATAAGACACTTATGCACAGTAGTATTTTTTTCAGAGTTTTTTTCAGATCAATGTAGTCGCAGTTTTTTAATCTCATGATAAAGTCAACATTTAACAACATCCCTTCGCCGCTCCTTCTGGCACATCATCAAAGTCAATAAATCATTTTCCCCTCTTCCAACAAGTTAAAACTTACTAGTTTTCAACAATTACTATATAAACTGCAAAAATACAACTTTTTCTTTTACAAACAACATTTTTCAGAAAAAAAAAAAAAAATAGTTAATGCAATCGAGATTTCATTAACTATTTGAAGTTTTTTTAAGTATTTATTTTGCTTTTTTTATCACAAGAAATATCTTGTGCCAAAGCAAAAAACGGGCAATTTATTCCTCCGTTTGGCCCTGTGATTCAACCAACTGATGGTCGATAAAAATACGGCTACATGCCTCACACACAATGATTTTCTTATGCAAACGGATATCCAATTGGCGCTGAGGCGGGATGGTGCTGAAGCAACCACCGCAGGCATTACGCTCTATCTGTACGATAGCCAGACCGTTACGAACATTTCTACGAATACGTTCGAAAGCGGTGAGGAGGCGTTCATCGACTTTTGCCTTCAAAACCTCGGCTTTTTCCATCAATTCTTTCTCTTCTTTCTCAGTATCAGCGATAATATCGTCCAATTCGCTCTTCTTCTGGGCCAGCACTTCCTCGTATTCTTTCAGTTTTTCCTCGAAGCCTGCAATCTCCTCAGTCTTTGTGGCAATCTCCACCTGATGTTTGCCTTTATGTTTCTCGGCCACCTGAATCTCCAGTTTCTGGTATTCGATTTCCTTGGCCAAGGATTCATACTCACGGTTGTTGCGCACATTGTTCTGCTGTTCCTCATATTTCTTGATGGCCACCACAGCATCCTGCATCTTGGTGTTTTCCTCAGCGATCTTCGTATTCAGGTTTTCGATATCCTCCTGATACTTATTGATACGGGTCTGCATACCTTCGTGAGCGTCTTCCAAGTCACGGATTTCATCAGGCAGCTCGCCTCTGATCACACGGATACGGTCAATTTGCGACATAATCTGCTGCAAGTTATAGAGAGACAGCAATTTCTGCGCAATAGAAATATCCTCAACAGTTTCGGCAACACTGTCCTCAGAATGGGTCTCAATCATCACGGGTTTGTTTTTCTCAGCGGCAGGAGTCTCTGCGGCCTTTTCAGCCTTAGACACTGTTTTTTTCACCGCGGATTTCTTTGCGGCAGATTTTTTCTCCTCTTTTTCCGTTTCTTCTACCTGAGTTTCCTTTTTGGTCTTTTTCGTTGCAGTTTTCTTAGCGGTTACGGGAGTTTCGCTTGTTTTTTCTGCATCTTTAACGACTTTCTTTGTTGCCATATTGTATATTTTATTATATTGATTATCAATACTATGCGTACAAAATATCGAATTTATCCATTTTAGAAAAATGGATTGCAAAATTACTAAAATTTTCTTTTAGCTCAGCATACAAAATATCTTTAATAAAATGTTCTCCTTCAAAATGCCCCACATCGACGATAAGCATCTGATTATCAGGAATAAAAAAATCATGATAGCGCACATCGCCAGTCACATAAGCATCGGCACCCGAGCGCATGGCCTGGCGGATGAGGGAGGAACCCGCACCGCCACACACCGCCACAGTTTTGACGGGGCGATGGATGTCACCCGCATACTTCACCACCTGTAGGCCGAGGCAGTCTTTCACATAGGCGACAAAATCAGCAACACTCATGGCCTGAGGCAGTTCACCGACCTTTCCGAGTCCCACCATGCCACTATACTCACCCTCAACGGTTTTGGGATCGAGGACACGGGCATTTTGCAATTTCAGTTTCTGGGCAAAAGCGTCATTGCCGCCCCCTACTCCACTGTCCACATTGGTATGCATGGAATAGAGCACCAGTCTGTTTTCGATAGCCTTGCACACCATCCGCCCCACCCTGTCAGTCGGCTCGATTTTTTTCAATCCATTGCCGAAAATCAGAGGATGATGGGCCACAATCAGATTGGCTTTCAACTGGATAGCCTCTTCAAGAACGGCATCCGAGAACTCAAAACAGACCACTGCTCCGGTAATTTCCTGTTCCTTGTCGCCGCACTGCATGCCGCTATTGTCAAAATCCTCCTGCCACTGCAAGGGGAATTTGCTTTCCAAAAACTGCAATACTTCTTTAATTTTCATCTTGACTCTTTACAATATTATTATATAGGTTCACACTTTTCTTGGCCTCGGCCACACTCACATTCAGGTCGAAACACGCCAGGATGATGATGGCGTCCCAGTAAATCCACAATAGCACCGTAATCAAGGCCCCCATGGAACCATAGATAAAGTTATAATCCGCGAAATCAGAGAAATAGAAATCGACCACCGCCAACAAAAGCACCAAAAGAAAGGTTGCCACAGAAGAGCCTGCCGAGAAAAAACGGTAGTTGGTCTTATCGGCTGGCACAAAATAATACAAGGTGGAAATCAGCAGATAGATGGCGGCAAAAACGAGCAACCATCGCAGTACCGACACCGCGTTGGAATACAACACCACATTCCGCAGGGTATATTCATCAATATATCTGATCAATCTGGAGGTAAACACAAAAATCATGATGATGATACACACCATGGCTATGAAGATGAAGAAAATCTGCAAGCTGATGAACAGCTGTTTGAACAGATTCCTGGTAGGCACTTCGTAATAGGACGAACGCAAGGAATTGAGGAAAGAATTGATAGCGATGACCGCGAAATACAAGCCCATGGCCAGAAAAATCCATACCAAGGAATTGTTTTGACGCGACAGCACCTCGCTAATCATGTGATTTGCCACTGGTTTGGCATAATGAGGTATCACATAACCGAACGCGTTCAACACATGTTTCTTCATCGACTCACCCATGAAAGAGAGGATGGAGACCAGCGCCATTGCTATGGGAATGCATGCGATGAAGAAGCGGTAGGTCATGGCGGCGGCGCGCTGAAAGAGGATACCTTTCACCAAAGACTTGCCGAAAAGACGCATGACGGTGAGGAAAGGCATACGTTGGAAGCCCGGCAACACCAAGGTCTCGGCCCAGTCTTTAAGTCTCTGATACCAGTATTTATTTTCCATTTCCCATTATATCAGGCTGCCAATGTGTGACAGCCCTACAACATTATATATGTATTTATTCCTGGTTGGCAGCGTTTTCCTCTTCGAAGGCTTCCTCAGCGGCTTCCATACCTTCCACATCGTCCATACCAGGTGTACGGATATCAAAACTCATCAGCACCTTGCCTTTGGCAGCATATTTCTTGCCCACATTTTTGGTAAACTCTATACGATTCGGCGTGATGCCATACTGCCCAAAATGGGCATGTACCATCGACTGTAGCCGTTCATACTTCTGCATGGTCTGCTGATTGTTACTCTCGTCCCCACTCTGGTAATAATTGGCCATATTGAACGACGGCGTAACCACCACTGCCAATTCAGGTTTGTCCTTCATCACCTCGCAAATGGCATTGAACTGGTCATATTGGCGAGAGGTAAAGGTTTCCTGGTCCAGGTCGAGCGCCAAATCCTTGAATGCGTCGGCATTGGCACGACAGGCCTGGATAATCATATCCACCGGGGAAGCGGCCACTCTGAGGATGGTATTAAAGAAAGCTTTGATAATAATCTTCTTGAAAGAAAACTTCGGATTACTGATATCACCCTGCACAGGCAGGTCAATCTTGGCGCGGCCGGACATGTCAGTAAGCACGTATGCGGCAGCTTGCAGCGGAAGCTTGTATTCAGGATCAATATTCTTGTTTTTCTTCTCCACCACAAGGTTATACATATCGAAATGATTCTTGCTGTCGAGCATCTTGTTCTGAATGGTAGTTTTGCCTTTATATACCAGCACACCTTTGGAGATCGGGTAAGCGAAATAGTGCAGGCAATACGGCGACAACTCCTGCATCTGCAGATCTTTGATTTCCAAATCGATGACCTGACTTCCCTTGTTGGCCAGGTATCCATCCCACTTGCAGTGGAACTCTCCGGTTTTGCCGAAATGGGCATACAGGGAAGCCTTGCTGCGAGTAGTGGAAGACAGATTATGGGCGTCCACCGTAATATCGGTCACCGGCAAGGTCATCACCCCCTCTTTCAGCGTACGGTCGGTGAAATTCACCTCACAATCGTTCAGCGCCAGATGTTGCAGTTTGATATCCGCCGGTTTATTGCTTGTAAGATTCTCTGATTCCACAATCTCGGCTTCGATTGCCTTGGCTTTTTTGTCACGTTTCTTTGCTTTCTGTTTTTTGGCCTTGGCCGAAGCTTCCTGCTGAGGCACAGAGTCAGAGGGGAACAAAGTGGAGAAAGAGCTTCCGTATTTGTTGATTTCAAAATTAAGTTTCAGCGCATCGAATTCTATCTTCTCAACATAGTATATTTTCTTTTCCAGATTCAGTCGCTCCACATCCACACTCAAGCGGTCCATCGTCACCACATGATCGAAATTATCGACATCCAAATCAAAATCCTGCAAGGTCAGATTGCCTTTCGCATCAAGGTCAAGAATATGCTTCATCTTGCCTTCCACAGAAAGGTTGGCCGACAATTTGCCCTTCAGGTCCTTGAAATTCATCCATTGTCGCAGATACGGCTCCAGCGGATCGACATTGAAATCCTTCAAGTTCATATAAATCACGAAATCCGTCTGGTCCATACCATAGGCCATCTTCACATCCAGTTCGCCGCCGTTTTCAAAAAGCAAGCGCAAAGCCGCGTCGGAGTTGCCCCTGCCGAAGCACAAACGAGGAATCTCCACATTGATGTCCTTCATGCAAAGGCTACTATTCATTTGCAAATCCGCATAGCAAATATTACCCTTGGTGAGGGCGATATGCCGCAAGTCCACCAACCACTTGCTGGGGGTGGTGTCGGGATGCTCCGGTCTGTAGAACTCGATAATATCCGAGAAATTGAAGACCATACCGTCCTGGGTCACATTGATAACCGGTTCATCCAGCTTGATATAGCGCAATTGCACTTTTTTGGCCAGCAAAGGCAAGATATCGATATTGACTTTCAAGGAGTTGAAACTCATGAAGGGGGTACTGTCATCCTCTTCCAAAGCCCGCAAACCATAGATGCCCACGCTGCCCGTGAAAAGGTT
This sequence comes from Bacteroidales bacterium, assembly GCA_017633255.1. Lineage (GTDB taxonomy): Bacteria > Bacteroidota > Bacteroidia > Bacteroidales > WCHB1-69 > RUG11690. Next base: position 7,566 of record JAGBPS010000013.1, read on the forward strand.
CACCCGCAACTTGTCCATCGTCACTACCCTATGGCACAGCTCTTTGCTGTGTTTTTCCAAAATAGGTTTGGCGATAGGACCTATACAAAGCGACAGGACAGCCAGCAACAGGACGAGGCTGGCCAGGATTATCAACAATACTTTAAGCCACTTTTTCATTACAATATATGATTAAGTCATTTAGAAAACTTTCAGACTCAAATCCAAACTGGCGATATGATGAGTCAGCGCCCCCACCGAGATGAAATCGACCCCTGCCTCGGCATATTCGCGAAGATTGTCGAGGGTGATATTGCCGGAAGCCTCTGTTTCGTATCGGCCCTGTATCAGGCTCACTGCCTCTTTCACCAACGCCGGCGTGAAATTGTCGAGCATGATACGGTCCACACCGCCATGGTCAATCACACGCTTTACCTCTTCCAGGTTGCGGGTTTCTATTTCGATTTTCAGATCCAGATTATTGTCTTTCAGATATTTTCTTGTGGTATCGATTGCTTTTTCGATGCCTCCGGCGAAATCGATATGATTATCTTTCAGCATCACCATGTCGAACAAGCCGAAACGATGGTTGGTGCAACCGCCGAGTTGGACCGCGTATTTCTCGAAGACACGCATATTCGGGGTGGTCTTGCGGGTATCAAGGATACGGGTTTTGGTGCCTTTCACCACATCGGCGTAGGTTCTGGCGGTAGTGGCGATACCGCTCATCCGCTGCATGAAATTCAACAGGGTGCGCTCGGCGGTCAGCATTTTCTGTGACGAGCCTCGGATGATGAACACCACGTCGCCCTTATGGATTTCGTCTCCGTCATTTTTGAACTGCTCCATAGTGATGGAGGGATCCACGCAGTGCAGCACCTCGCGTGCCACGTCGATACCTGCGACAATGCCGTCGGCTTTCGCCAGCAGGCGCATTTGTCCTTGGATAGTGGGGTCAATACAAGCCAGCGAGGAGTGGTCTCCGTTGCCGATGTCTTCTGCCAAAGCGGCGATGATGGTTTCGTGAACAGTCATGATTTCAATGTGCTAATTAGTTAATGTGCTAATGTGCTAATGAAAGGGGTTAGGGGATAGGGATTAGGGGATAGTGATTAGGGATTAGGGGTTAGGGGATTATGAATTATGAATTTTGAATTTTGAATTCTATTATAATTTGCTAATTAGTTCGAGATATATTCTGTAGTAGTGATGGTGTTGCTGTGATGGAGGGCTCGGTCAACGATATAAAGTTCGTAACGGATAGTGTCGAAAGGAGAGAAGGGATTGTTGGCATAGAGGTCGAGGTAGATTTCACCCGAAATAGACTCCGGTGTATTATCGCTCAGCCGTGGGATACGCATATTCAAAGTGGAAGGCAGTTCAACCTCGACGAACTCCCCATTTTGTTTTTCAAAATAGGTAATGAAGCAATTATAATAATAGACAGAAGAAGTGTCGAAGGGGGATTGCAAATCGTTATTGCCCAAACCGATATCACCGTCTCCGTCCTGGAACTTGAAGGTGAGGCGCACATCCATCCCATTATCCGGTTCGTCAATAGGCTCCAGGCTGACGAATTCGATATGCGGCTCCACTGCAAATTTTTCCACTTTCTTGCAAGCGGGAAGGAGCAGTGCCAGCAGAAGGATGGTCAGAAAAAAATGTTTCGCGCCCATATATATAAATATGAAAGTACAAACAGCAAAAATACAACTTTTTTTTGAATTAGCAAATTTGTTAATTAGCAAATTAGTTAATGTGCTAATGAGAGAGGTTAGAAGGTTAGAAAGGTTACAGGATTATGGATTTTGAATTTTGAATTTTGAATTTTGAACTATCTGGTGGTAGGGCAACAAAAAAGAGACACAATAATTGCGTCTCTCTTATAGTGGGGAATAAAATTCCGATGATTATTCGGCAGCTTCTTCGGTAGTAGCTTCGCTCACGTTACGTGAAGTCAATACAGATACCAGAATCTTGCCAGGATTGTCCACCACGGTAATGTTGGGAACATTCACATCAGAAACTCTGATAGAATCGTTGATTTCCAAACCATTGATAGACAGCTCGATATATTCAGGAACATTTTCGAGCAGACCTCTTACTTTCAGTTTTCTGACTTTCTTAGCCAGTTTACCACCACGGAGGACACCAGGAGAAGTACCGGTCACCTTCACGGGAATATCAATAGTAATAGGTTTGTTTTCAACAACTTCGAGGAAGTCCACATGTAACAATTTGTCGGTTACGGGGTGGAACTGTGCTTCCTGGAGGATAGCATTGAATTTCTTGCCATCGAATTCGACCTGAGCATACTTCACTTCGGGAGTATAGATCAGATCTTTGAACTGACGCTGGTCAACAACAAACTGATATTGCTGTTTTCCACCGTAAATTACGCAAGGCACAAGGCCCTGAGCACGCTGAGCTTTCGCATCTCGTTTCCCTACGTTCTCTCTTAGAGAACCGCTAATAGACACTGATTTCATTTTCTTAAAATTTTACGTTAATAATAGTTGGTCAAAAAAAGTTTGCAAAAATACATTTTTTTTCTTTCAAAAAAGCTATCATCGTAAAAAAAAAAACACTATTTTTGCACCTCAAAAAAAATTATAACTTAAACACGAATAAAATATGGCAGCAATTGGCGCAATTCGTAAGCATGGAGTGCTTTTGATGATTATTATCGGTTTCGCATTACTTGCGTTTATCGTTGGCGATTTTACCAATTTAACAGCACTTTTCTCCGACAAATACACCATGGCGAGTGTCAACGGAGAGAAACTCAATGATCAGTACAGCAGAGAATACGAAGAGAATTCCGCTCTGTGGAAACTGCTTTATGACAAGCAGACATTAGAAGAGACTGAGAACTATCAGGTTCACGAACTTACGTGGAACAACTTGGTAGAGAGCAAATTATTAGACGAGCAATTGAACAAGTTAGGCTTGCAGTACTCAAGCGAAATGATTGAGGCTGCTACTGACGAGATGATTGCCAGTCTCCGTACCAACCGTCCCAACCAGCTGTTGGCCCAGATGGTCAGCAAACTGGCAGACCAGGTGGGTGTGGAAAACGCGTTGAGCATCATTTCCAATATCGAGGATTACCGCGATGTGGAAGGTGCCACTGAGCTGTACAACGCCTACAAGGCTGTTCAGCGCTTCAACATCACCGACGCCAAGAGAATGCACTACTATGCTATGGCACAGGGTGCGCTTTATTTCTCCGACAAGATGGCTGAGCAACTGTCCAAGAGCAACAAGAGCACCATGGCTTCTTTCGCCGTGCTGAACCCCTATGCTCCCGCCTTCAACGACGTGGTGCCGAGTGTGAGCGAGAAAGAGATGAAGCAGTGGTACAACGACCACAAGGCCGCTTTCAAACTTTCAGAAGATCTGCGTGACATCGACGTGGCTATCTTCCCCGTCAGCCCCTCAGCAGAAGACCTGAAGACCATTGAAGACAGTGTAAGAGCCGCTTATCAGCGTTTCGTGGAAGCTCCCTCATTGCTCGAGTTCAACATGGCAGAAGAAAAAGGTTTGGTAGACAGCACCTATTATACTGCTGACGATATTAATATTGACGAACTGGACAGCTTGATTTTCAAACGTCCTGTCGGCTCAATGATTGAACCTTTCACCTATCAGGATATGGTATGGTACTATGGTAAGGTTTATGGCAGCCAGATGCGTCCCGACTCCGTGCTCGTGGCTTATTTGGTTGTGGACTTCAAGACCACTGCCCAGAACCCCAACGGCACCCGCAGCAAAAAAGAAGCCCGTTTGGAATCTGACAGTTTGAACAACCTGTTGAAAAACGGTGCCAACATTTTCGAACTGCTGCCCAACTATCTGGCAGGCCGTCAGGCTACCGATACCACCTTCTGGGTTCCCGAACGCGGTACTATTCCCGAATTATACAATGAGTTTGTAAAAACCAACATTGGTGGCACCTATGTACACAAGTCCGGTTCCGCTTACGTGGTTTACCAAATTCTGTCAAAGACCACTCCTGTGGAGAAACGCCAGTTTGTGATTTACACTACTGAGATTGTTCCCTCAGAACAGACCATCAAGAACATCAAGAGCAGTGCCACCACATTGGCCGCTGCAGCTACCAATGCTGACGAGCTGGTTGACAATGCCAACGCACAGGGTGTTCAGGTATTGAGAGGTACCAATGTCAGAGCGATGGACGCTGTTATCTCACAGCTTCCCAACTGCCGTGAGATTGTAAGCTGGGCATTCCACAAAGACGTCAAAACTGACGATGTTTCTGACGTAATCAACCTCTCCAACAACAAACTCTACGCCGTGGCCGCTGTCAGAACCGTGAGAGAAAAAGGCATGCAGAAATTCGATGCTGTGAAGACCGACATTGAAAACCAGCTGAAAGCCGAGAAGAAAGTGGAAATGATTGCCCAGAATGCCAACGACGAAATGGCCAAGGGCGCTTCTCTGCAAGACTTGGCTAGCAAATACAGCACCACTTTGATGGACAGCGTTCCGTTGACCTATCTGGCCGACAGCTATATGAACAGAAACATCGAAGATGCCGCTATCGCACAAATCTTCGCTATGCCCGCCAACAGCAGCAAGGCTGTTAACGGCAAGAACTATGTTTACCTCGTTGCCGTCAACGACTTTGTAGAACAGCCTGCATCTCCCAACTACATGGGCGAGAAGAGCGCTTTGAGAAACATCTGCGTCGGCAGAGGCCGCAACGAAGCCTCTATCATGCAAGGTTTGAAAGCCAAAGCTGAAATTCTGGATCAAAGAAGCATGTTCTATTCAAGATAAGATTTCTTGCATAGCAAAAAATCGACAGCATAGATTAAACTTTTGCAAAAAGTCACAGTCTATGCTGTTTGTTTTTTAAATCCGTATAATATAAATAATTCAAAATATGAAGCAACTCTACCGTCTTGCCAGCTGCCTCTTATTCATATCCCTATTTGTATTCGCATCCGCCCAACCCGAAATGATGCGTCCGCCCATGCCGGGACAATCCTCCACTTCCGGTACCATTATGGGTATGATTGTGGATGAGAACGCCAAACCCATCGAGTACGCCTCCATCTATGTGAAAAAGGCTGCTGACTCAACCATTGCGCAAACAGGCATCACCAACGAGACAGGACGTTTTCTGATTCAGGAAATTCCTTTCGGGGAATATTTCATCGAGATACAATACATCGGCTATCGGAAGCATTATTCCAGACCCTTTACCATCAGCAAAGAGCAATCCACTTTCAGGATCCCCAAATTCACCCTCTCCAACAAAAGCACCTCGCTGGAGACTGTGGAAATCAAAGCCCAGAAAGACATGTTGCAGACCAACCTCGACAAGACCGTTTTCAATGTGGAGTCGAGCATCATGGCTGACGGAGCCACGGCAGTGGAAGTGCTGGAGGAGATTCCCTCGGTGGATGTGGATATGGAAGGCAATGTCACTTTGCGAGGTAGTGAGAATGTCACCATCATGGTAGATGGCCGTCCCACCAACCTCACTTTGGACCAGATACCGGCATCCATGATTGAGAGCATCGAGGTCATCACCAACCCCTCGGCCCGTCTCGATCCCGACGGCATGGCCGGCATTCTCAATGTGGTGTTGAAAAAGAAAAGAGAATCAGGATTCAACGGCATGGTCTCATTGGGTGGTGGCATGGCCCTGTACACCTTGGAGCCCACACCCAAACATTACATTGTAAAGCCCTACATTAACCACTACAACGCCAACGTGAACTTCAACTACAGCTATGACAAAATCAACTTTTTCATCAACTACAGCTACCGTGGACACAAATTCAGAAACGGCGGTAATCTGGACCGTGACCAATGGTATGGCACCGACACCACCAATCTGCACCAAAACAATATCGGTCAGGGCAGCGGCGGCGGCCATAACGTGTTCACCGGTCTGGACTGGTCCATCAACAAGAAGAACACGCTGAGTTTCTCTTTCGGTTTCCGCTACGGCACCCACAAAGACACCAGCGCTCTAGCGTCCGCCAACGCCGACCAAATCAATGGTGAGTTGTATCCATCATACTCTTACGACCAGTTCGGCAACGGCAAAAACAAGAACATGAACTTCAATGCCGCCATCAACTATAAGAAAACCTTCGAGATGAAAGGACGCGAACTCACCTCCGACATCTCGTACAACCACAATATCGGCGACAACAATAACTGGTCGGTCCAGAATTTTAATTTACCCAATGAATACGACTATTTCCAAAAGACCGTCTCCAAATCGCTGAACCGGAATGCCAACGCCCAAGTTGATTTTGTAACCCCCATTGGCAACGGCGGACGTATTGAGACCGGCTACAAGTTCTCCTACCGTTTCATCGGCCAGGACTACTCGCTGTATGACGCAATGAACACTGCCCCTTGGGCATTGGACTCCTCTCAGATCAATAATTTTGAATACACGGAATACCTCAACGCCTTGTATTTCATCTATTCCAACACTTTCTGGAACAAACTGCAGTTGCAAGTGGGTTTGCGTGGTGAAATCGCCAACACCTTTTCCAATCTGAAATCAGCCGACACCATATACAAGAAAAACTACTACAACCTCTTCCCTACCGTGCATATCAAGTATGAGATCAATGACAAGCACTCTTTGAAGCTGAGTTACTCACGCCGTGTGCAGCGTCCCAATGTGTGGCAGCTGAACCCTTACAGAGACATTTCCGACAAACAGAATGTGCGTTGCGGTAACCCTTATCTGGATCCTGAATTGGCCAACTCTGTCGAACTCGGTTATCAGCTGAGCATCAACAAATCATTTTTCACGGCCACAGTTTTCTATCGTCACCGCAGCCACCTCATCACCCGTTACACCACCCTCGACACGCTGGAAAACGGAGACATTTACACCCTCACCTCCTATCAGAACCTCAACCAGAGCCACAACATCGGTGTGGAACTGTTCTACAGCCAGAGAATATGGAAATTCTGGAAGATCAATGCTTCTTTCAACTTTTACAGAAATATCATTGAAAGCGACAACCTGTTGGACGAGAACCTTGCCCGTAACTGGGAATTCCGTTTCCGTCTGAACCAGACTTTCAGTTTCGGCAAGAACTGGGATATCCAGCTGAATTTCCGTTACAGCTCACCCTCACTGACCACGGGCAGTATGGGCTGGGGCACCGGCGGTGTAGGCCAGGGACGCCGTTCGGCCCGCTACTCCTTGGACTTTGCCGTCAAGAAGGGTTTCCTGAAGAACAGTCTGGTGGTCAGCCTGAATATCCGCGACCTGCTTTTCATGGTCAACCAGACCTCGGTACACTCTTACCAGTATAACGATGAAAACGGTTACGACGCCTACAGTCTGCGCGACCGCAACGGATGTCGTATCGGCCTCAATGTCACCTACAAAATCAACAATTACAAGCGCCGCAGAATGGAGATGCCGTCTGACGATGGTAATATGGAGTTTGAAGGCGGCGGCGAAGAATAAAAAAAAGGCTGCAATGCAGCCTTTTTTTGTCGAGATTTACAGAATTTTATTTGATAACGCCCAATTCTTTACCAACTTTGGTAAAGGCGGCGATACATTTGTCGAGGTGTTCGGTTTCGTGAGCGGCGGAAATCTGTACACGGATACGAGCCTGATCTTTCGGAACTACAGGATAGTAGAAACCGGTAACGAAGATACCCTCTTCCTGCATCTTGGCAGCCATCACCTGTGACAGTTTGGCATCGTACAGCATCACGGCGCAGATAGCGGACTGGGTAGGTTTGATATCGAAACCGGCAGCCTGCATCTTGGTCACGAAATATTTGGTGTTAGCGTGCAGTTTGTCCTGCAGCTCGTTGGTAGCGGACATCATCTCCACCATCTTCACGCCAGCGGCAGCCACCATTGGCGGAATAGAGTTGGAGAACAAGTATGGACGTGAGCGCTGACGCAGCATGTCTATAATTTCTTTCTTACCAGTAGTGAAACCACCGATAGCACCACCGAAGGCCTTGCCGAGGGTACCGGTCAGGATTTCAATCTTACCACGCAGGTTGTACTGCTCGGTCACACCACGACCAGTCTCACCAACGACACCTGCAGAGTGAGATTCGTCCACCATGACCATAGCGTCGTATTTGTTGGCCAGTTCATAAATCTTATCCAGCGGAGCCACGTTGCCGTCCATAGAGAACACACCGTCGGTCACGATCAAACGGAAACGCTGAGCCTGAGCGGCCTGCAGCTGTTTCTCAAGGTCAGCCATATCGGCGTTGGCATAGCGATAACGCACAGCCTTGCACAAACGCACACCGTCGATGATGGAAGCATGGTTCAATGCGTCGGAGATGATAGCATCCTGCTCGGACAACAGAGGTTCGAACACACCACCGTTGGCATCGAAGCAAGCGGCATACAGGATAGTGTCTTCCGTGCCGAAGAACTCAGCGATTTTAGCTTCCAACTGCTTGTGCAGGTCGGAGCAACCACAGATGAAACGGACAGAAGCCATACCATAGCCATGGGTATCAAGAGCTTCCTTGGCAGCGGCAATCAATTTGGGATTGTTAGCCAAACCGAGGTAGTTGTTAGCGCAGAAATTCAGCGCTTTCTTGCCGTTCTGCAAAGTGATTTCGCCGCTCTGCGGAGAAACGATAATACGTTCGTGTTTGTATAAGCCGGCATTTTCAATGTCGGTCAATTCTTTTTGAAGATGAGCTTGAAAATTGTTATACATGTTATTTGAATTTAGGAATTTATTTGGCTAATTTAACTTTCAGCACCTCAAGCATATCGCGGGTCATGGCATCGAGGTCGTACTGCGGTTTCCAGCCCCATTCAGCGCGGGCGCAGCTGTCGTCCATCGAGTTGGGCCATGAGTCGGCGATACCCTGACGCAGTTCGTCCAGCTGGTAATCCATCTTGAAGTCAGGCATATATTTTCTGATGGCAGCGGCAATCTGCTCGGGCTCGAAGCTCATAGCGGTGATATTGAAAGAGTTTCTGTGGATCAGTTTGGAAGGATCGGCTTCCATCAGGTCCATAGCACCCTTCAGTGCGTCGGGCATGTACATCATGTCCATGTAAGTACCGGGCTTCAACGGGCAGGTGAATTTGCCTTCCTTGATAGCGGCATAGTAAATCTCAACGGCATAGTCGGTAGTACCACCGCCGGGCAGGGTCACATTGGAAATCAGACCCGGGAAACGCACCGAGCGGGTGTCCACGCCAAAACGTTTGAAATAGTAGTCGCTGAGCAACTCGCCGGTCACCTTGGTCACACCGTAGATAGTCTGCGGGCGCTGGATGGTATCCTGCGGAGTTTTGTCGTGCGGGGTGCTGGCACCGAAAGCTCCGATGGAGCTGGGGGTGAACAAGGCGCAATGGAATTCGCGTGACACCTCAAGGCAGTTAAGCAGAGCTCCGATACCCACGTTCCAACCCAGCATGGGGTTTGCCTCGGCCTTGGCGGAAAGGATAGCGGCCAAGTTGAAAATAGAATCAATGTTATATTTCTTTACCGCATCAGCGATATCTTGGGCATTGGTAGCGTCAATTTTGCAGGAAGGACCGCTGTCGGCCAAATCGCCTTTCAAGGGGTACATCAAATCGGCGGCCACCACATTGTCGGTGCCATAGACTTTTCTAAGTGCGGGTGTGAGTTCCGAACCAATCTGTCCGCAAGCTCCAATTACTAATATTTTTTTCATTGAATTGAGGTTTTATTTTGATTTGCAAAAATACAAATTTTTTTAATGTGCTAATGAGTAAATGTGCTAATGTGCTAATTGTTTTTTGACAAAAATTTCGATGATTAATCAACCTTGCACAGTTATAAAAAAAACAGGACATACATTCTTCTTCCATAAAAAAACAGTAACTTTGCGAAAATTTCCGGAAGTGCTATGGACTATATTCAATTAGGGGCTAAGAGAAAACTAATCAATTACTTGCGAGAAAAAGGGTTCAATGATGAACGCGTACTTGATGCCTTCAACAAGGTAGAGCGCCATCTGTTTTTGGATTCTTTCCTGGGGGACAAAGCCTACGAGGACACCGCCTTGCATATTTTCTGTGACCAGACCATCTCGCAACCCTCCACCGTAGCCTTCCAAACCATGCTCTTGCAGGTGAAATCCGGCGAGAAAGTGCTGGAAATCGGCACTGGTTCCGGCTTCCAGGCCGCCATTTTGGCAGCGATGGAAGCACGTGTATTCACGGTAGAGCGGCATCTGGAGCTATACAGCAAAGCGAAAAAAACCTTGAACATAGTCAGTGACAGCATCTACGAGCATGGCGGCAAACGTATCATTGACCGCATCATCCAGCGCTTCGGCGACGGCTTCCAGGGTTTTGAGAAATACGCCCCTTACGACAAAATCATCGTCACCTGCGGCGCCCCGGAAATCCCCGACGCCCTGCTTCGCCAGCTTAAGCCCGGCGGACTCATGGTCATCCCTGTGGGTACTGACAGCCAGGTGATGAAACGCATCACCAAGATTGACGATGACAACTACAAGGAGGAGGAGTTCGGCAATTGCAATTTCGTGCCGATGCTGGAAGCAAGGGTGATTAATAAGAATCGGGAGATTTAATAGGTGTTAGGGGTTAGGTGTTAGGGATTAGAATTTAGAAAATTCGGAGGCGTGGAGGCGTGAAGGCGGGAAAACATGGAGGCGTGGAGGCGTGGAGGCGTGAAGGCGGGAAAACATGGAGGCGTGGAGGCGTGGAGGCGTGGAGACCGTGGAGACCGTGAAGGCGTGGAGACCGTGGAGGCGTGGAGACGAGGAGGCGGATTTCGTCTTAACGAATGCACGCAGTGCATGTCTTAACGCCTTAACGTCTTAACGATTACAGGGTGAGAGGGTTATTTCCTCTGATGGAACATGGGATTGTTGTCCTCGGGAGTGGCTGGAGAGAGAAAATGTTTCAGGTAATCCACCAAACCATCGGCAGGAGCAGGCAGATAACGCTCATAAATCGCACCTTCTGGGGAAAGCAGGATATAATCCGGCAAAGAGTTGACCTCCAAATTGTTCAGCCATTGGTATTGCTGGTTGAAATGCACAAAATCCCAGTCAAACTGCGGATATTTATTCAGGAAATTCTGCAACTGATACTTGTCAAAATCCAGACAAATTCCGACACATCGGAGCGAATCCTTGTACATTTCCTGTATCTCTCTAATCACCATCAACTCTCGCACACACTCCAGACAGTCCGTTCGGAAGAAATGCAAATAAGTCCATTTCCCTTTCAACTTGCCCAATAAGAAATCCTTGCCATTCGCTTCTTTCAGTTTCACACTCTTCACCAACTGATTGTCCGAAAACTTATTTACAAAACTAATCATATTGGCAACCAAAGGCTTGTGTTCCACAAAATGAGTCGTGCGTTGCAAATTCTCCAGCATTTGCAGAATATGTGCCTTGTCGAACTCTGGATGATTGAGGTATAACTGTCCTAAATTCTTGATAATCACCAGTTCACGGATACGTTCATTCACCAGAAACTCATCCCGTCCCAGCTCATTGAACAGCATTCTGTAATCCACTGAATCATTGATACTGATCAACACTTTCTCCCGATTAATCTTCAACGAAGAGAAAACATAATCATCATAAAAAGAGTTAAAAAACTCCATGTAATTCGGGTTGTTATACAGAATATAATCATTATCCAAATATTTCTGATACAGCTTTTTAGCTTCTTTCTGCCAGTAAATTCTGTCCAATTGGGAAATACCATAAAACAGATAAGACTGGTAGAAATCAAGCGGTTTGTAACTGATATCAAACCTCTGCTGTATCATGCCCAGCACCGAATCGCGAACAGTCTCACTCCGGTCGTAAACAATCGGGAAATAATAGCGGTTGAAGGCATAATTATAGTAAGCTGTGAAATAATTCACCTTGTGGTTCAAGTCTTTCTCGTCCGCCTTTTCGTTTTTCACCTGCAGAAAACCATCGTAATCTTGAGGGCGGAAAAAATTGAACAACTCCGCATCCATCGAAATCGTAAATTCATAGTTTTTAGAAGGTTCCACCAGAAACTCGGCACGTGAAGTACGTATTTCCAACTGGACCAGGCGCACCTCCGGCGTATTGTACGACAACTCGAAAATACCGTTCCTGTCCACCATATCCGACGACACCACTTTAGGAGTATAGGTGATCAAATCTTCGTAAGCAATCAGTCTGATTTCCTCACCGACAGCAAAATCCGCATGGCCCCGAATGACCACAGGATTGACTTTCTGCGCCCACGCCGACATTGCCAGCATCAGCAAGCTGAAGAAAAGCACCTTGGAAAATGTAGCGGCAGTTCTCATGCTATCAGTAGTTATAATTCGTAAGAAACATATTCGGAATAATCGGCATGATGATGGTACAGCTCTCTGACGAGGGAAGAGGAAACATGAGCTATCTCAGGGGTGGAAAGCAGGAAGACCGTTTCCACCTCAGGCGCCAGGTGACGGTTGGCCTCGGCGATATCTTTCTCGTACTGCATATCCTGGGCATTCCGCAATCCACGCAAGATAAAACGAGCGTTCACTTTTCGGCAGAAATCAACAGTAAGTCCTTCATAGACAGCCGTTTCAACGCATGACTCATCGGCAAAAGCCTGACGAATCCACTGCAAGCGCTGATCCAAGGAAAAACAGCTTTTTTTATTGGCATTCTCCCCGATAGCCACATAAATCTTATCGAAAAGCGGAATAGCCTTTCTGATGATTTCCTCATGACCTTTGGTCAAAGGATCGAATGAACCCGGAAAGACAGCGATGCGCATAACTTATTCTCTTACAACCACAAAATTATAATCGTCGATGAACTTGATCAGTCGTGAGGGCTTGTAATCCGTGGAGTCCGCATATTTTTCGGGCACCACATAATCTACCTTGTCAATCACCTCTTGGGAGATATCGGAGAACAACTGCGGCGCTGGTGTGCCGGAAATATTGGCGGAAGTGGACACAATCGGTCGGTTTAGCTTGCCAATCAACTTTTTACAGAAGTTATTATCAACAATCCTGATGGCCAAGGTACCATCTGATGAAATCACGGAAGGCGCGATGTTGTAACCCTGCGGGTAAATAAAGGTGGTAGGACGGGAAGTTTCGTTAATCAAATCCCAGGCTATCAAGGGGATACGCTTTACATACATCGGCAGGCGGTCACTCTTGTCAAGCAGCACCAGCATGGACTTGCCTTCGATGCGGTGTTTGATTTCGAACACCTTTTTCACCGCCTCTTCGTTGGTGGCGTCGCAACCGAGACCCCAAATGGTATCTGTCGGATACAGAATGACTTTGCCCTGTAAAAGCAGTTCAACACATTTTTCAATTTCAGCTTCCATGAGACATACAGAATTATTTTGCAAAATTAGCAAAACATTTGCTACGATTACAGACTAAAATGAATTTTTTTTCGTTTTATTTTATTCGTAAATTTGCAAACTTTTTTTGGAGGAAAAATATGAAGAATTTTGCCTTGTTCGGAGTTGCCGGTTATGTTGCCCCTCGCCATTTGCGGGCCATCAAGGATACTGGCAACCGACTTATTGCCGCCTACGACAAAAGCGACAGCGTGGGCATACTGGACCAATACTTTCCAGACACCCGTTTTTTCACAGAGCTGGAATTGTTCGACCGCCACTGCTCCAAGCTGAAAGGCACGGACCAACAGATTGACATCGCCAGTATTTGCACACCTAATTATCTGCACGACAGTCATATACGTTATAACCTCCGTTTAGGAGCCGATGTCATTTGCGAAAAACCTTTAGTGTTAAAACCCTGGAATATCGATGTGCTGAAAGATGTTGAAAAAAATACCGGACATCGGATATACAACATCCTGCAGTTGCGACTGCACCCCGCCATCAAAGCATTGAAACAGCAGGTGGAAGAAGGGTCCAAGGACAAAATTTACGACATCGACCTCACCTACATCACCGGTCGGGGCGACTGGTATTACGCCAGCTGGAAAGGCAACGAGCTGAAAAGCGGCGGTGTTGCCACCAATATCGGCATCCATTTCTACGACATGCTGAGCTATATTTTCGGAGAAGTCAAGCAGAATATTGTCCATGTGAAAAGTCACGACCGGGTGGCCGGCTATCTGGAACTGGAGCGGGCAAGAGTACGCTATTTCTTGAGTATCAACATGAAACACCTGCCAGAAGAATGCCGTGCCGCAGGCAAGACCACTTATCGTTCCATCATGGTGGGCGACCAGCTGATAGAATTCAGCCAAGGTTTCACCGACCTGCATACCGAGAGCTATCGGCAGATTCTCGCTGGCAACGGCTTTGGCATTGAGGAGGCGCGCGACAGCATCAACATTGTGCACAACATCAACAATGCCACGCCCGTAGGGTTGGTGGGCGACTATCATCCGATGGCCAAATTCCCGCTTACCCCCCACCCTTTCGAAAGACTTCAGGAATAACAAAACATACGCTTTCCATACAATAATTTTGAATGGAATTCCGTTTTCAACAATTGACATATTCATAAAAAAATGAAACGCAACCTACTCTTCGGATTAGTCATCTTACTGTCAAGCACTTGTCTTCACCTGTCTGCCCAGACTTTCCAGGCCAAGGCGGTGCTGGACTCCAACCGTATCCTCATCGGTGACCAGATTCATGTGGACTTCACCGTGACGGTGCCTCAAAACGCGGCATTTATAGTTCCGCCTGTCACACAGGAAGCCCTTTCGGGCAGTGGCATCGACCTGGTGGGCAGCAGTGCCGTGGACACCACCATTAACGGGCAAAGTGTGAGCTACCATCAGCAGTGGACCATTACCGCCTTTGACTCAGGAGCCTACGTGTTCCCGTCCATTCCGGTGCTGTCGACCGACTCGCAGCTGTTGGCACAGAGCCAGGCCCTCCCCTTCTTTGTGAACACCGTGGCAGTGGACACTACCGCCGCCATCCGCGACATCAAGGGCATTGCCAAGGTGCCGCTCACTTTCAAGGAAGTCCTGCCCTATTTGCTCATCGGCTTGGCCGCAGTCGCCGTCATCGCCCTGCTGGTATGGTTTATCCTGAAACATGAAAGCAAGAGCAAACCCAAGAAAAAAGTGGTCAAGGCCAAACCCAAAGTGAAGCCGCATATCACTGCACTCAAAGAATTGGAGAAACTGAAAGTCAAGAAATTATGGCAGAACGGACAGGTCAAGCAGTACTATTCCGAGCTGACCGACATCCTGAGAACTTACATTGACGGGCGCTATGACATCAACGCCATGGAGATGATCAGCAGCGACATCCTCAAGGAGCTGGAAGGCAAGGATCTGCCACAGGAACTGCGGAAAGAGCTGGAACAGACGCTGGGCATTGCCGATCTGGTGAAGTTCGCCAAGATGGAACCCCTGCCCGACGACCACGACAGATGCTTCAAGCAGGCGGTGAACTTCGTGCAGGAAACCGCTGAGAATGAACTTAAAACTGAAAACTGAAAGTTGAAAACTGTAACCTGTAACCTATAACCTGAAACCTGTAAAAATGCATTTTATATCAGATTTTTTTCAGATTTTGAAGGATGTGGAATTTGCGAATCCATACTATTTTCTACTCCTGTTGTTGCTAATCCCGCTGGTGGGATGGCCGATTTGGAAACGGCGCAAGATGCGCAGCACTTTGCAAGTGCCCACCACCGCCCCGATGAACGGCATGCGCAAAAGCTGGAAGCAGCGACTGCATTTCATGCCCCTGCTGTGCCGTGCTTTGGCCTTCATTTTCATCGTCACCGCCCTGGCACGCCCACAGTCAGCTTTCCGTCAGCAAAACATCCAGGTGGAAGGTGTTGACATCGTGTTAGCCTTGGACGTTTCGGGCAGTATGAAGTGTATGGACTTCCGCCCCAACCGTTTGGGCGCGTGCAAGAAAGTGGCCGCCGAGTTCATCGAGGGCCGCCCCACCGACCGCATCGGGCTGGTAGTGTATGCCGGTGAGGCTTTCACCCAGTGCCCCGCCACCACCGACCATGAAACGCTGCTTGGCTTGCTCGACCGTGTGAAATTCGACCTTATTGACGATGGCACCGCCATTGGCGACGGCTTGGGCACCGCCATCAACCGACTGAGGGAGACCGATGCCAAGAGCAAAATCATCATCCTGCTGTCCGACGGTGTGAACAACAGCGGCTACATGGACCCATTGTCCGCCGCTGAAATCGCCAAAGACTATAACATCAAGGTTTATACCATCGGCTGCGGCAGTCTGGGCCAGGCCCCCTACCCCGGTCCTTACGGCACCATCTACGTAGACACCGAAATTGACGAGACCTTGCTGAAGAACATCGCCACCACCACAGGAGGCCAGTATTTCCGCGCCAACAACGCCAAAAAGCTGGAGGAAGTCTATCAGGAAATCGACAAGATGGAGAAAACCATCATCAACGAGACCACCTTTGAAAACAAGGCCGACGAATTCATGCCTTTCCTGGTTTTCGCCCTGCTATTCATTGGATTAGAAATATTATTCAGATTTATACTCTATAAAAACTGGTAAAATTTGTCATCATGTTCAGATTTGAATACGAAACCGTTTTATATAGCCTGATTATCATCCCTATTCTCATAGGATTGTATATCTATCTTCAATATTATCGGAAGAAGAAGATGGAAGCGTACGGCAGCAGCGCCCTCACCCGCAGACTGAGCGCCGAGGACTCACCTGCCATGCACCATGTCAAATTCGGCCTGTTTCTCGCCGGACTCACCTGCCTGATTTTCGCTTTGGCGAACCCTCAGGTGGGCAGCTCATTAGAGAAAGGCACCCGCAAAGGCGTGGACATCATGATTTGCATGGACATCTCCAACAGTATGCTGGCCGAGGACATCCAGCCCAACCGCTTGGAAGCCTCCAAAATGGCCCTTTCGCGCTTTATTGACAAGCTGCAGGGCGATCGCATCGGACTGGTGGTTTTTGCCGGCAAAGCCTTCGTGCAATTGCCCATCACCAGCGACTATGCCGCCGCCAAGATGTTCATCAACATTGTGAAACCCTCGCTCATCAGCGAGCAGGGCACGGACATTGCCAACGCCCTCGACCTGGCCACCGTGTCGATGTTGCCCGAAAACGACAAAGTCCAGCAAAAGCAGCTCTCCGACCTCACCTCCAAAGTTATTTTGGTGGTTTCCGACGGTGAGGACCACTTCCCCGAATCCATCGAGATGGCACAGGAAGTGCACAAATTGGGCATCACCATCCATACCATCGGTATTGGCAATACCTTGGGCGAACCCATTCCCCTGCGCGACAAATACGGCAATCCCACCTACAAAAAAGACCGTGACGGCAATACCGTGATGACCCGCCTCAACGAAGAGGTGTTGCAAGACATTGCCCGCGCCGGCGGAGGCACCTACGTACACGCCTCTAACGCCAATATGGGCTTTGAAACCATCCTGAACAAAATCAACAGTATGAATAAAACTGATATTCAAGAAGTTACATTTACAAGATACGACAGTAAATTCCAGATTCCTTTGATGCTCAGTTTACTGTTCTTCTTTATTGAAATATTATTATTCACCACTCCATCCAAAATCAAACAACTGTTAGGAAAATTACAGCATCAATTCAAAGGGAAAGCCGCCTTGATAGGCATTGCCTTACTGATGGCTATGCCTGCCATGCAAGCCCAGACCAAAGCCGAGCTGTCGGCCATCCGCAAGGGCAACGAGCAGTTCAAGACGGCCGAGCAATTCCGCAAAGACGCCATGGAGCTGATGTCCAAGGGTGGCGAAGTGAACAAACGCAACGCGGACGAAAAGATGAAGAAAGCCGCCGAGAACTATCAGAAGGCTGAAATCAACTACCGCAAAGCCATGGAGGCCACCCCAAATTACGACAAGGCCAACTACAACCTCGGCAACAGCCTGTACCGCCAGGAACGCTACGAAGATGCCGGCAAGGCTTTTGAAAATGTCGCCAACAACAAAAGCAGCAGCAAGGATTTGAGGGAGCGTGCCTACCACAATCTCGGCAATTCATTATTGAAACAGGAAAAATACAAAGAAAGCATCGACGCCTACAAGAATGCCCTGAAGTTGAATCCGAAGGACATGGACAGCAAATACAACTTGGAATATGCCCGCAAGAAGATGATGCAGCAGATGCAACAACAGCAGCAAAACCAGCAGAATCAGGACCAGAACCAAGACCAGCAGCAACAGCAAGGCGGTCAGGGACAGAAGGACCAGAACAAGGACCAGCAAGACCAGAATAGCGGCCAGGGGCAGCAAAACCAAGACAAAGACAAAGACCAAAACAAAGATAAACAGAATCAACAGCAACAAGGTCAGGATCAGCAAGACAAAAAAGACCAACAGCAGCAACAGCAGCAAAGTGCCGCCGACCGGCAGAAGCAGCAGGACAACAAGCGGCAATTGGACGCTTTGCAGCAGAATGAGCGCAACACCCAGCAAAAAGTCAGCAAGCAGCAGATGCAAGGTGGCAACAAAACTCATCAGGAAAAAGACTGGTAATAACAAAAAAATATACTATGAAAAAACTGTTTTTAAGCATCCTCTGTGCCGGCGGATTAAGCCTGATTGTGTACGCACAGGACAGCACCATCGCCAGAGAGCACATCAAATATTTAAGTTCCAAAGAACTGCATGGACGAGGAGTCGCCTACGACGGCGAACATCTGGCAGCGGAATACATCCGCAATAAGCTGGAAAATTCCGGGGTGGAGCCTCTGGCAGAAGAATATATCCAGAAATACGAGAAGGCCGCTTTTTCCATGGAAGGGGATGTCGTTGCCAAAGCCGGAGGGAGACCTCTGGTTGCCGGTGAGGATTTCCGCATCATGCCCTTCTCTCAACCGCTCAATGACAAATACAGACTGATCCGCATCAAGCCCAGCGACCTGATCAACGCAAAAAAAATAAATGAAATCAACAAAAAATATGCGGACATTCTGCCTCAAAGTCTAATTTATATCGACAACACCAATGTCCAATTCAAAAAGAAAAAAGACGAGGAAAAATACAAAGAAACCCTTGCTAAAATAAAATTCACTTCCCCCTTCAAGGCGGCAGGCATTATAGAAGGCGTGGACAAAATGCCGGCATGGGGAATGTCGGAGACCTATTACGAACGGAATCTGGCCTATATCTATATGAAAGCCGACAAAATCAGCGACAAAGACAAAAGTGTTGAATTATACTATCAAAACAAGCTGACAGAATACACCCACTACAATGTTTGCGGTATGATTCCCGGCACGGAATATCCCGATCAATACATTGTGCTCACCTGTCATTACGACCACCTGGGAGCGATGGGCGAAGACGTGTATTTTCCCGGAGCACACGACAATGCCAGCGGCTGCGCTTTTGTACTCAATATGGCCCAATACTTCAAAGAACATCCCAGCAGGTATTCCGTGGTATTTCTCTTCTTCTCAGGAGAGGAAAGCGGCTTGCTGGGATCCAAGCACTTCACTGAAAATCCGTTGATTCCGCTGGAGAATATCAAATACCTGATCAATTTCGACCTTCTCGGCGGAGGTGATGAAGGTATCATGTTGGTGAACAGCACCGAAGGAAAGGGACTGGAATTATACAAACGACTGATGAGCATCAACGAGGACTTACAGTTAGTACCCAAAATCGCCCAACGCAGCAATGCGGCCAACAGCGACCATTATTTCTTTACACGTCGCAAAGTGCCGGCCATTTTCATGTACACCATGGGCGGCAAGGTTGGCGGCTATCATGATACCAGCGACACCAACGAAAATTGCTCGCTGACCATGTTTGACAATATCTTCAGCTTGTTTACGACGTTGATTGAGAAGGAGGAGTGAGAGTTTTTGGTTAGAAGGTTAGAAAGGTTAGAAGGTGATGAGCTGTGAGCCGTGAGTAATGAGTGATATGATGATGAAATAAGAAAAGAATTAATGCATGTAAAAAAAAGCGGGGCGAATAATCGTCCCGCTTTTTCCTGACTTCGTCACATATTTCGGTAATAAATTTACAACATTCTCATACTAAGTATTTTGTGTATTTTGCGTACCCTGTTTTGGGGTACGCAAGTTGTTTTTTTACTATTTTTGTGGCATGTTTGTGAAAAAGAAGA
>JAGBPS010000014.1 GCA_017633255.1 Bacteroidales bacterium
CCGCGGTGACCTCGTTTTGTGCTTCGGGGCAGGCGACACCCGCACCGCGGGCGAACACACGGGATAATGTCAACATCTATTGATATGCAACCCTCTACCGAGGGTTGGGTGTTATGGTTATGGGGCTCGTGCCTATGCGGGGGTTGCGGCTCCGCTGCAAATCTCACCAGCTCGCAGACCATCAGACTTGCACCGTGATATCGTTTATACAAATATGAAAATATAATATTTAATTTCTGAAATATTGATTTATTATTTATGTTAAATTATACATTTGAAATTTTTATATCTTTGATATTCAATTGAATAAAATATTTGTGATAATAAAAAACATGTTTTTCAATATTGTATATTTGTAGAAAAAAACGCTATGGATATTCAGAAAATACAAGAGTACAAGTCCGCTTTCGATTCGATTGCAAAAGTAATCAAAGATGATGATGAAAATACCATCGAAGTGTGGTATGCCCGTGAATTGCAGCAGGTATTGGGCTATGCCCGATGGGAGAACTTCGGCATAGCGATTTATCGTGCCATGGAATCGTGTAAAACATTGGGAATCAATGTTGATGACCATTTTCGTGAGGTCACGAAAATGGTCCAACTTGGTAGTGGCTCTCACCGTGAAGTACAAGATTTCATGCTTACCCGCTACGCCTGTTATTTAATTGCTCAAAATGGTGATCCCAAGAAAGAAGAGGTGGCCTTTGCCCAGAGTTATTTTGCTGTGCAGACACGAAAAGCTGAGATTATTGAAGAGAGGCTTCAAGAAATCGCACGATTGGATACTCGCGACAGGTTGCGAGAATCCGAAAAACAATTGAGCCGTAACATCTTCCAGCGTGGCGTTGATGAAAAGGGATTTGGTCGTATTCGCTCCAGAGGCGATCAAGCCTTGTTCGGAGGACTCACAACAGAGCAAATGAAGCAGCGACTGGGCATTAAAAACGGTGCTTTAGCAGATCGTCTGCCAACATTGACTATGGCAGCTAAAAATTTGGCAACAGAAATGACCAATTACAATGTGGAACAGAAAGACTTATATGGCGAAACAGATATCACAGCAGAGCATGTGCAGAATAACCGCAGTGTTCGTGGCATGCTTGGGCAACGCAGTATCAAGCCGGAAGAGCTTCCTCCTGCTGAAGATATCAAGAAGGTAGAGCGTCGTGTTGCGAAAGACGAAAAGCTTATGCAAAAGGATGACCAGAAACTTCCCAAGAAATAGTGATATTTTATAGGGTTGTTAAAGGGCATCCGCTCTAATGTCCCCTTCTGCGGCGGTTGCGCTTTGTGCTTTGGGGCCGCCTCGACAAGCTCGGCGTACATACCCCTGCGCCGCGGGCGAATAACGGGATAACGCCAATAGCTATTGATATGCAACCCTCTATGAGGGTAGTATGTGGGCAATGCTCGTGCCTATGCGGGGGTTGCGGTTCCGCTGCATAAATAGGGGTCAGGTTGCAGGTGTCAGGTATCAGTGATGAGAACTATATCAATGGGGTCATATATATTGGCAAATAAATGGTAGCACCGTTTTTCTGGTAGTCTTTGGTGTATAAAAGGATACGGTTGCCTACCCGGGAGGAGTATTTTTCACAAAAGACGTCCAACGACTTATGAGTCTTATACCCTGAAGACTTCACTTCTATGGGAACGAGCTTGTTACCGCGTGAAAGGAGAAAATCTATTTCGTAGTTGTGTTTATCATCTTTCGGAAAAGTGTAATAAAACAGCTCGTTGCCAGCCGTTGCCAACATTTGCGCCACCAGATTTTCGTACAAATACCCCAAATTAGCTTCGAGCTTGTCTGATAATAATTTGTCGTAAATCACATTTTCTGTATATGACTTGTCCCAAAAACATAATGTAACAAACAATCCCGTGTCGGCAAGATACATTTTGTACTTACCTGTATCCTTGTTCAGTGACATTCCGACATTCGGATCTGTGCAATGATAGCAGAAAAGTGTGGTCTTGCTTTGCTCCAGGTCTTGCAACAGCTCTCCCATTTTGGCTTCCGACTGCTGCCCTACCACTGTATAAGGCTGGTAACGAGAAACATTACCACTCAGCTGCGAGGGAATATTCTTGAATAGACGCTCCGCATTCCCAGTCGTGTCAATCTTTTGGAAATCTTCGAGGTACAATTGGATTATCCCTCTCTTGGTCTTGTCCACCAATTTTCTTTGAAAAATCATTGCAAAAATAATAAAATTATGCTTACCCGCAAATTTTTTTTGGCAAAAACATTGCTGACCCCGAAATTTTTTTTTCAAAAAACACTGCTGACCCCAAAAAAAACACAAACTACAAAACTTTGATTCCGTGTAGTCTTTACTGACCCATATTCTTCCTGGCAAAAAGAATCCATTGAAAAATCTGACTTTGTTGAAAAAACTGATACAACTATCAATTTTTATTTGTAAGTTTGCACTTTTAATCTGGAAGTATTATTGACATTCAAATATTGTATTTGTATGAAGCCTAAAATTATTGTCACGGGAGGAACGGGATATATTGGTTCGCATACCATCATCGAACTGATTAGAAGCGGTGAGTTTGAGGCCGTTGCGGTGGACTCCTGCGTAAGATCAACCCCTGAGACCATCGACAGAATCGAGGAAATCACCGGAGTACGTATCAAGCATGTTGCCGTGGATATCTGCGACAAAGAGGCTTTCTTCAAGGTCATAGAAGAGGAAAGTCCTGTTACGGGCATCATCCATTTCGCCGCCTTCAAGAGCGTGCCTGAATCAGTGGAAAAGCCACTGATGTATTATCGCAATAACCTCGGTTCCCTGGAAAATGTACTGGAAGCCTGCGAGCGCTACCATATTCCGCAGCTGATTTTCTCATCCTCCGCCGCTGTGTATGGAGACGTCAAGAAACTGCCCGTCACCGAGGAAACGCCTTTCGGCAAACCCTTCTGCTCATACGCCCACACCAAACAGATCGGCGAACAGATGATCCATTTCTTCTGTGAACAACATCCTGACTTCCAGAGTGTTCTTCTTCGCTACTTCAACCCAGTGGGCGGCGACATGAGCGGTCTGAATGGCGAGCTGTCCCCCGACAAGCCCAACAACCTGATGCCCATTGTGACCCAGGTGGCCATCGGCAGAATGGAACAACTGACCGTTTTCGGCACCGACTACGACACCCGCGACGGTTCTTGCATCCGCGACTATATCCATGTGTGCGACATCGCCAATGCCCATGTAAAAGCGCTGCAATTCCTGTTGAACGGTAAAAACAAGAGCAACTGCGAAACCTTCAACCTAGGTAGCGGCAATGGTGTGTCAGTACTGGAAATCATCGACGCCTTTGAAAAAGTCAACGGCATCAAACTGAATTATACCATTGGCGGACGGCGTCCCGGCGACATTCCCGCCATCTACAGCAACAGCCAGCGTGCCAACGAATTGCTGGGCTGGCATTGCCAACACAATATCAACGACATGGTGGAGTCGGCATGGAAATGGGAGCTGCATCTCCGTGAAACCAGACAAGCAGAATAAGTAATCAGCATATCAAATATCAGCATGGAAATCAGAGAGATAACAAAGGGGAAAGACATTTGGGAATTTATCAATTTCCCAAAAAAGCTCTACAAAAATTGTGAGCACTATGTTCCCCCGTTGGATAACAGTGAATATAATACCCTCACCCGACATCCCGCATTAGCTTTTTGCGATTTACGTATGTGGCTGGCCTACCAAGACGATCAGATTGTGGGACGTATCGCCGGCATCATCAATCACAAATGCAACGAGCTGAAACAGCAAAAACGCATCCGCTTTGGTTGGTTCGATACCATCGACGACATCAATGTGGCCAAAGCCTTGATTGACAAGGTGGAAGAATGGGGGCGAGAACAAATGCTGACAGAAATCTGCGGTCCCTCCCGCTATTCCAACATGGAAAGACAAGCCATGCTCGTTGAGGGCTTCGATCATACCCCCTCCATCAGCGCCGACTACAATTATGAATACTATCCGAAGCTGATAGAGCAGATAGGCTTTGAGAAAGAGGTGGACTATATTCAATACAAAGTCAAAGTTTCCAAAGAACTGCCAGAGAATTTCGACCGCCTTGCAGACATTCTTTCCCGCAAATACAAAGTACGGCTCCGCCATCTCAAAAACAGGGACGATCTGAAAAAATGCGGCATGGAGTTTTTCCAGGTGCTGAACCAAAGTTATGCCAAAATCTTCAATTTCATTCCTTTGACCGATGAGGAAATCCAGTGGACCATTGAGGAGGATTTTCAGGTGGCAGATACCCAATTGTCTTCCGTTTTGGAAGATGAAAACGGCAGGATAGTAGGCTTTGCCTTTTGCTTACCCTCGTTAAGCCAGGCTTTCCGCAAAGCCAATGGCAGACTGTTCCCCGGCGGAGGCTGGTACCATGTGGTCAAAGCCCTGCGGAAAAACAAATACGTGGACATGTACCTCACAGGAGTACTGCCCGAATACATGCATACTGGCATTCATGTGCTGTATCATAAGCAGTTGCATGAGAATTTCATCGCCAAAGGCTACGAATACGCTTTTACCGCCCAGCAGTTGGAGACCAATGTGGCCTCGCATATATGGAAAAAATATGAGACTGAACCTTATTTCAGAAGACGCTGCTATAGGAAAGACATCGGGGAGAATTAGTTGAAAACTGAAAACTGAAAACTGAAAGTTGATAGATTATTGATTATGAGTAGGCGGTATGCAGTGGTAACGGGGGCCAGTCGTGGTTTGGGCAAAGAGCTGGTCATAGAGTTGGCCCGTCGTGGAGTCAGTTCCATCATGGTCGGAACCAGCAACACAGTGGAGACAGCATGCGCTGAGATTAACCAGCAATACCACACTCATTCCTTGGCCTTTATCGCCAATCTTTGTCAGAAAGAGGAAGTTTTGGCTTTGGCGGAGAAAATCAATCAAAGATACGAGGTTTTCCTACTCGTCAACAATGCCGGCATGGGAGGCAGCAAAGCTTTTACCGATGCGGACTGTGATTACCTTGACCGCATCATCCAGTTGAATATCCGAGCCACCTCATTGCTCACCCACGAGCTGATGCCGAACCTGCTGAAACAGCCCAAAAGCTATGTGCTCAACATTGGCAGCATGGCCGCCTTCACTGCCACGGGCTACAAGACCGTTTATCCCGCCAGCAAAGCTTTTCTGAAGCATTTCTCCTACGGCATGAGGGAAGAATTCAAAGGCACACCCGTCAGCATCAGCTACGCCTCACCGGGCGCCATGGCCACCAATCCCGAAGTGACCGCCCGTATCGAGAAGCAGGGCTTTTTGGGCAAATTCACCTTGAAAACCACCCGTGACATCGCCGAGAAATGCATCCGACAGACTCTTCGGGGCAAGAAACATATCATCATCAATCCTCTGAGCTACTTCTTTTCCGCCATCATCCCAGGATGCATCAAAAATCCCCTCATGACCAAAATTGTCAAGAGGGAACTCAAGAAATAGTACATTTATCTTTATTAAGATCTTGGAATCAACAACTTCTGTCCTATCTTCAGGGCATTCATGTTGGCAAGTTTGTTGTAATCGGCAATCTTGCGTGCCGTAGTGTTATAACGACCGGCGATAGAGGATAAGGTGTCTCCCTTTTTCACATAATACACCACCGGAGTATCGTCTTTCTGTTCCTGCGCGACAGGGGCCTGCAGCATCGTTGCCGTGGAGTCCTGGGCACTCAGGCTGTCCGTCGGAATCACAGGTACCTGCTCTACCGGCTTCTCAGGAGCCACATATTCATAGCCCACCAAAAGACGCTGTTTCACCTTCACGCTATTGCTATTCAGCTTGTTCATCTTCTTCAGCTCCGCCACCGACAAGTTGTATTTCGCCGCGATTTTGGACAGATTATCCCCATTTTTCACATAATAATAAATCTTCTTGGTCTCCCCCTCAGCCAAAGGTTTGCCTGTGAACTGACTGGTATAAACCTTTACCGGCGTAAAATACTCCTCGTAATGATAATTATGGATAGAATCCTGCAGTTCGATGAAACGCACCATATCAGTCACCCTCAACCTGATGGGATAAGGCTGCGAATAAGCCGGAATAATCAGTCGCTTATATTGCGGATTCAAAGTTTTCAATTCATCCAGATCGATATTCAGCACCTTGGACACCTGTTCCAGATGCATTTCCTTGTTCACCATAATGGTATCCACCGCACTGGGAATCGCGATTTTAGCCGCCTGGATACCATAATCATTATGGTATTTCATCAGATACAACGCGCCGATATACAAGGGGAAATAATTCTGCGTTTCACGAGGCAAATAAGGACTCACCTGCCAGAAGGTCTGCTTGCCTCCCGAGCGGGCGATGGCCTTGCGCACATTTCCCGCCCCGCAATTATAGGCAGAAATCGCTAATCCCCAGTCACCGAACATGTTATACAAATCCCTCAGATGTCGTGCCGCCGCATCGGTAGCTTTATACGGGTCACGACGGTCATCCACAAACGTATTGACTTCCAGACCATAAAGCTTGCCGGTCTGGTACATGAACTGCCAAATTCCCGTAGCACCGGCCCTCGATACCGCCAAAGGATTCAATCCGGATTCAATGATGGTCAAATATATCAACTCTTCGGGTACATCATACTTGTCGAAGATAGCCTGCATCCAAGGAAAATAATACTGTGCCAAGCCCAACATGGCGGCAGAAGACTTTTTTCTGCGGATGGAATACAATTCGATAAAACTACCCACTTTATTATTGTAGGCGAGGGGCACCACCGTCACAATCTTCGACAGGCGGTCGGCCATCAGCGAGTCATTGTGGCAGAAGTTCGTTGTATCGTCCGTCAGCTCTGCCAGCACACTGTTGGCGCTGATGATCTCGCGCTGTACATACCACAAGTGCAGCATCTCGTCCATTTTGCTACTTTGCTCGTCCAAGCTACTCCGGATGGCAGCCTCTGTAAGACTGTCCTCTGGGGTCTGCCCAGCATCCAGCACCTGTGCATAAGCAGACAAGCCAGAGGTCGACAACAAAATCACACAACTCAGTGTCAACAGATTACAAAGGACCTTAGTCTTTAATCTCGTACGTATTCCATTTGATTTCTTTACCATCTTTGTACAATGTAGTTAATAACAGTTCTCCTTCCTCATCATACCTGAACCAAGCTCCGTCACGTAAACCGCCCACATAATGCCCGGTCTGTTTCACCCTTCCGTTTTCCCAATAGGAAGTATATTTTCCATGCATCACATCTTGCTCATAATGAATCACAAACGCGGATTTTTTATCAGGATAGCGGGTCACCCACTCGCCTGTTCTCATACCATCAAAATAACTGCCCTTTTCAGAATATCCGCCGTTATAATATACCCATACGCCTTCTTCCGTTCCTTCCACATAATTGCCTTTGGAGACCACCCCGCCCTCTTCGTCATACTCCACGAACTCGCCATCCAGTTCACCTGCGTCATAATTGGCCACCATCATCGTATCGCCATTGGCATAAAACCATAGCCATTCCCCGTTTTTCCGTCCTTTTTGGTCATAAGAGCCAATAATTTCAATAGTTTTATCCGTAAAATAGAACTTCCACTGTCCTACCGGATTAGAGTTCACGTATTTACCTTGCGAGCGTAATTCCCCGCTTTTGTAGTATTCTTTCCACAATCCCTGACGTTTGCCGTTCATGTCCACCACACCCTCATAGCGCATCCAGCCATCCTCATAGCTATAACTTTTGATGACATTGCCATTCTCATCGAATTCGCGGCGTACCCCTTCCGGCACTCCTTTATAGTAAGTGGCAATGATAGAAGGCTGTCCATTGGAATGATACGCCACCTTTTTGTCCAGCTGCTTGGTTTCCTTGGCATCCGCCACCAACTCGCCCTGCGTATATTTCTCTACGGACAGGAAATTGCCATTTTCATCATAACGTTTGAGGAAGCCATTTATTTTATCATTCAGGTAGGTCACCTCCATTTTCAGGTTTCCATTCGGCCAGAAATACTTCCAGTTTCCCTGTTTATAGCCGAAGTTATCCGTCCTGTTGATTCGTTCGCGGCGGGTCAGCACCCCTCTGTAATAGTTGGCCACAGCGACAAACAAGCCTGTATCATTCATCTCTTTCTCCATACCGTGCGGAACGCCAGACTCGTATGGAGTCCTTTTCTTCAACCAACCATCTGCATGATAAGTATTTACGCTGCCCACGATCGTGTCGGCATGCCAATGTTCCACCACATATTCCTGCTTGAAATACTGAATGCGATCCCCCTCTTTCTTTCCAGCCTTATAATTGATAACCAATATTTTATCACCCTGGTCATTGTAAAAAGTCCATACGCTGTCCAGCAGATGGTCTTTGCGGTTTCCCTCAGACACCAGCACACCCTGCTCATTATAAGATTTCCACCAACCTTCCGGCTGTCCGTCTTTCAGCATCCCCTCGCTCGATTTCTGACCATTGGGGTAATAAAACACATTATAGCCATTGGGATCAATGCTCTCTTGCGCTATGGAAACAACCATAGCGAGCAACATCACAACCACAATCAGCGATAGTTTTTTCATATATACAAAAATAGAAATGCAAATGTAATGAATCTTTTTTTGACCTAAAGTTTAATGTCCGACGAATAGCTAACATCCATTTGTGAATATTCACAGGCCTTGTTTTTGACGTTCAGACTTTTATAAATTCTTAAAAATTCAAAATTGTTAAATTTATTATTTTTCATATATTTTATTGATTTTTTTCAAAATCTTTTGTATCTTTGTCGGCGTAATATTTTTAATTAAATCTAAAAACAAAAGATTATGAAACCCATTATCTATCAGATTATTGTATTAATTTTTATGCTCATTTTCGCAAGTTATGCAAGTGTATTTTCCCAAGAAGAATGTACCATAAAGCTATCTGCGAACATACACCACTGCACCTGTATTAACAATGGTGAATTTATATTTAAATTAACAAAAAGCACAACATGTGTTATTGACAGCAATAACATTAGATATTCCTTGTTCTCGCCCGCCAACAGCATCAGCAGTGTCAACAGCATCTCACCAGTTTTTAACAATTTACCTCCCGGAGATTATACAGCTATCGTCACGGCTTTGAATCACACTGGCGGTATCGGACCTGATGCGATAGTGATATTATCCGACACTCTAAAACTCACCCTGACGACCTCCTACACAGAGCCACTTATGGGCGTTTTGAACAGCGAATACACGCTTTCGAGTCCTTTTGGCAAGGTGCGTTCCTTCCCTTGCAAGGCCACTGGCATTGTGCAACTTCAAATCAAAGGAGGCAAGTTGCCCTATACCGTTCAAGTACTGAAACTGAACGGGGGCTCTTACTTGCCTTACAAAACCGCCATTTTTGACAGCATCCAGCACCACGGCACCAATCCCGCCCAAATGGATTATCACGAATATTACAATATTGACAGTCTATCCGCCGGCAACTACCGGTTTATTTTCACGGATGCCTGCGGCTATTCACTTCCGTACTACGATGTGGCACTGGGAGAGATTTCCGGCATGGGCAGTGGTGCAAGTCCAAGCATCAAAGCCCAAAACGATGAACTTGATCAATACAACTCCTTTTTCATTGACAATTTCACCCCAGCAGGTGCTCTTGGCAGTTTCGCGCAAAAAGCGGACTACTATGTTTCGCGACAAGAAAATGGTGAGGAAACCTACTGGAAATACCGCTGGATCGACCCCAGTGTGAACGGCCAGCCTCAGGACACCAGCGAATGGGTTGCCTTCAGTTTCGGGAAAATTGGACATACCATTGCCGCAGCGGAAAAATATTGCGATTTATGGGGAAAAGAAGGGAGTTTGGAGATTAAAGACATTAATTGTAATAATAGCATCATTTATCCGATTCAATTTATAAAACCGGGAAATGCATTCCGTTATTTCGAGAAAACCATCACCTTCCCTGAATTGAGTTATTCCTATACAGATTCTTGCGGACGGCATAGTTTTACCGCTCAGAAACGACAATACGACTACGATTTCAGTCCTAAAGACAACAGCCATAAACTATTCACGACCAATTGGGCAGGTAGTCGTAATATTCATTATTATATAGTTGATACAGAAGCGGATACAATTATCCAACAAGGTATAGCAGGAAAATACGCCGCACTGGATATGGCTTATCGCCAAGTGTTTGAATTTGACAGCATATATCATGGCAAAAACGCCATATTCAAAGTGACAGATGCCCTGAACTGCCCCATCACAGAGCATAATATAACCATATCTTCTAAAATAACCGGCAGCATCTCCAACCCCAGCTTTTCCATCTACGGACTTGTCGAAAGCGCCAACTTCTGCGAGTATTCTATTTTTTCAGAAAAATTCAGTTTTCCTATCGGTTTGTCCGACCTTGACACCTTCCAAATCACTGACAGTCCAGGTGGGTTCAGCAACATGACCATGGTTTACAAGGACTCTCTGGGACAATGGATCCGTTTAGACAGCAATCCCAACATCTCTGTAAGCAAGTTTATTGGAGACTGGACAATTCATGGATTACGAAGCAAAGGACATTTCCTATTTCGTTACGTATCGGGATGTTATACAAAAGAGGTCCAGCAATTACTCTCCGGCGACAACGAAGGAAGTGGCAAATACTATGTGCCTTCTCCTGTTTCTTATCAAATTGAACCAAGTTGTACAGGATTACGCATAATTCCCCTGCGGGGATCCTATACCCAACATAGTTTTAACATATACAACAACGCACCCATCATCACTCCCGTTCAATCGGTTTTTCGGGTCTATGGCAATCCCAGCAGTCCAGAGAGCATCACAGGCTACTATCACCTTGGCGACACCATTGACATACTTATAGAAGGAGACATTCACATCGAGATGTGCGACATTTATAATTATACAAATCCCGAACATCTCTGTCACTTCCGCGACACCCTCATCCATTTCAGCAGGACAGCGTTACAATACGATTATTTCTACAGTTATTGCTGCGAAATCGGCGACTCGGTATCCACAGTCAGAACCCGCGCCAAAGGCGGTATTCCACCCTACCTGTACATGATCCGCGACAAAGCCGGAAATCTTATTGACTCCAACCGTACAGGTGATTTTTTCAACGTACCGTTACCTCATCATGACACTGTTTCCCTCAAAGTTTTTGACCAATGCGGAACCAATTTTATCTATGAAGGACAAGTAATTGAACAACAGCTCATTAAAAAAGCCTGGTTTACCGATGGCAGCAACCATCGCACACAGGAGGACAGCAGTTTATGTCAATTGTTCGCCATCACCCTCGACGACATCGAATACCAGTGGCAAGGGCCGGGAGGCTTCGCTTCCAGTGAACAGAATCCTAGCTTTTTCATTCCAGTGGACAGCAACATGTCGGGAAAATACTACCTGTCTATTCAAGACTCTGTATGCGGAATATTACGAGACAGTCTTATGCTTAAAGTTCTCACAAAGAACCATATACCCGAACTTCTATGGGTTGAGGACAGCATTTGCAGCGGGCAAAGTTACGAACAGTATGGTTTCTCCATCCACTCCTCTCCCATCGACACGCTGCGCATACTCCACGACACCCTCATCTCCATTTTGGATGACAGCACTTTCCTCAAACTGACCATCCTTCCCGTTTACCGACAAACGCACGTGGACAGCATTGTCACCTCGCTTGACAGTTACCTATATGGGAGCGTTTTACTCACCGACACAGGACTTTACGAAATCAAACTCCAAACGGCTTGCGGCTGTGACAGTATCGTGTACGTGCATCTGATGTTCAGCAAATACCTGCCCTGTCCCAACGCCACGGACTACAATGGCAATGTTTATCCGGCAATACGTCTTGGCAAACACTGCTGGTTGGCTGAAAATCTCAAATCGCTGAATTACAGCGACGGACGAGACATTTCAAGCATTTATGAGTATTCCTCCGAGAGCTTCCCTGACGCAAACGCCAATGTCGCCATATTTGGTCGACTCTACGACTGGTTTGCCGCCATGGACACGGGGAAACACGCGCTTCCCGACAGCCACGGCAATATTCAAGGCATCTGTCCCGATGGATGGCTTATGCCCACGCCCGACGACTTCTCTGAGCTATACAACTACTCTGTCAAACAGTTACGCTCCCCCTATTATTGGCTATACAATCCTGGCACCAACGAGAGTGGCTTCACCTCACTCCCCGCAGGCTACTACGATGCCGTGCTGCACCGCTACACCAGCCTGTTAGGAGAAACCTACTACTGGAGCAGTCTGCAACCTGATCTGCCCGAACAGATTTACATGATATTTTTCGACTGCGCACAACTTTCCCAAAGCAACAGCTTTTGCAACGCATACAGTGTAAGATGCTTAAAGAAAGACGAATAAACCAGAGCGGCAGCATAATCATTGACACAAAAAAAGCTCCTTCATCATTTCCAAATGAAAAATTATATTTATCTTTGCATTTTTAATCTGAACTATTATGCGGAAGCAGTTTGTCAGACTATTTTTTCTTTTGGGAATCTGTCTCGGAATCCTATGCAACGGATACTGCCACAAAAAGGACTCACTTTCGCTAAAACAGCTCTGTTTTGTCGCCAACCAAGGGCAATGGGAGGAGCCATTCCTGTACAAGGCGAAACTCAATGGAGCTATCCTTTTTGCCGAGGCCGACCGACTGACCATTGCCATACCCAACCAAGACCAGCTAAGCCGCTTCTTTGAAGCCAAAATGGATAGGCAACTGTCATCCGATGGCCTAATTGATGTTTCCGCCTACCAGATGGTTTTCAAAGGCAGCCTTCCTGCTGTCACTATTTCAGGATACGACCAACTCAGCGCCCATCACAACTATTTCCTTGGCCAACAAAGCCAACGGTGGGTTTCCCATGTTCCGCTCTATCATGAACTTTCCTATACCAATCTTTATGAGGGTATCAATCTGCACCTGTTCCAGCAAGGAAACAAATTAAAATATGAATTTGTCATTGCAGCAGGCGCTAATCCCCAACAGATTGCCATAGAATATGCAGGGGCTAACAGCCTTGTCCTCAACAATGGCAACCTCTTGATTAAAACAGACATGGGACAAACAATGGAGATGGCTCCTTTTGCCTACCAGCTGAATGACAAAGGAGACAC
Organism: Bacteroidales bacterium; assembly: GCA_017633255.1. Taxonomy (GTDB): domain Bacteria; phylum Bacteroidota; class Bacteroidia; order Bacteroidales; family WCHB1-69; genus RUG11690. The sequence goes on from JAGBPS010000014.1 coordinate 13,158, forward strand.
CATCGTTGTCAACTGTAAATTCAAACTCAACAAAAACACCGTCACCTATCAAACTGGAGATTACGACAAAAACAGAGTTCTCATCATTGACCCCACCCTTATTTTCTCCTCTTACAGTGGTTCGACAGCAGACAACTGGGGCTTTACCGCCACCTACGACAAGCATGGCAATCTTTATGGTGGGGGCATAGCTTTTGACATCGGCTACCCCACACAAGTCGGGCATCACTATCAAATCAACTATGCCGGCGGAGCCTGTGATGTGACAATTTCAAAATTCGACTCTACGGGAAGCATGCTGTATTATTCCACTTATCTGGGGGGCAATGCCGCCGAGTGTCCTCACAGCATGTTTGTCAATGACAATGACGAGCTGTACGTCTTCGGGACCACTGGCTCACCAAATTTTCCCGTTACCACCCAGGCATACGACAACAGTTTCAACGGAGGGTCGTCAATCACAGTGAACTCTTCAGTGGTCTACCCCTACGGGAGCGACATATTCATCACCAAGTTCAGTGCCGATGGTGACAGCCTCTTGGCATCCACCTTTGTTGGCGGTAGCAGCAACGACGGTCTCAACATAGGCCAGCCACTTAAGAAAAACTATGCCGACGAATCACGCGGAGAAATCATTGTGGACGGACAGAGCAATGTTTACGTGGTTAGTTGTACCTTCTCCGAAGACTTTCCCACCACGCCCGGCACTTTCCAGCCCACTTACAATGGCGGCAAGGACGGCTGTGTATTGAAATTAGACCAAAACCTGTCACACCTCATCTGGTCTTCCTATTTCGGCGGCAGCGGCAGTGAAGCATGCTACAGCATGGACTTGGCTTCCGACAACAGCATATATCTATGCGGAGGCACCACCACTGCCGATTTGAGCACCTCTACCTCTGCAGTCCAAAGCACATACGGAGGTGGCAGCTGTGACGGATTCGTAGCCCACATCAGTGAAAATGGCGACCAGCTACTCCAATGCAGCTATTTAGGAAAATCAGACTATGACCAATGTTATCTGCTGAAACTGAACCGGAGCAACCATCCATACCTATTCGGGCAAACCAGTGCTGCAGGAAACGCATGGTGGGTCAATACGTTATATGGGCAACCCAGTGGAGGTCAGTTCCTGACCCATCTCACTCCCGAATTGGACAGCATCATCTGGTCCACCGCTTACGGCACTGGCAACGAACAAGGACCCGACATCTCTCCCACGGCATTGCTGGTGGACCTTTGCAACACAGTGTACATGTCCGGCTGGGGAAGCCGTCAGCTCAACGGTTTCGGTGGCACCCAAGGCTTGCCGGTCACTGCTGACGCTTTCCAGACCACCACTGATGGCAGCGACTATTACTTCATCTGCCTGCGGGAAGATGGCACAACTCCCGTTTATGCCTCCTTTTTCGGCAGTCCCTTTTCTCGCGAGCATGTGGACGGGGGCACCAGTCGTTTCGACAAAAAGGGGAAAATCTATCAGGCTATCTGCGCGGGGTGCGGCGGCGATGACAATTTCCCGACCACCCCTGGGGCATGGAGCGAAACCAATGGCAGCACTAACTGTAACTTAGGTGTTGTAAAGATGGACTTTAACCTTCCCGTCATCATCGCTGATTTCACTGTCCCTACGGTCATCTGCTATCCCGACACGGTATTTTTCCACAACAACTCTGAAATCCATAGTTCCCTGACACAATTCCACTGGGATTTTGGCGATGGCAGTTCTTCTACAGAACTATCACCTTCACACCAATATGCACAAGGAGGGAACTTCACAGTCACCCTCCACATCAGCGACAACGGAAGCTGCAATCTCCTCGATTCCATCAGCAAGAACATCTTGGTACTTACAGGCAGTTCTCAAACCCTGGCAACCAAGAACATTTGTCTGGGCGATTTTGTGCAGATAGGCATTCCTCCCGCCGCAGGCGCTGACATCCAATACCACTGGACACCCGCCAACACACTGAGCAACGCACAGATTTCCAACCCCATAGCAAGTCCAAGCGAAAACACCACCTATCAACTCATCATCAACACACCCTATTGTTCGGACACGATATACCAAAGCGTTTCGGTGGAGAATTTACAAGTCAGCGCAAGCCCCGACACCACCATCTGTCTCGGTGACAGCACAGTTCTTCAAATCAATGTTCTCAGTGGAACAGCCTACAATATCATTTGGGCACAACATCCCGACTACAGCAGTCCCCTTGCGGTGAACCAGACACAAATCACTGTCAGGCCATCCGAAGACAGTCACTATTTTGTCAAAGTGGAGGGAAGCTACTGCACTGTTGAGTATGAGATCACCGTTTTCGTTTCTTCTGTGACCATCGAAGAAACGCACCCCGTTCTCATTTGCTTTGAAGACAGTGTACAATTAACGGTTCATGCCAGCGGCAGTGCCAACCTGCAATACCAATGGCAGCCTGCGAGTGAGATTGCCAGCGGCGGCGATGGTCCTCGTCCATGGATTCACCCTGCCACCTCCGTCACCTACACGGTCACCGTCACCAATGAGAATGGTTGCAGTGCCTCTGCCAGCATTCCTGTCACCCGACGGACCAGCACCTTCAGCGATGGCCTGGAGGCCTGGTGTGACGAGTGCTCCATCATACAAGGCATTACCACACAACTCTTTTCCACCAGCTACAGCGGCAACTACACTTACCAATGGACTCCCAACGTTTCCCTATCCTCTCCCACCAGCGCCAACACCGATGCCAGTCCTTCCGAAACCACCACATACACGATAAGCGTAACCGATGAATTCGGCTGCAGTCTCAGCAAAACAGTGACTATCGAAGTCTTGCCGCTCAGCTGTGACGAGCCTTTGGTATTTGTACCCAATACCTTCACTCCCAACGGGGATGGAAAAAACGACATCTTGTTTGTACGCAGCAGTATCCTTACCGAATTCACGATACGAATCTACGACCGCTGGGGCGAGCTGCTTTTTGAAAGCAGCAGTCTCGACAAAGGCTGGGACGGCAGTTACAAAGGCAAAATGTGCGAGCAAGGTGTATACGATTACTACCTCCAAGGGGTATGCATCAACGGTGAAAAAATCATCAAAAAAGGAAATATCACCCTACTCTATTAATTTTTCACAACTTTTCCGCTTCCAAATCAAAATAAATCACTATTATTGCAAAAAAATTCTATAATGAAATTTTCAAAAACACTAACGACTTTATGTATTGCATTGGCGCTGTGCTGTAGCGCATGCAAAGACAAGCTTTTCGACTTTGACTTGAACAACATCGCGGCAAACGGGGAATGGGGAATTCCCGTGTTTAACGGCGACATCAGCGTCGATAATCTATTCCAACATCTTGACAGCACCAATATCATTCACATCGGTAGTGACGGGAGCTTGAAATTCATCTTCGAACACAACATGGAGAATGCCGTACTACTCAAAGATGTTGTAAAGTTTGAGGATCAACATTTTGACACCTCTGGTGTGGAAAGCGTCACCCACCTCCCCGATTTCGATTTCACCCAAATCATCCAGTTCAGTCTCAACAACGAAGATTTCCTGCTAAAATCCTGCCATGTCAAGAGCGGCCTTCTGACCCTCAACTTCAACGTCAACAATGGAAGCTTCGCTTACACAGCGGACCTGACGTCAAATCAGATTCTCGATGCCAATGACAACCCTGTCACCTTGCATTTCAGCAACACCCAACAGCAGCAAGTTATAAACCTCAGCGAATATTCCATCTGGCCCACCTTTTCCGGTGACATACAATTCTACACCCACATGGTGATTCCCTCCGTCACAGGTCTCGAGCAAGTCAGCTATGATTGCCATATCAGCCTGCAGAATTTCGACATCCATAATGCTGTCTGTCAATTCAAAGCCATATCTCACGAGTTTGATGCCAAAAACAAGCTTTCCTTCGACTTCGACAGACTTCAATTCAACAATCTCCAACTAAACAACGCTGTAGCGTCCGTATATGCCCGAAACAGCATCTGCACTATTGACGGATCCATCGACCAATTGTACTTATTCGGCCGCAATGGAGCCTATAGCCCACTGATACAAAGTGTCTTGAACTTCTCCATCCCCATATCGCCGAACCAATACACGCACATTCTCGATGTGAACATTCCGACGATTAATTACAATTCCAATATAGACTCTTTGGGAATACATAGTCTGCTCAATGTAAATCCAAATGGCTTCTCCGCCGGAGACATCTCATTGAGCGAGAACTCCAAACTGGATTTGAAACTCAAAACAGAATTTCCCGTTAACGTATCCATCAACAACGCTGTGTACACAGACACCGTTGACAATGGACTTTATCAGCAATTCGATTTTAACACTGTTCAATCAATTGAAGAACTTACCATACGTATGGCCTATACCAATGCGTTCCCTTTTGATCTCATCCCCAGCATTAAGTTTCTGAATAGTTCAACAGGGCAGACCTTTCCTGTAGAAATGGTAGAGTTTCACGGTTGCTACAATGGCATTCCCTACCAACAAGAGCCTGTTTATCATGTCATCAACAACTCCGGTGCACAAGAAATCAACAATGCTGACAAAATCATTGTGAGCTTCAAGCTGAACACCCAGGGCAACACCGTCGAAATCAAAGATTCCCAGTTCATCCGTCTCAACATGGGAGCCAAAGTCAAATATTCAAACATCAACTTGTAACATGAAAAAAGTCCTTCTGTTTATTAGTATCTTCATTGCAAGCTTGGCTTTAGCTGCCCAAGATGGCATCACAGTGCATTTCATGAGACTGAACCCGTACTCCCAATACAGCAGCCCTTCGGCTTTCCTACCTTACAACGGCCATGTAGGGGTTACTGGTATCAGCAATGTCAATGTGTCAGTTCAAAATAGCGGCATATTCTACAAAAGACTGTTTGGCTGTAACAGCGAAGGCACCATTACCACATTAAGGCTCAACAATTTTGCCGACCGATTGTCGCCAAAATGCAATTTTTTGAACACCAACATCGGGGTGAACCTCATCGATTTCGGTTTCAGGGTGAAACAAATGTATTTTAGTTTCAGCTACAGAATCCGCTCAGACGAGTACCTCTTCTACAACCGGGATGTCATCGCGCTACCAGTACATGGCAACATGTATTATGCAGACCAATACAAAACCGCCAAGCCAGAGTTAAGTCTTAACTTTAATGCGTACCAAGAAATCTCTTTAGGCATTCAGGCTGAAATCACACCGCAAATATATATTGGCGTACGTCCTAAATTGCTTTTCGGATTGGCTCATGCCAGAACAAAATCAGCATACGCTTCCCTCTACACCAATCCCGATGATTATTCCATGGCCATTAGTCATCAGCTCAATGCCGAACTTTCCTGTTTCATTCCATACGAGATTAATATTGACACCACAGACCAGATGGGCATACATTTCCATCCTGAAGACTTACGCCACGATTGGCCGAATCTGTTCAAGAATGTGGGTGCAGCCATCGATCTCGGCTTCACCTACCGTATAAACGAAATGTTCGGGGTTTCCGCCTCCATCCTTGATTTGGGTTTCATCTGCTGGAAGACCAACAACTATCAACTCAAAAGTTCAACAACAGATGCCGGTTCCTATTACAACGACGGAAGTTTCATGTTCACCGGTCTCACCTATGATGACATTGAACGCTTCAACGAGAATCCCGAAGCTGTCAAAAAGGAAATACTGAATTATTTTCCTCTTGATGTATTCTCTTCTCAATCTTATACAAGAATGTTGGCAGGAAGATTTATCGTGGAAGGATATTGCAATGTGGGAAAACACCATCGTTTCACCGCACTTTTCCAGGGCAGAATCGTTAACAAGCGCTTCTTGCCATCCTTCACCATAGCATGGAACGGCACATTTCTCAATATTTTCGACCTCTGCGTCAATTATACTATTGCCAGACAGAGTTTTGGCAATCTCGGCTTGGGAGTCGGATTCAACCTGGGAGTTTTCCATATTTACGCCACCACCGACAACTTCTTCGGCTTCTTCAACAGCAAGAGCCCACAGCGCTCATTATTGAACACTTCTACTGCCAACCTTCAGGCTGGCATAGTTTTTGATTGGGGCAAATTGCAGGAAACGAAATTAGGGGTTATCAAATACCAAAAGAAAAACAACCCCGGAGACTAATTGACATAAAAAAAACTTAAAATACACACCATGATACGTTTTGATTACAGCAACCAACTTCTATTTACCGACGGACAAATCCGTGAGCAAGAACAACACGTGGCTAACGCCTACCAACAACTTTGCGACAAAAGCGGCAAAGGCAACGACTTTCTCGGCTGGCTCGACCTGCCCGAAGAGACCGACGAGGCTCTTCTCAACCAAATACAGAGCTGCGCCAACCGTCTGGAAAGGCAGTCGGAAATCGTGGTTGTAATAGGCATTGGCGGTTCCTATTTGGGTGCCCGTGCCGTAATCGAAGCCTTGCAGCACAGCTATAAAGGTTTCTGCCCTTTCAGCGACAATCATGCCCCGTTTGTCACCTATTCCGGCAACAATATCAGCGAGGACAACCTCTGCGAACTGTTGGAAGTGCTGGACAACAAGGATTATTCCCTTATCGTGATTTCCAAATCAGGCACCACTACAGAGCCGGCCATCGCTTTCAGAATCCTGAAAAAACACTGCGAGGACAAATATGGCAAGGAATGGGCCAAACAACGTATTGTGGCCATCACCGACAAGGCCAGAGGCGCCCTCAAGAAATTAGCAGATGTGGAAGGTTATGAGACCTTTGTCATTCCTGACAATGTAGGCGGCAGATACTCTGTTCTCACCCCCGTGGGACTGCTGCCGATTGCCGTTGCCGGTTTCGACATCCGTCAACTGATAGCCGGTGCCCGTACCATGCGCCAGGAATTGCTGGCACAGCACAAATTAGACGACAACATCGCCCAACAGTATGCCCTGCTGCGTTATATGCTGTATAAAAATGGCAAAAAGATAGAACTGATGGTGTCCTACAATCCCAAACTGGCCTTCTTCATTGAATGGTACAAACAGCTGTTTGGCGAGAGCGAAGGCAAGGAAGGCAAGGGTATCTTCCCCACCGGAGCAACCTTTTCCACCGACCTGCACTCTTTGGGACAGTACATCCAAGAAGGCGAACGCCACCTGTTCGAGACCGTTCTCTCCATTCAGCAGTCACGTTTCCAAGTGCCCATTCCAGAGGACAAAGACAACCTTGACGGACTGAATTACCTGCTGGGCAAATCCATCCAGAACATCAACCTGACCGCTGAGGAAGGCACCCGCATGGCCCATGTGGACGGCCAAGTGCCCAACCTGCGTCTCATTGTGCCCAAGGTGGATGAAAACAACTTAGGCCAGCTTGTCTATTTCTTCGAATTCAGCTGCGCTTTGGGTGGCTATCTGTTGGATATCAATCCCTTCGACCAGCCTGGCGTGGAAGCCTACAAAAAGAACATGTTCCGCCTGCTCGGCAAACCCCAATAAGTCGCCGCGACCATGCAATTCTTTTATCATCCCGACCTGTCTCATCCTGTTTTTGAACTACTGCCCGATGAGGCCAAGCATTGTGTGAAAGCCCTCCGCAAACGGGTGGGCGACCAGATTTTTGTCACCGATGGCGAAGGAAGACTGGCTACCACTCAGATTATGGACGCCTCACCCAATCATTGTGCCGTACAAGTATTGAGCGTCGAAGAATCGTATGCGCTCCGGCCACACCAGTTTCATTTGGCCATTGCTCCAACCAAAAACTCCGACCGTATCGAATGGCTGATGGAGAAAAGCATTGAAATAGGCATTGAGCATATCTCTTTCCTCTCCTGTGAACATTCCGAAAGGGTAAAATTGGACTTGGACCGACTGAAACGCATTGCTGTTTCGGCCATCAAACAATCGAATACTACACTGATTCCTTCTATGCAGATGATTGATTATAAAGATTTTATAATCAACAATAAGCAGATTAAAAATCGCTATATCGCCTGGTGTGATGAGCACAACCAACGGGAATTCGCCCAAGAGGAACTGAAAAACAAGGATGTGATTCTGCTGATCGGACCGGAAGGCGATTTCAGTCCCGAGGAAGTCAACTTAGCGGAAAACAATGGTTATCAAGCTATCAAGTTGGGTACACGAAGACTACGTACAGAAACCGCCGGCCTTTACGGGGTTTGCGTATATGCCGGCGCACAATTGATGTAACAAATCCATCAAGACCTGTTTAGAACTCTGTTGATTATCTTGTAAATAGCCACCTATCCATGATAGTGGCAGGGACATTAATATGTCAGGCAGGCATCAAGCGCTGCTGTGATGGCCTCTTTATCCATATGCTGGCCGATGAACACCAGTTTCTGCATTCTGTCACCATAATCCTCATCCCAGTCACGACGAAGCCCCGGCTCACGCTCCATCGTCTCTTCCAACTCCTCAGGAGTCATGGTAGCGAACCACAATCCCACATCCTTCAATGACAGCTGTTTACCAGCCTGTTCAAAGAGGTAGCAGCGGTCGTATTCATCCTTGAAGTAGCATATACCTTTGGCACGGATAATGCTCTTCGGCAGATGGGCGACAAACTCATCGAAGCGGCCCAGATTAAACGGGCGGCGGCGGTAGTACACGAAAGTGCCGATACCATATTCCTCCACCTCTCCCCCGTCATGGTCGTGATGATGGTGGTGGTGATGATGAGCTTCGTGTTCGTGAGCTTCGTGTTCATGAGTTTCATGTTGGTGAGCTTCGTGTTCATGAGTTTCATGTTCGTCATCATCGTGATAGGTTTCGATTTCATGAATCCAAGTGGCGGAAGTAGCCACCTTTTCGAAATCAAACATCTTGGTATTCAGAATCAAATCCAAATCCACATCGCCATAGTCGCACTCAATGATCTGGGCTTGCGGCTGCAAAGCCTTCACGATTTCCTTCAAACGGTTCAGCTCCGAACGGGAGATTTCAGACGCCTTGTTCAACAATACAATATTACAGAACTCGATTTGCTGAATCACCAGATTCTCAAGATCATCTTCTTCGATATTCTTTCTCAACAGCTGGTCGCCGCAGGCAAACTCACTTTGCATACGCAAAGCATCTACCACCGTCACCACACAATCCAAACGTGGCACGCCATCCTTGGTATAAGGACCACCCATAGAAGGAATCGAACATATTGTCTGTGCAATCGGGTCAGGTTCGCAAATGCCGCTGGCCTCAATGACAATATAATCGAAGCGTTTCTGACTGATGATATCGGTCAATTGCTTCACCAAGTCCATTTTCAAGGTGCAGCAGATGCAGCCATTCTGCAAAGCCACCAGACTCTCATCGTCCTGGCCGACGATTCCGCCCTTCTGAATCAGGTCGGCATCAATATTCACTTCGCCAATATCGTTGACAATCACCGCGAACTTGATACCACGGCGGTTGGTGAGAATGCGGTTTACCAAAGTTGTCTTTCCACTGCCAAGATAGCCAGTCAGCAGCAGCACAGGAGTTTGTGTATTCATAGTTTTCAATTTTTTCAGGAGTGCAAAGATACAAAATTATTTGGATGTATATTCACACTGAATTCAATACGGAAATCAAAATTTTACTATATTTGCAGCATAAAAACCACGACTAAAAAAAACAGAACATGTACGACAATAACGAAGGGCTTTATATCGCCCACTGCGCTGATGGAGCGCTTTCTATCAAAGGCAAAATGGCTAACCGCCACGGTCTTATCGCCGGTGCCACCGGTACGGGCAAAACGGTCACCCTGCAAGTCATGGCCGAAACTTTCTGTCAGGCTGGAGTTCCCTGCTTCATGGCCGACATGAAAGGCGACCTCTCCGGCATTAGCCAAAGCGGCAAGATGAGCGGTTTTATCGAGAAGAGACTGCCCGAATTCGGACTTGAGAATCCGCAATTCCAAGCCTGTCCCGTGCGCTTTTACGATGTATACGGCGAACAGGGGCATCCCATCCGCGCCACCATCTCACAGATGGGTCCCCAGTTGCTGTCGCGTCTGCTCGGCCTGAACGAGACGCAGGACGGTGTACTGAACATTGTGTTCCGTGTAGCCGATGAATGCGGTCTGCTATTGGACGACCTGAAAGACCTCCGTTCCGTGCTCGACTATGTGTCACAACATGCCAAGGAATACACCACCCAATACGGCAATGTCTCCACCGCCTCGATAGGCGCCATCCAACGTGCCCTGCTGCAGCTGGAAAACCAAGGAGCTGACAAATTCTTTGGTGAACCCAGTTTTGACATCTACGACTTTCTGCAGACCGAAGGAGGCAAGGGCGTGATGAGTGTGCTGGCAGCCGACAAGCTGATGCTGCAGCCCAAGCTGTACAGCACCTTCCTCTTATGGCTCCTGTCGGAGCTATACTCCACCCTGCCTGAAGTAGGCGACCTTGACATGCCCAAACTGGTGTTCTTCTTCGACGAGGCGCACATGCTTTTCGAGGACACCTCCAAGGCCCTGACCGACAAGATCGAACAGGTTATCCGCTTAATCCGAAGCAAGGGGGTAGGCATCTATTTCATCACGCAAAGTCCGACCGATATTCCCGAAAACATTCTGGGCCAGTTGGGCAACCGTGTGCAGCACGCCCTGCGCGCCTACACGCCCAAAGACCAGAAGGCCGTGCGTACCGCCGCCGACACCTTCCGTCCCAATCCGGCTTTCAAAACCGATGAGGCCATCATGAATCTGGAAACCGGCGAGGCATTGGTGAGTTTTCTTGACGAGAAAGGTGCGCCCAGCATTGTGCAGCGCGCCAAAATCCTGTTCCCGCTGTCACAAATCGGCGCCATTACCGAAGGCCAGCGTCTGGACATCATCAAACAAAGCCGCATTTACGGCAAATACGACACGCCTGTTGACCGTGAGAGTGCCTTTGAGAAACTGCTGAGAGAAGCGGAGGAAAGCAACGTGCCCGCCACCACAGAGCAGGAGGAAAATCTTCCCACAGAAGCAAAAGAAGGGAAAGGCTCCATCCTCAAGAGCAAAGGAAAAGGCTTCCTCTCGAAAGTGGTGAAAGCTGTGCTGACGGCCGCCACCGCCACCATCGCCACCTCGGTGGGCACTGCGGTAAGCGACAAGGTGACTGGCAAGAAGACCAAATCAAGCAAATCCACTGCGGAGAAAGTGGTCAAAAACACCACTTCCGCCGCCACCCGCACCATCACTCGCGAAATCACCCGTGACATTCTGGGAAATTTGCTGAAATAGATATTCCACAACAAATTATATAGAAACTAAAATGCCTGAGGCGTTCCCGCACCTCAGGCATTCTTTTATAATACTGTAATACTGCCTGTCAACAGATACGGGACTCCGCGTTTATCCGTAAACGTTATCATATAATTATAGATAATCTGACGATTGATCCGTCCGTTCACTTCCCCATTCCACTTGAATTCCTTGTCATTGGAATAATATACCAACTCACCCCAGCGGCTGTAAATGCGGATTTCAAAGTCCTCAATCAAGGATTTATATCTGTCATGAATACAGAAATAATCGTTCAATCCGTCACCCACGCCAGGGGTGATAGCATTCGGCAGATACACATTCAGTTCGCAAGTCTCTATCTGATAAGATGCCGATGCCGAACACTGTTCCTCGGTAGCTGTTACCGTATAGACACCCGGCTGTGTCACCGTAATCGTCTGAGAGCTTTCTCCTGTACTCCACATGTAATTCAGCAAATGGGTCTCCACCGACAACACTGCCATATATTCCTCACAAAAATCTTCCGTCAGCGACACAATGCTAAGGGCGTTATCCAATATGGTCAAGTGGAGGTTCACCACACTGTCACAAGTGTGCTGACTCTGCAAAACCTGTGCCAAATCCAGCTCACCTACCCCAACAGTCTGTGCAGCAGGCACATTAAAACCATGCTGATGATAATCATCACCTTCACAGATTACATCCTGTAAGCTCACTTCATATTCAGGATATACCGTCAAGCGCAAAGTCACTACACTGTCACAATGACTGACCACATATTGCTGTTCAAAAGTATATTCTCCTGCCGTCGCCAATTGCTCGCCTGCAATGTCAAATCCATTGGCCTGATATGGAGAATGCTGACAGATTTCATCCACAATCGTTGTATGCTGAGGAGCTATGACCGTGAGCAACAAAGTGACAGAACTGTCACAGCCTTGTGAGCTCTGCAACTGCCGTGTACGGACAATAAACGCCGATGCCGCCGTCTCAGCTTCCGAAATGTCAAAACTATTATTCTGATAACTATAGCCCTGACATACAGCATCCTGCAAGGTATCGGCATATATCTGCAACACACTCACGCTCATCACATTACTGTAAACCGTTCCGCAAATCTGACTGATCCAAGCCCTCCGCAGGAAGAAGGAAGAGGTGACCGCATTGGAATAATTGTAGTTCTGACTGTTATTCGGTATGGGTGCCGCATCCCAGTTTACACCGTTGGTAGAAATCTGCCATTGATAGGCACTGCTTGACCCGCCTGACGCTGCCGTGCCCACAACCACTGGCAATGTATTTCCCATACACACCGACTGAGTCTGGGGGATAGTTCCAGCCACCATACTGTCACTCAAATGTGTCAGATTAACTGTCTGCGTAGCGACACAGCCAATGGCATCGCTAACATAAAGGGTATATGTTCCTGCCGGCTGATTGGCGAGCTGGGCAGTTGTGGACACCGTTGTTCCAGCCGCGTTTTCCCATTGATAGCTATAGGGTTGTACTCCTCCTGTCACGACCACATTGGCATTTCCATCTGTGCCACCATGGCAAGTAACCTGGTTCGTCCCCATCTCCGCTACTGCAGGATCGCTCACATTCAGCTGATACCTTATCAGATGGTCGCTGCCATCAGCATTCAAAACAGTGTCGTTAAACGAACCTGCCTGTATAAATTGATGGTTATGCCAGCTATAAGGCAATGAAGCGATACACACTGTGGTGTCTACCGTTTGCGCAGTATTGTAATGGATGATCACCGTCTGCATGATGGTAGAGTCACAGCCGAATGCTGAGGGCAAGCTGTAGCTGAACTGGAACTCTTCAGAAGCTCCACTACCGATGGTGGTGTCGGCTGCCACAAAGTAATATGGCAACTGATTCTCCACCAAGACCAGCGTATCCTGAGAAGTCTCACTGTAGTTCAAGTGCAAATACAGGGTATCCACCCGGTGACAATCAAAATTATGAGTATAAAGGCCGCCCTCGGTATAGGTAGTCCCGTACCAGGTGTACAAGTCACAAGTATCCACCGTGAATGCCATATTCACCGGACGGGCTATCGTCAAATGCAAAGTATCCACCCGAGTGCATCCATTGGCATCAGAGTGACTGTAGGTGTAAGTGCCACTGGTATCATATCTGATCCCATGCCATAGATAATCGTCACAGGTGTCAACTGTATAGGCAACGTTCGTGGCGTGATTAACCGTCAGATGCAGGGTATCCGCACTGGCACAGCCTGTGGCATTGGTGTAACTGTATGTATACACGCCAGAGCTTGTGTAGGTCTCCCCGTCACCCTCCGTCCAAGTATAACTCTCGCAGACGGTAGTGTCGTACACATTATGTGTGCCATAAAG
>JAGBPS010000002.1 GCA_017633255.1 Bacteroidales bacterium
AACCTTCTAACCTCCTAACCGTATAACCCTAAAACCAAGAGCCATGACAAAAACCAATATCATCACCTTCTTCTGCCTCTGTTTGGCAGTGGTGTTTACCTCCTGTCGTCCGAAAAACCAGCAGGATGCGGAATATGACAATAATGATCCGATGACTTACACGACCTCTATCATCGCTGATACGATTATTGCGGATATTCGCGACCAGTCGGACTTGTATCCTGTAACGGATGATTTTCTGGAAGATTTTTTGGAAAGAGTGAGCGAGTATGAGGGCAAGCATATTACCATCGCCACTAAGATGCCGGCAGAGTGGGGCATATCTTGTGTGGAGCGCCTGCCGGAAGGCCGTGAGTTGTGGCTGTTGCGTTCGATGGACCGCGAGTGGGCTTATCTGGTCATTACCTCCGGCTTCGGCACCCAGCGTATTCTTGACATGGTGCCGGTGGCGGTGAATCTGGCCCAGCAGGATAAGGATGTGTTGGAGACAGAGGTATGGGAGACCTATCGCGAATCAGACGGCTCTTTTATTGTGCATAAAAATTACGAGTGGATTAAGAATCTGGATACGAATGCCACCCAGAGCGATATCAACGAATATCAGCGCCATTCTTATTTTGTGGATCGCTATGCCATCAACGACCTGTGCCGTTTTGAATGTACCGAAGTTAATGATTCGATACCGGAATACAGTGCGGTGGTGTTTTTCTACAAAGAAAATGTGAAACCCGATGAATGGGACAATGTCATTGAGATGCTGCAGGCTTTCTGCGAGGACCGCAATGTGTATTACGAAGAGGTGAAAACGGGTTTTGGCGATGTGGCTGTACACGACTTTACCCTCAACGAGGTGACCCATGTGGATATGCTGCCTTATATTCAGGACCTGCCCGCCGGCATGGTGATGTTTAAAAAAGGCGAAACTCCCAAAGCGGTGCGCTTCGGGAGTTTCGAGAGAATGCAGATTGAAATCAAACGTTATTTCAAAATGTTGTCATTGTAAATATCCTGTATAGACGCACAGCCGTGCGTCTATACAATGATATATCCGCATTATTTCTTCATTGTTTCAGGATAGAGGTAAACCTTCACGTATTTTTCGATTTCGAAATTCTCTTTCATGAATTTCACGATATCATCGATGGTTACGCTGTTTACTCTGTCAACGTAGGTGTTGATGCTGTTGATGTCCTCACCAGTTTGGTATTTGCCTGAAATGTAACTTAACCACATGTTGTTCTGCTTCAGTGAGGTCTGATGTTCGTTGATCATCTGGTTTTTCACTTTGCCCAATGTTTCTGCAGAGGGACCTTTTTCGGTGAAATCTTTCAGAATGTTGAACACTGCCTCAGACAGTTTGTCGGTGTTGTCGGGCGAGCAGCTGAACATAATCATCATGCTATAAGAGGGCTTGGGTTCTCTGTCGGGAGCCATTTGCAGCATGGGTGAATAAACACCGCTCATTTTTTCACGGATGGTGGCAATCAATTCAATTTGCAGAGCTTCGTTGATTTCGCTCACAATCATGGTGTTCTTGGGAGTCCATTCCATGTCGTGCTCGTAAGCGATACCTACCCAGCTTTGCTCTTCGGTGCCGGCATAAATATTGTCGTTAACCTGTTTGTCGGGGAAGCCTTTTACTACTTCATATTTCGGTTGTTCTCTCTCGCTGCTGGTTTGCAGTGAACCCAGGTACAGTTCAATGTATTCTTTGATCAGATTTTCATCGAAGTTACCCACGAAAGTGAACACAAAGTCGGCGGGGTTGGCGAAACGTTGTTTGTACAATTGGAATGCTCTGGTATAGTCAGCGGCTTTCACATCTTCTTCAGACATCAGCTGTTTCTGATAGGGGTCGTTCTGGGTAGTGATATCCATGAAGCCCAACATGAATTTGTACATGGGGTTGGCGCTGATCATCTTGATCTGTTCGAGATATTCGCTGGTGACCAATTCAGCCACAGAAGCGTCTTCTCTCGGGCTGGTGAAGAAAGCATGGATGTACTGGAAGAAGAATTCCATGTCTTTGGGAGTGGAAGAGCCGCTGAGGCCTTCGCTGAACAGGCTGATATAAGGACTTACGCCCACTTTTTTGCCTTTCATTTTCTTTTCCAAAGAAGAATAATCCAAATCGGAGATACCGGCGCGGTCCACAAAATCGCAAGCGAAATTCAGAGCGGGGATATCGCATTCATAATAGAGGCTCATACCACCCTTGCTGCGGGCTGAGAACAGAATCTGGTCGTTTTTGAAATCGGTCTTTTTCAGTACTACGGTGATGCCGTTGTTCAGGGTCAGTTCCTGGGCGTCGATTTCGGTGATTTCCTTGGTGTTGATAATGCTACCGGCCTTGAGTTGGTCTTTCTCCACCACTTCTTTGTCTTTGTAAGTGTCAACGTAGGGTTCCACATGTTTGTTGCCAGGGTTGGTAACGGCTGCCAAAACTTCTTTTTCAGTAGGAACTTTCACACCTTCTTTTTCGGGAGCCATTACGATAGCTACGAGATTTTCGTCGGTGATCCATTTTTTAGCCAGTGCATTGACTTCTTCCAGAGTGATGTCATCCAAGTATTTCTTGGCATAAGCGAATTCTCTCTTGGCACCGGGGATGGGGTCTTGATGCAGGTAGTTGGCTACATATTCTCTGGCGAAACGGGCTGATTCGGTTTTCTTCACCTCATTAGCGGCAACTTCATAATCGTTCAGCAGTTCCTCTTTGGCACGGTTCAACTCGGTCTGCAGGAAACCA
The DNA here is from genome assembly GCA_017633255.1 of Bacteroidales bacterium. Taxonomy (GTDB): domain Bacteria; phylum Bacteroidota; class Bacteroidia; order Bacteroidales; family WCHB1-69; genus RUG11690. The sequence goes on from JAGBPS010000002.1 coordinate 2,750, forward strand.
TATTGAAGTACTCTCTGGTCTTCGCGCATCATAGCCTCAATACTTTCGATAATCTTATGTTCTTTGCATGCGATTTGGCATCCGTACATGTCGGTGTTGCCAATCAGGTCGGAATAGCCGCAGCTGGCGCTCATGAAGGGGCAGCTGGCTTTCTGTGTCATCTCGCTCAAACGTGAGTCATACATGGTGTTGTAGAGTTCATACATCAGGTTGGTGCGATAGTCGCCTACGGTCTTCATGACGAAGTGGGGGAATTTGCGGACAATCAGTACCTGGTTGCCCATAGCTTCTTTATCGGTGGTTACTACTGCGAGAGGTTCCTTGTTGGGCTGGATGTTGTTCGGCAGTTTCTCACGAGGATTCTTCACGGGTTTAATCTTGCTGAACTGCTTGATAATCTGTTTCTCCATAGCATCCACGTCGATGTCACCCACAACGATGACAGCCTGCAAATCAGGACGGTACCAGTCTTTGTAGAAATCTTTAATGGTTTGGTGTTTGAAACCGTTGATGATTTCAATCAGACCGATGGGAACGCGTTCAGCATAACGTGAGCCTTGGAACAGGACGGGGAACCATTTCTTTTGCATTCTGTCGCTGGCGCCCAAGCCCATACGGTACTCTTCTGCGATGATACCTCTTTCAGACTCGATTTCGTCACCGTCGTACAGCAAGCCGTTGGCCCAGCCGTTCAGGATGTCCAAACCCATCTGGATGTATTCGGGCTTGTCGGTGGGCATGGTGATTTCATACACGGTCTCTTCGAAAGAAGTGTAAGCGTTGATGCCAACACCGAAGGTCACACCAATCTTCTGAAGCTCGCTGATCATAGTGTTGTGGGGATATCCCTTGATACCGTTGAAAGCCATGTGCTCGGTGAAGTGGGCGAGACCTCTCTGGTCTTCGTTCTCCTGACATGAACCGGCGTTAACGGCCAGACGGAATTCCACACGGTTTTCGGGTTTCTTGTTGGCACGGATGTAGTAAGTCATTCCGTTGTCCAATTTTCCGATTTTCACGTTCGGATCGGGATTGATGGGAGCACTCAAATCCTGGGCAAATACCATACCCACGGAAAAAATCAGTACCATCAATGCTGAGAGTAATTTTTTCATTTGGATTTAATTTTTTGGTTGATAATATGTTAGTTTAAATATTTCTTTTATTTATTTTGAGGGGGCAAAGGTACAAATTTTTTTAATGTGCTAATGTGTCAATGTGCTAATTGATATAATTCAAAGTTCAGAATTCAAAATTCAAATTTCAATACTAACCCCTATCCACTAATCCCTATTCCCTAAAATCATTTGCACATTTGCTAATTAACTAATTTGCTAATTATTCCTCAATCTGCTGGATAATCGCATCGCAGTTATCGATGACCTTGCGGTACATTTTCAAGGCGATGAAGAAGCCGATGAGGGCTCCGAAGGCGACAGCGCCAGCCATGAATTGCCAGGGTGCTCCTGTCATCTGTATGACTTCATAGCAGAACCAAACACACCATGCGAGAACCAAAGGCAATTCAATCACAGTGCTCCATTGATAGCGTTTCTTCAACGTTTTCATTTTGTTGGCCACGGTGCGCATGTCCTCACTCATCAGCTGACGTTCATCAACTTGTTTATGGATAATCCAGGTGGCAATAGCATCAACGGCCATGAACACAATGGTGGTGATGATGAAGGCGGTAGAGAGTGTGTTGAAACACAGCGGAAACCACAGCACCATGAAGATAGCGACAGCTATGCTGATCCATCCCTGGCGGTTGATGGTGGATACACGTGATTTCATGGTTTCACGCATCAGTTTTTCATTGACGATGCTTTCCTGCTCCAGTTTTTTGCGAAGCAAATCCATTTGGGAACGCAAGGTTTCCAATTCCTGTTGTTCGGTTATTGTATTTTCGTTTTCCATGATTTTTTGATTTAAGCGTGAGACATCTTGATTAACTGTTGTTTGATTCTGACCAGTTTGACACTTACATTCTTGACACTGATGCCGACAATAGCAGCGATATCGTCGTAGCTGAGGTTTTCCAACCACAGTAGTACTATGGCGCGGTCCACCAGGTTCAGTTGGTTGATGCGCTGGTACAGTATCCGGATTTGCTGACTGTCGTCGTCATCATCGGTGAACAAGTTGCCGGCCATCTCCAAGGGAATCTTCTCTCCTTGGCGTTTCTTCTTGCGGTCGAAAGAGATGCAGGTGTTCAGCGCCACTTTCCATATCCAGCTGCTGATGGCGGCATCCCCTCTGAAATCTCCGAAGCCTTTCCAAAGGTTGATGAGCACCTCCTGAAAGAGGTCGTTCACCTCATCCTCGTCTTTGGAGAACATGTAGCAAACCGTGTAGATGGTGCTCTTATGCTTCTTGACGATTTGTTCGAATTCTTTTTCTTTGTCCATTTCGTGAATGTTTGTGTCTTGTTTCAGAATCAAAATCGACCATAAGACGCTAAAACAGATGGAAAACTACAGCTTATTTCGAAATAATTTCATCCATGGGGATGTCGTTTTCTTCAACAGGCACATTATCAATAAGTTGGAAGTCGAAGCAAATGCCGATTTTTTTGACGGAGCGGTGCTGGCAGAGGAAACGGTCGTAGTAGCCTTTGCCCCTTCCCAAGCGGTTGCCTTGTCTGTCGAAAGCTACTCCCGGTACCACGATGAGGTCGAAATCTCCGGTGTAAGCTTCATTCTGCGGTTCCAGAATGTTGAAATCGCCCACAGCGAATCCGGTGTTAGCCGCAAGCTCCACGGGGATGATGTCGTCGCCCGCCACGGTAGGCAGGACGATACGCTTCTTCAGTCTCCATTTTTCGATGAACGCTTGTGTTTGCACTTCATCGGGCAGCGAGCTGTACAACATGATTTTTTGCGCTTTGATGAAATCGTGATGTTGCTCCAATTTGCGCATAATCAGTTCTGATTGTGCCTGCAGATCTTCTTTGCTGTGCTGTTTTTTCAGCGCTTTGATGGCGCTGCGAATCTCAGTTTTGGATGTCATACTTGAAAATTTTTGCAAAAATACCCAAATTTTAATTAGCAAATTAGCAAATTATCTCATCTGCTAATTAGCTAATATGCAAATTGTTCATTGTCTCATTAACACATTAACTAATTTGCTAATTTGCTAATTATTCATTGGCACATTAGCACATTGTCTCATTAGCACATTAACTAATTTGCTAATTTGCTAATTATTCATTGGCACATTAGCACATTGTTAATTGGCACATTAACTAATTTGCTAATTTGCTAATTATCTCGTATTTTTGCAAAAAATTTCTCACTATGAAAAAATCACTTTTTTTACTCGTTTTGTTGGCCGTCTTTTTCACGGCTTGTAAGAAAAAAACAGTCACTCCGGACGATGCTATTATAGATTTAAATGGTTTGTATATTCTGAATGAGGGTGTTTGGGAGCATAACAACAGTTCCATTTCCTATTACAATTTGAATGACAACAGCTGCACTGCTGACATTTTCACTTCGGTGAACAACCGTGGTTTGGGCGACACTGGCAATGATTTGCAACGTTATGGTTCCCGGCTGTATTGTGTGGTGAACACCTCTGAAAATGTCCAAGTAATGGATTTATATACAGCCAAAGTTGTCGGCACAGTGCCGCTGATAGGCAAATCACCCCGCCGAATCTGTTTCGATGGACCGAAGGCCTATGTGAGTTGTTTCGATGGTACGGTGGTGCGTATTGACACCGCATCGTTGGTGGTGGAGGCGACTGTGGCTGTTGGGCCAAATCCTGAGGGCGTTTGCATCGCTAATGGCAAACTCTATGTGGCCAACACGGGTGGCTATAATGCCCCGAACTACGGAACCACGGTGTCGGTAATTGATTTGGCTGCTTTTTCAGTGGTGAAAAATATCAGCGTGATTGATAATCCCAATCGTTTGTTCCTGGCTCCCAATCAGCAGGATATCTATTTGATTTCCAATGGAAATTACTATGATATAAGTCCCCGTCTCCAGAAAATCAGCACTGCTACGGATGAGGTGGTGCGGTCTTTCGATTTTGATATTACAAACATGGCCGTTTTTGGCAGCAAGGCATATCTGTATTCTTACAATTATAGTACGGAGGCTTATACTGTCCAGGTTATGGATTTGTCTTCAGAAACCATTGTGAATGATCATTTTATTTCTGATAACACGATATTGGATACCCCCTACGGTATTGCGGTCAATCCCAGAAATGGGGATGTTTATGTGACCGATGCGCATAATTTCACCGTGAATGGCGATGTGTATTGCTTCGGCCAGGATGGCAAAAAGAAGTTTTCTTTTGAAGTCGGAATCAATCCTTCGGCAATGGTGTTTTTAAACTGAAAGTTGAAAACTGAAAACTGAAAACTGAGAGTTCCGTCAAGACGGCGAGACATGCACTGTGTGCATTCGGGAAGACGATAATCTAACCGAGTAAGCGTAGCGTCGTCTTAACGAGTGAGCAAAGCGAATGTCTTGACGAGCGAACGGAGTGAGCGACTCCCCGAACGAACGAAGTGAGTATCTTCACGTTTATAAAAAAACGCAAAAAACAACCATATTTAAAAAACTTTTTGTATCTTTGCAGGTTGTATTATGAAATAAATTACGGCCTATGAAAAAGATTTTTACCCTGATATTGATGCTGGCAACAGTAGCTACTTTTGCCCAGTCTTTAACGGTTGCTTATGAAGGCACCCCTGTTAACAATGGTGATACATTGGAGATAGTGGTTCCTCAGTTGAACACAACTATTGACTACTATTTGGATTTGACCAATGTGACCGATAATGATGTCACCATGGTGGTGTACAAAAATGATTTGGACATGGCAACCGGTGCTTCCGCTTCGCTCTGTATTGGTGGCACATGTTTCCCACCGTCCACGACAGAGTCGAATCCGATGGTGATTGCTGCCCATACTACCTTGTCGCACACTACTTCGTCTGACGCTTTCCACCTGGGTTATAAGACACCGGCAGCCGGAACCTCATACGTGATGTTCACTTTTTCCAACTATGATAATAGCGATGATTGTACTTCAGTGGTCTTCAAGCTGGTGTATGATCCCACAAGTATTGATATGGTGTCCAATGTCACCAAAATGCGTGCTTATCCAAACCCTGCATCTGACAATGTGACGGTGGAATATACTGTCTCTGGCAATGCCAATAAGGTGCAGCTGGTTGTCAAGAACTTGCTGGGCGCTACTCTTTATACCAGAAATCTGGATGTGAATGCCAATAAGGTGAAAATGGATGTGTCAGACTATCCCGCAGGCATCTATTTTTATTCTATTGAAGCTGACGGAAGACCATTGGTGACAAAAAAACTGTTGGTGAAATAGCTTTTTGTTCTCTTCGTCGAGGAGCCTAATGGATAGTCATGATGGAGAAGGTTAACGGCGTCTTTGATTTTTCCACAATCTCTTTTGCAAACAGCAATTGGGTCATTTTGATTATTCTTGTGGAGTTGATATTGCTGACCATCAATGCGGTGGTGTATCGACGAAGCCTGATTTTGTCTATTCAGAGTCTTTATTCCAAGCGTTCTTTCTCTCAAGTGTCGAAGGAGGGAAAGTTCTTTAGCGACGGCATGTTTATCTTCTCTGTGCCTTTCCTCTTGCTCACTTGGTCTTTGAGTCTGCTGCAGTTGTGCTCATATTATTTCCCGAATATGTTTGAGGCATTGACCTATATGGAGGCTTTTGGTCTTATTGTTGGAGCCTTGGCAGCATTCTTCTTGCTGAAAATGTTGATCAATTTTTTCCTCTTCGAATTTTTTGAATGCTCAGAAACAAGATATGATTTCCATGTGCTCAGTTTTTCATTCCTTCTGAATTGTTCCCTTGCTCTGATGTTAGGACATATAGTGGTTCAAAATACAAATTTTTACTCTTTTTATCATTTTATCTTCTTGATTATCATAGGACTTTACATTTTGAAGATGTATAAGGACTTTATTTTAAAATCAAAGCGGGTTAATTTATTCCAATTTTTTATGTACTTTTGCACGCTTGAAATTTTACCCTGTCTAGTGGTTGTGAAATTGTTGTATATGTTTGGTAATCAGGGAGTTTTAGCATTTAATTAATTAATTCGTTTTGTGCAGATGAAAGTCAAAAACATCCTAATTTCGCAGAATGCACCCGCAGATTTCGAGAAGTCTCCGTATGCTGATTTGAAGAGAAAATATAGCATCAACATAGATTTTTACAAATTTTTCAAGTTGGAAGGCATTACGGGAATGGAGTTCCGTCAGACCAAAGTGAATATCCTCAGTCATACGGCGATTGTGTTTTCCAGCCAGGTGACTATCGATTATTTCTTCCATTTGGCCCAGGAACTGAGAGTGGATATTCCTGAATCCATGAAATATTTCTGTACTACTGAAAGCATTGCGCATTATCTGCAGAAATATATCCAGTTCAGAAAACGTAAGATTTTCTTCCCGAAAAGCACCATGGCCAACGGTATTTATGATCTGTTTGCCAAAAACAAGGAGTTGTCTTATCTGATTCCCTGTTCTTCTGACTCACAGGGCAGCAAATTCGACGAGTATTTCGATCAGAACGAGATCGAATATCATCATGCTGTCGTTTTCAAAACGGTGCCGGCAGAGGTGAAAAATGATGTTGACATCAATAAGTACGATATGCTGGTCTTATTCAGTCCGGTAGGTGTTCAGTCATTGAAATACAACTTTCCGGATTTCAAACAGGACGAGAATTTCGCGATCGGTGCTCTCGGACCCGCTGTTATTTCCGCACTGGAACAAGAAGGCTTTACGGTGAACGTGATGGCTCCTACCAAAGAGGCTCCGTCCATCACCACTGCCATGGATTTATTCTTGAAGGATCATGCAACCCGGAGAAGATAAGTCTGTTTCGTTCTCCTTCCCTAAAAAAGAGCGGCTCTGTTCCCGCCTGCAAATGGAACAGCTCCTTTCGCTCAAACAGTCTTTTTTTTCTTATCCGCTGAAATGCTATTTTCAGCATTTGCCGCTTTCGGACGAGAATCCTGTTTCGAAGATGGCTGTTAGTGTGCCTAAGAAATTAGAGAAAACCGCTGTGGGTAGAAATAAGATTAAAAGATGGGTGAGAGAAGCATACAGATTAAATAAGCATTTGTTATATAATGAAATAAACGAGAGAAGCGTAGTGGTGAACATGCTTTTTGTATGCGTGGGCAAAGAGAAATTATCGTTTGCCCTGATAGAAAAAGCGGTGGTGGAAATTTTGCATGCAATCTCATGTAGAGACGCTATGAATAGCACTTCTGCCAAAATGATCAAATGATTCTTGTGATAAATTGTAGAGACGTTTATGAAACGTCTCTACGGACAAACGAAAAAATGGTGAAATTCCTGAAGAAAATCTGGTTCTGTTTTTGCAAAGGCTTGGCGGCCATCATGATTGGCTTGATAAAGCTATACCAGATTACGCTGTCACCGCTGATAGGCAGGCAGTGCCGCTATCTGCCCACCTGCTCCAACTATGGACTGGAAGCCATACGCAAGTACGGTCCTTTCAAAGGCGGCTGGCTCACCCTGAAACGCATACTGTCATGTAATCCCTGGGGCGGTAGTGGTTATGATCCAGTACCCTGATAGTTGACAATTGACAGTTGACAGTTGACAGTTGATAATTGACAGTTGATAGTTGGATTTAATTCAAAATTCAAAGTTCAAAATTCAAAACTAACCCCTATCCACTAATTCCTAATCCCTATTATCAATAGCACATTAGCACATTGACACATTGTCTCATTAACTAATTTGCTAATTAACAAATTTACTAATTAATCGTGTCTTTTTTTTTTGTACTTTTGCAAACTTTTTTGGGAGAGGGTAGAAAGGGCAAATTTTTTTATGACGAGAAGATAATTCAGTCAATATAAACTACTTGTAATGAGACAATTAAACATCACTAAACAAGTTACCAACAGAGAGACCGCCTCGTTGGACAAGTATCTGCATGATATCGGAAAAGTTGAACTAATTACCGCCGAAGAGGAAGTTGAGTTGGCTCGAAAGATTAAAAATGGAGACCAGGCCGCTTTGGAGAAACTGACCAAAGCCAACCTGCGTTTCGTGGTTTCTGTGGCAAAACAGTACCAAAACCAGGGCTTGAACCTGCCTGACTTGATTAATGAGGGTAATCTCGGTCTGATCAAGGCTGCCCAGCGTTTCGACGAGACCCGTGGTTTCAAATTCATCTCTTACGCTGTGTGGTGGATTCGCCAGTCTATCCTGCAGGCATTGGCAGAACAGTCACGTATCGTGCGTCTGCCGCTTAATAAAATCGGCACCATCAACAAAATCAACAAGGCTTACGCTTATCTGGAACAGGAATTGGAGCGCGAACCGAGAGCCGACGAAATTGCCAAGATGCTCGATATCACCGAGGCTGAGGTGAGAGACTCTCTCCGCAATTCTTCCCGCCACCTGTCCATGGATGCCTCCCTGACCCAGGACGAGGACAACAACATGTATGATGTGCTGAAATCCGAGGATTCTCCTACTCCTGACAAGGGCTTGTTGTACGAATCCCTGAAAACAGAGGTCAACCGTGTGATTGCCACGCTGCCGCAGCGCGAAGCCGACATTCTGAAACTGTATTTCGGTCTCGACAGCAAGCATCCCATGACCCTCGAGGAAATCGGCGAGAAGTTTGACTTGACCCGTGAGCGTGTGCGCCAAATCAAGGAGAAGGCCTTGCGCCGCTTGAAACATACGTCAAAATGTAAGATTTTGAAATCTTATTTAGGATAATTGATTGATAATAAGAAAAATACTATAGCTATGAAGCGAACCAAAGTGATAGATTTGCTCAAACGTCCCGAGGAAACGGGTTTGGGAAACAAAGTGTGTGTGAAAGGCTGGGTGAGAACCAAGCGTGGTAACAACAGCGTGGCCTTTATCGCCATCAACGACGGCTCTATCGTGAGCAATATCCAGGTGGTGGCCGATCCGACCCAATTTGACGAAGCGCTGATGAAACAGATTACCACGGGTTCCTGCCTCTGTGTGACAGGTACCTTGGTAGAGTCTCAGGGCAAGGGCCAGACTGTGGAAATCCAGGCCGATACTATCGAGGTGTACGGTACTGCTGATCCCGAAATGTATCCTTTGCAGAAAAAGGGTCACACCATGGAGTTCCTGCGTGGAATTGCCCACCTGCGTCCCCGTACTAATTACTTCGGCTGCGTTTTGCGTCTCCGTCACGCTATGGCGTTCGCTATCCACAAATTCTTCAACGACAAGGGTTTCTTCTATTTGCATACCCCGCTCATCACCGCTTCCGATGCGGAAGGTGCCGGAGAGATGTTCAATGTGACCACTTTCGACCTGAACAATATTCCTCGTACTGAGGACGGTCAGGTGGATTTCAAGAAGGATTTCTTTGGAAAACATACTAATTTGACGGTTTCCGGTCAGCTGGAAGGTGAGCTCGGCGCTTTGGCTTTGGGTTCTATTTATACTTTCGGTCCGACTTTCCGTGCTGAGAACAGCAACACTCCTCGCCACCTGGCCGAATTCTGGATGATTGAACCCGAAATGGCTTTCTACGACATTACCGACAACATGGATTTGGCCGAAGAGTTCATCAAATATTTGGTCAAATATGCGTTGGATCACAATATGGACGACCTGCGCTTCCTCAACGACATGTTCGACAAGGGTCTGATTGAGCGACTGGAATCCGTGCTGAAGGAAGATTTTGTCCGTTTGGACTATACCTCCGCTATCGACATTCTGCTGAAAGCCAACAAGAAATTCGATTATCCGGTTTCTTGGGGTATTGACTTGCAGTCTGAGCACGAGCGTTATTTGGTGGAAAACCACTTCAAACGTCCCGTGATTCTGACCGATTATCCGAAGGACATCAAGGCTTTCTATATGAAGCAGAATGATGATGGCAAGACTGTTCGCGCTATGGATGTGTTGTTCCCGACTATCGGTGAAATCATCGGTGGCTCAGAACGTGAAGCTGATTATCAGAAACTGTTGAATCGTGTGCACGAGTTAGGCATGACGGAAGAGCAGTACTGGTGGTATTTTGAAACCCGCAAGTTCGGTTCCGCACCGCACTCAGGTTTCGGTCTGGGCTTTGAGCGTCTGTTGCTCTTCGTCACCGGTATGACCAATATCCGCGACGTGATTCCCTTCCCGAGAACCCCGCAGAATGCCGAATTCTAATATTTTGCAATGTGGAGACGTGCCATGGTGCGTCTCTACAACAAAAACCAAACCCCGTAAATCACTATGATTGGAAAGGGCAAAATATCATCCATCACCCGCTTGCATCAGAAGAAATTCAGAGATGAAAGCGGGTTGTTTTTGGTGGAGGGCATCAAGTCCGTGGGTGATTTGCTGCGTTCCTCTTTCGAGGTGGAAGAAGTGTTGGCTACCGAGGCTTGGGTAGGGGAGCACGAAAGCGAAGTGCCTGCCACTGCGGAATTGACCATGGTGACGCCTGCGGAAATGGAGCGCATCAGTGCTTGGAAAAATCCGCAGCCGGTGATGGCGGTGACGAGGATTCCGCATCATAATATTGCCGACATACGGCAAGATCAGCCGCTGCTGATGCTGGACGATTTGCGAGACCCTGGCAATATGGGCACGATTATCCGTACTGCCGACTGGTTTGGTATCCGCCAGTTGGTATGTTCTCAAACCACGGTGGAGTTGTACAATCCCAAAGTGATTCAGGCCACTATGGGTTCTTTTACCAGAGTGAAAGTGTATTATACAGATTTGGAATCTTTTATTGATAATAATCTGAAAGAAAGAAGGGTGTTGGGCGCTTTTTTGGAGGGAACCCCTGTTCGGCGATTTGATTTCCAGCCTTCCGATGTGATTGTTATCGGTAATGAAGCAAATGGCATTACCGATGCTGTCGCCCGAAAAATCAATGCCAAAATTTTGATTGACAGTCCTGTGAAATCCGCAGATAAAGCGGAGTCGCTCAATGCCTCCATTGCGGCCGCCATTATGATGTATCAATATCAGATTTCGTTGAATTGTTGAATTGTTGAGTTGTTGATATCCCTTCTTCTAGATTCGACGAAGGAGCGAGCCAAAATTAATTCCCCTTCTATTAGATTCGACGAAGGAGCGAGAGCAGAAGCAAAGCTTGCTTTGATTATGCCGAGCGAGGAGGAGAAAGGAGGCGTAGCCTCCAGCGGGTGCCCGAAGGGCGGGGTAGTGATTAAAGTAATAAAACAATACAACCTCCGTTATAAATAATAAATTGATGACGATGAAAGCTGCAAGAATATTAATATATGTATTGGCAATGACGGTGTTGTTCTCCGCCTGCAAGACCTCGAAACGCATGCAGCGCAAGGGACAGAAAGCGCAAACCGAAAAGGTGGCGAAGCCTTCTGAAAAACCCGAGGAAGCAGTAGTGACTGCAAATCCCAAACCCAAAACACCGGCAAAACCCAAGCCTTCGGCATCTTATAATTGGGTAAGTTATCGTGGTCCAGCTGAAATTGTTTTCGACGGGAAGAAGTACCAGTGCAATTATTATTTGGTCAACCGAACCGACAGTATCCTATATTTGAATCTCAATTTCATGGGCATTGAGATAGCCCGTTTGGTGGCCACCCCCAAGGAGGTGATTTTTGTCAATAAACTGTCGAGCGAGTATTATCAGGGCGACTACAGCTTTGTGGAGAAATATCTGAAGGCGAAAGCCGATTTTTACACTTTGCAGGCGGTCTTCAATGGTGACGAGGCCAAACTCAGAGCATATAGCGATTTCAGTTTCAACTACCATTCATACATCAACCCCACTGACCAGCAGCCGTTTTTCGACAGCTTCAGCATCAGCATGAATGGCGGGCGGCGCAAGCTTGATGCGCAGGTGAAGAACCTGAAATTCAACACCCCCGGCACTACCAGCATCAAGATTCCCGAAGGCTTCAAGGAAATGAAGCTGTAATCTAGGGATTAATCATAAAACAAATTACAAGAAAGAGAACCATTAACGGTAAGACCTGCGTTCTCCCACTCTCATTCAGTCTCAACAAAAATACACATATATATAGAACAATATCAACACTCCAAAAATGATGAAGCCGGCGATATTCCACTTTCTCTGAGTCCTGACAAATTCCTCAACACTCTCATATTTTTTGGTTTTCCAGGCTGTTCTATAACCCGTAAAGCCCAGGACGATTTGAAGGGCTAAAGACAATAGTGATAAAATTTCTGCTGCCGTGACGCTTGAAAACACTCTTAATAACACTTGAACAGTGATATTAATAGGCAGCAAGACAAGGCTCCAATAATTTCCATTAAAAACACCCCATAACCAGCCAAGAAAGAGAGCACCCCAGCTGAACGATTTAATGTTTGGTGGTACACCCAGATGGGCATTCACACCACTATACACTGTCTCTGGTTCTGGAGTCGGATCAGACATGCTTGTACGGGTCTGCGCATCCGTCGATCTGAGATCTGGCATTGATTCGTCAGAACAACCCGTCGCTGGTTCAACCACAGGCGGCTGAGTTGTGTTATCAAATATATCTTTATTTGTCATATTTATCTTTTTAGTTTTAATCATAAAAACAAGTTACAGGAAACGAAGTGTTGACTATTCTTCAACACCATTTATTTTATCGTTATATGCGATCATCAAATGTAGGTCAAGATCCGACGAGTACATAACAGATAAAAGAATATTGCCTTGCTCAAGTGAGAAGGTGCATGAATAATCATTCCCTTCATGTAATTTTTTTACTATATCTGCGGGCTTTTTTATCTTTGGGTCTCCAAAATTTTCATTTGTCTCTTTGGGTTCCCCATACCTTTTGATGTACTCATTTTTCAGAGAGGAGTATGATTTATACACCTTAGACCACTTCTTATATCCAGAAGACAAGACCACAACAAGTCCAACCTTATCTTTATTTTCCCCGATACCCGCTATTACTTGACAATTGTTATAACCTTCAAAACTGCCCTTCAACAAAGCCGCATTATCTTCCATTTTCAGTATTTCATACCCTTTATTTTCCAACTGTTTTGTAAACTGGTCCAATGTTCCATCAATGGGAATACCTTCGAAAGTAAGATGTTCTTGGGCATTAGCACCAAAAAACACAATCATTACAATCAAAAAACAAAAAATCTTTTTCATATTAAAATATCCTTTGATTAAAGTACAAAAAATACATAAAATTACTGAATACACACATAAAAAAATCTACAAATCCAACCCCTCAAACAAATCAATCGGGTGTTCGGCAACGACTACATCGGTTTCGATGCGCACACCGATGCCTTCCTCGGCAATGTAGATGCCGGGCTCGCAACTCAGCACCATGCCGGGCTGGAATACCCAGTCGCGCTCGCCCACATCATGTACGTCTAAGCCAATGAAATGGCTGGTATTGTGCATGTAGTATTTTTTGAATAGCGGCTTGTTCGGGTCTTGCTTCTTCACATCCTCTTCGGTGTAAAGACCGAGCTTGATGAGCTCCTCATCCATTCTTTTGAAGACAAAATCATTGATTTTGTGGATGGTCATGCCCGGGGTGAACTTGGGAATGGTATCCTTATATATAGATAAGACAGCGTCATAAACAGCTTGCTGGCGGGGTGTGAATTTTCCGTTGACGGGAATGGTGCGGCTGCAATCGCCGGCATAGTTGGCATACTCTGCCCCGAAATCCATCAGCAGCATGTCACCGTCCTGCATCATCTTATCATTTTTAATATAATGTAAGATGCAGGTATCGGCTCCTGAGGCGCAGATAGGAGCGAAAGAATGCCCGCTGGCACCGTTACGCATCATCTCATATATCAATTCAGCCTCTACCTCATATTCGTACATACCTGGTTTGACGGCGGCTTTGGCACGTTTGAATGCCTTGGCGGTGATGTCGCAGGCTTTCTTCAGGGCTTCCAGTTCCTCAGGCTGCTTCACGGCACGCAAAGGGTTGATGATAGGGGCCAGACGACGGTAGTTGTGCAAAGGATAGTCCTTCTTCAACTGCTCGGCCATGCGTACTTCACGGGTGGGGAAGCTGTTTTTGGAGCGGGAACTTTCCGGCAGGTGCAGATATACATTTTTAGCATAGAAAAGCATGTTGTTAAGCATGCTTTCAAAATCCTCTGCAAAAACCACTGTCTTAATGCCCGAAATAGCGGTGGCTTGTTCTTTGCTCAGTCGGTGTCCGAACCAGGTGATCATTTCGGGGCTCGGGTTCTTGATGAACAGCACTTCGCGGCAGTTGGGATCTGGATGCCACGGGGCCAATGCCAGACAGGTCTCTTCCTGGTCGATGCCGCAAAGGTAGAGCAGGGGGGAGTTCTGCCGGAAGGGATGGGTGGTGTCTCCGCAACGGGGATATTCGTCGTTGGAGGTGAGCAACACGATGGAGTCTTCTTCGATTTCCTGAATCAGACGCTTTCTGTTGCGGATGTAAAAATCTTGATGAAGGGGTTGGTATCTCATATTTATTTGTGTTTAATCTGCTAATGTGTCAATTAAGTTAAGAACTAAGAATTAAGAGTTAAGAATGTTGAACTGTTGAACTGTTGAACTGTTGAATTGTTAATTCCCCTTCTTTTAGAAGGGGTGGCCGAAGGCCGGGGTAGTGTATTTGTTCTTAATTCTTAATTCTTAATTTTCTGTACCCTGTTTTATTTCCTCAACTCAAAATTACTTCCCAGATACACCTTCCTCACCTGCGGGTCGGCGGCCAGTTCCTCGGCGGTGCCGGCTTTCAGCACGCTGCCCTCGAAGAGCAGGTAGGCGCGGTCGGTGATGGACAGGGTCTCATGAACGTTGTGGTCGGTGATAAGGATGCCGATGTTCTTGTCCTTCAGCTTGGCTACAATGGTCTGGATGTCTTCCACCGCGATAGGGTCAACGCCGGCAAAAGGTTCGTCCAAAAGAATGAACTTCGGGTTAGAGGCCAGACAGCGGGCGATTTCGCAGCGGCGGCGCTCGCCACCGGACAGGTTGCTACCTTTGTTCTTCCGCACTTTCTGCATGTTGAACTCCGAAATCAACTCTTCCAAGCGGTCCTTCTGCTCCGCTTTGGTCATGTCGGTGAATTGCAATATGGCCATGATATTGTCCTCTACACTCAGGTTGCGGAAAACGGAGGCTTCCTGGGGCAGGTAGGCGATACCCATCTGCGCACGTTTGTACATGGCCATGCCGGTGATGTCGTTGTCGTCCAGGAAAATCTTGCCTTCCAACGGTTGGATAAGCCCCACAATCATGTAGAAGGAGGTGGTTTTGCCGGCACCGTTAGGACCGAGCAGACCCACAATCTCCCCTTGCTTCACATTGATGGAGACATGGTTCACCACGGTGCGGTGCTTGTATTGCTTGACTAAGTTATCAGTTCGGATGGTACTTATCATATTAGGTTACAGGTTTCAGGTTACAGGGGTTAGTGTTTAAGGGGAGTTTCGCTTCGCTCAAGGGGAGTTAGGCTGCGCCTAGGGGGAGTCTCACACTTCGTGTTCGAGGGGAGTTTAAATTCCCCTTCTGTTAGATTTGACGAGTGAGCGAGTGCAGATTCATAGTTTACTTTGAGTATGCCGAGCGAAGAGGAAAAGAAGACGGAGTCTTCAAGGGTGCCCGAAGGGCGGGGTAGTACAATTTTCAGTTTTCAACTTTCAGTTTTCAGTTTTCAGTTTCCGTCTTTACCCGGTCGGCAATCATATCCACCAGATTCTGCAAAGGTTTATGCACCATGGCACTCAGGAAAATCGGAATTTCGGCGTCGATATCAGCGTGCAGGTCGGTGCCATCGTCCTTGCCATCCATGAAAATGGCGATGCTCACCGGGATATTCTTATCGTTGCTGGCGGTATAGATGATTTTGGATTCGGACTTCTCCGCGATGGTCAGTCGCATGGTGGCGATTCCCGGAATGGCGAACTGGCAGTAGTCTTCGCCCGCTTCCCAGTCCTTGACCTGCTCGGGAAGGAATTTTTCAAAATAGCTTAAATTACACAATTTGTCGTATACATCACGGTTACTAGCCCGCACATGAATGGTTTTTCCACTGACTTTCATACTTATTTTATTTAGTTTGCAAAGATAATGAAAAATATTGAATTGGTGGTGTTTTGTTTTTTTATTCGTTTATACGTTTATACGGGGAGACACTCGCTGCGCTCGTTCGGGAAGACGCTCGCTGCGCTCGCTCGAGGAGTCGTTCACTTCGTTCACTCGGTTATACGATACCGTCTTCCCGTCTTCCCGAGTACACGTAGTGTACGTCTCCACGTCTCCCCGAGCACACGTCAGTGTGCGTCTTCCCGAATGCACACAGTGCATGTCTTGACGAGCTCACGCAGTGAGCGTCTCCACGCCTCCACGAGTAGATTCATTAGCACATTAACCAATTAACTAATTTGCTAATTTGCTAATTATTTTTTGTATTTTTGCATTTTAAAACGAAAAGAAAGCAATGGGCAATATTTTGATAACAGGTGCCAACGGACAGTTGGGTTGTTGTTTGCGGGACTTGTCGCATGGTGATGAGCGAAACCGCTATTTTTATACCGATGTGGATGAGTTGGATATCACCAGTTTGGATCAGGTAGAGGATTATGTGTCGAAGCATGACATCGAGGTGATCATCAACGCCGCGGGCTACACGGCTGTGGACAGGGCCGAGCAAGATGTGGAGCGTTGCTTCTTGATCAATGCCGAGGCAACCCGCAACCTGGCTCAGGTGACCAAACGCCACGAGATTTTTCTGGTGCATATTTCTACCGATTATGTGTTTGAGGGTAATTTGGATATACCTCACAAACCCTACGACCCGATTAATCCGCAGTCTGTTTATGGCAAGTCGAAAGCTGCCGGCGAGCAGGCAATCTTTGATGCGGACTGTCATGCGGTGATTATCAGAACTTCGTGGCTGTATTCTGAATATGGTGGCAATTTCGTGAAGACGATGTTGCGTTTGGGACGCGAGAAGGAGGAACTCCGGGTGGTGGACGACCAGATTGGAGGTCCCACGTATGCCGGAGACCTGGCTCAGCTGATTCTGACCATCATGCGGCAACGCGATTTTATCGAGGGGACGAAAATCTATCATTTTGCCGATCAGGGAGCCGTATCATGGTGCGATTTTGCGCGTCAGATTATGAGAAATGCTTCATTGTCGTGCAAAGTGATGCCTATAAGTACCGCTGAATACGGGGCTGCCGCACCGAGACCCGCTTTCTCTGTTTTTGACTTAAGTGCTGTTATTCAGGACTTTAGCATTGAAATTCCCCACTGGAGGGACAGTTTGCAGAAATGTATGCAAAAGATTGGTAATCAATAATTTAATATTTTTCGTCAGAAAAAAGTGAAAAAAAATCACTTGAAATATTGCCAAGTAAAAAAAAAGATGTATTTTTGCAGTCCCAAAAAGAAAGAGTTTTAGGGCACGTTCTTTGCATGTGATTTAATAAGCCGTTGTAGCTCAGGGGTAGAGCACTTCCTTGGTAAGGAAGAGGTCATGAGTTCAAATCTCATCAACGGCTCTTTTTTTATAGATTTTTCATTCAGCAAAATAATTTATTAAAAACCTTAATTTATAAGAAAATGGCAAAAGAAAAATTTGATCGTTCGAAACCACACGTAAACGTTGGTACAATTGGTCACATCGACCACGGTAAAACCACTCTGACCGCAGCTATCACCACTGTTTTGGCTGCCAAAGGTTTGTCAGAAGTAAGAAGCTTCGATTCTATCGATAACGCTCCCGAGGAAAAGGAACGTGGTATTACCATCAACACTGCTCACGTTGAGTATCAGACAGCTAACCGTCACTATGCTCACGTTGACTGCCCCGGTCACGCTGACTATATTAAGAACATGGTAACTGGTGCCGCTCAGATGGACGGTGCTATTCTGGTTGTTGCCGCTACCGATGGTCCTATGCCTCAGACAAGAGAGCACATCCTTCTGGCAAAACAGGTAGGTGTTCCTAGAATGGTTGTTTTCATGAACAAGGTTGACATGGTGGATGACCCCGAATTGTTAGACCTCGTTGAAATGGAAGTTCGTGAACTGTTGTCATTCTATGGTTTCGACGGTGATAATACTCCTATCATCCGCGGTTCTGCTCTTGGTGGATTGAACCAAGAACCGAAGTGGGTTGAGAAAATCATGGAACTCATGGATGCAGTTGACAGCTGGATTCCGCTTCCTGGCCGTGACAAAGATAAAGACTTCCTCATGCCTATCGAAGACGTGTTCTCAATCACCGGTCGTGGTACCGTTGCTACCGGTAGAATTGAAACCGGTATCGTTCACACTGGCGATCCCGTTGATATCATCGGTATGGGCGCTGAAAAACTGAAATCAGTTGTTACCGGTGTTGAAATGTTCCGTAAGATTTTGGACGAAGGTGAAGCTGGCGATAACGTAGGTTTGCTGCTCCGTGGTATCGACAAAGACGAAATCCGTCGTGGTATGGTAATCGCAAAACCAGGTTCAATTAAACCTCACAAAGAATTCAAGGCTGAAGTTTATATCCTGAAGAAAGAAGAAGGTGGTCGTCACACCCCGTTCCACAACAAATATCGTCCTCAGTTCTACTTCCGTACAACTGACGTTACCGGCGAAATCGTTCTGCCCGACGGCGTAGAAATGGTAATGCCTGGCGATAACTTGACCATCACTGTGAAACTGTTATCAGAAATCGCTATCAACAAGGGTCTGCACTTCGCTATCCGTGAAGGTGGTAGAACCGTTGGCGCTGGTCAGGTAACCGACATCTTAGACTAATACTGAATCCAGTATATCAAAGGGCTGACGTACTGCCAGCCCTTTGTCTCAGGAGAGTAGTTTAATGGTAGAACAGTGGTCTCCAAAACCATCAGTGAGAGTTCGATTCTTTCCTCTCCTGCCATAACAAAAAACGAGGATGTAACAGTCCTCGTTTTTTTATTGTTAAGCATGTATATCTCAAGAATTTTATGTACCTTTGCAGGTTAAATTTATTATTATGGGAAAACTGACCATTCATACCATCAACTACCTGCGTACAGGTTACGAGGAGAACGATATCACTCCAGAAGATTATATCTCGGCCATCTTGGAATACGACAATCAGGGCAATGTGATTTCAGAGAATACCTATAATCCTGATGCCACGCTTTTGTCCGCTACTACCACAGCATACGATGATAACCACCATCCTTTGCTGGTGAAGAACTACGACGGTGAGGGAATGCTTTGCGAGCAGGTCAGCAGCGTGTATGAAAATGGCCGCCTGGTAGAACAGAAACAGTGCTACGGCGAAGGTATGCCCGAATATACTACCCGCCTGGTGTATGAGAACGACCGCCTGCTCCGCCGCGACTGCTACGATGAGGATGAGTTCTCTTATACCGAAAGAATCTTCACATACAACGACAAAGGACAGCTGGTGAAGGATGTGGAGTATGATGAGGATGGCAATGAGATGTATGTCACCACCATGCAGTACGACGAGAAAGGACGCGTGATTGTGCGTGTGCGCGATGAGGTACAGCAGAAAGACCGCCGTACTGTCAATTATGAATATGACGAACAAGGCCGGAAAATCAAAGACCTGATTTACAATTATGAAGAGGCTTTGATTGCCAAGGTGTATTACCGCTACGACAGCGAGAACCGCCAGACAGAGCAGGAAGAGGAGGATTTGGACCATTACCGGCTGACTACCTACGAATATGATGGCAACAATGTGGTGAAAATCTCCGCATACGACAAGGAGAAAAACCTGTTGTCCTATACCATTTACACTTACGATGCAGAGGGAAGAGTGTTGACCCAGGACGCGTATTCCAATGATGAGGTGAATCCTTCTGTCTGCCGCTTGGTGAATCATACGGATTATAACAGAGAGTAATCATGGCCAAGACCAAAACACAGTTCTTCTGCAAAAATTGTGGACACCAGTCCGCCCAGTGGATGGGGCGTTGCCCGTCGTGTGGCGAGTGGAACACCTTTGAGGAAGAAGTGCTGGTGCGCCAGGAGGCTCCCAAGGGTAAGTCCAATGCGCTTATCCGGCAGAGCAAACCCAAACTGTTCAGCGAGATTTCCCTGCAGGAGATGCCACGTTTGCATTCGCATATCGGCGAGTTGGACCGCGTGTTGGGCGGAGGCATTGTGGCAGGCTCTATTACCTTGCTGGGCGGTGAGCCGGGTATCGGTAAATCGACCTTGTTGCTGCAGATGGCCTTGCAGATGACAGAGACCAAGATATTGTATGTTTCCGGTGAGGAGAGCGAGAGTCAGCTGAAGATGCGTGCCGAGCGTCTGGGAAGTCCTGATGCGCTGAAGCATTGCTATATTCTGACTGAAACCTCCACTCAGGAGATTTTCAAGCATATTGAGACCTTGCAACCCCAGTTGTTGATTGTGGATTCTATCCAGACTTTGCAGAGCAATCTGATAGATTCCGCTTCAGGATCGGTGTCACAAATCAAGGAGTGTGCCGCTGAGTTCCAGCATCTGGCCAAAACAACCGCTATTCCGGTATTCTTGATTGGTCATATCACCAAGGACGGCACGTTGGCGGGTCCCAAAATTTTGGAGCATATCGTGGATACGGTGCTGCAGTTCGAGGGCGACCAGCATTACGGCTATCGCATAGTGCGCTGTATCAAGAACCGCTTCGGTTCCACTTCCGAGTTGGGTATTTTCGAGATGAACGAGAATGGCCTGCGCGAGGTGCTCAATCCTTCCGAGATTCTGGTTTCCCAGCACGAAGAAGATTATAGCGGCAGTGCTATCGCCGCGGTGATGGAGGGCAACCGTCCCATCATGATTGAGACCCAGAGTTTGGTGAGTTCAGCGGTTTATGGTACACCGCAGCGTTCGGCCACAGGATTCGACACCCGTCGTATGAACATGCTGCTGGCTGTGCTGGAAAAACGTTGCCGTTTCAAAATCGGAGCCAAGGATGTGTTTCTGAACATCGCAGGTGGCATCCATGTGGAGGATCCGGCTATCAACCTGGCGGTGGTGGCCTCTATCCTGTCGTCAACGGCCGATATTGCCATCGATGCCAAAACCTGTTTTGCGGGCGAGCTGGGACTGAATGGCGAGGTGCGCCCTGTGACCCGTATCGAGCAGCGTATCATGGAGGCCAACAAGTTAGGCTTTACCCGCATGTTTGTGTCCAAATATAATTTGAAAGGTGTGAAATTGAGCGGTTTGAAAATCAAAATCCTGCCGATTTCACGAGTAGAGGAGATGTTGTCTTTATTATTTCAAGCATAAGAAATGAAAAAATACTGGTTGCCGATATTGCTTTTGCTTTTCTCGACAGGTCTGATGGCCCAGTCGAACGGCAACTATGTGTATAATTTTCTGTCACTGAATTACTCCAGCCGTATTGCGGGCTTGGGTAGCAATCTGATTTCTGTTCACGACGAGGATCCGTCTATTATCACGACCAACCCTTCGTTGATTAGCGATAGACACCACACCTCGCTGATGATGAATTTCACTAACTATTTCAAAGGGAGTAATTATATTTCGGCGTTGTACTCACACTCTTTTGAGAAAGTCGGCAGTTTCGCTTTCGAGATGCGTTATGTCGGCTATGGTCGTTTTACGGAAACCGATGTGACAGGACAGGAGATTGGCTCGTTCCGTGCTGGCGATCTGGCTGCTATCGTGGGCTGGGGCCGGGAGTTGGGCAAGGGCTTTTCTGTTGGTGCCAGCCTGAAAATGATTTATTGTGGCTATGCTGATTACAATTCTTTCGGAATAGCCGCTGATGTGGCAGGAACTTATTATAACGAGAAAAAACGGCTCTCTGTATCCTTGCTGTTCAAGAATATGGGCTCTGAACTGAAACCGTTCACTCCTGGCAATTTCGAAAAGTTGCCGTTTGATATACAGCTCGCTTTTTCCCAGCGTTTTGCCCATATTCCGGTGAGATACCACATTTCGTTACATTCGCTGTATAAATGGAATATGGCTTACACGGGCACTGACAATCCTTTGTATTCAAAGGATGCCATTACCGGCGAAGTGCAGACACCCTCAAAGGCGGCCACGTTCTTCGACAATTTGTTCCGTCATGTGGTGGTGGGCATCGAAATCATCCCAGTGAAGTACCTATCGCTGTATTTCGCTTATAATCATAATATTCATCAGGAAATGAAGATTCCGCAGAAGCGCAGTTTCGCGGGTTTCTCATACGGTTTCATGATCAATATCAGATCCATTCAGGTTGGTTTCTCTCGCAACCATTATGCGGTGGGAGCAGTACCTAACAATCTGACATTCAGTATGAATATTGAAGAATTGAGTAAGTTGTCCAAAGAAAACAAAGAAAAGAAATTAATACGTCAAAATCAAAAAAATGAAAAAGATTAGTGTGCTTTTACTGCTTTTGCTGGTGGTAAACCTGGGGTTTGCTCAGAAAATCGCTTACACCGTCTTGTCTTCCGATGACAATGGGCTGACGGTGAAGATTGACATGCCCGCTTATACCACTTCGCCGGTGCAAATCAATGGTCAAACATACCAGAAACTACAGCTTCAAGGCGCATACGCTTTGACGGAATTGGGTGTGCCCGAATTGTTGCTGTCGGGAAATTCTCTAATTATTCCGGAGAATAGTCAGCCTACTTTGTCAGTTGTTGATGCTGATTATCAGTTGGTGGATAATTTTAAATTGATTCCATCCAAGGGAGTGATTTTCAGAAATACCAATCCTGATGATGTGCCATATCAGTTTGGTGCCGCTTATCAGCGGGATGCGTTCCAAATGACTGCACCTGCTCAGCTGACGCCAACTTTTTATATGCGTGATTTCCATGGGGTTACTATGCAGGTTTTTCCATTTGATTACAATCCAGTGCAACATCAACTCAAGGTTTATCGTTCCTTGACTGTGCGAGTGAACTTCAATGCACCTTATAGGGTTCAGCAAGCCCGCAAAAATTGTGCGGAATTCAATGAGGTGTATCAGAATTTCTTTTTGAATTATGAAAGAAGCCGATACACCACCATCGTGGAAGCAGGCGAGATTCTGATTATCACTCCGGTGCAATTTGTTGACGCGATGCAACCATACGTGAACTGGAAAATCAAAAACGGTTACCCCACTACCATGGTTACCTTGGAAGAGGTGGGAAATTCCAATACGGCAGTCAAAAATTATATCACCAATTTTTACAATGAGAACAACCTGGCTTTTGTGGTGATTGTGGGTGATGGCAACTTGTTCCCGTATTTTACCAAAAATAACGAGGTCTCCGATAATTTCTACACTGAAATTGTGGGTGACGATGAAGTGCCTGATATCATTTTAGGCAAGATTTCCGCAGAGAATGCCACTCATGTGACTACCCAGGTGAACAAGTTCATCCAGTATGAGGAGAATCCTGTTGTGACTACACATTTCGACAAGTTTTTGGGTATTGCCTCTTCAGAGGGTCCCGGTGAGGACAATGAATATGATTACGAGCACATTCGTAATATTGACAACAAGTTACAAGCATTCACCTATACCAATGGGTATGAACTCTTTGATGGTTCCCAAGGCGGTTTGGATGCCAGTGGTAACCCCACTGCGTCTGGTGTAAGCACAGCAGTGAATGCCGGTGTAGGTATTATCACCTATTGCGGACACGGAGATGTTACACTATGGGGTACCACATATTTCAGCAATTCGAATATTAATTCGCTCACCAATTACCATAAATTGCCTTTTATTATTTCAACTGCCTGTTTGAATGGTAGTTATGTCAA
Source organism: Bacteroidales bacterium (assembly GCA_017633255.1). Classification (GTDB taxonomy): domain Bacteria; phylum Bacteroidota; class Bacteroidia; order Bacteroidales; family WCHB1-69; genus RUG11690. Next base: position 26,495 of record JAGBPS010000002.1, read on the forward strand.
TGAAACCTGCTTTGCAGAGGCATGGTTGCGGGCTACTAATAATGGCCAGCCCACGGGTGCGGTCAGCACGGTGATGTCCACCATGAGCCAGCCTTGGAATCCGCCAATGTGCGGACAGGACGAGATGATTAGACTGCTGACTGGTGCTGAGAATACTCCCGTGAAGCGCACTTTTGGCGGCATTGTTTTCAATGGTTTGGCTAAAATGCATGATGTTTATCCGACGACATCATCACAGGGATTGCAAACCATGCGTACATGGGTGCTTTTCGGTGATCCGACTTTGCAGGTGCGTACTGCTGTTCCTCAGTACTTGACAGCTACACACAACAATCAACTGTTTGCTGGTGTTACGCAGTTGCAGGTATCTTCTCCCGTAGAGGGTGCCAAGGTGGTGCTGACTAAGGGCAATACCATTCTCACGCAGGGAATCATTTCAGGAGGTAGTGTTATGCTGAATTTCAATGAGACCTTGCTTCCTACCGATACCGTACATTTGCTGGTGTCTGCTTTCAATTATGTTCCGTATCAGGCTGATATTCCTGTGATCGTGAACAATGAACCGTACCTCATTTATATGGGACACGAGATTGATAATGCCTCAGGACATCCGTCATACAACGAGTCAGTAGATGTGACCCTTCAGGTGAAGAATGTGGGTGGGGTGGCATCCTCCGATTTTTCGGTGGTGGTGACTACCGATGATGAATATGTTACCATGTTGCAGAACACTTTCAACTCAATGGGATTACAGCCCAATGAGAGTGTTTCCATTGCAGATGCGATCCGTTTCAGAGTGGCCCCGAATGTACCTTACGGCCATATCGCACATTTCCATGTGGTGATGACGGCAGGTAACTATGTGACGGAACAGGATTTCTCACAACTGCTATATGCTCCGAAACTGGCTGTCGGCAACTGCACGGTAGATGATTCACAATCCACAGAAACCGCCAATGGTCGTATTGACTACGGCGAGACAGTGAACCTGAATATCCCGTTGCAGAACATCGGTAATGCCAAGGCCTTGTTTGGTTTTGTTACGGTGGAAAATCTTAGTGATGCTATTAGTTTCAACTCTCCTATGACACAGACGGTGCCGTTTATGGATGAGGGTGCTTCCACTATGCTGAATTTATCGGTGTCTGCCAATCCGACTGTGCAGGAAAGCACGGTAGCGGAGTTCAAACTTGTCTATACGGCAGGTTTTTATAAGGCTGAAAGAACTATCGCTCTGCTGATAGGTGCCAGTATTGAAGATTGGGAAACTGGAGATTTCTCTTCATACGACTGGAATTTAGGCTCTTCCAACCAGTGGCAGATTACTACTTTGCATCCCTATGAAGGCACATACGCCGTTCGTTCCGCTCAAATTGGAAACAATAAAAGTTCTTCGCTGAAACTGACGATGGAGGTATCGCAGCCTGATACGATATCTTTCTATTATTACGTATCTTGCGAGCAGGGTGGTACCAATTGGTGGGGTCAGACACAGCAGTATGACTATCTGGCCTTCTTTATCAATAATACTCAAAAAGATTCCTGGGATGGGGAGGTGCCATGGACCAAAGCGGCATATCCTCTAACTGCCGGAACATATACCTTTGAATGGCGTTATGTCAAGGATAATTATCAGACTGGTGGCGAGGATTTGGCCATGATCGACTACATTAGTTTGCCCGGTGCTGTCAAGACTCCGACGGCCGTGGAGAACGTGGTGGGAATTGGAGAAAGCATCAGTTGCTATCCTAATCCCGCTAGCGATTATGTGGTGGTTGCCGGTGAACAACTGGCTTCTATGCAACAGGGCCGAATAGATCTGTTTAATATTTCAGGACAACGCCTGCGTAGTGTGGCGGTAATGGATCGTCAGACCACTGTGGATGTGCGCGATTTGGCCGCAGGTGCTTATCTGTTGGTGATTTGGAATGGTGAACAAAGAGTAAAAGCTGTTAAAATTTTGAAGAAATAAGATGTCTAAACCGCTGATTTTAATTGTTAATGATGATGGCTATGAGGCCAAGGGTTTGTATGCCTTGGTAGAAGCCGCGAAAGATTTCGGAGAAATAGTGGTGGTGGTGCCCGACAGTGTGCGTTCGGGTATGGGACACGCCATTACGATGAATGAGCCGCTGAGGGTGAAACTGTATAAAGAAGAGGATGGCGTGAAGTATTATAGAACCAATGGCACCCCTGTGGATTGTGTGAAACTGGGGCAGAAAGTGGTACTCCGGGGTCGGAAAATCGATCTGGTGCTGTCGGGAATCAACCACGGCTCCAATTCGTCTGTCAGCCTGATTTATTCGGGCACCATGGCGGCGGCGATCGAAGGCTGTTTTGAGGGTTCCAGAGCCGTGGGCTTCTCCCTGCTGGATTATTCCCCCGATGCCGACTTTACGGCTGCGACTCATTTTGCCAAGATGCTCATTCCAAAGTTGCTGAAAATGACTTTCCCGCCATATATCTCGTTGAATATCAATATTCCGAAAGGAAATATCGAGGATATTAAGGGAATCAAGATCACGAGGCAGACCAAGGGCTACTGGGAAGAGGATTTGGAGGAGCGTATCGATTGTTTTGGAAGACCTTATTACTGGCTTTCAGGTCACTTGGTGGACCAGGATGGGAAAGAGGACAGTTGTCAATGGGCGTTGACCCATAATTTCATCTCCATCCAGCCGGTGCAGGTGGATTTGACGGCTTATCAGTATATGGATAATTTTAAATTTCTAGAGGAATAATGGGTAATTTTGTAGATAAATTGAGAAAAGACTCCATGCCGATGGGACTGTTCATCGGCTTTATCTGTCCCGCTATTTGTTTTGGACTTTTGTATGCCATTATCACGCTGGTTCAGCATCAAACCGGAGCCTTGAATATGGATCGTATGATTCAGAAACTCATTCTGCTGAGTGTGATTCCCAATGTGCTGTTACTGCGGTATTATTTGGTCAAACTGAAATACGACCTCACAGGCAGAGGCATTCTGCTGATCACTTTCGCCATCGCGTTGCTGTTTGCCGTATTGGAAATTGCGTTATAACAATGTAGAGACGTTTCATGAAACGTCTCTACACTGTAACCTGATATCTGTAACCTGGTTAGCGTGATCCCTTCATTTTCATTGCAATAAGAAACTTAGAATAATAAGATTATGAAAAAACTTCTATCATTTTTGGCAGTAGTTTTGATAAGCACCGCCTCTTTTGCCCAAAGCGTAACCCTCACCTTCACCGCCAAGGATGCGGCCAACCAGCATGTACAGCTCAACCGTGTGTCCATCACCAACCTAACCAAGGGTTGGCAGGAAACGATATATTGGCCTGATTCGACCCTGACTATGCAGAATGGTACAGGCATAAATGATGTAGAGACGTTTCCCGAAACGTCTCTACAATTGTCCCAAAATAATCCCAATCCCTTTACTGGCACCACCGAGGTAAACCTGAAGGTGGCGGAAGAGAAGGATGTGATGTTGGATATTATGGATGTAAACGGAAAAACTGTAGGGATGCATCGAATGCGTCTGCAAGCGGGCACCCATCAATTTCGTGTCACCGTGTCCACTGCTGGCATCTACGTGATGACTGCCCGCCAGAACGGCCGAACCTCATCTATTAAAATGGTATGCAATGGTGGAGGAGATGGTAATAAAATTGAATATACGGGTGTTGTGGGGGCAAATAATCATTCGCCCCTAAAAATCAAAACCAATTCCCGTGGTCTTACCAACAACCCCTTTTCCCTCGGTGACCAGATGGAATACGTGGGATATGCTATCATTAACTGCAGCGCGGTGGAAAGTCAACATATACTGCAGGCGCAAGATTCCTCTCAGATTTTCACTTTGCAGTTTTCCGAAACGCAGCATCAGTTGCCAATCGTTACCACTAATACGATAACTTCTATTACGGCTAATTCTGCCACTTGCGGTGGTGATGTTACTTCAAATGGTGCCTCTTCCGTTACCGCTCGCGGTGTATGTTGGAGTATCTTGCAGAACCCTACTGTGAGCGACAGCCACACCACCGATGGCAGCGGTACGGGCAGTTTCACCAGTAATATTACAGGTTTGACCACTGGCACTACTTATTATGTGCGGGCGTATGCCACCAATAGTGCAGGTACGAGCTATGGGGAACAACGAAGTTTTACTGCCGTTGATACTGCTGGAGATCCTTGCCCCGGAGTCTCTACAGTGACCGACTATGACAACAACACCTACAATACGGTGCAGATTGGCAACCAGTGCTGGATGAAAGAGAATTTACGCACTACACACTACAGCGATGGCATAAGCATACCTTTGGGCAGCAGTGGAAGTAATACAACCGCATATTGTTATTATCCTGACGATAGCGTTTCCAATGTGGGCACCTACGGCTATCTGTACAACTGGCCTGCGGTAATGGGTAACTCATCTTCCAGCAGTGCTAATCCCAGTGGCGTTCAGGGTATATGTCCAACAGGCTGGCATGTTCCGAGTGATGCAGAGTGGATACAGCTGAGTGACTATGTGGGCAGCCAGACGCAGTATCAGTGTAGCGCTAATAGCGCCTATATAGCCAAGGCTTTGGCGTCAACATCAGGATGGGCCATTATTATGTCCAATTTATGTGCTGTGGGTCTTGAGCCGAGTTCTAACAATTCCACGGGCTTTTCGGCTCTTCCCGCTGGCTGCTACGGCAGCAACTTAAGCTCTTTTGGCAGCGACGCTGACTTCTGGAGTGCTACGCAGATTTATGGCAACTTCGTTTACTACCGGCAGATTACCTACAGTGGAGCCTACCTGTACAGGAATGCCAACGACAAGTCCTATGGATATTCGGTCCGTTGTCTTCGGGATTAGAGCAGACTGCAGTCAATGTTAATAAAATAGAGACGCGATTAATCGCGTCTCTACATTGTATCCTGATACCTGAAACCTGATTAGCTGACCAGCGCGGCGGCACCTAAAATCGCCACATCATTCTGTTTCAGCTGAGATACCATGATTTTGATTTTGCCCCGGTAGTTGGACAATACATTGTGGTCGAATGACTTCATGACAGGGTCGAGCAGTACTTTGCCTGCTTTCACCGGACCGCCCATCAAGAAAACTGCCTCTGGTGAGGAGAAAGCCACTGCGTTGGCCATAGCCAAACCTAAAATATTGCCAGTATATTCAAATACTTTCAATGCCAGCTCATCACCTGCATTGGCGGCGTCTCCAATCATCTTGGAGTCAATTTCCTCAACGGGAACTTTCGACAGGATGCCGTCATAGTAGGGGTCTTGGGACATCATGTCGAGGCAGGTTTTACGGATACCGCCGGCAGAGGTGTATTGCTCTAAGCAGCCTTTGCGACCGCATTTGCAGTCACGTCCTTCGGGGAAAATGATGGTGTGTCCCAGTTCACCGGCGAAGCCGTCGTGGCCATACAACAGTTTACCATCCACGATGATGCCGCTACCTACACCGGTTCCCAGGGTAAACATGATGAAATTCTTCATGCCTTTGGCACCTCCATAAACCATCTCACCATAAGCTGCCGCATTAGCGTCGTTGGTGATGACGGCGGGCAGGTGCAGGCGCTCTTCCATCATCTTAGCCAGATAGATATTGCCTTTCATGTTGAGGTTGGGGGCATTCTCGATGCAGCCTGTGTAAAAATTGCCGTTGGGGGCTCCGATGCCGATGCCTTTCACTTCCACTTTCTGCTCGGCGATGAGTTCTTGGATGGTTTTGGCCAAGTCGTCAGCGTAAAGGTTGGCATCACTGTATTGTGCGGTGGGGAGGTTCTTGCGGGCCACCACTTCGCCCGCCGGGCTCACCAGCCCGATGTCGGTGTTCGTACCACCAATGTCTATTCCTATTGCGTACATATAATGTTTATTTGATGTTTTGATATCCCCCACACTGCGCTGCGCTTATGTGGGGTTATTAAACTTTGACCTCTTCGAGGTCTCATGAAATTCAGTTGTATTCTTTAATTCTTAATTCTTAGTTCAATCCTGTAATCTTCACACTTTCTCACCATGTATCTCATCATCTTCCCCTGATGGTATTGAAATATCCAACACCGATTAGTCGGTCGTATAATGATGTTTCGTCGGTGAGATAGACAAAAACTCCATATTCGTTCTGGGTTTCCCAATGGCTGCCCTCGATGTAGGTGGCATCGATTTCGGTGCTGCCGTCATGCACAAAAACGTACTGGTAGTTGTAAATTCCCTGTTTCAGGTACAATTCTGCTTCCCAGTAGTTGGTGGCTGGATTGTATTCGAGTTTGGCATCCTCCTGAATCTGCCAGTCGGTGAGTTCTCCGAAAACATAGATGTTACCGCCAGTGACAGGGAAGTCGCATTTCAGTGAAAAGCGGGTCATGACATAATCTTCGCGGTTGGCGCCAGTGTAGTCGCTGCTCTCCCAATAGCATTTTCCCCTGAGGGTGGTGCTACCCTGATAAGCCCCGTAGGGTCTGGCGATGTCTTCCAACACCAGAGCATAGTACCCTTTCCCGTCGTATCGGATGGAAGCGATGCGGTCACCGTTGTAGCGCAGACTTTTCAAGGAGAACATCCTGAATTCGGAACTGCCGTAAAAGCTGTTCTCATTTTCATCGTAGTCGAAGCTGTATTCACCGGGTTTGCCGAAGCGGTAACGCAGGCCGATGACGGCATTATCCCAGCGGCCGTTTTGTACAATGTTGGCCCGTAAGTTCCGAGCAGGGTCACGAACCACGTAGCGTCCGGTGTTGACGATGAAATCCACCTCTTGTCCCGTGAAGCGGTAGCGAGTGTCGGAGGCAGCGTGTACCTCTCCGGTGATGATGGCCTCCTCTGGCTCTTTGACCATGAAACGTCGGGTGAGAACGGGGTTGTCTGGGGTGTCGTCATAGACAAACAACAAGTAATTTCCCGATTTGGTTATTCTCAGCATTTCGTTGGGAAAGCGCAGGGTGAAATGCACATAGCTTTGCACCGTGTTGAACGAGTAGGAATGTTCAGTGAACTCGTCTTCGGTAAAACCGTCGATATAGTCAAAAGGATTGAGGTCGGAGGGTTTCCAGTCATGGGTACAGTGAATGACAGTGTATTTCAGATAGCGGTTGTCATTGCCTTCCAAATCATCGTAACTCAGGCAAAGTTGCTCTCCACTGCCCAAGGTGATCATGGGGTAACCCAAGGGGACGGAAACGGGGGTGAGGCTGACACTGGTCAAACCATTAACATACGTTCTGTTGTCAAAGGCGATGTTGTCGTACTGCTGCGCCTGGAGACCGAGCACGAAAACGAGAGCCAGTATGAATAAGGTGGTGTGTTTCATTATAGGGGTTAGTGATTAGTGATTTGGGGTTAGTGCTTAAAGTTAGGAGGTTAATGAATTTTGGATTTTGAATTTTGGATTCTTAGTTTCTTCCGTCGTCTGAACAACAATATCACCATAGAGATAATAATGATGTATGCTATCCATAACACGGCAGTTTTCCAATAGATTAAATGGTCAAGTCGTGGGTGATATAGCTGGTCTGGACTTTCGTGACGGGTAATAGGGTTGAGCCAGAGTTCGGTGCCGTCGGCGAAGGTGAGAACGGTGCGCACGTATTGGTCTTCCGGCTGAATGACATAAGAGGCCTCGTCCACGTCGGTCTCAGAATGAAGCACATGTCCGCCCTGGCCAATGAACTCAGCTTTGCTGAGAGGTTTGGTGGCAGCCACCCGCAGGGTGTCGCCGCATAAGTCCGCTTTGGTGAGGTAGGGCAGGTTCTCCTCAAATCGTGCCCTTTTGTGTGGGAAAGTTTCAGTATAGCTCGGGTCCATGGGGAAAGCCACCCCGACAGCTTTGCCGGCTACCAATGCTTCCAGCAGCTTGCTGCCTACGTTCTCTTTGCTGTTAATCAGAGTAAAACGATTGGCTGGGTCGTTGATATTGGTCATGCTATGGGCATCGTCACCGCCAATGAGATAGACCAGGTGACCATTGGAAAGAGCCATATCCCAGTGGGCGGGCGACTTGCGGTAACCGTTCAATACCTCCAGCAGTTTGTAATTGCTGAGGTATTTGAAATCTTCAGGATGATAGCCTTTCTCCACAAACGAGGGGTGTGCGGGAATGGCTAACTCGGCATATTGACCTATCTTGTTGAGTGTGTGTTGCTTCATGCTGAGGGTCTGCCATAGGGGATAGTCGATTTTGCGTACCTTGCGGGCGCCAAGACCCAACTGGTGGATTTTGAAGATGCCGTAGCCATGTTCATAGCCGGGCACGTAGCTGGGATTGTCCTTGTCGTAATCGCTGATGGTATTGTAATTGGAGATGCCGATATGGTCGAAACCGAAACTGCGGTAAACGCTGTCCAGCAGTTCGTTGCTGTTGTTGCGTCCGTTCGCCACACCGCCCGCTGTACGGGTGTGTGCATGGAAATTGCATTTCAGCCAGGCAGTGGAGTCCATGCCTTCGTATGGGTTGTGCAAATAGTCGCCATGGAAAGGGTAAGGTTCGTCAAAGTCATAGACAGGGACGAAAATACTTATCCCAATCAGCAAAGCGACAAAGATGCCGATAATACTGAGGACGAGTTTGCCGAGGAATTTCAATATACGCATAATAACATCATCATTACAAGTCAATCTGCAAAGATACAAAAAAATAATTAGCAAATTAGCCAATTAGTAAATTAGCCAATTAGGCATTCAATCTTCTCTCCTTGACGCACGTAGTGCGTCACTCCCCTTCATATTCACTAGCACATAGCCTAATATGTACCTTTGTAACTTTCCAGTTTATAAACGATTACGTATTCCGCTACTCGGCCTCCGCGATAAACGGCAAAAGTGTCCACGGGAATGACATTTTCGAAATTGGGATCCAGTCTCCAGCAAGGGGCACTATAATTGTGTGTTCGGTTGATGAACCAATAGTTTTCCCCTTTTCGTGGTCCTTTTCGTTTTTCGTTGATCCAATGATATTTATGGATATTGTCCAAATCTCCGATGGCGAACAATTTCAAACCCAATGGTCTGGCGATGTAGTAGTCGATGTTGGCGGCGGGAAACCAATTCAGGGCGATGATACCGTCATCGGCTTGCATTTCGCCAGTGGCGACAAGACTGTCACGTACCGATGCAAAACCCTCTCTCATTTGATTCCAGCCATACAAGTCAAGCGTAGCGTCATTAGCGCCGATATCGGTCATTTCTACGGGTTCTTCAGAGACAAAAAGCGACTGGATGTGGCCGGTTTTTATTTCAAAAGTGCCTACACCAACGGCTACCGTCAGTAGCAAAAGTGCGGCAATGATGGCCGTAGGGATGTGGTAGACGCCTGTTGTGTTTTTTTGTCTGTCAGCTAAATAAGCTCCTGCTATTGGAATCAACAAACATACCCCGGGAGCGCTCCAGTGGGGCAGGATGGGGCGGGTGAGAGAGAAATAGAGGAAGGTTGCTATCCATGGGAGGGCAATGAGTAACAAAAGGCGAATCCCGATGGCTTCAGCAGTGAATTTTTTTCTGAAAAATGCTATGAGAGCAATGATAATCAGGATGTAAACAACAGGGTTGTTGTATATCAGTTCACCCGCAACTTCGGCTCCAAAATAATCCCAGCGGGGTTTGCCAAAAAGGCTGACCCTGTCGCCATGAAAAGTGAAACTGATGAAATCGTTTTGCATGTTCCAAATCAGTATCGGAAGCAAACAAAGGGCTGAAATCAGAATTGAGAGGTATAAATATTTGTTTTTCAGTTCTTTTCTGTTAAAAAACAGGATGTATAAGCCAACGCCAGCCCAGATTGAAGCGGCGGAGTATTTGGACAGCATGGCCAAACCGGCACACAAACCTGCCAAGAGTAGCGATGCGTTATATTGTAGAGACGCACGGTCGTTCGTCTCTATGGGTTGTTCCGTTCCTTTTTTGAAATATCTGATAAAAAGATAGATGGATATGAGCGTAAAGAACATGAGCGGAGTGTCGGGCATGATGAAGACCCCAGTGATGACAAAAGCGTATAGCGAAGCCGTGTAAAGCAGAGCGGCATAAAGGCCCGTGATTTTGTTCTTAAGTTGTGTGCCAATCAGATAGATGAGCCAGGTGTCCACCGTCATCAACACCACAGAGGAGAGCCTCAGGGCGAACTCACTGTCGAAAAGCAAGTTAAGACTGAAGAGTTGTATCATCCAGCCTACCATGCCGGGATGGTCGAAATGTGACCAGTCAGGATAAAGGGCGTATGTCCAATAATAGACTTCATCATTGCCAAATTCAAGAAGTCCTGCCAAAAAGCCACGTATTACAACACTGATAATTAGGAGGATAATGAGAACTTTCGGAATATTTTTTTCATTGATTGTCATAGTTGCGCTAGCGTTGAAACATTTGTGCAAAAATACACTAAAACATCAACAATTCAACAAAATTCACTATTTTTGCAAAAAAATTATTTTTAGTAGAATTTGGTGGCGTTTTTGCAAAATGGCAGAATCAGAGGTTGAAAAAACAAAAGGCTCGTTGCACTGGAATATTCTGGACAGTTACATACTCAAGAAGTTTTTGGGGTCCGTGACGTATTCCATCATGTTGCTGATGACCATTATTATTGTGGTGGATATCACGGAGAATCTGCAGCGTTTTCTGGACAACAACGCTCCTATGTCGGCAGTCATCACAGGCTATTATCTCAATTTTGTCCCATATTTCATCAATCTTTTCATTCCGCTTTTCACCTTCATCAGTGTGATTTGGTTCACTTCCAAATTGTCTTCTCAGAATGAAATTGTGGCGATACTTAACGGAGGAGTGAGCTTTTACCGTATGTTGGTGCCGTATTTCGCGGGTGCGTTGATTGTGGCGTCTTGTGCATTGGTTTTGGCCAATTTCGTAGTGCCTAAAACAAACAAGGGAATGTACAAATTTAAGGAGACTTATATGGATCATCAGGCTTTGGCACGACTGAATATCCATATCAAAAACTCTTCTAACAGCTATATTTACCTTGAACGATGGACGGTAGCGGAAAAGGTGGGCTATCAATTCACTTATGAGGTTCTGGAAGATGCGAGCTTGGAATATAAGTTGAGCGCTCAACGTGTTGTGTATAACGAGGATGCTCAGAACTGGACGTTGTATGGGGGAACCGAGCGGCGCATTGTGGATGACAAGGAGTATTTTTCCACTTTTATTCAGAAAGACACAGTTTTTAATCTCACTCCCAGGGATTTGAATCAGGATGCTTTTATCAGTGAAACCATGTCCACGCCAGAGCTGAACAGGTTTATCAAAGATGAGAAAGCAAAGGGTTCCACCTTGGTAGATCAGTACGTCATTGAGCAGCAGCGGCGTTTGGCTAATCCTTTTGGTACCATCATCATGACGATATTCGCCGTCTGCGTGTCCTCTCGGAAGACCCGCCGAGGAGTAGGTGTACATATTTTCATCGGCATGGGATTGGCGTTCTCTTTCGTATTTTTCCAGCAGATTTCCACGGTGTTCTCGGTGCAGGGAAACATGCCTCCGGGACTGGGAACATGGATTCCGAATATCCTCTGCCTGATTTTGTGTGTCATTTTGCTACGGTCAACCCCGAAGTAATTAGCAAATTAGTTAATTAGCAAATAAGCAAATTGAAAAATTCAAAGTTCAGAATTCAAAATTCAAATCAACGATTCAACAAATAAACAATTCAACAAATTTTATGGGTTTCTGGGATAAATTTAAAGATATAAAAAAAGAGAAACTGACTCCTAAGCAAATCTTACAGGAGTACGGACTGATAGTGCTGGGCACGTTTATCATGGCCATCGGCTATGTGGTGTTTGTGTCACCGTTGAAGCTGGCTCCAGGCGGGGTTTATGGTATCGCCATCATCCTGCACCACTTGTTCAATTTCCCGATCGGTTTGTCGGGTATCTGCCTTGATTTGCCTTTGCTGCTGATAGGAACTCTATGGTTGGGCCCGAAATTCGGTTTGAAAACAGTGGTGGGCATTGTGTCGCTTTCCGGCTCTATCTCACTCTTGGAGTTTTTATACGGTTATGATCCATTGATTCCGCTGGCTTCCAATCCGTCGATTCCCGATCCTGCCGCCAATTTCATCATTGCATTGTGCGGTGGTGTGTTTATCGGTATCGGCTTAGGAGTGGTGTTCAAAACCCGCGCCACTTCCGGAGGTACTGACATCATAGCCATGATTATCGGCAAGTATGTGAAACATATTCCTATCGGTACGCTGCTGATTATTGTGGATTCGTGCGTGGTCTTGCTGGCACTGGCTGTTTTCAAAGACTGGACTATTCCATTGTACTCTTGGCTGATTATCTACGTGAGTGGCTATGTGGTGGACAAGGTGATTGCCGGTTTCAAGTCGGGCAAGGCGGTGCTGATTATCTCCGACCATTATAACGAAATCCGTGACCGTATTTTCAGCGACCTTGATCGTGGTGGTACTTTCCTGCATGGCGAGGGTATGTATAATAATGCTGAAAAGAAAATCATATTCCTGTCTATTTCCAGAAAAGAATTGCCACAGTTGATTTATTTTGTGCATGAAATCGACCCCAACGCTTTCTTGTCCATCTTGGAGGCATCCGAAACACTGGGCTATGGTTTCCAATCCTTGCGGGAACAGGCGCTGAGTAGATAAGATTTATTTTTAATGCAAATAGAAATGGTCGGCGAGATGACAAAGGATAAGATGACCGAACAGCATCCTTTTGAGCCCTTTCTGCCGGAAAATGCGCATATATTATTTCTGGGGAGTTTTCCGCCACAACCCAAGCGCTGGTCGATGCCTTTCTATTACCCGAATTGGACGAATGATTTCTGGCGGGTAATGGGCCTTCTTTTTCACGATAATAAAGACTGGTTCGCTGTGCATGGAGAGAAACGCTTTGACATGGAGCGGGTGAAGGCTTTCTGTTGTGAACAGGGATTGGCGCTCTATGATACGGCCTGTGAGATTTGTCGTCTGCAGGACAATGCTTCCGACAAATATTTGGAAGTGGTCACTGCTACCGATATCCCTGCCTTGTTGGAAAGAATTCCGCAGTGTCACAAGTTAGTCACTACAGGCCAGAAAGCCACTGATGTTATTGTGCAGACTTTTGGCTGTGCCGAACCGCCACTGGGTGGCCACACCTTGATTAACATCGCAGGTCGGAAATTGGCCTTTTGGCGTATGCCTTCCACCTCTCGTGCTTATCCTCTTGCTCTTGAGAAAAAAGCTGCTGTTTACAAAAACCTCTTTTGATTTCCCGTTTTATTCCCTACCTAAAAGTTCCGCCGCAATATCCCAATTGTTGTTGGCGATGAGTTTGCGAATCTGGGAGGAGCGGACTTTCACGTCGTTCATGGTGAATTCGGGAATTTCAACAATTTCGATACCGTATTCTGAACAGAGCGCCTTCATGCTTTCGTGGTTGCCTTCACGCTTGTGGCCGAAGGAATGGCTGGGCCCCATGACAATGGCTTTCGCACCGATTTTGTCAATGATGATATCTTTCAGAAATCTTTCAGAAGAAAGCTGGGAGAATTCTTTGGTGAAGTGGATAATTATCAGATAGTCAATACCTTCTTCTTCTATCAACTTGATTTTTTCTTCCAATGGAAAAATCTGGAAAAAGTCGGAATTGGGGTGTAACACCATCTGCGGATGAGGGTCGAAGGTAATGGCGACACTTACTCCGCCAATTTGACGGCTGTATTCTTTTACGGTCTCGAAAATCTGCCGATGCCCCAGATGAATACCATCAAATGCCCCCACCGTCACAACGGGGTTCTGCAATCGCGGTATCGCATCTATGTCGGTGATGATTTCCATGAGATTATAATTAGACGTTTAGACGTCAAGGCGTGGAGACGTTAAGACGAAATCCGTTTCTTAACGCCTTCACGTCTTAACGCCTATACGATTAATTCCTGAGCTTTGCTCCTGCTTCGCGTTCGTAAGCGGCAATGAGTTTGTTCATCACCTTGTTGATTTCCTCCTCAGTCAGCGTTTTTTCAGGATGCTGCAAGACGAAATTCAAAGCGTATGATTTCTTGCCTTTCTCAATCTTGTCTCCTTCGTAAACATCAAACAGGGTAATGTTCTTCAACAGTTTCGAACCATATTTGAAGCCGATTTCCTCCAAAGTCTTGTAGCTGACATTCTCGTCGATGATGAGTGCCAGGTCGCGTTTCACAGCGGGGAAAGCGGGGATGCTGCGGTAGTTGACCTCGGCTTCGCAGGCGGCATACAAGGTGGCGGTGTTCATTTCCGCATAGTACACGGGCTTCTTGATGCCGAAGTATTTCAGGATGTGAGCCTGAACCTGGCCGATACGTGCCAGTACCTCGCCATTCATGCGGTAAACCACTTGGTTGAACAGGTCGCTGCTGTTTTCCGTGCTGATTTCAATCTGGCTTACAGGAATATTGATTTTGACAAAAATATTGTTGATGATATTTTTGAGGTAGAATGCATCCAGTTCCTTGGCAGTGAAATTCCAGATATCCTCGAATATCTTGCCAGTGGCGAAGAGGGTGAGGTATTCTTTCTCAAGGTAGCGCTCGGTGACAGGGGCATCCTTGGCACTTTCAGGATTGAGATGGTAGGTCTTGCCAAACTCAAACAAGCGCAAAGAGTTCTGCTTGTTGTTGAGGTTGCGGGCAATATTCTCCAACCCCGAGAATAAGAGGGTTTGACGCAGCACCCCCAACTCGCTGCTGAGCGGATTCATCAGGTTAATGGTCTCCGCCTCGTTGATGAAGTCGAATTTCTGGGCGTATTCGGCTTTGGTGAGCGAGTTGTTCATCACTTCATAGAAGCCGGTATCCGCCAAATAGGTCGATATTTTCTTCTGCAGCTTGCGGGTAGAGTGGCTGTCGTGATCCGTCATCGGATAATGCAGGATACTCGGGATTTCAATATTGTTATAACCATAGATTCTCAGAATCTCTTCAATCAGGTCGATAGGACGGGTGACATCCACGCGGTAAAGCGGAACGGTGACTAACAATTGCTCGTCGCCGGAGGCCTGTACTTCCATGCCTAAGAGCATCAGAATGTGGTTGACCGCATGTTTGTCGATGGTTTTGCCTGCTACCTTGTTGATTTCGTCATAGCGGAGAGGAATTCTCGGATGGGCGATTTCAGCGGGGTAGATGTCCACAATGTCAGAGGTGATGATGCCCCCTGACAGCTCGCGGATCATGATGGCGGCGCGTTTCAGCGCATAGATGCAGATATCGGGGTCGCAACCGCGCTCGAAACGGAAGGAAGCGTCGGTTTTCAGACCGTGACGCTTGGCCGTTTTGCGGATGCTGACAGGATTGAAGTAGGCGCTTTCCAGGAAGAGTCGCTTGGTGTTGTCGGACACGCCAGAATTGAGGCCGCCATATACACCACCGATGCACAAACCACCCTTGGTGTCGCAAATCATCAGGTCGTCTTTGCTCAGTTTGATTTCATTGCCGTCCAAAGTGGTGAAGGGAGTGCCTTCTTTCAGATTCTTGACGATGATTTTGCCGCCTTGGATCTTGTCGGCGTCGAAAGCGTGCAGCGGCTGGCCGATTTCAAACATAATATACTGGGTGACATCCACAATGTTGTTAATGGGACGTACACCGATGGATTTCAAGCGATTTTGTAACCATTCGGGAGATTCCTTCACGGTGACATTTTCCAAAGTCAGTCCAGTATAACGTGGGCATGCTTTTGGGTTCTCAATGGAGATGTCAATGGGGAAGCTGCGTGAGTTGACGTTGAAGTCGAAGTCGTTGGGCAGCATCAGGGCAGAGCAGGGGATGTGGTTCACTTCGAGGGCGGCGTGCAGGTCGCGGGCCACACCGTAATGGCAGATGGCATCGCTACGGTTAGGGGTAAGGCCGATCTCGAAAATCCAGTCCGACTCCACCTTGAATAACTTGGCGGCGGGAGTGCCTACCTCTGTTTCAGGAGGAAGCACCATGATGCCGTCGTGGGAAGTGCCTACGCCAATTTCGTCTTCAGCGCAAATCATGCCTTCTGAAACCACCCCTCTCAGCTTCGATTTCTTGATGGTAAAGGACTCGTCGCCGTTGTACAGTACCGTGCCGATGGTGGCCACGATGACTTTCTGTCCCTGTGCCACATTGGGGGCACCGCATACAATGTTCAGTGGGGTCTCTCCGCCCACGTTCACGGTGGTGACATGCAGGTGGTCGGAATCTGGATGCGGTTCGCAGGTGAGCACCTCGCCCACTACCAGACCTTTCAGTCCGCCTTTGATAGTTTCGTATTCTTCCAAACCTTCAACCTCTAAACCACAATCGGTCAAATATTTACCTGCCTCTTCGGCGCTGAGGTCGCATTTCACATATTGTTTCAGCCAATTATAAGAAATCTTCATTGAGTTGTGTTTTTAATAAGCCTGCAAAGATACGAAATTTTTTAATGTGCTAATTTGCAAATGTGCTAATGTGCCAATTCTTATTAAATATCAACTCTAATGTGGAGAAAAATATGTATTTTTGCCACTACTAATCCGAAATTCAGAATTCAGAATTCAAAGTCTTCTAACCTTTTAACCTTCTAACCCTCTAACCTCCAATTATCATGAAAAAAACAATTGTACTTTTCCTCTTCGTCCTTTTCTCCGTGCAGGCTTCTTATGCCCAGAATCCCATTCCGGCCCATTTCGACGAATGCGTTGATTTGGTGGCTACAGTCTGGCGGCTTTCCGGTGCTCGTGAATACAATCGCTGCGATGTCCCTAGCTATGCGCATGAGGTTGATTCTGTTTTCGCAGCTTACAAAGATCATGCGGTTGTGCAGCTGGCCCGTCAATATCCGCAGGAATCCGGAATCGGTTACGACGCGGTTGCCTCATACGCTTTGCATCTGACCATGACGGAAAACGGCGATATCGTGCTCAACGACAATTTCGCGGAAGGGGGTGATGCCTCTTTCGACCGTTGGACAGAACAGCAGAAAAAGGATTTTTTGGAACCGCTGAACGATTTTTACCGCACTTCCCATTTCCATGATTGGTACTTGCGGCAAAAAGATTTTTATGCGCAGGTAGAGGAGGCGTTCAACGCTATCAACGAGAAGGTGGACTACAGCTGGTTCAGCAGCTATTTCGGTCCCCAAAGTGGCAGCAGCTTCCGCATCGTGCTCAGTTTGCTGGTAGGTCCGAATAATTATGGGTGCAGTGCCCGATTGAAAGATGGCAGTAACGCTTTGAGTCCTGTCATCGGCTGTTGCCAGCTTGATGAGAACGGGGAGGTATTCTACAATGCGAACGCTGTGTTGCCCATTGTTATCCACGAATTCTGCCACCATTACTGCAATCCGCTGAACGACCAATTCTGGTCGTTGATGAGCAAATCCGCTGAAAAGGTGTATAAGGAGAGAGAAGAGCAAATGCGGAAATCCGCCTACGGCTCGGCACAGATTATGATGAATGAGACATTTGTCCGTGCTTCGGTAATCCGCTATATGAAAACGCACTATCCTCAGGTCGATGAATCCGCACTTATCAAATCGGAGGAAGAACAGGGTTTTATTCTTACCCAAATTCTATGCGATGCACTGAAACAGTATGAACAGCAGCGTGATAAGTATGCTACGATGCCCGACTTCATGCCTGTTTATGCCCAATCCGTCAATGACTTTGATTTGAAACAATACAAGAAACAGCAAAAAGAACTGGCCAAGTTGAACGCCACTTACAAAGTGAATATCAAGAACGGTGCCAAGAATGTGCCCAGCGGTCTTTTCCATCTTGTCATCAAATTCTCCAAACCGATGACAGGGGGTATTGCTTTGGGTTACAGTTCCGCTGGAGCGGATTTCCCAACAGTTAAGAATTATGCATGGTCTGACAACCGAACATTGGATGTTATGCTATCCCTGGACCCCTCGCATCAGTATGGCTTTACAGTTTTGGGTTCACACTTCACCACTATGGATGGCCATACGGCTGGAGATACCAAGGAGTTCAACTTCACTACTTCTTCAGCCAATAAATGAGAGCGGCGATGACGAGGAGCGATAAACTGATGAGCCCAAAGAGATTGCCGAAAGGCCAGTGAAACATCCTGAATGCGGCGTTGGCGACAAGAAACAGTCCTGCGATTTTGGCGATTCGGATAACTGGTCGTTCCTCTGGGACAATTTGCGCCAGATGGTTTCCTGTCATCAACACAAACACCAGTCCTGAAACTCCCGCTAACATATAGATAATGCTGCCGAAAGGCCAATGCATCAGCTTGAAAACGAGGCCGACAAGACACAACGCGACCATGACGATGCCTGTCCAGTAGGCTTTGCCATGACGATAGCTTGGTGCCGCGGTGTCTTCGTTGCCGTTCAGTTTTGCGGTCAGCGACAAAAGCTCATCGCTCATCTTGGCAAGCCGGTCTATGTTGATGATTGCCAGAATGATGGATACCGTGAGGATGGCTGCCACGATGATGAACGAGGAGTGCAAAGGTGCTATTCCTGGTTTTCCCTCTGTTTCAGTTACAAACCACATCATCCATAGACAAAGGGCAAGTGTTCCGGTAATCCAGACCAAAGAGAAGCGTGTCTGTGCTGTTTTCACTTTTTGGATAATTGTTTGAATATCGGAATCCTCCGTGTTGATTTTCAGCACTTTCCTGCAGCTGAGCAGCTCAAATAGTCCGATGAGCAAAAACATCAGCACCGATAGGACCATAAAGGAAACTTGAAGCTCGAAGCGATACCAGCTCCAGCAAACCGCGGCGGAGAGCAGCCCGTAGGTGAGCGCTATTTCCATGTTGCGGCGTTTGAAGTCCGATATTTTCGAATGCAGCATCTCGTGAATCAGGTCATTGTTGACAATTTCCTGCTGGTTGAACTTTTCCTGGAGTGTCTTGTATTGCATTTGTAACGAAGACAATTCCGCTTCCTGGTTTTGTTTTTTCTCTTCCATGATACTAAGGCTTAATGGGTGATGGATTTCGCTTTCTGGACCAATTTTTCCTTGATACGGTGCAGTTTGATCCCGACATTTGCGACAGAGATGCCCATAACGGCTGCGATTTCGTCGTAGCCGATCCCCTCCAACCATAGCAGCACAAGGCCGCGGTCCATCACATCGAGCTGGTGAATGAGCGCATAGAGCTGGCGAATCTGTTCGAGAGAGCTGTCCTGAGGGTTGTAGGGGTCAATGTCGGTGCTGAGTGAAACCGTCTGCGGACGGCGTTTCGTCCGTTTGTTGCCGTTGATGGCGGTGTTGAGCGCGATGCGATACACCCAGGTGTTCACACTGCTGCGGTTCTCGAACTGGTCGAATCCCAACCACAAGCGGACAAGGATTTCCTGAAACAGATCGTTGATTTCTTCCTTGTCGCGCGAGAACATGTAACAAACGGAGTAAATCGTCTGTTTGTACTGTTTCACCAGCTCCTCGAATTGTTTTTCTTTGTCACTTTTCATCTGACCGTATTTTGGATTTTTATGGCATTGGACAACCCTTTCCCAAAATCCTTACAAAAAAAATCTTTTTTTTCACAACAGCCTTCCCAGTCATACTCCACAATGTTGGCTTTTATTTTTGTCAATTTTCGTTCGGTGCACAGGAAGAGGGTTTTCTCAAACTCCAGTGGCTGTAATTTCCCAAGGAGTCAATTTCCAACATTATGGGCATGTAATTCACTTTTTGAAAATCAGGAATTATCTTTTTCAGGATATTATTGGCCACCATTTTATCCAGACCGCTTCTACTGTCAAATCTATAGGCGCTTCCTTTGTAGTTGACTTCTGATAATAGCTTGTCAAAATATGATTTGTCTGAGAAATAAATGACCATAACCCCTATGGAATCTTCTTGTAATAGGGGATTCTGCAAGAACTGCTCTTCAAGACTCGGTTTGCATGCCCTACACCATTGGGCTCCGATAAAGATAAAACATGTTTTGGAATGCTCTATTTCCTTCGACATCATGTCTATACATTCTTGTTCACTCGAAAACGAGGTGTGAAAACAAGAACTTGTCACAAAAGAGAGACAGATCGTTGATAATAAGAAAACAAATATTCTTTTCATGGTCTTGGTTATTTTGTTTGTTATCAATTTTTTGTTGTATCTAACAACAAGCTTTTCTTGTTTAATGATTAGAAGGGGCAAAGATATAAAAAGTCTTCTTTCACGATAGTAAATGCGTTGAAATTTTTCTCAAGGGGCGAAAAATGGACAAGCAGAATCAAAAAAAGAAAAAAATATTTGTGAAATGAAAAATTTTTATTATTTTTGCAATGTTGTTATGCCATACAGCGCAGGCATGTAAAATTACCAGCGACAACGATTTTGGTAATTTCAATCACTATAACCCACATCATTGTTTATTTTGGTGTGGGTTTTTAGATATATCAAAAGCGGTTAATATCCACTGCTTGTCAAATCCAAATGCCTTACGTTCGATGACTACTCTGAAATAATTTGATTCCAATAAATACTCTTCGCCAGTTTTAGTTAACGATAATTCACCAAATTGCACTACTATCGGGATGAAATCCTCAATTTCAAAACCCAAGGCTTTTATGCTATTCCCATGCTTTTCATAAATGTGTTTTAATCCAAACCCCCTGTTGGTTTCAGGTTCATTTTCACCCCAAACAATGTCAATATAGCCAATGTCTTCACGGAAAAGAGCTTTAGTACATTCTCCTTTTTGTACTTTAAGCAAGTGTTTTATAGCCTTTTTGGGTTTTCTTTCAAATTGAGGATAAATTGGACCAAAAGGTCCTTCTTGGTAAATTTTATTCATTGTATAATTGCTTTAAAAATTAAATGCAAATATACAATAATAATTTATATTTATAAAATAATTATGAAAAATAATATATGTTTATTTATAGAACGCTTGTTGTTGGGCTCGTTGAAAACACCTTTTTATTCATACTCCACAATATTAGCTTTGGTCTTCTCTATATCCACAGGCCGCAGCCACATGGACTCCCTTCTGGCATTGAGATTTTCTATGTCCTCAATGGGTTGATATTTACCCCCACGATACACTTGGCAACGATATCGTTGAGGGTGTCTTTGTAAGATTAATTGCCGATCAATCAGATAAGCCATCTTGTCTCGTGGAATCAAGCCTTCATCCATCAACGGAATGAACTGTTCAATAAGCGAGTCTTGCAATTGCTGGTTAATATGCATCATCACAATATAAGCCCTGTGAAAACCCTCATAGCCCAAATTTTTCCAAGTGGGCAAACCCTGCTCCGATATCAGTTTGGTTAAGATGATTGTATTTACAGAGTCCGTAGCTCTCATAATCAATCGTGCGGAATCACGAACTGTATTGTCTACAGCATGAACAAATTGATAGCGGATGATGGAATCCCGATACTGCATACGGCGCAGCGTGTCAATGTAAAACTGGTTTTTATGACCGTAAATATGCGATAAAGAATCACAGATTGTCCACCAGTCTTTCTCTTTATAGGCATTGAAGATGGGATTATTGAAAAAGGCAAGGTCAAAACATTTGTATCCTGTAATGGTCATCAGTGTTTTTCTCACCAGGGAGGTGTCGCCAATATTTGCGGCAGCTATGCAATAATTCCGCATGTCTGCGTAATCCACAATCTTTCCATAGACGGAGTCCATTTGCGAATAGCTTTTGGCCGCCTTTTGATAATCACCTTTCTTAAACGCACTTTGCGCCTTAAGCTGAAGCTGGCAATACTCTTTCCACTCCTCAGATTGAGCGGAGAGCTTTATTGTGCAGACAATTAGCAAGAAAAAAAAGATGATTCGTTTCATGGTTAATGGTTTATAGGATGCAAAGATATAAAAAAATTGGACTTCCTCGCTGTTTTGTGATATCATAGGTTGCGTGCAGAATGCACGCTATTCTATTAACCCCTAACAAGGCCGTAGGCCGCAGTTTGGGGTGGTGATACTCGTGGTGGAATGCAGCGTGCCGAAGGTACGCTACTATGAGTGCAGTTGTAGCGTGCCTTCCGCACGCATACCACACATTCGGCCTCGATACCCCACACTGCACTCCTTCGTCGTTTGTGCGGGGTTAATAGGGTATTGTGCCTTCGGCACATTCTCTCATTAATACATTTCGAAAAACGCTCTCGAATGAAGCCCAGTATACCAAGACCACAATCACCTTACTGCAACCCTTTCGCAATATAGTCCTTTAATGTCCCCTTGTTCTTCATTTTGAGGAGCTGTTCAGCGCCTTTGTCTTTGGGAAGCGATTTTTTGTACTGTTCATAGTAGTTAAGGGCGGTCTCTATGCCGGCATAACAGCCTTCCACTTTGTCATTGTCCTCGTTTTGGATGGCATACTGAGCCCAGCCGCCAAGGAACAAAATAAGCAGGTTGCCGTCCTCGAACTTCACCACATTGGTGTTGAGCACCATGTGTACGTCGGGTGTTCCTGTAAGCCACCACATGGCGAAACTGGCCACATTCTTTCGTTTCGAATCAGACGGCGAATGGGTTTTCAGCCAGTCGATGCAGTTCATCGCATCCTGCGTGTACTGGGCATATTCTGATTTTTCGATGTCACCGGGAATTGCTGGCACAACGAACTTCTGCGCGCCCACGCCTTGCATGAGAAGCAGACAAAAGGTAATAAATGCAAACTTTTTCATAACATTCTTGCGGACTTCTGTTATTCCTTTTTCACGCCGTTCTCTCCAAGGATGCGAAGTCCGTTGAACATGCCTTGGAGACAACGACGGTGCAAATATACAATTTTAATCGCGGACACAACGGACGGAGTAACCTGCATAATTGATACTGCTACCTCTTAAAATGTTGGTGTTGTTGTATTGGATATTCTGAGAGTATGCATCGGAGCCACTAGTGCCAGAAGTAGTGTTTGGCGTAGCACTCCAGAAATAAGCGCGATTTCCAAAATAGTATGCGGAACCACTGTTGTTGGCACCAGCGGGAAGAACTGAAAAACCGGTTGTATTATTAGTACTCGGATTGTTTCCCACGGCACAAGGATTGTTGCTGTTAATCCATACCAAGCTATCAGACAAGGCTTTCGCAATATTGTTTGTATTATCATGGCATAGATACTGGCTTTGACTACTCACATATTCTGTCAGCTGTGTCCATTCCGCATCGCTGGGTACATGCCAGCCGTCTGGACATATTCCCTGAACACCGCTGGGATTGCTTGCGCTGCCATTTGATCCGTGCAGTACCGCAGCCAAGTTGTACAGATAACCGTAAGTGGGTACATTGGAACTGTTGTTGCCGGGATAATAAAGACGAGGATATGAAGGAACGGCACCAGCGCCTAATGCAATTTCTTCACCGTTTGAATAATGTGTGGTTCGCAGATTCTCCTTCATCCAGCATTGTAGTCCGATTTGCACAGTGTTATAGGTGTTGCTGTCATAATCCATCACTGTGGCTGTATTGATACAGGGTTGCCCGTCAACTGCACTTGTGACGAAAACTTTTTGTTGGCCATAGGCTGTTCCGCCACCGTTAGTGGCAAAAGCTCTAACATAATAAGCGGTGTTGGGAATCAAGCCAGTCATCACACAAGTGAAATCGGTTTGCGAGGAAGTGTCTATGGTGATATTGTCATTTATTGTCGGATTTTGTGAAACGCTCCAGCAGATGCCTTTGTTTATCAATGCTCCGCCACCATCGGAGGTGACAATACCGCCACAAGTGGCTATACTGTCTTGGATATAGGAAATTGTTTTTGTGGTTATTGTTGGGGTGTTTAATGTAATAAAGCTTACCTGGTCACCGTAAGCAATACCAGAACTGTTAGTGGCGTATGCACGCACATAATACTGTGTATTCAAGTTCAGTCCTGTCATGATAATGGTGAATGCGCCAAAACCTGTGTCGCCGGCAGGAATACTGTCAGCGAGGTGGCTGTCGGCGATAGTTGGGATTTGTGAGGTGCTCCAGCAAATACCACGGGAGATAATATCCGACACTCCCGTAGCCAGTACTTCTCCATCTACTGTAGCAGAATAAAAAGATATGTCATACACGCTCGTATTAGCCAAGGAGGGAATTGTTAGCGTAGTGAAAGAGATTTGGTTGCTGTAGGCTGTACCTATGGCATTAGTGGCGAAAGCCCGGACATAATAGGTGGTCCCAGGAGTCAATCCGGATAAATGTGCTCTATTGCCTATAGAAGGACCTGCAACCACATTGTCGTTAAGAGTGGGGTTTGGGGAAGTATTGTAACAGACACCCCAAGAAGTGATGGTCACGCCGCCTTGGGAGATAATGTTGATAGGACAATAGGCAGAAGTACTTGATATGCCAATGGCGGAGTCAAGTGTTACTGTGGGAACAGTTTTTGTGGTGAAGGATTTTTGGGCACCATAGGAAGTCCCTACGCTATTAGTTGCGTAAGCTCGTACGTAATAGTTAGTGTTAGGTGAGAGTCCTGTCATTATACTGGAAAACATGCCTGTGCCTGAACTGTCAATTGTGTGACTGTCCGTAATGGTAGGTCCTTCTGAAGTACTCCAGCATATACCACGGGCGGTCACGGGAGATCCTCCATCGGAAACCACAGTTCCTCCGCAGGTGGCTGTACTGTCCAGAATGTTTAAGACATTATAGGTTGACACTGTTGGTTTGTTAAATGTTGTGAAAGACATTTGTGCACCATATACAGTTCCGGCAGCATTGGTGGCGTATGCTCTCATAAAATAGGTTGTATTGGGAACCAAGCCTGTCATTTGACCGGAAAAGACACCTAACCCCGTACCGCAAGAAAGATGGTCATTCTCTATGGTGGGATATGTACTTCTACTCCAACATAATCCTCTTTCTGTCACGGGAACCCCTCCAAGAAAAGTCACTTCGCCGCTACCAACGGCTGTGGAATCTAAAATGTCTATTACAGCAGTAGTGCTCACCCTCGGTGCCTCTGCCCGTACGCAACGTACAGACATTCCATAGGCTTTGTCTCCGGAAGGATTCCATTCCACAGTATCGTTGTCATAATTCAAAGCATAGTAATGAGCGTTGTTGTTGTCGTAAGAGGTGGCTGTCCAGAATTTGGCATAAGTGCCGAATTCGGAGGATGTTCCGTTTGCATAACCTGCAGGCAGGGCAGAGAAACCGCTAATGTTGTTTTGCGACAAATCATTACCTACTGCACACGGGTTGGAAGAAATATTCCAGGAGGTGTCGGTTGACGCCAAAGCTTTGGCAATATTGCTGGGATTTCCTCCACACAAATATCCCTCCAATCCGCTCATATAGTCGGTCAGCTGGTCCCATTCCGCTTTGCTGGGGACATGCCATCCGGAAGGGCAAATGCCTTGAATCTCGCTTGGATTTGTTGAACTTCCAGAACCGGATCCTACAACGGCATTCCAATTGTACAGATAGCCGTATGCACCACTATTATTTGGAAATTCGGTTACATAATAATGCGCTGCTGAAGGGTCAATGACATTACTTAAACTTATGGCTCCACCTGAAATGTAATGGGTAGTCCGTAGGTTCTCCTTTAACCAACACTGATTTCCGATTTGGACAGTATGATATTCATTGCCGTCATAGTCAGTTACAGTCGCAACACCAGGACAGGGTGTAAATGTCTCGGGTAAGACCGATGTTATCGTAGTTCCCCCATTAAAAGTCAGTTCCCATTCGGTGATCCAGCCGTTGTCACTGGCCCAACCGTCAATAATGGAAATAGACCAGGTTCCATTTATTGGACATCCAATAAGCTGGGAGAAAGGTTGGTCGGGACGGTAAACATTGGTCATATTGGCCATGTTGGTAGAGTCCACTTTGGCATTTGCTCCTGTTCCTGTCATGTTCACATTTTCGTATATATATCCCGATCCATTGGCATATACATAGCCATTATTCGTATTGTTTGACCAGCAGTAATTCCATGGTGTTCCCATGGGATTAGTGGCTTCGTCGCATTGATTACTGCCAGAGGTAGTGTTGGCAACACCGAAGTCAGCTCCGGAATATATTCCGACAGTAGTTTGCCATCCCCATGGGGTGGGAATCGCTGCTGAACAGTCGGTTGCTCCGTATGAGCCTGCGTATTTATTCAGAATCTTCACCATTTGGCCGTTGGGACAGGTTAAGGCAATGTATAGATCACCAATGCAGGAATGTTCTAATTTTAATCGAACATAAGCAATGTCATCGGCACTTTGCAGGGTGGCGGAATCGGGAAAATTGTTGATGTTTATCGAAGAAGTGTATGCGCAATCGTTTCCGCAATACACACCATCGGGAATGAAAGCGGTATCGATTTGAGTGTAAGAGTTGGTCATGCAGAAACGGAACTCGTTACCGTAGATTGTGCCTCCACTGTTAGTGGCAAAAGCCCGAAGATAATAGACATTACGGGGATTCAGTCCCGTCAGTACGCTCGAGAAACTGCCTATGCCGCTTCCTTCCAGAATGTAATCATTCATTTTACTGGGATGAGGATTTGTTCCCCAACAGAAGCCTCGTTCTGTTACTCCTTCTCCGGATTGTACCGTACCATAACAGTGTATCTCATTGCCGTTAAGTATTACCGTGTCAGTCATGACAGTGATGGGTGTAGGAGGTGGGGTGATTTCAAATCTTAATGTCAGGTCTTCACTTATATACTGAACCTGTGTGATTATATCGCTTTGTAGCCATTCACCCTGAATTTCTGCATAACCCGTATAGCGCATCTCATCTCCCAATTCAAAATAGTGAACAGATGTGCTTTTGAGGTCAATCTTGGCTGATTCCTTCATGTTACCGGCATACATTATCCTATCCGAACCTGCATGACCCTTGTTTACCATTTTTAAACTGCGGGTTCCGTTGTCACTGGAAACTTGCAAAATGTATATTTGTGGGGTGGTCAGGGAAATGTCAAACAAGTTGTCTCCAGCAATGAGATTTCCGTTGTATTCGGCGCATTTTTTACCGTTGATGTCCACCAACAACATCCTTACCGTCTCTTCTTTGGAGGCAAAGATATTCACCCTGGTATTGCCGTTGAATGGGTTGGGCATTACCTGCATTTCCTTATCCAGCGAATGCTCATTAATCCCTACTCCGATATTCATGGTATAGATGGTGTCAGGGAAGATGATGGTTTCTGACCACTCACGAGTGAGATTTTCAATGGTGACATTATCGAGTCTCACATATTTATTATACTGGTCAACCCCAGTAAAAACCAATGATATGGAATTTTGTGCAACGACGCTTGACAGCATCACAAAACAAAGAGTGGAAATTAAAAAAAGTCTTTTTTTCATTATATTTGTTTTATTGTTTTTGTAAATTCATTTATTGTCTTATTGCAGCCTTTTATCCAGTTATTAGTTTCTGACACATCTGACGCTCAAAGGATAAGACTTGAACATGGAATTAAATACACCTGTTGTGCTGATATCGGGCCACATGTGGAGAATCGGGAAACAGGATACCTTGTCGCTTGTACTGTTGTTGGAGGTCCAGAATAGTGTGCAATAGCCTATCGGGTAAGTGGCAGAATGTACACCTGCCGGCCGTGCGGAAAAGCCTGTTAGATCGTTTGTCGATACTTCATTTCCCGGTGCGCAAGCAGTACTTGAACTTCTCCAATCTGTGGTCGAGGAAGCCAATGCTTTGGCAATATAGCTTGTGTTATCGCCACAGTGATAGCTGCTTTGACTTTCCACATAGTTTCGCAAGGTGTTCCATTCAGCCAGACTGGGCAAATGCCAACCGTTGGGACAGATGCCTTGTATTGTCGTTGTTTCTGTTGTGGGGACATTATATGCTGCGGCATGCCAATTATAGTGGTATCCATATACTTGGATATCCCCGTATGCATATCTGTATTTTTCCGGATACACTGACATGTTGTCGGTATAAACCGGTATTTCTTCCCCGTTGGGATAATGTGTTGTCCTTAAATTCTCTTTCATCCAACATTGTGTGCCTAATCTTACCATGTGATACACATTGCCGTCATAATCCGTAAGCGTGGAATTACATGCCGTATCCAAAGCGGTAAAGCTTCGCTCCTCGCCATACCCAATGCCGAGTGCATTGATGGCATAACAACGGTAATAATATGTTTGTCCTGGTGTCAAGGAACTTGCTGTGACAGAGAAGGTTCCCGTGCTAGCTCCTTCCACAGCGTGTGGACCGTTCACATCCGGATTAGGATTGACACCCCAGCAAACACCACGTTCAGTCACAGCAGAATACCCGTCGTGAATAACATGTCCATAACAAATTGCCGAGTCGGAGGTGATAAATACCCTGCTGTCGGTGGATACTTCTGGAATAGTGAGCACATGGTAGATGGTGTCAATTCTGTTGCCGAAAACAAGTTCTGCCTCTTCCAAATATCCGTTATCACCGGAATTACCATCTATGATTTGTATGTTCCATGTTCCATTTAGAGGGCATCCTATAAGTTTGGAGAAAGAATCGTCGGGTTTGTAGATATTCGTCATATTGGCCACGTCGGAGGAATCCACATACTTGTCATTTGTGTTCCCGTGTGGATTTTCGACAGTAATATGATTACACAATTCATACACATGTGAGTTCCCGCAGGCATATTGATATCCCTGTGTGGTATCATTCGACCAACAATAATTCCAGCATTCGCCTATGGGATTATCTGCGGGGTCGCACAGGTGGTAATTGCTATTGCTACTGTTATAACAGCCAAAATAAGCTTGGGAAGCGGATACCCCCTGCCAACCTATTTCCGTATTGGGAATGCTCGATTGGCAATTATTCCCATTATTGCCTTTCCTCAGAATGGTTGCGTACTGACCATTGGGGCAAACAAGGGATATCCATAAGTCAGAGATAAAGGAATGCTCCATTTTTAGGCGAACAAACGCAATATCCTCTTCACTTTGTATAGTATCAGTATAATTAAATTCATGAACATCAAATGTCCTATACAAAAAACAACCTCCTATACAATTACCATAAACAGGTATATAAAGAGTGCTATCATTAATGTAGTTATACAGATTTTCAAGGGTCATCCATGCCGGAAATACCAGTTCAATATTTGCATCCTCATTTACGGTTTGTTCTATAGTGTTACTTGCCAAAAAGGTATCAAGTCTTACATATCCTGTAAATCGCATCAAATCCCCTTCATTAAAAGGATATTCCATCACCCCTTTACCAGACTCTACTTTCAACTCAACGTCAATTGTGGAACTTTCATATTCTATTCGATTGTTGCCCTTTGAAGATAGATTGACCATTTTGATGCTGGCTCTTTCTTTTGAGCCACGTACACTGAGTACATACGATTGAGCAGTTCCCAATGTGAGTCTGAAAACATGATTGCCAGCCGTCAAGCTACGGGAGTCCCGCAATACCAAACGTCCGTTGATGTCATAAATATTAATATTTACATCATCATTATATGGAAGATGTATGGAGAAACGTGTGCTCCCATCAAAGGGGTTGGGTATATTTTGAGACAAGGTCAATCCCGTTGATTCTGGTGTTGACGGATTATGATCCTCAATACCCACGTAGGTCAGCTCCAATGTGGTGTCAGGATAATATATCGTTTGGGTCCAGTCTTGCGTCACATTGTGGATGTCCACATGATGAAGCGTCACATGCTGGTCTAATACGTCTTTCCCTGTGAATGACAGGTGAATCTGTGCGAAAAGGGCTGGCAAAGCCAGTAACTCGATAAAAACAAGAAGCAGAAATTTTTTCATTGTTTTTTTATTTATGTGAAGGTATTATGTTTCGTCGCTACAAAGTTACTATTTTTCAGTATATGTTATGGTTGTCTACATGAAAAAAAAGAAAATCCCATCCATATTTCGTCAAGTTTTCGTCCATATTTCGTCCTAATGTGCAGATATACAACAATTTACCCCCCCCCCTGGGATTTTTCACATTTTTTTAATGATTTCTTTTGTGTTTTTTCACTGAAAAATGAGTTTTTTGGACGAAAAATGGACGAAAAAGAGGATGACTTTTGCTCTTTTTGGAAGAAAATGGTGAGTGCATTGCATTTTTTGCTTTTTTTTGTCGGTGTTTACATCATCATGTTGTCGATGTGTCTGATTTCTCATTGCAAAAATACAATCAGTTTGCGGACTATTTAATCCCTCACAAGCAAAATATGAACCCTCCTGGCCAAAATATGACAAATGGTTGGAATCGTTCTTTTGAAAAATGGGTGTAAAATACTTATAATTAAGATTTTATTAAATTCGGCACATGTATGTTTGCGAGGGATAAAAAGTCGTTTGTGAGGGATTAAATTGATTTTTGGAAGGAAATGTGTCGCAAAAATGACTATCTTTGTCGCTGTATTCAATACAAAAACGCTATGAAAAATTGGAAAACAGTTGTCATCATTCTGCTCAATGTTCTGTTTTGTGCTATAACGTTGTGGCTTTTTGTCAGGAACTCATTTCTGCGGCCGAGTGCCGGTAGCAATCACAAGGAGATCCTCTCGTGTTTACTATTATTAGGAACACTGTATCTCAATTACTTTTTGCTTTATCCGAGGCTTTGCCAAAGATATTCGCACATGGTCTATTGGATAGTGGTATCGCTCAGTGCTTTGCTAACAGCTTTTATAGATATGGCCATTGCCTATCCTTATATTGTATCAACAAATGCTAAAGTTTTTGAAGAAATTTTTGAGTTTGTAAGCCCATTTGAATTTTACTCATCAATTTTTTCCTTGATTGCAGGACGTAATCTTGCATTGAATTTTTTACCTTTCTTGCTCAGAGAGCGGCAGCATTACCAGCAGTCGCTGGAAAAAGAGGTGAAGATTGTTTACCGGGATGTTCGGATGCTTGATGTTGTTGATGAACACAACGATATACAGTTGGTTCCCATCGAAGACATTTTCTATTGTCACCAGCAGGGAAACTTCACTGAAATCCATACAGTGCAAAACAGGAAATATACTCGTCTGGGTTCCATGAGGCATCTTTAACAGTTGTTCGGAGAGGAGGATTTCATTCGCCTGACGGCAACCGTGCTGGTGCCCTTCCGTTATGTTGAGTCGTGTCAGGGGGATATGGTGGTGATGCAAAAGATGCCATGGGAAAATGAACCCACCGCTTTCAAGTTGGAAGCCAAAACCAAAGAGGAGATTGCCCAAAGGATAATGGAAAGTCTTCAGAGTGAAATAGCTGAAATAAGCGACGAAAATATCCCCGAGGAAATAGTCCGCCCGAAAGCCAGGCGAAAACCGGCCACACCTCCCGAAGAAAAAATCAATGAGGTGCTTTCTTGCATTGAAAAGCATCCGAATTGTAATTCAGCGGATATTATCGCCGAGACCGGTTTCTGACAAAGCACTGTGGAACGCTGCCTCTTTGAACTCAAAAAGCAGGGTCGCGTGGAATATGTAGGGAGCAAGAAAACGGGAGGGTACCGGGTGGTACTCCCCTTGAGCACGTAGTGCGAAACTCCCCTCGAGCGGAGCGAGACTCCCCTTTGACGCACGTAGTGCGTCACTCCCCTTCTTTCTCCTTTCCTATCGTAGTGCAGGGATTATACCCCAACTGCTGCAAGAGGTGCACCTGTGCGGGAATGGCGGCTGCGAAGCGGGGCCAGTCTTTCCGCTCTTTGGGAGTCCATACGGTTTCGGCCAGGGCGCATAAACGGGGCAGCAGCATGTATTCGGCATGGTCGTAAGTGAAAATGAACTCCGACCATAAATTGCACTGAGCTCCCTTGATACATTTGGCCTGCTCGCTGGTCAGGGTATCGGGGATGGGTTCGAAAGCATAGGCTTTTTCGAGGGGCACATAACCGCCAATGGCTTTGGGCTGCGTTTCGGGATCGTCCTGATAGTAGTCGAAGTAGCAGAAATCGGTGGGTGACATCACCACCTCGTTGCCTAACTGGGCGGCCTTGATGGCACTTTCGGCACCCCGCCATGATTGCACGGTGGCGGTGGGGGTTACGCCGCCATCCAGAATTTCGTCCCAGCCGATAATTTTCTTGCCGTGTTTGTTCACTTCTTTCTCTATCTCGGCCACCATCCAGGCCTGCAGCTCTTCCTCGTTGGCCAAGCCCAGATCTTTGATTTTCTGCTGGCATTTGGGACAGGCTCTCCAGTTGTCCTTGTACGCTTCGTCACCGCCAAGGTGAACGTATTCGTAGGGGAAAAGTTCCATCACTTCGTCAAAAACATCCTTCAGGAAGACCATCACCGAGTCGTTACCGCCACAAAGTATGGCTTTTGGGGGCCAATAGGGGCCAAGAGCCACGCAGTAAGGATAATCATCGCAGGCGAACTGCGGATAGGCAGTCAGGATGGCTGAACTGTGGCCAGGCATCTCGATTTCAGGCACCACATCGATATGGCGCGCGGCGGCGTAAGCCACAATCTCGCGGATTTGGTCCTTGGTGAAGTAACCGCCGTAGCTGCGTTCCTCGCCTTCTTTGGCCTCTTCCGCCTCGCCCCAGGGTACATCGCTGCGATCCACTCGCCAGGCTCCTACCTCGGTGAGCAAGGGATATTTGTCAATCTGGATACGCCAGCCGTGGTCGTCGGTGAGGTGGAAATGGAACTTGTTGAGCTTGTACAAGGCCATCACGTCCAAGTGTTTCTTCACTTCGTCGATGCTGAAGAAATGGCGGCACACATCCAGGTGGCTGCCACGCCATTCAAAACGTGGGTAGTCGGTGATTTTGACTCCTGGAACGGCTATTGCCACGGGTTTTTCCGCGTTCGCATTGGCCGGTGCCAGCTGGAACAGCGTTTGGAAACCGTAGAACAGGCCCGCTTCCGTATTGGCGGAAATCAGAATGATTTTTTTATCCACCGTGAGTTGGTAGCCTTCATCGCCAAGCTGGTCGTTTTTTTCGTCATTCAATTCAAAAATGATGATATTTCTGACAGGCGAGTTTTGCACTTTGGGTTCAAAACCGAAATAGTGTTTGTAATTTTCCACGATGTGTTGTCGGGTGGGATTTTGCTCGTCGAGATTCAAAAATGACAATTTGGTGTGCTTGTCGAGGATGAAATTCTTGAGCGAATCCTGCTCTATCGACACGGGTTCAGGCACTAAAGCTATTTTCTGGGGCGTGGGTTTTTCGCTACAACTGTAAAGCAAAAACGCCAAACTGAGCAGTAAAAAAATTTTTTTCATATTAAATTGAATTTAGAAAGTGCAAAAATAATCTATTTTTCAAAAAAAAAGTTATCTTTGCAAATTCAAAAATTCAACGACTATGACACCAACTGTTACCACTATTTTATATGCCGCTCTAATCATCGGAGCGATAGGTATGATTGCGGCTGTAATCTTATATTTTGTCTCCAAGGCGTTCAAAGTGATAGAAGACCCCCGTATTGACGAGGTGGCCGAGCATTTGCCGGGTGCCAATTGCGGCGGATGCGGCTTCGCCGGTTGCCGCGCGTTGGCGGAGGCTATCGTGAAAGCCAACACGCTGGACGGCTACAAATGTCCCGCTGGTGGCGACATGAAAGCAATTGCTGCTGTGATGGGTCTGGAGGCTGCCGAAACTGAGCCGATGGTGGCGGTGGTACGCTGCAACGGCAGTTGTGAGAACGCCCCTGCCAAGGTGAAATACGACTCGGCGTTGTCCTGCCAGTTCGCTACTTCCATTTATGCGGGCGAGAGCGCTTGTCCTTTCGGCTGCCTTGGTTGTGGTGACTGTGTGAAAGCTTGTAAGTTCGATGCTATCCATATTGACGACACCACCGGTCTTCCTGTGGTGGATGAAGAGAAATGTGTGGGTTGCGGCGCTTGCGCCAAGACTTGTCCGCGCAAGGTTATCGAAATCCGTCTCAAAGGAAAATTGGGCAGAAGAGTGTTCGTGTCCTGCGTCAATAAAGAGAAAGGCGCCGCGGCACGCAAGAATTGCTCCGCTGCCTGTATCGGTTGCGGCAAGTGCGCCAAGGCCTGTCCTTTCGAAGCCATTACGGTGGAGAACAACCTGGCCTATATCGATTTCACCAAGTGCAAGAGTTGTCGCAAATGTGCTGGCGAATGCCCGATAGGTGCCATCCATGCGGTGAATTTCCCGCCGAAGAAAGAGGCTCCCGCAGCTCCTGCTGAAAAACCGGCCGCTGCTGCCGAAGCACCTTCAAATCCCGCTTCCGAACAATAATTTTTCTGAAAAAAATCAATCCTATATAGAATGAAGACTTTTAAAATAGGTGGTATCCACCCCGAGGAAAATAAATTAGCCAAAGCCAATCCTGTGGAGTTGTTCCCGATTCCGAAACAGGTTACCGTTTTCCTGACCCAGCATCTGGGCGCTCCTTCCGTGCCTCAGGTACAAAAAGGCGACAAGGTGAAGGTGGGTCAGCTGATTGGCAAAGCCGAGGCTTTTATTTGCGCCAATGTCCATTCTCCCGTGTCGGGAACGGTGGCCAAAATCGAACCCGTGGCCGATTTCCTGGGCTATAAGAAAGATGCGGTGGTGATTGATGTGGAAGGCGACGAATGGGCCGAGGGAATTGACACGTCCACCGAGTTGAAAAAGGATATCACCCTGAACAAACAGGAGATTATCGACCGCATGAAAGCTTGCGGTATCGTCGGTTTGGGCGGTGCATGTTTCCCCACTCATGTGAAATACATGGTGCCGCCAGACAAGAAGGTGGATTACCTGCTGATTAACGCCGCTGAGTGCGAGCCGTACATTACGGTGGACTACCGCATGATGCTGGAGCGTGCCGATGAGGTGATGGTGGGTATCGAGGCCATGCTGATCGCTTCGGGTGCTCCCGTGGCGCTGATTGGTGTGGAGGCCAACAAACCCGATGCTATCGCGCACCTGACCAAAGTGGCCGCCAATTATAAGAACATCCAGGTGGTGGAACTGAAAACCAAGTATCCGCAAGGTGCTGAGAAACAGCTAATCAAAGCGTTGACCAACCGCAATGTGCCCAATGGAAAATTGCCGATTGAGGTGGGTTGCATTGTCAACAATATCGCTACCGCCTTCGCCATTTATGAGGCGGTGCAGAAGAATAAACCGATTATCGAAACCTTCACGACGGTGAGCGGTAAAGCGGTGGAAAATCTGAAGAATTACAGAGTGCGTATCGGTACCTGCATCAACGATATTCTGAATGCTGTTGGCATTCCTGAAGATACGGGCAAGATTATCTCCGGTGGTCCGATGATGGGCAAGGCCATCTCCAACCTTACCGCTTTTACCGTCAAGGGTATGTCCAGCCTGTTGCTGATGACCGAGAAGGAAAGCAAGCGTGGCGAGGTTTATGAGTGCTTGCGTTGCGGCAAGTGCGTGCATGCCTGCCCAATGGGTCTGGAACCCTACATGCTGCATGCTTTCAGCGAACTGCAGCGCTATGAGGACTGCGAGAAATATGGTATTATGAATTGTATCGAGTGCGGCTCGTGCTCCTTCGGTTGTCCCTCCAACCGTCCGATTCTGGACATGATCAGGGTGGGCAAGAACAAGACGGGCGCGATGATTCGTGCAAGAAAATAAACGAAAAAGCGGGTCTGTTTCAGACCCTGCTTTGTTTTAAAAACAGGGTATGATTGTCATTACGGGTGCTGCCGGTTTTATCGGCAGCTGCATGGTTCAGCATCTCAATAAATCAGGTCGCGACGATTTGGTTCTGGTGGATGATTTTCCTGTAACACCTGTTGATCCGGGCCATGATGTTCTGAAAATAGCGTCCTGTCCTGATGTAGAGACGTTTCCTGAAACGTCTCCTGAAACGTCTCCACAAACAATGCGGTATGTCGAAAAGGTACCCCGTGATTTCTTTTTCGATTGGGCGGCACAGAATATGTCCCATATCGATTTTATTCTTCATTTCGGAGTGGAAAGCGTCGGAATGCAAGCTGATGCGGCATTGCTTCGGGAGTACAGTCTGGAGTTTTCGCAACGCTTGTGGAGCCTGGCGTCGATGAACCGCATTCCCTTGCTCTATGCGGCGGCTTCTACCGAGGCGAAATGGAACTGGACAGTCCAGGAATGGACTGTGAGGGGGAGTGGAATGGCCGAAGCGGAGCGGCTGAAGCGGCAATTCGACCAGTGGGTGTTGAAGCAGCGGGTGATGCCGCCGCTGTGGGCGGGTTTCGCCATGCCCGAAGTGTATGGCCCTAATGAAACACAACTGGGTAATGCAGCCTCTTCAGTGTACCAATTATTCAATCAGTGGCAAAGGGAAGGCCGTATGGTTATTCCTCTGTACAGAGATTCGGAGGATGTTGATAATGAGCCCGTAATGGATAGAATTTTCGTCAAGGATGTGGTAACGGTATTCACTTGGTTCATGAATCATCTGCCTGCCAGTGGCTTCTATTATCTGGGTGCTGGCTATCCCCGTCCGCTGAGCGCGGTGGCGGCGGCCATTTTCTCCGCCTTGAAACTGCCAGCCAAAGTGGAATACCAAATCATTTCTTCCGCTGAAACATGTCTTTCTCAGGAGAAAAATCTGTTGCCGCTGAATAGAATAAATCGTATCGGTTACAAGAAGAATTTCACTCCTTTGGAAAAAGGAGTTCGGCTTTATGTCAAAAATATTCTTAATGAATAACTGTTTTTAACAAATTTATCATACTGAAAATCAATCTGTTGATAAAATTTGGAAGAAAATAGCAGAAAAATGCCTTCTTGATTGAAAATTTTTTATACTTTTGTTATTCCATTTAAGTTTTATATATACAGTAAAAGAAGCTAGTAAAAATCACATTCAAAGCTAAGATATAATGGCTACAATTACAGAAAAACAGATTTCCAAAATGCTGAAAAAATTTTTCGGCTTTGATAATTTTAAAGGAAATCAACTCAAGATTATCAAGTCTCTGCTGAAAGGGAAGGATTGTTTTGTAATTATGCCGACTGGCGGCGGAAAGTCGTTGTGCTACCAGCTGCCAGCCCTGATGACAGAGGGCACGGCCATCGTTATTTCCCCACTGATTGCCCTGATGAAAAATCAGGTCGATGCCATTCGCAATTTCGGCACGGAAATCGGTATCGCCCATTTTTTGAATTCCTCCCTGACCAAGCAGGAAATCAAAGAGGTGAAAGATGATTTGCTTTCAGGAAAGACCAAATTGCTGTATGTGGCTCCTGAGTCACTGACCAAAGAGGAAAATGTCGGTTTTTTCAAGGATATCAACATATCGTTCTACGCTATTGACGAGGCGCATTGTATTTCTGAGTGGGGACATGATTTCCGTCCGGAATACCGCCGCATCAGAAATATTATCGATACCATCGGGAAAAAGGTGCCGGTGATTGCCCTTACGGCAACGGCTACCCCGAAGGTGCAGAGCGATATTCAGAAGAATCTGGGCATGGACAAGGCCGAGGTGTTCATCTCCTCCTTCAACCGCCCGAATCTGTATTACGAAATCCGCGAGAAGACCAAGGATGTGGACAAGGAACTGGTGAAGTTCATCAAGAACAACCCCGGCAAGTCGGGCATCATCTATTGCCTGAGCCGCAAGAAGGTGGAAGAACTGGCGGAGTTCCTGCAGGCGAACCAGATCAAGGCCCTGCCGTATCATGCGGGCTTGGATTCGCATACCCGTGTGGAGAACCAGGACGCCTTCCTGATGGAAAAAGCCGATGTCATTGTGGCAACTATCGCTTTCGGTATGGGTATCGACAAACCCGATGTGCGCTATGTCATCCATTACGATATGCCGAAGAGCCTGGAGGGTTATTATCAGGAAACCGGTCGCGCCGGCCGTGACGATGGCGAGGGCGTTTGTATCGCTTTCTATGACCCGAAAGACCTGAACAAGCTGGAGAAATTCTCCACGAAGAAGTCCGTGGCGGAACAGGAGATTGTGAAACAGCTGCTGGCGGAAACCGCTTCGTACGCTGAGTCAACCAACTGCCGCCGCAAGCACCTGCTCCATTATTTCGGCGAGGACTTCGAGGAGGAAAATTGCCATAATTGCGACAATTGCAACCACCCGAGACCCAAAATGAACGCTGCCGACCAGATTTGCCTGGCCATTGAGGTGATTCAGACCGTGAAACAGCAGTTCAAAGAAGACCATATCATCGATATCATCAGAGGCGAGAAAACCACTTCTGTGGAGAAATTCAAACATCAGAAACTGAAACAGTTCGGCGAAGGCATGGATTACGACCAGAACTTCTGGGCTAATGTAATCCGTGTGGCGATTTTCGAGGAACTGATTGTGAAGGATGTGGAGAATTATGGCCTGCTGAAGGTGACCCCCAAAGGCGAGAAATACATGTTGAACCCCTATTCCGTGATGGTGGCTAAACCGAAAAACGCGGTTGACCTTGACGAGGACAGTGACATGATGGAAGAACCGGTGATATCGAAAGGCGACGCTTTTGACAAAACCCTGTTCTCTCTGCTGAAGAATCTCCGCAAGGAATTGTCCAACAAGGAAAATCTGCCTCCATACGTCATTTTCCAAGACCCGTCGCTGGAGGATATGTGTATCCAGTACCCGACCAATATCGAGGAGATGACCCATATTACCGGTGTGGGCGCTGGTAAAGCACAAAAATATGGCAAGCCTTTTGTCGATTTGATCAAAAATTATGTGGAGGACAATGAGATTGAACGTCCACAGGATTTCGTGGTGAAAACCGTGGTGAACAAGTCGGCCAACAAGGTGTATATCATCCAGAACATAGACAGAAAAATCGCCTTTGAGGATATCGCGGTGTCCAAAGGTATGGAAATGGACGAGCTGCTTTCCGAAATCGAAAGCATTGTCTCTTCCGGCATGAAACTGGATATCAATTATTATATTGATGAGGTGATTGATCCGTATCATCAGGAAGATATACTGGACTATTTCAACAATGCCCAGTCCGATTCTGTCCAGGATGCCCTCGAGGAATTAGGCGAGGACGAATACAGCATGGAAGAAGTCAGAATCATGCGAATCAAATATTTGTCGGAAGTCGGCAACTAAAGAGTTAAGAATTAAGAGTGAAAAGTTAAAAATTAATAGATATGGGTGAATTTGAAGAAAATGTAACGAATGTTGTCAACGAAGAACCAATGAAGGAAACTTGTGAAACTAAGAAAAAGTGCAAATGTAACCTATGCCGTTGCATTTTGGATGCTGTACTTGTCGTGGCTGTTATTGTACTCTATGTACTGTATTTCTTTTTCCCGAAAACAGCCAGTCATAGGCCTGCACAGAATGTGGTGAATACAGAGCCCCGTTCGGGT
Organism: Bacteroidales bacterium; assembly: GCA_017633255.1. Classification (GTDB taxonomy): domain Bacteria; phylum Bacteroidota; class Bacteroidia; order Bacteroidales; family WCHB1-69; genus RUG11690. The sequence continues at coordinate 65,594 of JAGBPS010000002.1, forward strand.
GAGATTATTTACATCAATATTGATAGCGTCAATGCCAATTATGAGTTGGTTGATATACTGACCAAGGATATTGAGGCCGAGATGAGCAAGCAGGAAGCTGTGTTCCAGAATCGTCAGGCTGCATTGGAAAGAAAAGCCGCACAGTTCCAGCAGAATTACCAGGCAGGTATACTGACGCAAGTCCAGATTGAGAATGCCCAGCAGCAGCTGATGCAGGAGAGTGAAACTTTAAAAGAGGATTATGCGCGTGTGATGGGTGATTTGGAAGCCCGTCAGGCTGCGGCGCTGAAACAGATCGCCGACTCGGTGATCAATGCTACCAAACTCATCAATGCGGAAAGAAATGCTTCCTATGTATTCTCTTATCAGTATGGTGGTCAGCTCATTGATGCGGATCCTTCCAAGGATGTGACCAATGAGTTGCTGGAAATATTGAATGAACCTTTTAAATCGAAGAAGAAATGATGAGAGTTGGTGCGTTGTGCCTGTCTTTAGCTGTTCTGATTCTGTTTTTCGGTTCATGCAAAGGAAAACCGAAACAGGCGCAGGAGCAAGTTGAGGTGGAAGCCGTGGAAATGAATCCAGCGGCTATCGGCGCAGGAACGGATAATACCTACAATGATACGCTTCCGGGTAAGAAGGTGGAGGAAAAGTATGGCAATAACCAGGAGAAAGTGGTTGCGTATTACAGGGTAGATGAAAACGGTGTGCTGACAAATGAAAAATACAGAGAGGTCTATTATTACGATAGCACTCATTACAAGTATACCGAAGGCAATATTGTGAACCAAAGCAAACGCGATGGTGACTGGTTCGCTTATCACAAGAACGGAAACCTCTGTACAGAAGCCCATTACGTGAACGGCAAGGAAGAAGGTATGTACAAGGTATATCACGATAACGGTTATTTGTATTATGCCGGTGAGTATCGTCAGGGACTGAAGGAAGGGCTCTGGAAATTTTATGACGAACAAGGTCGTTTGATGTACAGTCAGATATACGAGAATGGCCGTTTGAAAGAGACAAAACAAATCAATAATAATCAATAAAAAATAAAAAAATTATGGAATTACCATTTGCAGAATCCTGGAAAATCAAGATGGTGGAACCCATTAAGAAATCCACCCGTGAACAACGTGAGAAGTGGCTCCTTGAAGCCCACAACAACATCTTCATGCTGAAGAGCGACCATGTGTATATCGACCTGTTGACTGACTCTGGTACAGGTGCCATGAGTGACCGTCAGTGGAGTGCGATGATGATGGGCGACGAGAGCTACGGTGGTGCCCGCTCTTTCTACCACATGAAGGACACCATCACCGAACTCACCGGTTTTGAGTATGTTATCCCCACCCACCAGGGACGTGCGGCCGAGAACGTGCTGTTCTCCTATCTCGTTAAACCAGGTATGGTTATTCCCGGTAATGCTCATTTTGACACTACCAAGGGCCACATTGAGAGCCGTAAGGCATTCGCAATTGACGTTACCGTTCCTGAGGCATACAACACCCAACTCGAAGTTCCTTTCAAGGGTAATGTCAGCCTTGAGAAATTGGAGAAGGTTTTGAAAGAAAACGAAGGCAAAGTGCCATTCATGGTTCTCACTGTTACCAACAATACCGTTGGTGGTCAGCCCGTGAGCATGCAGAATGTCCGCGAGACCTGCGAACTCTGCCACAAATACGGCGTGCCTGTGGTGGTGGACAGCGCCCGTTTCATCGAGAACTGCTATTTCATCAAGACCCGTGAGAAAGGTTACGAGAACAAGACTCTTCGCGAGATCGCCCTCGAGATGTATTCGTATGCAGATGCCATGACGATGAGTGCCAAGAAAGATGGTCTCGTCAATATGGGCGGTTTCATCGCCACCAATAAGAAAGAATGGTATGAGGGTGCGAAATTGTTCTGCATCCCATTTGAAGGCTTCCTCACTTACGGTGGTATGAACGGCCGTGACATGGACGCTTTGGCTGTCGGTTTGAAAGAAAACATCGAGTTTGAGATGGTTGAAACCCGTATCAAACAGGTTCACTACCTCGCTGCCAAATTGGATGAGTATGGTATTCCTTACCAGCGTCCTGCCGGCGGCCACGCCATTTTCGTGGATGCCGACAAGGTGTTGACCAACATCCCGAAAGAAGAGTTCCCGGCTCAAACCCTGACCTGTGAGCTTTATCTGGAAGCCGGTATTCGTGCTTGCGAGATTGGCTACGTGCTGGCCGACCGTGACCCGGTGACCCGTGAGAACCGCTTCGGAGGCAACGACTTCGTGCGCCTCTGTATCCCCCGCCGTGTCTATACCAACAATCACATGGACGTTATCGCTGCTGCCTTGAAGAATGTCTATGACCGTCGCGATACCATCAAGCGCGGTCTGGAGATCACCTGGGAAGCTGAGTTGATGCGCCACTTTACTTGTCAGTTCAAGAGATTACAATAATATTTGAAATAAAATGAAACGAATACTATCAACCATACTGCTTATCGCTTTTGCGATAAGCAGTATTTTGGCAGGTCCCTTGAAAAACGTGCCATGTACCATTACGCAACCTAACGGGCAGGTTATTAACTGCTTTGTGAGTGGTGACGAATTTTTCAATTATTATCATGATGCGGATGGTTACACTATCATCATGAATAATGAAACTGGGTATTACACATATGGTATTGAACAGAATGGCCAGGTGGTGCCTTCAGAGTATATTGTCGGTCAGGTTAATCCTGCTACCACGGCAGCTTTGACACCGGGCGCGCGTATCAGTGATGAAATCATTATGGCACGCCGTGTAGAACGTGCCCGCCAGATTGCTGATAATAATCCTGCCCCACGTACCCGAGAGGCGAATCATGGACAGATGAGTAATATCGTTGTGTTTATCAGCTTCCAGAATGACACGGTCTTCCCGAAGACTTTCAGCCAGGTAGATGCAATGTTTAATGATACTTCAAGTAGCTCTTCTGTTTCATTGAAGAATTACTACAGGCATGTGTCTTATAATCAGTTCACTATTCAGTCTTATCTGTTTCCGCAGCCGGGACCGAATGATATGATTGTCTCCTATCATGATATTCATTCGGAAGGTTATTTCAGACCATATTCGTATACTAATCCTGGCGGTTATGTTGATGCTAACGAGAGACTCGAAAGGGAGTTCGCCTTGTTGGATAGTACTATCAGATACGTCAAGCAGTTTATTCCGCCAACCTTGAATATGGACTATAATAATGATGGCATGGTGGACAATGTGGTGTTTATTGTCAATTGCGGAGTGGGTGGATGGAGCGACTTGCTTTGGCCTCACAGATGGTCAATCTATGATAGGTCTGTTTATATGCACGGGAAACGAGTGTATGATTTTAATCTGATTCTGGCAGATGATGACTATTATTTCGACATTGGCACCCTGTGTCACGAGATGTTCCACACTTTAAGTGCTCCTGACTTGTACAGCGGGGTGGGAGGACCCACGTTCACTGGCGCTTGGGATTTGATGGAGAACACAACAAATCCTCCTCAGAACATGAGCAGTTATATGAAGGTGAAATATGGTACTTGGATTGAAGACCTGCCGGAAGCTTCAGAGACGGGGCAGTATACTATCTATCCCGTAGCTACTTCTCCAAATTGTGCGTATAAGATTTATCCTGACCGTATCCATCATCCCAATCAATATCTTGTTGTGGAGTATCGTAATACCCAAACCCCATTCGATGGAACAGTTTACGGTACAGGAGCGGTAATTTACCGTGTAAACACAGATTATGATGGTAATTCTGGTGCGGATTATATCAACCAGTTCCCGGAAATTTACGCTTTCAGGAAAAATTCTAGTCCCCAGGGAGGCTCAGCAGCTCCGAGTACGGGCAATATTTATCAGTCTTATTTTGGCAGCTATAATATGAAGGAATTCAGCGAATATACCAATCCATATCCTTTTTATGCCAATGGAACTCCGATTACTGGTCTTCGTCTTACTGATTTCCAGGATTTTGGAGATAGCCTCCAATTCTATCTGGTGAAAGGCGAAGTTACTATTGACACCTTCCCCTGGGTGGAGCCGTTTGAAAGCGCCAACATTCCGTATTATTGCTATCAGGAGTACGTAAACAACTATAGTAGTTGGACGATACGTAGAGGTAACAATTCAGGTACGATTCCCGATGCCCATTCGGGCAACACCAATGCCATGTTCTACGCGGTTTCCAACAGTGTCACCAGACTGGTACTGCCCGTTTTTGATTTCAGCCTCTTGATGAATCCGACCCTTTCGTTCTGGTATGGACAGGTGGGTGGAACCAATTATACCATGAATGTGTATTATCGCACTTCTCCATCGGATGGATGGACTTTGCTGGAAAATTACTCGACATTTGCAGGTCCTTGGAATCAGGCGACCCTTACATTGCCGAATCCTTCCTCCACGTATCAGATTGCATTCGAAGTGGAAGGTCTTAATGGTTCAGGTCTGGTACTTGATGATATTGTGATTAATGGTACTCCGATTACGGACGTCACTATCATGGCTTCCGCAGGAGAGCACGGACAGATTTCACCATCGGGCAGTGTGACGGTTCCTGTACATACTAATCAGACATTCGATATGATTCCCGAACAGGGTTATACCGTTGACCAATTGCTCGTAGATGGTATTGTACAGTCAAGCACGTTACATTATACTTTCGAGAATGTGGTGGAGGATCACACTATTTCAGCGACTTTCCGTATCGCTAATCCTACCATGAACGCTATGCCTGCCGCCTTGTATTTTTCCACCGCAGGTGGCACAGTTTCCTCGCCTAAGTCAGTGAATGTGATTGCCAACGATTTGGTGGAAGATATCCAAGTGCAGGTAGAGGCGCCTTTCAAGGTGTCTAACGATATGGAAAATTATGGTCTGACAACAACTCTGCCTTATAATGGAGGTATGGTATATGTGGTCTTCGCTCCAGATTTTGGTGGCAGTTATAACAAAATGATGACTATCACAGGTGAGTCTTTGACATCAACGGTAACTTTGAATGGTTCTGCGACAGGTATTGAGGAACAAAGTGCGGAAAAGGTACAGCTGTATCCGAATCCTGTCGGAAATAGCCTGAATCTGGTGTTTGATGCCAATGAATTGCCTGAAAAGGTTGAAGTTATTGATGTCACTGGCCGGGTGGTGATGAGTGTGAAGGTGGTAGATGGTACTACAACGGTCAATGTGGAAAGCTTGAACGCTGGCGTGTATTTTGTCAGAGCCGATAATATCGTCAAGAAGTTTATCAAGAAATGATTATAATCAACAATGTCCTGGTATCCGATGACCTCTTCGACAGTCAGTTTTGCTGCGATCTGTCCCAGTGCAAGGGAATGTGCTGCGTGGAAGGAGACACAGGAGCTCCTGTTGATCCCGAGGAGATAGCGGATCTGGAGGACAATTATCCTCTCTTCAAGAAATATATGTCTGAAGAAGGAATTGAAAAAGTGGAGGCGGAAGGAACCTTCGACTATGACATGGAAGGTTCTTTCGTGACCCCGCTGCTGAGCGATGAGCGTTGCTCTTATGCTTATTACGATGAGAATGGCATTGCCAAATGCGCTATAGAAAAGGCTTTTGAAAAGGGAGAAATCGACTTTCAAAAGCCTATTTCATGTCATTTGTATCCCATCCGCATCAAAAAGTTGCCTGACTATGAGGCGTTGAATTATCACCGCTGGTTTGTCTGTGCCGAAGCCTGCGAGCTGGGTCACCGCTTGGGTCTTCCTGTTTTCCGCTTCCTGAAGAATCCGATTATCAGAAAGTATGGAGAGGCATTCTACCAGCAGCTGGAAGATAACTACTGCGAGATCAAAGCCGCGGGAGGAGTAGTGCTCAATGCGGAAGGCAAGGTACTGATGATTTTCCGCCGAGGCAAATGGGATTTTCCCAAGGGAAAAGTGGAAGACGGTGAAACCATCGAAGATGCTGCCTTGCGTGAGGTGAGCGAAGAAACTGGCCTTCAACAGCTGTCCATCGTCAAGCCTTTGCCTGATACATTCCATACCTATAAGATGGGAGGAAAATGGGTGGGTAAAACCACGGCATGGTATATTATGAAGTCGGACGCACCCGAAAATCTGGTTCCTCAAACCGAAGAGGATATCGAGGAAGTCCGCTGGGTGAAATTCGATGAGGTTTCCCGCCTCCTCAAAGATTCCTACCCCAATCTCCGTGAACTATGGAGTAAACTGAAACGTGAAGACGTGGAGACGCTCACTGCGTTCGCTTGGTAAGACGTTAAGACGATATATTCGTCTCCTCGAACGAACGAAGTGAGTGACTCCCCGAACGAGCAAAGCGAGTGTCTCCCCGTATAAACGAATAAACAAATAAACGAATAAACAAATAAACACCATGAACACCCCTCTCGTTGGAATCATAATGGGCTCTAAGAGCGATTGGAACACCATGAAAGCCGCTTGTGACGTGCTGGAAGAATTTGGCGTTCCGTATGAAAAATTTGTCATCAGTGCACACCGTACGCCAGAGAAGGCTATTGAATACGCCTCCACTGCTCGCGAACGTGGACTGAAAGTGATCATCACCGGTGCCGGTGGAGCTGCCCATCTGGCAGGCATTACCGCAGCCAAAACCACCTTGCCCGTTATCGGCATCCCTATCAAGAGTGCCGCACTGAACGGTCTGGATTCATTGCTGTCCATCGTACAGATGCCTGGCGGAATCCCAGTGGCTACTGTGGCTATTGACGGTGCCAAAAACGGTGGTCTGCTGGCTGTGGAAATCCTCGGCGCTTTCGACGAGAAGATCGCTGCTCAGCTGGCTGAATATCGTCGCACCATGGAGAAAAAAGTGTTGGAATCAACACTCGATTAATAGCTTGACAGCCTGAAATGTTCAAGGTTTATAAGGCGTCGGCAGGCTCTGGCAAAACCACCAGCCTTGTGGCTGAATATTTGTCTTTGTGTCTGCTTGAACCCAAAAAGTTCAGGCACGTGCTTGCTGTGACTTTCACCAACAATGCGACTGCCGAGATGAAGGAGCGCATTGTGAAAACCTTGAAAATATTCGCTTTTAGCCCTGCCTCCGAATGGAAAGGCTCGGAAGCGGCGATTTACAAGCTCATATTGCGGGATAGTCGATACAAGTCATTGGGCGAAAATGAGTTCCGTAACAAATCGCTCAACTTGCTGAAAGAGATTCTGTACGATTATCCGAACTTCACCATCAGCACCATCGACAGTTTCTTCCAGCGTATCATCCGCTCGTTCGCCTTCGACCTGGGCATCAACATGAATTACAATGTTGCCATCGATTTGTCCGATTGCTACGATCAGACTGTGGATATGCTGCTGAACAAGTTGTCGAAGAGCGACAAGGATTTGTCGGAGCGTATCATGTTTCTGGTGGACAAGCAGATGAACGAGAAAGGTCGCTGGCAGCTGGAGGGCGAGTTGAAAAAGTCGTTGGCAACAATCTACAATGAAAGGGCTTTCGAGCCTGCCAAGGCATTGGAGAAGATGCACGAATCCGATTCGCCTGATGAGTCAGAAGACGGAGAGCTTAAAAAAGCGGTGAAGGAAGTGTTTCAGCAGCAGGCTATCAAACGAAATACTCTTCAGCAGGAGGTGAATAAACTGCTTGATATCTTTAATCAGTTGAGCGATGACACTTCGGCATACATTGGCGGTTCAACAGGCATTTATAAATGGGTCCGTGTGCTGCGTGACAAGCCGATGACTGTTCCGGGCAAAACCGTTTTCAAGGCACTGGAGGCGGAATCCGTTCTCAAAATGCCTTCGGCAAGCGAGAAACAGCTGCAGCCCGCCATTGTGGAACTGGCTCAGAATATTATCGATCAGCAAGCGGCATTGAAAAACTGGGAGCTGATTTCCAAACATGTGTCGTCTTTGCTCTTGCTGTTCGACCTGAAGTTTATCATGGAGGATATCAAACTTCGCGATAATTTGTTCTTCCTGAATGAGACCAATGGCCGTATTTTTGACGAGATCAAAGATATCGATACGCCATATATTTATGAGAAAATCGGCAACAAGTTCTCCTATTTCTTTATTGATGAGTTCCAGGACACGTCGCGTATGCAGTGGGAGGATTTCAAACCGCTGATTAAGAATGCGCTGTCTGGTTTGAATGTCTTTGGAGAGGAAGGAAAAACCATCCTTTTCGGGGATGTGAAGCAGTCCATTTACCGCTTTAGAAACGGTGATTCCACCTTGCTTAATGGCCTGTCCACCCTCGAAGGCGTGAACCAGAATCTGGGTGAGGGTTTGTTGACTCCTGATGATTTTGACTTGACCTTGCTGGATACCAATCATCGTTCGTCGCAGACTGTGATAGATTTTAATAATGGATTTTTTAAATATCTGATTGATAATGAATTCGGTCATAATCCTTTGTTGGTAGATTACTATGCGGATGTGCAACAAAAGAAAAGTCGGGAGAAGGAGGGCTTTGTGTATGTGCGTTTCCAGCAGGAGGATGACAGTGAGGATTACCTGATGGAGGAAACGCTGAAAGCGGTGCAGGATGCTGTCAGTAGGGATTATGAGTATCGGGATATAGCCGTTTTGTCCAAGTCCAACCGGACATGTAGTGACCTTGCCCGCTATCTGACGGAGCATCAGATTCCGGTGATTTCTTCGGATTCTTTGCTTTTGAGTGCCTCTCCAGAGGTGTTGCTGCTGGTGAATACCATGCGTTATCTGCTCTCACCGGACGATAAATTGTCGCAGCTGTCTATTGCGGAGTATTTCTGTAAGGACAGCATGACGGACGCGGTGGACAAAATCAGTCAGGACAACGGTTTTCAGAAGTTGATAAAAGATCTGGGGAATCGGGTGGAGGCCGATATTTTGCTGGATATTCCGCGCTTGCTTTCGTTTCCGGTCTTTACCATTGTGAAAGAATTGCTGCTAGCCTATCATATCTCTACCCCTGATGCATACGTAATTGCTTTTATTGATGCAGTTTACGACAATTTCAATTCGCAGTTTTCGGATTTGACGCAATGCATGAACTGGTGGGAGGAGAAAGGCCGCAAGATGTCGCTGACTTCGTCCAAAGAGACCAATGCGGTGACGGTGACTTCCATTCACAAGTCCAAGGGTTTGCAGTATCCGGTGGTCATTTATCCGATGAAATCCTATCGTCAGGGCAATGGCATGGAGACAGTCTGGTGCGAGAATGAATTGGACGATTGTCCGTTGCCGTATTACATCATGGATACCAGTCAGAGTGCTTTGTCGGGTTCTTCTTTCGAGTCGTTAGCGGAAGAAGAGCGTATCATGACGGACATCGATAATGTCAATGTGATGTATGTGGCCCACACGCGTGCCGGAGACGCTTTGTATATCATCACGGGAAATCCTGCGAGCAGCAGGGGCAATTATGCCAAGTTTTTAGGCAACTATATCCGTTCCCAGCAAGAGGAAGAGCAAGCATTGCAAAAAGAGTATATTTTTGGCGACAGCCAGTGTCATAAGGAGGCTCGTGCCAAGGAGAAAGAGTTGCAGTATACTATCAGTCAGCTTTATTCTTCGGATTTTACTTTACAATCGAAACAGTTGTTGTCCGTTTCCGACAGAAGCTATAAGCAGGAGCTGGGTGTGTTTATTCATGATTTTCTTTCGAAAATAGAAACCTTCCCTCAAAGCGAGGAAGAGTTGGCTGAAATTGTTGAAAATGTGGACAATGAGTCAGACCGTCAGATTCTGCGTTCAGTATTGCTCAAGATTATGAATGACGCCAGTCTCCAGCCGTATTTTGCTCCAGGGGTGGAGGTGATGAATGAGACCACCATCATGAACTGCGACGGGCAGTTGCGCCGCCCCGACCGTATTGTCTTTCTTGATGATGAGGTGATGGTGATTGACTATAAAACCGGTAAGGAAAATGAGGCCTATCAGCAGCAGCTGGAAGAGTATTGCGGACTGTTGCGAGAGATGGGCTACAAAAATGTGAAAAGCATGTTGCTGTACGTTTAAACTTGCGCCTTTGTAGCGTGTCGCTAAATAGATTAATATTGAAGAATATGAAAAAAACTATGGTTCTGACTTTGTTCCTCGCGATGGTATTTTTTGCCTTCGCCCAGGAACAGCCAACTCGTTTCACCCTTGAGGACTGTCTGAAATATGCCGAAGAGCACAGCTATGACTTGCAGAATGCCAAATTGGACCAGTCTGCTTCGGAAATCAACTACAAACAAGCTAAACTGCAGATGTCACCTACGGTGTCCGCGTCCGCTTCGCAGGGCTTTTCCTATTCGCACAGCTCTGTCAGCGGTGGTGCCGACTGGACCGGCAATTACGGCCTTTCCGCAGGTATCACGCTTTTTAACGGACTGAATACATTCAATACCATCAAACAGCGGAAATTGGATATCACCCAGTCTTCGCTGGCATGGGAGCAGACAAAAAATAATGTCAATATCCAGATTGTGCAGGCGTTCCTGAGTATTTTGATGAACGAGGAGTTGTCTGTGTATCAGAAGGAAGTAATCAATAAAAGCCGTGAACAGATGGAACAGGGCTATCAGCGTTTCAGGGTGGGACAAATTTTGGAAAGCGATTATCTCTTGCTGCAAGCCCAGTATGTTTCCGACTCGGCCAATTACGAGAATACCTTGCTGACTCTGCAGAACAACTATGTGAACCTGAAATCGTTGTTGGCCATTTATCCCAGTGCGCCTTTGGAAGTGGTAAAACCTGATACTGCCAAGATGATGAGCAATTTGACAATCCCTGCCATGCAGGAGGTGATAGACAAGGCTATGGATTATCTTCCTGCACTGAAAATCAGTCAGAATCGTGTCGAAAGTGCCAATTATGATGTGAAAATCGCCAAATCGTCTTATTATCCTTCGCTGAACCTGAATGCGGGTATTAGCACGGGATATGCCTCCAAAAACGGGTCATTTGGTACCCAGCTGGGAGAGCGTTTGGGAGAGAATGTGGGCTTGTCCCTTAATATTCCTATCTACAATCAGAATCGTGCCCGTGCAGCGGTGAAGCTGGCAAAAATCGGAGTTCAGCAGGCCGAAAACAATTACCAGTCGCAACAGATTGAGGTGCTGGAGGAATTGGAACGTTATTATGTCGCAGTCAAAGAGGCACAGAATAATTACGAGGTGTCGGCCATCAGGGAAAAGGCGTACGAGGCCAACTTCAATGCCTATAACATGAAGTTCATGTACGGTACCATCACCGCCGCCGACCTGCTGACCCAGCAGAACAATTATCTGTCAGCTTTGAATACCTACATGCAGAACAAGTACTCCTTCGTCCTGCAACGTAAGATTCTGGATATCCTGACCGGTGTTCCAGTGACCCTTTAAATTCCCCTTCTTTTAGAAGGGGTGCCCGAAGGGCGGGGTAGTGACAAATATTATACCAAAAGACCTCGAAGAGGTCACATTTCAATAACCCCGCACAAGCGAAGCGTAGTGTGGGGTGACAAAGGAGAAACATAAAAACACACTATATGGAAGCTAAAAAGAAGAAAAAACTGATTATCTGGGGCATCATCATAGCGGTGCTCATTATCTTGGTTGTGGCTTTATTGGCACTGAAAAAAGGCAAGCCGCACGGCATGATGCTCAATACCGAACGTGCCAAAATTGACAGTATCGAGGTGACGGTGACCGCCACGGGCGAAATCCAGCCAGTCTATAAAGTAGATGTGGGTACACAGGTCTCCGGTAAAGTGGAGAAACTGTACGTGGATTTCAATTCCGAAGTGAAGAAGGGCGACTTGCTGGCTGAACTGGACCGCTCAACTTTGTCGGAGCAGGTGCAACAGGCAGAGGCACAGCTGTCGAATGCCCAGAGTAACTTGACTTTGGCACAACGTACGTATGATCGTACCAAAGCTTTGTTTGATAACAAAGCCGCTACACAGGAGGCTTTGGATGCTGCCGAGGATGAACTGATCAGGGCCAAGAACCAATTGGTGACAGCCAAGTCCAATTGTCAGAAAACCAAGGTGGACTTGGGTTATGCCATGATTTACTCGCCGATTTCGGGTGTGGTACTCAACAAAGCTGTGGAAGAAGGCCAGACCGTGGCTTCTTCTTTCAGTACGCCGACGCTGTTCACCATCGCCAATAACCTGACAGAAATGCAGGTGGAGGCCAATGTGGATGAGGCCGATATAGGTCAGGTGAAGGTGGGCCAGCCGGTAACTTTCACCGTTGACGCTTTCCCCGAAGATGTGTTCACGGGTACGGTGAAACAGGTGCGTCTGGAGCCTACAGTTACTTCCAATGTGGTGACATATACTGTGATTATCGATGCACCGAATCCGGAGGAAAAGCTGTTTCCGGGTATGACCGCCAGCGTGTCTATTATCGTGAAGAAGGAAGTGGGAGTTTCCGTTCCGATGGAAGCTTTGTACTGCAATATTGACAAGACCACTATGGAAGTCATGATGAAGCAGGGTATCACCTTCAAGGAACTGTTTGCCAGTCAGGAAGAGTTGACCCAGAGTTTGAGAGATGTGGAATCCAAGACGCTTTGGGTGAAGCGCCAGAATACGGTGGAGCAGGTGAGTGTGAAGCCGGGACTGAACGATGGGGCCAAGACACTGATTACCGAAGGAATCCGTGAGGGTGACGAGGTGGTGCTTTCCGTCTCCGAGATGAAGATGCCCGGCAAACCTCAGAAAGATGGTAACAATCCCTTCATGATGGGACCTCCACAACGTAAACAGAGATAGGCTATGGGCAATGAGATTCTCAAAATAACGGATTTGAAGCGCATTTTCCGCGTGGGTAACGAGGATGTGCACGCACTGAACGGAGTCACCTTTTCGGTTACGGAAGGAGAGTTTGTTAGCATCATGGGCACCAGTGGTTCGGGCAAATCCACTTTGCTGAATATTTTGGGCTGCCTTGACCGTCCTACTTCTGGTGACTATTGTATTGACGGGTTGTCTGTCAATACTTTGTCGAAAAAGGAATTGTCCACCTTGCGCAACCGAAAAATCGGTTTTGTGTTCCAGAATTACAATCTGCTGGCGCGTACCACAGCCATCGAGAATGTGGAGTTGCCGCTGATGTACAACTCGGAAGTGTCGGCCAAGGAACGTCGCCAAAGAGCGGAAGAGGCCTTGCTGGCTGTGGGACTGGAGAACCGTATGATGCACATGCCTAACCAGTTGTCGGGCGGTCAGCAGCAGCGTGTGGCCATTGCCCGCGCTCTGGTCAACGACCCGGTTATCCTGTTGGCAGATGAGGCTACGGGTAACCTCGACACCCGCACATCTTATGAGATCATGAGCTTGTTCCAGGATTTGCACGACAAAGGCAAAACCATCGCTTTTGTGACGCATGAACCTGATATTGCGGTATTCACCACTCGTACCATCAAGTTGAGAGATGGCAATATTATTGAGGACAGCCTAGTGGAAACCCAGTCAGCCGCCAAGGCATTACAGGAGTATAAAGAGTTTAAGATTTAGACTATGAATGTATTGAATCTTGTCAAAATAGCCATCAAAGCCTTGCTGCGAAACAAAAGCAGGGCGTTTCTGACCATGTTGGGTATCATCATCGGTATCGCTTCAGTGATTGCCATGGTCAGCTTGGGACAGAGTTCCACGCTGAGCGTGCGTGAGCAGCTGTCAGGCATGGGTTCCAACATGATTATGGTCATGCCTGCACGGCAGATGCGTGGTGGTGTCAATATGGGTAATTCAAGTGCAAAGTCTTTGGATATGAAAGATTTGCGTGCTTTGGAGCAAAATACCCGCTATGTGGCGCATGTCTCTCCATCGGTCAGCACGGGAGCACAGTTGGTGTATGGCTCCAACAACCACCCCGGTCAGATTCAGGGGGTGTCCCCCAGTTACCTCGATATACGTATGTACAAACTCGAGAGTGGCATCATGTTCACCGAAGAGGATGTGAAGACTTATAACAAGGTTTGTGTAGTAGGTAAGACAGTAGTGGACAATTTGTTTACCAATGGCGAGAACCCGATAGGGCAGGTGGTGCGTTTCGGTTCCATCCCGATGAAGATTATCGGGGTGCTGGAATCCAAAGGACAAAACCAGATGGGTCAGGATCAGGATGATATCGTACTGGCACCCTATACCACGGTACAGAAGCGTTTTATGGCGATCACGCATTTCAACATGCTGTTTGCCTCAGCCACTTCCGAAGAGGAGTCAGAGCTGGCAGCCACAGAAATTACCTATATTTTGCGGGCCAATCATAAGATTGCCGAGGGCGAAGAGGATGACTTTGACATCCGTACCCAGGAAGAGTTGCTGAGCACCATGAGCTCGGTGACGCAGATGTTGACGATGCTTTTGGCCGCTATCGCTTCCATTTCACTGATCGTGGGTGGTATCGGTATCATGAATATCATGTACGTAACTGTTACGGAAAGAACCAAGGAAATTGGTTTGCGTATGGCTATCGGAGCGCAGAACCGCGACATCATGTTGCAGTTCTTGTCTGAAAGTGTGATTCTGAGTTTGATTGGTGGTGTGATAGGAATTATCCTCGGACTGATATTATCGTACGCCCTTTCCCACATCTTGAGTTGGCCATATGTGGTGAGTCAAACCGCCATCATGGTGTCATTTTTGGTATGTGCCGCCACAGGTATTTTCTTCGGCTGGTATCCCGCCAAGAAAGCCGCGAATATGGATCCGATTGCTGCGCTGAGGTATGAGTAGTTAGTTTTTTTATAATAATTTTTCGATTTTTGATTTGAAAGACAAAGAGACGTGCCAAAGGCACGATATCCTATTAACCCCGCACAACTTGTTGTGTGGGGTGGACAGTGAAAGCTCCAGTCTGCGTGCTGAAAGCACGCTACATACACACTCCAATGTGGCGTACCTACGGCACGCAGGAGTAGAGTAGTTTGCTGCATACCCCACATTGCGCTACGCTTATGCGGGGTTAATAGGATTGCGTGCTTTCAGCACGACTGATCGCTTACATCTTAGACCACTTATAACACACTTTTATCACTGGCCTAATATAAAAAATATCGTAAAACTAGTATTTGTTAATTGAACTCCCTAAATACCAACCCTTTTCCGCCACTTATTTTCACGGTGAAACGCTCGCCAACGGCTTTGTTCAGGCTGCCTTCCCACAGTTGGGTGAAACGGCGGTTGTGGACGGGATATTGTAAGCCTTCGAAAGTGAAAACCGCTTGTCCGTCAAAGCTGAAAACCGATACCTCCTGTCCGGAAACAGAGGCAAATGTTGTGTCTTTGTCAATAAAAGAAAAGATGCCGTAATTGCTCACCATGATGAGGTCCATGCGTTCGGCATACATGTTTAATATGGATAAATTGGCTAACTGATGGTCGTCGCGCAGACCGGAAGCTCCCAATACAGCAACAGGTCCCAGCTTTTGTTCTATGCAATACTTCAGAGCTTTCTGCAGGTCATTGCATTCTTCATCCGGATCTTCAATAATGATATCTTTGTATCTTGTCCACGCCTCGTCAGAGAGCGAGTCGCAGTCGCCGATGACTATATCGGGTTGAATGCCTATATGCTGCAATTTGTCCAGCGCTCCGTCACAGCACACAATGGTACGAGCTCGCTGAAGAAACAGCAACGGAATTTCACCTTTCGGTGTTTCCCCGTTTCCCACGATGATTGTGGAGTAGCGTGACAGTTCGTGTGCAAATAGCTTTTCCATTATTCTTTAGCCAAAAAGTCTTGGTTCTGCAAGGCTTTCTTCAGTACCTCGGCAAAAAACTCATTGTCTTTTTTGGTGTATCTTCTTTCGGTGAAAACCTGTGCGAGATTGTCTAACTTGTTTTCTTCCAAAATTTTCAGCGTGTTGGGATGGGCTTCTTTTTCTTTGTACAGTTTATTGATATCATATTCTGAATAATCCTGATACACTTCCTGATGAATCATCGCCTCCACCGGCAGTTTGTCGGTCAGTTCGGGTTGCTCATCGGGATGGCCAATGGAGATGCATGCCACGGGGATGACGTTTTTGGGCAGTTTCAGCAGTTCGATAAATTTGTCAATCTGATAAGTGATCGTGCCTAACCAGCAAAGTCCCAGTCCCAAGGATTCGGCCGCAACGCATGCGTTCTGGGCGGCGATGATGGCATCGGTGACCGCCCACTGATATGATTGCAGGTTGCTGTAGCAGTCGGTGGCGGCGCCGCGGAACTCGCAGTAGCGGTTGAAGCGGTGTAGGTCGGCGCAGAAGGTCAGCATCAGCGGGGCGTTGGTGGCGATGTGCTGGTTGAAGTGCAGCGGCGCCGCCTTCTCCATCATTTCCTTGTCGGTGGTTACGATAATGCTGAACAGCTGCATGTTGCCCAAGGTAGAGCCGTTGCAGGCACAACGCAATATCAGTTCCAAGTCTTCTTTGCTGACTTTCTCCGCAGTGAATTTCCGGATGCTGCGGTGTTGCAGTATTGTTTCAATAGTCTTATTCATAGTTTTTTTATTGTTTATTTGTTGATACGTTAAGACGCTCACTTTGTTCGCTCGGGGAGTCGCTCATTTCATTCGCTCGAGGAGGCACTCGCTGCGCTCGCTCGGTTAGATTTTCGTCTTCCCGTCTTCCCGTCTTTCCGAGTACACGTCAGTGTACGTCTTCCCGTTCCCCCGAAAAATCATGTTTCCATCGGCGATGACTCCACAGCCAGTAGGCAGGATGCTTGCGGATACTTTGCTCCAGCAACTGCACATAGCGGTCGGTGATATAGCCATGCTCCGTTTCGTTAGGTTTTTCTGTAATTAATTCGAATTCAAGATGATAATGTCCTATGCGGTCTTTAACTACTTCGTAATAAACGACAGGTAAGTCGTATTTTTTGGCGAAATGCTCTGCCCCAAAAATAATCCCCGAGCGCTGGTTCAGAAAATCGGTGACATAGCAGCTCTTGGGGTTGCTGGGCGACTGATCGCTGAGCATCATGTAGCAGCAGGGGTGGTGTTCCGACTCATAGCGTTCGAAAACCTGACGTACCGTGTCGGCGAAGACCACCTCTGTGCCGTAGCGGGTGCGCGCTCTGTTGATGAGTTTCTCAAAGTTCTTGTTGCTGTTGGCCTTGCCTACTCCGATGCCATGGTGCTTGAACTGACTGTCCAGGCTCAGCACCATCCATTCCCAGTTGTTGTAATGGCTCGACATGATGATGACACTGCGTCCCTCGTCAAAAAAGCGGTTGACAATCTCCGCATTTTTGCTCCAGTAGCGTTTTTTCACGCCACGGCGGCTGAGGGTCAGCATCTTCAGCATCTCGGCAGCCAACTGGGCCAGATGCCAGTAATATTGCTTCCTGATTTTAGCCAGTTCTTTCTCACCTTTTTCAGGAAAAGAATTCCGTAGATTCTGGTCAATGACTTTTCTCCGGTATCTCACCACATAATTCAGGAAGAAATACAGAATACCACCGATGCCGTATAAGATGAACAGCGGCAATAATGAGAGAGGGTAGAGTATAAACCAGAATAAAAAGTGCATAATCCGTGTTTTGCGATGTCGTTTTGTGTGATGCTACTCAAGGGCGTCACTTGAAGAATGCCCGGACGATATCCATGCCGTTGGCGTATATCAGCAGTATGATCAGCAGGGTGAAACCAATGGTGTTGGCTATGCCGATGAACTTGTCGCTGGGCTTGCGGCGGGTAATCATTTCAACAATGATAAATAAGAGATAACCACCATCTAACGCTGGGATGGGGATGATGTTCATGAAGGCGAGGATGATACCCAGGAAAGCGGTCATGTTCCAGAAACGTTCCCAATCCCATACTTTCGGGAAGATGCTGCCGATGGTGCCGAAACCGCCCAACTGCTGGGCTCCTTCTTTTGTGAACACCAGCTTGAACTGTTTCACGTAAGTGGCCAGAGTTTCGAAGCCTTTGTCGATGCCCACAGGAATGGATTCGAAGAAGCCGTATTTCACAACTTTGGAAGTGAGGAATGAGGCCGGGCTGACCGGATAAACGCCGATGACGCCCTCGTCGCTGACATGGACGGTGGTTTGATACAGCGAGTCACCACGGTAAAAACTCAACTCCACATCCTCGTTTTTGCTCTGGGCAAAGGTGGACTGATAGTCGAAGAAGGAGAAATACTCCTCGCCGTTGATGGCCACCAGGGAGTCGCCGTGCTGCATGCCGGCAGCCGCAGCAGGATGGTCTTCCATCACCATATCCACTACAAAGGGGAAGTTGAACTGGCAGAAGCCTGCATTGTCGCCGGCAGCCAGTACCTGCTGTCCGAAGTTTTTGGGAATTTTGACGCTGACGGTTTCGCCATTTCGGTCCACCAGCACCTCTTTGACATCGTCAATCAGCAGGGCCGTGGCAAAATCGCCCATGGTTTCGGGCACTTGGCCATCCACAGAGATGATTTTGTCACCGTTCTGGAAACCGATGTTTTTGGCGCTCTCGGTAAATTGCAAGCCATATTGGGCTTCGGTGACAGGTACATATTCTAATCCATAGTGGTACATGACCCCTACATAGATAATCAAGGCGGTGAGGAAGTTCATCAACACGCCGCCGACGATGATGAAAAGTCGTTGCCATGCAGGTTTGGCACGGAATTCCCAGGGCTGGGGCTCTGCCGACAGCTCCTCGGCCTTGGTGGTCTCGTCCACCATGCCATTGATGGAGCAGTAGCCGCCCAGTGGCAACCAGCCGATACCCCATTCGGTGTTCTCGGGGTAGTTCTTCCAGTCTTCCGGTGAGTCGGAGGAGAAGAAACTGAATTGGTATTGGTTGCCGCATTTTTTCATCCTCATGATGGAAAAACCAGGGTTGAAAAAGAGATAGAATTTATCTACTCTCGTATGGAAAAGACGGGCGAAAAGATAATGCCCCAACTCATGTACAAATACCAGTAAGCTTAAACTCGCAACAAGTCCTAAAATCTGCATTCCAATTCCCATAATCCTATATATTTCAATAATTCAAAATTCAAAATCCCAAATCCAAAATCCATCATCCTGTAATCTTCTAACCTCCTAACCTTTCTAACCTTTCTAACCCCTAACACCTATCCCCTGTATCCTTCTCCTCACTTCCCTATCAATTTCCAAATACTCCTCAATACTGCCAGGATGCGAATAGGGCACTTCCTCCAACTGCTGTTCGATAATGCGCGGAATATCCATGAAACCGATTTTGTCCTGCAAAAACTGTGCCACTGCCACTTCGTTGGCGGCATTCATCACGCAGGGACGGTCGCCACCAGCCCTCGAAGCCTGGTAGGCAATGTTCAGGCATCGGAAAGTTTGGATATCGGGTTTCTCGAAAGTCAAAGAGGGATAGTCGGCGAAGTTCAGCCGGGGCATTTTGTTACTTTCCCGCTGGGGGTAGGTGAGAGCGTACTGGATAGGCAGCTTCATGCTGGGCAGTCCCAACTGCGCTTTCACCGAGCCGTCGGCAAATTGTACCATCGAGTGGATGATAGACTGCGGGTGCACCACCACTTCAATCTGGTCGAGGGTGGCGTCAAACAGCCACTTGGCCTCGATCACTTCCAGACCCTTGTTCATCAGGGTGGCGCTGTCGATGGTGATTTTATTGCCCATGCTCCAGTTGGGGTGTTTCAGTGCCTGCTCTTTGGTGACATGTTCCAAAAAAGCCGCGTCTTTGCCTCTGAACGGACCTCCTGAAGCGGTGATGATAATCTTTTCAACGGGATTGTTCCATTCGCCAGCCAGGCACTGGAAGATAGCCGAGTGCTCCGAATCGACGGGCAACAGCGGTACATGGTGCTCCACAGCGGCCTGGGTCATCAGTTCGCCTGCCACCACCAGAGTTTCCTTGTTGGCCAGGGCGATGGGCTTGCTGCAGCAGATAGCGCGGTATACGGGCTTCAGTCCGGCCACGCCCACAATGCACGACAGCACAATGTCGATGCTGCTCATCTCCACAATGTCGCACAGCGACGATTCCCCGGCAAACACCTTGATGTCATCGTCCCACAGGGCATCTTTCACCTGTTGGTACAAATCTTCCTTGATAATGACCACTGCGTTGGGTTTGAATTTTTTGGCTTGTTGTATCAGCAGTTCGGCATTAGAGTAGCATGCCAGCACCTCAACTTCGAACAGATCGGGCAGTGCCTCAATCACTTCCAGGGACTGAACTCCCATGGAACCCGTAGAACCCAGTAAGCAGACTTTCTTCTTCAATGGTCAATTTTTTAGAATTTGCAAAGATACAAAATTTTTCTTGTTCCTTTCCCAAAGATGGAAAAGGAACCAAAAGATCTTTGCCGACGGTAAGTGCAGTTTCATTTCCGTTACTTTTCGCATGATCGAAAAGTAACCAAAAGATCTAGCCGACGGTAAGTGCAGCCGCACAGGCCCGTACGCCCCAACCGTCGGCCTTACCCCCGCACGCAGCACCATGGCAAATTAAGGCCCGTAGGGCCGAAGAGACTACAGACAGGGGTAAAACCCCTGGGAGAAGGTGCCACATATACCGTCGCGGCATGGGTGTCGCTTGCCCTGATGATGGAACCGTGCTGCCGCGAAAGTCCTGGACTGCGACAGATAGATCACGTTAAAACCGTACCATGGAGAAGAGCAGTCTGTGCAGCCACCAACGGGTACCGAAAGACGGAATTTAATTTCCCCTTCTTTTAGAACGGGTGGCCGAAGGCCGGGGTAGTGACATTATACATTACAGCGAAGCTGTGCCACCAGAGCCTCGGAGATGTGACACTTTATTAACCCCAGATTTTACTCCTCATCTTCATACTGCCTCTTTAATCAATTCCTCCATAATCCATTTCGGTAGGACAATGTTTTGTATATAATTTTCTATCATTGGCATGAAGTACTGGGCGAATATTTTTCGGCATTTATCGAAGATCACAATGTTTTCAAAGAAATCGCAAAGTACGAAGCATTTCTCGGGAGTTCTGTGGGCTTTCAGCATCAGCTCATACAACAGTTGCTGGTAGTTTTCATTGTCGACAACCATTTCATATTCCTGTTTGACTTCAACTGATGGATAGTTGTCTATGTAATAAGCATATTGCTCAAATAGCTCTCCGTTTTCATCCGGGATTGTTTCTTTAAACGAGCTTCTGAAATAAACCAACACCGCATCATCATCCATTACCTTATCGATGTCCGTATATGTTCTTGACCATCTTTTGTTTGGTGCGGGCAACTCATCAACAAATATAGGCTCCTTCAGAGCATTATGTGCCTTTTCTCGTTCTTGAGGGTCATCAAATTGGTTCAATCGCCATATTTCCCATGGATTGAAAATCTCAAACATTTCCTTTTTCAAATCATACAAAGTCGTTCCCGATTTTCTAAATCCGCCATGTTCTTTTGCCCACGATAAGGGAATAGAGTGGTTGTCTGCCATCAGGCAGGGCTCGTCAAAACTCAGGTATTGAACCATGAGCCTGTATCTGCCAAAATCGCAGTAATCGTAGGTGAAAATCTCATTTCCGTCATCATCCTTAAAGCTAGTTTCAACCCCAGCGAAAATCACCGGTACTGTTGACCAAAAAGTATTCGACATCTGGTCGGGCCTATGATACCTTGTGTAGAACAAATCATTCGTTATCAGCATCATGACATTTCCTGAACTGAAGTAAAAATCCCCGAAATAACAGTAGTCAAATCTTCCTTTGGGATTTACGAATCTTATTTTTCTGTCTTTCAATAGATGTTTCAAAGGCTTGCGATTTAAAATATCTTCATGATGATTTCTTTCTAAATCAAAAATACCCTGATAAGAAAATTGATGTGGAGTCATAGTGTTTTTGTTTTATTTTTTCTGCAAAATAAAAACAAACATGTGCCAAATTTTAGCACATGTTATGAAAATTTGTATAAGCATTCCTTTTCGCGGTAGCAGAGTGTAATTTCAAATGTGTTTAATCCAATATTTTTATTTACATTTGCACAAGCAAAAATGCAATATTGATGAACGACATTCGGTAACATGAAACATCTGATTTCAATCCTTTTTCTTGCCTCTTTTTTCTCGGCCTATGGTAGCGGAATCAAGCTGACTTCGCTTACCGTTGAGATGCAGGACGGCAGCCAGCCTTTGGCTACCGCTGAGCCTCGTTTCAGCTGGCAGTACGAGTCGGAAGAGAATAATGTGAGGCAGGTAGAATACCGCATTATTGTGGCCAGCAGCGAGGAAAATGCCCGCAATGGCATAGGTGACCTGTGGGACAGCAAAAGTGTGACTTCGGATAGGATGCTCTACATCCCATACGAGGGCCGGAAACTCAAAAGCCGCGATTGTTGCTGGTGGAAGGTTTATGCGATTGTTACATACGGAAACAAAGGGAAAAAGATGAGGCTTGAGAGCGATATCCGCTATTTCGAAATCAGTCTCCTATTGCCCGATGATTGGCACGCCCATTGGATTGGCCGTGATTTTGATGACGATAATGTGAATGGTCATACTGCTATTTCCGCCCGCTATCTTCGCAAGGAATTTGTCCTGAAGAAAAATATCAGCAAGGCCCGGCTCTATATTAGTGGTTTGGGCGTATACAAAGCCTTTATTAACGGTAGGGAAGTGGCTCCTGACGAACTGTTGAAACCTACCCTTTCGGACTATACCCGACGCATTTATTTCAACGCCTACGACGTGACAGATTTGCTCCATGGGGGTGACAATGCTGTGGGAGTTATGCTCGAAGGTGGCCGTTTTACCACTGTGCGCCACGATACCATCTATATAGAGTGGTGCGGCATCAAGCACGCCGCGCATTATGGACTGCCTCAATTGCTGTTGCAACTGGAAGTGACTTACGCCGATGGCACTACCGATACTGTCGTGAGTGGTGAAGGCTGGCGTATTACCAACCGTGGTTCTATTCGCAAATCCAATGAGTTTGATGGCGAGACCATCGACAATGGTTTTGACTTGGGAACATGGTCGTATCCAAACTACTACGACCAAAATAGTAATGAGTTTGAAGACCTTGTTGATATGGACATTTTTACTGCTCCCAACCATTACGATGACAATTGGCAGGATGTTGTGGTGGACTATGACCGCCAGAACATGTACAAGGAGGATATCTATAATCCGCGTCACCGTGTGGCTCGCGAATATCCCGTTGTCAGCCTTGAACGAGGCGGACGTCTGCCCGACGAATACCATCGACCCGATCCGATGTCGCTTCTTACGCCGCAACCCAATCCCAACATCAAGGCACAGGAGTATTTGACACCTGTTGCACTCTTCCCAAAGAGCGATAAATGGGTGCTTGACATGGGACAGAATATGGTGGGGGTATTGGAGGCGACAGCCCGTCAACCAAAGTCGGGCGATACCATAGTGCTTCGTTTTAGCGAGACACTCAATGCCGACAGTACGCTCTGTGTGGATAATCTTCGTGATGCTGAGGTTACGGACCGGTTCATTATTTATGATAATGGGGAGAAGAGTCATGTGTATGCACTGGGTTGGCGACCCCAGTTTACCTACCATGGCTTTCGATATGTTGAGGTTACAGGTCTGCGTGTTGAACCTAAAATAGAAGATTTCACAGGCGTAGTTCTCTACGATGAGATGTCGATGACGGGCAGCTTCGAGACTTCCGACGAGATTATCAACGCCGTTTATCACAATGCAACTTGGGGTATCAGGGGCAATTACCGTAGTATGCCTACCGATTGTCCCCAGCGAGATGAGCGCATGGGCTGGACTGGCGACCGCACTACAGGTTGTTATGGCGAGAGTTTTATTTTTGACAACCATCGCCTCTATGCCAAGTGGTTGCAAGACCTTGAAGACTGCCAGCTGGAGAATGGTTCGCTTTCTGATGTCGCCCCTGCCTACTGGCGCAATTATACCGACAACATGACCTGGCCTGGGGCTTTCATTACGGTGGCCGACATGCTTTATACCCGTTTCGGCGACCTCTGGCCCATTCAGCAGCATTATGACGCTATGCGCCTCTGGATGCTTCACATGAAGAAATACTACCTCAAGGACGGAATCCTTATCCGCGACACCTATGGCGACTGGTGCGTGCCCCCCGAAAGCCCCGAGCTGATACATACGCGCGATACCAACCGGATAACTCGGCCCGCCAACCTTTCTACTCCTTTTTACTGTTATCTTGCCGGCAAGATGGCTCATTTTGCCGACTTGTTGGGCCGTGGCAATGATGCCGACTTCTTCCGCAATGAAATTTCCACAGTCACCGCAGCCTATAATGCCAAATATCTTGATGCTTCCACCGGCCGCTATGACCATAACACCGTTACGGCCAATATCCTGCCCCTCGCCTTTGGCATGGTGCCGAAAGGATTGGAGGAAAAAGTCTTTGCTAACATCATCGCCAAAACAGAGAACGAATTTGACGGACACGTCTCCACCGGAGTGGTGGGCATCCAGCAATTGATGCGCACCCTTACAGAGTATGGTCGTGGTGACCTGGCATTGAAGTTGGCCACTAACGACACTTATCCCAGTTGGGGCTACATGGTGCGCAATGGAGCTACCACCATCTGGGAACTCTGGAATGGTAATACCGCCGACCCAGCCATGAATTCGGGCAACCATGTGATGCTGCTCGGTGACCTTATCATTTGGGAATACGAGTATTTGGGCGGTATCCGGGCATTGGAGCCGGGCTACAGCAAGATACAGCTGAAACCATATCCTATTGAGGGACTCGATTATGTGAACTGTTCATACCAGTCTGTCAGCGGCCTTATCCAAAGCAACTGGCAGCGAAAGGGCAAGCGTTTCGAGTGGGACATTCTCATTCCCGCTAACACTACAGCTGAGGTATGGCTTCCTACAACCAAAGGCTATGAAAAGCGGATTTTACCCAGCGGAAAGCATCATTTGAGCAGTCGCTTATAGTTTATCAATATTTCCGTAACGGAAAAATTGAAATGCAGAAACACAAAAATATTTTAAATGCCGGTGTCCTCCGTACGGGAAATCAACTTTATTTGTATCTTTGCCAACTGAATAATACAAGGGAGTGATTCTGTTAGAAAACTTTAAATGAAAAGCAATATGAAAAAGATTCTTGTAAGCTTACTGATGCTCTGCGCATTGTCAATAAATGCACAGAAGTCGATAGTCACCGTGGCAGATAAAATAGGAGCGTCGTATCATTATATTACCAGCCTTAATGGGACAGGGGATGAGCATTATGCCCTGTTTGGAAATATCTTGATGAATTCGTTTACAATGACATCGAAAGATGTGTTGGTGGTAATATCTAAAACGGGGGCTACAGGCAGAAAAATAGAAGTGAATCACCACTCGGATTATGCTCTGTTGACTGCCTACGAGGGTTTGGGGCATATCTATTGTCTATATAGCATGTACAAGAATTCAGACAAAACCTATTCTTTGTGGGTCAATGCCATTCCCAAAGATGCGAAAAAGGGTAGTTGGAATCCGCAACAGTTGGTGTCCTTCCTAATGGAACGGAGGGACGATGTGTTGGTGGGTACTGCTGTGTCGCCCGATCAATCAAAAGCGGCCGTCTTGTTATTCCAAACTAAAACGGCAGGTTTTTTCCAGTCCGACAAGACCGACAAGTTGAAGGCAGCGGCGCTTCTGACCTTTGGAGAAGAGGGGTTGATATGGTCGAATGATTTGGAATTGAATGTTGAAAACAGTATTATTGGCGCCCTTGACATCATTATGAGCAACGACGCCAGCGTTTATGTTGCACTAACCTCTTTTGAGCAGGTGGGAGATAGTCGGAGAAATCAGACCTTGCATGTCTTTGAAATCAATCAGAATGAACAGCGCGAAGTAAGCGAACGTCCTGATTTCGGTTATGTTTCCATGGGCAAATTGCTGCTTACAAATTCGGGTAATTTGGTTATGGGAGGCTATTACTCTGCTAACTCGACGAAAAATGACGAAGGAGCATACATGATGGTGTTCGACATTTCGTCGCTAAGCCTTGAAAACACCAGTAGTCAAAAATTCTCTGAAAGGTATTTCGAATACAAAAGCCCGAAATACAGCCAGTCGGCAGGAGATTATACCGTCTATCCCATGGAGTTGCTCGAATTCAGTAACGGGAAATTGGCCTTGTTGGGAGAACCTCGTGCCCAGACATACGTTTTTACTTCTACATATACCCTGACGGGCAATGTGCTGGTCAATTTTGCAGATGCCCAGGGTAACATTCAGGATTTTCAGATGATTGAGAAAAGTCAGGCTGCCATGACCGGCTATCGTTCAACCAGTAAGCTGCAAGCAGCCATGTGCTCTTATTTTGCCCCTATGCGTAATGACGAGATTCAAATTTTATTTACCGATAACTCTGAAAACTATTCCGGCAAAAGCGGGAAGATGATGGAGGTTAACGCGGGTTCGTATTACGATAAAAAGTGTGCCGCTTACTGTGTCATTAGTCAAAATGGGGATATTTCTGCGCCTGCCCAACTCATGAATTATAAATCCAACAAAGCAGCCATGTATATTCCTTTGTTTATTGATGAAGACGGATTATGGATGTATCATTTCAGCGGTGGAATGTTTCTTAATGTATCCAAATTCCTGCATCAGTTCTGAAAATCCCATTTGTTTTTACTACATTGCAAGGATAATCAGTAGAAGTTTGGTGTACGAGGTTGTATCTTCGTTGCATCGAAAATTTTCGTAATTTTGCATTTTTAAAATTAATACTGAAAAATGAGTAATGAGATACGGGCCGGTGGCTTCAGCATCCTGCCAACGGTGGTTAAAAACCTATTGATAATCAACTGTTTGTTCTTTCTGGCAAAGATAGTTCTTTCCAGCAAGATTGACTTGGATGCCCTTTTGGGCTTGCACTATTTTTCCGCCTCTGACTTCCATGTGTGGCAGATTATCACCTATATGTTCATGCATGGCGATTTCGGTCACCTGTTTTTCAACATGTTTGCTCTGTGGATGTTTGGTGCGGCGGTGGAGAATGCATGGGGCGAGCGGCGCTTCCTTTGCTATTACCTGGCTACCGGTATCGGGGCCGCAATGGTGCATTACCTGATTATCTATTTCCAGCTCCATCCTTCTTTGGCGTTGATTGACGCTTTCCTTGCCAATCCTACTGTTGACACTTTCAGTCAGCTGTCGAATGTGTCGCGTATCAATCAGACGGCTATCGCCCAGAATCTGATGTATCTGCAGGCCCATCCGTACGCAGTGACGGAATTTGTGCCCCAAATAGAGGCTTTCCGCGAGACTTTGCTGAATTCCTATAATATCATTGGTGCCTCGGGAGCGGTCTTCGGCCTCCTGCTGGCTTTCGGTATGATGTTTCCCAATGCCGAGATTTACATGTATTTCCTCCTGCCCATCAAGGCCAAATGGTTTGTGGTGATTTATGGTGCCATCGAATTGGTGTACGGTGTGCTGGGCTCTTCCGATGGAGTGGCGCATTTCGCCCACTTGGGTGGTATGCTGGTCGGCTTCCTGCTCATTATGGTTTGGCGCAATCACGACCGCAACGATGGTTGGACACAGCCTCGCAATCGCAACCGGCGGAGAATCAAGTTCGCTACCTCGTATGATGACGAAGAGGAGAGTTATACTCGCCCGATGAGCGACGAGGAATATAATGCGAGAAAAGTCAATGAACAGAAACGCATAGACGAAATTCTGGACAAGATTTCCAAGTCGGGTTATGATTCCTTGTCCCGCGAGGAAAAAGATCTTCTTTTCAAGGCTTCAAAAAGATAAAATCCATCATGGCAAAGCGAAACCGATATCAGAAAAGCCAGAAGAAAAACAAGCTTTCCATTGTGGGGAAGATTCTGAAGTTGCTGCTGATTGTGGCGAATGCACTGGTTGCATTGTCTTTGTTGATGGCTTTCTTGTCGGCATATCTGCCCCCGTCACTCAGCATGACAGCCAGCTATTGTGGCTTGGCATTTCCGTATTTGCTGATGGCCAACCTGGGTTTTGTCGTGCTGTGGCTGTTTATTGATTATCGCTTCACACTGGTCTCCTTGAGTATGGTCTTGCTGAATATCAACAATATTGACCGTACTTTCCAGCTTCGCCCTACGGAAAAACCTTCGGTATGCGCAAACTGCGTGAAGGTGATGAGTTATAATGCCAAGTTGTTTGGCCTGTATGACGAGGAAACCAAAATCATGCGTGATATCAAGCGGAACCAGGTATATGCGCTTTTTGAACGGGAGCGTCCTGAAATTCTTTGTGTGCAGGAGTATTTCTACGATGGCAGTGGCAAATTGAAATTCCCCACCACCGATACAATTATGCAGATTTTGCGTTTGGATAATCAGAAACGCAACTGTTACCAGTATTTTCCGGTAAACAACAAAGCTAAGGATTATCACTACGGCATGGCGATTTTCAGCCGCTACAGAATCTTGGACGGAGACTGTGTTTATACCAACGACAGCTCAACCAATGCCGCGGTGTATGTGGATGTAAAGTATAAGTCCGATACGCTGAGAATTTATAATGTCCACCTGGCTTCCATGCACATGGATGCGGATGATTACGCCATGGGTAAAGAAATCGCCTCCCGGGGAATGGATGACCCGAATTTGGACAAAAAAGCGAAACTGTTGTCCAAAAAAGTGGAGAAGGCTTTCCTTGAAAGGCAGGAGCAGGCCCGTGCCTTGCGCGCCCATATCGACAGCTGCCGTTATCCAATTATTATTTGTGGCGATTTCAATGATTCCCCGGTGTCGTATGCTTATCACAAAGTGGGACATGGCCTGAAGGATGCATTCCGAGCGAGTGGGGGAGGACGCGGCAAAACCTATAATGGCGAGGCTTTCCCGTCGTTCCGTATCGACTATATCTTCCACGATGACCGATTCAAAAGTTTCGGTTATACCACCTATGATTCGTTAAAGGTCTCCGACCATTACCCGATTTGGACGAATATCTCACTTCTGAAATGAAAAAACTGAGTCTCTTCTTGCTGCTGTTTTCTTTCTTGCTTTCATGTTCCCGCATGAATACTGTGGAGTTGTCGGGAGAACTGGAGCATGGCAATGGCAGGGTGTTGCACCTCTCACTGCTTACCGCCGAGGGTTTGCAAGCGCTTGACTCGGTTGTGGTGCGACATAATTCCTTCCGTTTTAAGTTGAAAGCCGATGAGGTGGAATGGTTGGAGGCAGGGCAGCCGGTTTTCTTGCAATTGTCGTTCACTCCTGATAATGGTCTGACCACCTTGGCTCGTGGCGGGGAAAGCGTGCACCTCAAGGCAGATGCCAACCAGCTGGTGTCGTCATATCGTGTAAGTGGACCGAAGGATGCCCGCTTGATGTGGGAGTTGGACAGCGCATTGGCCTCGTTTGTCCGTTGCACAGATACCCTTCTTCAGATATACCATTATTACATGGATGTCGATAGTATGCGCGGTGCGGTGGAACAACGTTATAACAAAGAGGTGGAGAACCATCGGCAGTATTTGCGGGGCTTTATCCAGTCTCATCCGCAGTCGTTCAGCACCATGATCGCTTTTTACCAGGGCTATAATAATTTGCGTTTTTTTGATGAAACAGAGGATGCGGATTTGCTGCGTTCACTGACAGATTCACTGGCTTTCTATTATCCTAATAGTCAGTATGTGAGATATTTGCAATCAAGAATCAGGTAGGTTTGTAGAGACGTTTCCTGAAACGTTTCCGCATTTCGCAGAAATAATTTCATCAATTGGTGAAATTATCAGGATATTTATGTAACTTTGCACACGGAAAAATATTAATAACAAAACAATATAATTATGAAGCATTTGATTTTAGCTATCAATCCCGGTTCAACTTCTACCAAAATCGCTGTTTTCGACCAGATGCAGCAAGTGTTCCTGAAGAATATCAAGCATACAACTGAACAGCTTTCCGTGTTTGGTTCTATCGCCGATCAGTATGATTTCAGAAAAAACACCATTCTGGAAGAATTGAAAAATAATAATATCAATCTGGATGAAATTGCGGTGGTGATGGGCCGTGGCGGTTTGGTGAAACCATTAACCTCCGGTGTTTATCGTGTCAATGATTTGATGAAGAAACACTTGCGTGAAGGTTACAACGGCCAGCATGCTTGCAACCTGGGTGGTTTGATTGCCGACAGTATCGCCAAATCCATTGGTCTGGAAGAAGCTTATATCGCTGACCCAGTGGTGGTGGACGAGTTCGAGGAAGTTGCCCGTATTTCCGGTCATCCCAAATTCGAGAGATTGTCCATTTTCCATGCTTTGAACCAGAAGGCCATCTCCAGAATGTATGCCAATGACAATGGCAAGAAGTATGAAGAGCTGAACCTGATTGTGGCTCACATGGGTGGCGGTGTCAGCGTGGGTGCCCACAAGGAAGGCCGTGTGATTGATGTGAATCAGGCTCTTGATGGCGAAGGTCCGTTCTCTCCCGAGCGCTCTGGAACCCTCCCGATGAACCAGATTATCGATGTTTGCTTCAGTGGTAAATATACTTATGAAGAAGTGAAGAAGATGATTGTGGGTCAGGGCGGTTATGTGGCTTATTTCGGTGTCAACGATGCCTACGCTATCGAGAAAGCCGCACTGGAAGGCGACAAGAAAGCCGACCTGCTGGAAGAGGCTATGGCTTATCAGGTGGCCAAGTATATTGGCGAAGCCGCTGCAGTGTTGAAAGGCAAGGTGGACGCTATCATCCTGACTGGCGGTATCGCTTACGGTGTGCCCGTGGTGAACCGTATCAAGAAATACATCTCCTGGATTGCTCCTGTGGCTGTTTATCCGGGCGAAGATGAAATGAAGGCTTTGGCCATGAACGCCAATATGATTCTGGATGGCGAAATCCAGGTGAAAGAATACGCATAGTGAGATTCGCGGTTTACAGTCGCTATAATGAGGATAACGATACCCTCTTGTTTATCCGGGAGGTTTTGACAACGCTGGTGTCGTGTGGCTGCGAATTGCTGCTGCACCGGCATTGTGAGAATCTGCCGAGCGAGGGGGCGTCGTTTCCTTTCTTTGAGGGTCACGAGGACTTGGCCGCATGCGGACCCGTGGATTTTCTCCTTTCTTTCGGAGGAGACGGTACTTTTATTGATGCGGCCAATCTTGTCGGTGACTTGAAAATCCCCCTTTTGGGTATCAACACAGGCAGAGTGGGTTTCCTGACCGCCATTAACCGGAATAACTACCAGTTGTGTTTCCAAAAATTGCTTCAAGGGCAATATGTGCTTGAAAATCGTTCGCTTTTGCATCTGGACTGTACAGGCCCGCTGGATATCGACTGCGATTTTGCCCTGAATGATATCACGGTTCGCACTTCCGATGAGAACTCTATCAGTGCCATCAAAGTATGGGTGGGGCAGAAGCCGGTCAATACTTACTGGGGCGACGGACTGATTATCTCCACGCCGACGGGTTCCACGGCCTATTCACTGAGTTGCGGAGGCCCTATCATTGTGCCTGATGCCAACGTGAATGTGCTGACCCCCATTGCCTCGCATACACTGGCCGTCCGCCCGATGGTCATTTCCGCTGACGAGGATATCCGTATTGTGGTGGAAAGCCGGAACAACACTTTCTCGCTGGCTCTCGACTCCCGTCGTGTGGTGGTGGAGAATCCTGTGGAACTGCATATTTCCAAAGAGAAATTCCAAATCAAAACTGTGCTGTTCGAGGACACCGACTTTTACCGCACCATCCGCGAGAAACTGCTCTGGGGGATTGATAAGCGGAATCTGGTGTGAAACGGGAAGACGCTCGCTTTGCTCGCTCGTGAAGTCACTCACTGCGTTCGCTCGAGAAGTCGCTCATTTCATTCGCTCGGTTATACGATATTGTCTATCCGTCTGTCCGTCTTCCCGAGTACACGCAGTGCATGTCTTATCGTCTTATCGCCTTCTCGTCTCACCGAGTACACGCAGTGTACGACTCCCCGAATGCACGTAGTGCATGTCTCCCCGAGCGAACGGAGTGAGCGTCTCCCCGCACCCTAAAAATCCCTTCCTAAAACTTATTTTAAAATAATCCTTGCGCATATCAATATATTTTGTATATTTGCAAGCTAAAATTTTACTATGGTGAATAAATCTAAATTATTAATAATCAAATAAATAAAACAATGCGTAACAAAGGTTTAATTCTGTTTTTTACAATACTTCTTGCATTAGTTTGCTTGTATTGTTTGTCATTCTCCTTCGTAACATGGCGTGTGGGACAGAAAGCCAAGGCTTTTGCCAATGATCCTGCTGCTATTGAAGAAGTGAAAAAAGCCGCTAACGGTGACGTGATGCGTGAGAATTACCTGGTTGACTCTTTGTTGTCCAGCAGAGAACAGTATTATCTCTCCAACATGAATGACTCTGTCATTTATCTGGGTAATACTTACAGAGACTGCAAATACAAAGAAATTAACCTGGGTTTGGACTTGAAGGGTGGTATGAACGTAACCCTCGAAATCTCTATTCCTGATGTGGTTCATAGCTTGGCTGTCAATACCGAAGATCAGTTGTTCACCAACACCTTCGAGAAAGCTAACGCCAAGTATGTGGCCGACGGTGGTGATTTCATCGACATTTTTGTGAATACGTTCAACCAGGAGAAAGCCGCTCTCGGTTTGGAGAACGCCAATCTTCGTACTTATTTCGGAGAACGTTCCGGTATCAAGAATGCCAGCGATGCACAGATTGTTGAATTTATCAAAACAGAGTCCGGCGAAATCGTTGACCGTACTTTCAAGATCCTCCGTACCCGTATTGACCGCTTTGGTGTGGCACAGCCTAACCTCCAGCGTCTGCAGGGTGGCCGTATCCTCGTGGAACTTCCTGGTATCAAGGAACCCGAGCGTGTGACCGACCTGTTGAAGAGCACCGCTAAACTGGAGTTCTGGGAAGTGTATAACGACCCAGTGAACGGCAAGTCCATCCAGCAGCGTTTTTATGAGGCTGATGCTCAGCTGGCTAAGGAAATGAAGTCCAAAGAAACTGCCGCCGAGCAATTGGCTGCCGCTACACAAACTGCTGAGGCTACCGAAGCTGACACCACCGTGGCAGAGACAAGTTCTTTGGAAGCTCAGTTGGGTGTTGCAGAAGAGGATGAGGACGAAGACGAAGAAATCGACACCCGCATGGGTGCTATCATGAGCAAGGCTGTGGCTGGTTCTGATGGTCTGGTGATTGGCTATTTCAAGGAAGCTGATGTGAAAGACATCGATGCTATGCTGCCCGACTTGCAGCGCATTTTGGGCGACAAGAGCGCTGTTTTCTATTGGGGTTCCGCTGAAAAGCGTTTCAACAACGCTATGCCTTTGGTTCCTTTGAAAAAGAACAACGACCGTATTGGTCCGAAATTGAGTTCCGAGACTATCGGTGGTGCACGCGTGGTGCGTTCCGCTCGTCAGGATGTGGATCAGAACAACCGCGTGGTGGTGACCATGTCAATGGAAGACCAGGCTGCCGACGAATGGCGTAAGATTACCCGCGCTGCTGTGGATAATAAATCTAAGGTAACCTGCATTGCTATCGTGTTGGATAACTTTGTATATTCTTATCCGAGCATCCGTAGTGAGATTCCTAACGGTAATTCTGAAATTTCCGGTAACTTCACCATCGATGAGGCTAAGGACTTGGCAACCGTGTTGAACTCCGGTAACCTCGAAGCTCAGGTGAATATCGTACAGTCCGAAGTGGTTGGTCCTACCTTGGGTAAGGAATCCATCCGTTCAGGTTTGCTGTCCTTCGTACTGGCATTCGTGCTCGTATTGGTCTATATGATTCTCTATTATAACCGCGCTGGTTGGGTGGCTGATATCGCCTTGTTCACCAACGTGTTCTTCATCATGGGTGTGCTCGCTTCTCTGGGCGCTGTGTTGACTCTGCCTGGTATCGCAGGTTTGGTGTTGACCTTGGGTATGGCTGTGGATGCCAACGTGTTGATTTTTGAGCGTGTCCGTGAGGAAATGCGTGCCGGCAAGGGCAGCAGAGTGGCCGTTGAGGAAGGTTACAAGAATGCTTACTCCGCTATCATCGACGGTAACGTCACTACCTTGATTACCGCTATTATCCTTTATATTTTCGGTTCAGGTCCTGTTCAGGGTTTCGCAACTACCTTGGCTATCGGTATCCTGTCCTCACTGTTCACCGCTATTTTCGTAGCCCGTCTGATTTTCGAAAGACGTTTGGCTAAGGGTAAAGAAATCACTTTCGGTAATCAGTTCACCATGAACACTTTCAGAAACGCTCATTTCGATTTCTTGAAAGTGAGAAAAATTTGCTACGCTATCTCAGGTACTTTGATTGTTATCTCCTTGATTTCATTCTGTACTTTGAAATTACAGCCCGGTATCGACTTCACCGGTGGTAGAAACTATGTGGTTCGCTTCGACCAGGAAGTGAAAACCAATGAGGTCCGTTCCGCTGTGGCAGCCGAATTCGGTGGTAATCCTGAAGTGAAGACCTTCGGTGGTAACGACCAAGTCCGTATCACTACCAACTACAAGATCGACAGCAATGATCCCGCCGTGGATAAAGAATGCGAAAAGAAATTGTATAACGCTTTGAAGGGTTTCTATCAGAAAACTTCCATCACAGAGTCTGAATTTACCCAGCAGGTTGATCCTCGTGGTATCCAGAGCTCTCAGAAAGTACAGCCCACCATCGCAAGCGAATTGTTGTGGGATGCTATCTGGGCCGTTTTGGTATCTCTCGTGTTGATTTTCATCTATATCGCTATCCGTTTCAAGAACTGGCAGTTCGGTATGGGTGGTGTGATCGCTTTGGTTCACGACTCCTTGCTGACAATCGGTTTGTTCTCATTGTTCTACAAGGTGATGCCGTTCTCCATGGAGATTGACCAGTCCTTCATCGCCGCTATCCTGACGGTAATTGGTTACTCTATCAACAACGTCGTAATCATCTTCGACCGTGTTCGTGAGAACTTGGCTCTGTATCCGAAACGTGATAACTACGACAACTTCAACGCCGCTATCAACAGCACTTTGGGCCGTACGGTGAACACCGGTGGTACCACCCTCGTGGTGTTACTCGCTATCTTCATCTTCGGTGGTGAAGTAATCCGTGGTTTCGTCTTCGCAATGTTCGCTGGTATCCTGATAGGTACTTATTCAGGTATCTTCGTTTCCAACCCCTTGGCTTACGATATGCTGAAGTCAAAGAAGAATGTGAACAGAGCGAAAGTTGAGTTGAAATAAAAAATGAAAAAAATAATTGAGGAGGCGCTTGTTTTCTCAATTATTTTTTTTAATTTAGCACCCTCAAATTTGAAAAGTGTAATTTTATGAAAATATTCAGGTCATTCGTTGTTTTCTTGGCGGTTGTTTTCATGACTGTCGGGGCTTTGAAAGCTCAGACTTTACGTGATGCCGACAATGATTTTAGAAACTGCAAGTACGAAAAAGCACTTGAGGAATATAAGAAAGGTATCAAGAAAATCAGCAAAAACCGTGTCGAGGTTCAGCGTGTAACTTTCCAAATCGCCGAGTGTTATCGTATCATGGGTGACTTGAAAAAGGCTGAACAGCAGTATTTGCGTCTGGAAAAGAAGAATTATCAGAAGGACAATCCAATCATTCTTTTCCACTTGGGAAGTATTTACAATCTCAGGGGCGAATACGACATGGCCCTGAAATATTACAATAATTACAAAAAACGCGCTCCGGAAGATACCCGTGTCGATGTGCGTATTGAGGGCTGCCAAAAATCCAAAACCTGGTCTGAAAATCCTACCCGCTATGAGGTGGAAAACTTGAAAAAGTTCAACACCAAACAGGATGAGTGGGCTATCAGATGGGGTAATCCTGAAAAACAGAACCAGCTGATTTTCACCTCCAACCGAGACGGTTCTACCGGAAAAGGTACTGACCAGTGGACAGGTGCTTCGTTTTCAGATATCTACAAATCGGATAAACCCAAAAGCAAGAATACCGAATGGCCGGGCGAATGGTCTCCCATCACTCCCTTGGATGAAGGCGAGACTTTGAACTCTGGTGTTAACGAGGGAGAGGCTTCCGCTAATAAAAAGGGTACAGCACTTTATTTGACCAAATGTCCTCAAGACAAAAAAGTGGTCTATGGTTGCTATATCTATGTTTCCCAGAAAAAAGGAAAATCATGGGGCGAGCCGGAAAAAGTTGTGCTTGGTCCGGATTCATTCAACTATGTGCATCCTTATATTATGCCGGATGAGCTGACCATTTACTTTGCCTCCAACCGTCCCGGTGGTTTGGGTGGTTATGATATTTACAAAGCAACCCGTGCAAAGAAATCCGCTAAATTCAGCAATATTACCAACTTGGGTCCAAATGTGAATACTCCGGGTCAGGAGGTGTTCCCGACTATGCGTGGCGATAATGAATTGTATTTCTCCTCTGATGGTCATCCGGGTATGGGTGGTCTCGATATTTTTGTGTCAGA
Organism: Bacteroidales bacterium; assembly: GCA_017633255.1. Taxonomy (GTDB): domain Bacteria; phylum Bacteroidota; class Bacteroidia; order Bacteroidales; family WCHB1-69; genus RUG11690. Next base: position 101,912 of record JAGBPS010000002.1, read on the forward strand.
GTTGAAAGACGGTCAGTTCCAGCCCGCTGAGAATATGATGGTGCCCATCAACTCCTGTTGGGATGAAATCGGTATGATTTTCGATGATAACGAGTCTTTGGATCCCAAGTCCAAATCTCCTTATCTTGCCAAAGGTTATTTCTCCTCCAACCGTCCTGGTGGCCGTGGTGGTGACGATATCTATTATTTCGTGCTCCGCCCGTTGGTTTACACTCTCGCCGGTTATGTGAAGGATGCGGTGACCTTGCAGTATATCGATGGTGCTGAAGTGGAAATCATCGGTTCCGATGGTACTTCCTACAAGACCACTACTGATGTGAAAGGTTATTATTTCTTCGACAAAACTAAGATTTTGGGCAATACCACCTACAATATGCGTGTGACCAAACCGAAATATTGGGAAGAAAACAATACCGCCACACAGACTACTATCGGTTTGAGCGAGAATACCGACCTGAAACAGGACTTCGTGCTTGACCCGATTCCTGTGGAACCGATTGTGTTGCCTGAAATTCTGTATGATTTGGCAAAATGGGATCTGAAACCTCAGTATAAGGACTCATTGATGTATTTGTATAATATTATGGTGAAGAACCCGACCTTGGTGGTTGAGTTGAGATCTCATACTGACTATCGTGACTCTGACGAGAAGAATGAGGTTTTGTCTCAGAACCGTGCCCAGACTTGCGTGGACTTCCTTGTCAACGAGAAGGGTATCGCACCTGGTCGTATTGTGGCTAAAGGTTATGGTGAATATAGCCCCCGTAAATTCGAGAAAGATTATAAGTATACTTATCAGGGTAAGCAATACTTCTATCCTAAAGGAACGGTGTTGACTGAGGAATACATCCTCTCACTGCCGAAGGCTGAACAAGAGGCTGCCAACGCTTTGAACCGTCGTACAGAGTTCATCGTGTTGCGTACAGACTATGTGCCGTCAAGCGATGAAATCGCCGCCGCTCATGGTACCAGTAGCGCTATTGCTGTGGTACAGCGTCGTACAGTGCCCGTAACTATCACGGACAATAAGGTCGAGGGTAACTGTATTGCCAACAATAAGTCCTTCAAGTTCCAGATTGGCGAGAATTCCGATGAGGTGGCCATCAGTTATACCTTGGCTTCCCGCTTGCTGAAGGAAATGATTATCAAGGCTAACGATTTCGAGGATGTGGAAACTGCCATCAACAAGGAAGACGGTTCTATTACCGAGAATGCTGTCCTGTATCTCGAAGAGTTGCGTGTGGGTGATGACTACGACGAAAACGTGAAGGTCATTGTGAAGAAAGGCCTCTCCACTGATTTCGTTATCGGTGATGCCTTTATCACTGACGCTTGGGGCAAATACACCATCGATAAAGAAAAGAACATGATTGTTTACGACAAATAAACAAAACAAAAAAAAACCGCTTTTGAGCGGTTTTTTTTTTAATTGGCACATTAGCACATTGACTAATTAGCACATTTACTTATTGCCTCAATTCCGTTCTTCAATCGTATAACAGTTTCCTCCATGCCTAAAATGTCAATGATTTCAAACAAATCCGGACCTTTTGCGTCACCGACTAAGGTCAGGCGGAAGCTGTTCATGATTTGTCCCATGTTCAGCTCATTGCCACGGATGTAATCCATCACTTTGTCGTGAGCGACGGTCTTGTCAAACGGCACCGTTGAGGTCAGTAATCCGGCGATGTGCATCAGGTGTTCAGCTGTGCCTTCTTTCCATCTCTTCTTGATAACCTGTTCATTGTATTCGGTAGGTCTCTCGAAGAAATAATAGCTCTGTGACCATAAATCGTTGATAAAATACAGTCTTTCCTTGATCAATGCCACCACACGGATGATTTTGTCCATGTCTGCATCAAGACCCTTGTCCTGCAAGGTCGATTTCAGGCTCTCTGCGAGCTTTTCATTGGGGTAGGCTTGCAGGTAGTGGTGATTGAACCATTTGGCCGTCTCGAGGTCGAATTTGGCGCCTGCTTTGCTGATCTTCTCCAGAGAGAACAACTGAATCAGCTCATCCATGGACATCACCTCTTGGTCATTGCCGGGATTCCAGCCCAGCAGTGCCAGCATGTTGATGACGGCTTCGGGCAGATAGCCGGATTCGCGGTAGCCTGAAGAGATTTCGCCACTCTTGGGGTCTTTCCATTGCAGCGGAAACACCGGGAAACCGAGGCGGTCGCCATCACGCTTGCTCAGCTTGCCGTTGCCATCGGGTTTGAGCAGCAGGGGCAGGTGGGCAAAACGGGGAGCTTCCCAACCAAATGCCTTGTACAGCATCACATGCAGAGGTGCGGAAGGCAACCATTCCTCGCCACGAATCACGTGGGTGATTTCCATCAAATGATCATCTACAATGTTGGCCAGATGGTAGGTCGGCATACCGTCGGATTTGTACAAAACTTTGTCATCCAAAATATTGGAATTAATTCTGACCTCGCCTCTGATGATGTCGTTAACCAGAATCTCCGTGTCAGGGGTATGTTTGAAACGGATGACGTAGGCATCTCCGTTGGCCAAACGTTTTTCAACTTCGTCTGCACTGAGTGTCAGAGAGTTGGTCATACTTTCGCGGGTGCGCCAGTCATACTGGAAGTTTTTCTTCTCGGCTTCGTATTCCTTGCGTTTCTGCTCCAGTGCTTCGGGTGTGTCGAAAGCGTAATAAGCCCAGCCGTTGGCAATCAGCTGGTCGGCATATTGCTTGTACATGGGCTTGCGCTCGGATTGCTTGTAGGGACCGTAATTCCCGCCAATGCCAACGCCTTCGTCAAATTTGATGCCTAACCACTGGAAGGCCTCAACGATGTATTCCTCAGCACCTTCCACAAAACGGGTCTGGTCGGTGTCTTCGATTCTCAAAATCATGCTGCCGCCGTTCTGTTTGGCGAACAGATAATTGTATAAGGCGGTTCTCACTCCACCGATGTGAAGCGGTCCTGTGGGACTGGGAGCAAAGCGTACTCTTGGTTTCATTTTTTTTGTAATTTATTGAATGTGAATATTTTCTTTTTGGATTTCAATAGGTTCGTTTTTCAAAGCCCGGCGCAATTCTTTGGAGGCTTTCTTGTTCTGGATGCCTCTCACCATGGCCTTGATCATACCGCCCAAGTGGATGCTGCCGCCGATACTGACCCCGCCAATGGCTGCCCATTTGCATACTTCTTTCTTGGTGTTCAGATTTTTGGCGTCTTTTTCATCGAGTGTTGCGGAGGTCTCGTCATACTGTTTTTTGTAATCCTTGTACAACACGTAAGAAGCAATGGCTCCTCCGTAGAAAACAAGTGATAATGCCATACATGCCGCACCTTCCTTTCCCTGTGTGGCAATCAAAGTGCCTAAACCGGGGAAGAGTCCGTAGAAAAAGGCTTCACCTCCAACGGTTTTGTATTTGGTCAGACTGATATCCTGGAAGTTCTTGTTGTTACAGGTTTTATGTTTGGTAAGGAAATGGTAGGTGCCATAATGCATGATGGAATCGTTGGCCAACTTGTCTTCTATTACAGAACTTATGGCGTAAGGGGATTTGTTGACTATTTTTTTCCTTTTTTTGACAATAATCTGATGATAACTGTCCCATCCCAAGTTGATGTTGAAAGTGGAGGCGGAGCGTATGGGAATTTCCTCACGGTAGCTGGGTTGAAGTGCTGAATGCCCTAGCAGGCTTGACATACGGCTTTGCAATACAGGGAGATTTTTTTCAATTGCTATAGTGTTGAAATTGATAATGTTATAGAAGGATTGATTGATTCCCAGCGTGTCGAAAATGATGGAAAAATCCATGCGTAAAGAACCGTTATCGGTGTTGTTCACCAGTTGATTCAGCTCATTTTCAAGTGCATTGCGAAAGTTGGAATATTGCTGGGGATTGCTTTCGCTGTACTCGTAAGTGACCTGGCCTCGCTGTTGAAGAATGTCTATTTTCCTGTTGATACTGGCTATGTGTTCACTGGCATTTTGGTTATTGGGGTCTTCCTTCAATACTTTGGCATACATCTCTTTGGCGTCAGCATAGTTGCCGATGCTGTAAAGTCTGTCCCCTTCTTCGGTGTAGTTTTTGATTTTCTGTTCCTTGTATTGTTTTTTGATATTTCCCAATTTGGCGTCCACCTTTCCCATATATTCCGGCAGTAAGTCATATACCTCTTCCAGCAACAGGATGGCTTCAGGATAGTTGCCTATCTGGGCAAGCGAGTCTGCGGCCGCCATGTTCTGGAGGATGCTTTGTTCTTTGATTTGTCTGGCGATATTTTGCTGTTCCTGTTGGGTTCTGCTGTCGGAAATCAGTTGCAGAAGATTGGTGGGGCTGTATATTTGAATTAGAAATTGTCCGTTTCCCTTTTTCTCTTCAGGAAAAACAATACGATAGCCTGCGTTAAAATCGTATGTCAATTGGGGTGTTGATGTGTTTGTTTCTGAAATGTTGTAATGATTTGGTGCCTTAATCGTGTCTTCATTGTTGTCTTCGTTTTCATCGTACTGTTCCATGTACATTTCCTTGCATTCCTTCAACAATTTGTTGGCACATGAGGCGGTGGTATTGTATTCCACGAAATTGTAAAATCCCTCTTTGTAAAAGGCATTGACGTAAATGTCGTTGAAACCCTGCGAGAATTGCCAGTTGCAAAGGCTGAGCTGCAAGGTGTCGTTTTCCCATATGAAAGACGCGTTGGCTTCATTGGAAACCATAAAAAATCGCTGTCGTCCCATCATCTGTCCCATGGAAAACACATCTCCATGGTAGAGCTCATAGAGTTGGGCGTGACTGAGACATCCGTCAAAAGTCTGATTTTGTCCCGAAACTTGCAAAGTAACGGATCCTATCAGCAGGAGGAAAAATGCACGCAGATGTCTCATTTTCATTGTTTTATGCTTGCCTTTTTAAGAATGTCGGCCAGACTCTTAAAAAGTTTGCAAAATTACCAAATTTTTTGGTATCTTTGCCTTCCTTTTTTAAACTTGTATATATGAGAAATTATGCAGCATTGATTTCCGAGGAATTGGGGTTGACGGAATTACAGGTGAAGAATACCCTTGATTTGTTGGAATCAGGCGCCACGATTCCTTTTGTGGCACGCTACCGTAAGGAAGTAACTGACAGTATGGACGAAGTGCAGATTGCTGCTGTCCGTGATTTACACGCCAAGTGGATGGAGCTGGATAAACGCCGCGCAGCCATTTTGGACTCCATCAAGGAACAGGGAAAACTGACTCCTGAGTTGGAGGGGAAGATTAATAATGCGCTAAAGATGAGTGAGTTGGAGGATTTGTATTTGCCGTATCGTCCCAAGCGTAAAACGAAGGCTTCCGTGGCTATCGAGAAGGGTTTGGAACCGCTGGCTAAAATTGTTATGCGCCAGGGACCCATAGCTTTGAAGGAGACTGCTGCCAAGTTTGTGAATCTGGACAAAGGAGTGCGAACCAGCGATGAGGCATTGGAGGGTGCTCGTGATATCATGGCCGAATGGGTCAGCGAGAATATCCATATCCGTGAATCGCTCCGCAATAGTTTCAAAACATATTCGGTCATCACAACCAAAGTGGTGAAAGGCAAGGAAGAGGAAGGGGAGAAGTATGGCATTTATTTCAATGCCTCCGAGAAACTGGCGAAAGCACCGTCCCATCGTATCCTGGCCATGCTGCGTGGAGAGGAAGAGGGCTTTCTGCGCTTATCTATTGCTCCCGACGAGGAGCGTGCCCTGAACATGATGGAACGCTATTATCTGCGCGCCGATAACGATTGCTCCAAGCAGGTCTCAATGGCGATTGCGGATGCATATAAACGTCTGCTCCAACCTCAGATGGAGACGGAAATGCGTAAGTTATACAAAGAAAAAGCTGATACAGAAGCTATCAAGGTGTTTGTGACCAACCTGCGCCAGTTGCTGATGGCTCCGCCATTGGGACAAAAGACGGTGTTGGCTCTCGATCCTGGTTTCCGTACGGGCTGCAAGCTGGTGATCCTGGACAAGCAGGGCAAGTTGCTGCACAACGAGACTATCTATCCGCATCCGCCGCATGCCCAGTACAAGCTGGCTTCTGATAAGCTGAAACGCTTGGTATTGCAGTATAAAGTGGATGCCATTGCTATTGGTAACGGTACGGCTGGCCGCGAAACGGAGAATTTTGTCCGCCACATTCCCTTTGAACGCGATGTGATGGCTGTGGTGGTGAACGAAAGCGGGGCTTCGGTGTATTCGGCTTCCGAAGTGGCACGTGAGGAGTTCCCTGACTATGATGTGACTGTGCGTGGGGCGGTTTCCATTGGCCGGCGACTGATGGATCCACTGGCTGAGTTGGTCAAAATCGATCCAAAATCCATCGGAGTGGGGCAGTACCAGCACGATGTGAACCAGACCCGCTTGCAGGAAAGCCTGCAGGAAACCGTGGAGAGTTGCGTAAATAAAGTCGGTGTGGAGGTGAATACGGCCAGCAAGGAATTGCTGTCATACGTTTCGGGTGTGGGTCCCGCTTTGGCGAAAAATATTGTGGATTACCGCAATGAGAACGGACCTTTCCCGCATCGTAACGCTTTGAAATCAGTACCTCGCTTCGGGGCCAAGGCTTTCGAACAGGCTGCTGGCTTTTTGCGTATCCGTGGTGCTGAAAATCCTTTGGATGCCAGCGCTGTCCACCCGGAAAGCTATGCGGTGGTCAATGCGATGGCGAAGAAATCTGGCTGTACCGTGGCTGATTTGATAGCGAATGCGGAGCTGCGTAAGAAAATCAATCTGAAGGAATTCGTGACCGATAAGGTGGGTATGCCTACCTTGACCGACATCATGCAGGAACTGGACAAACCGGGCCGTGACCCGCGTCAGGATTACGAGGTGTTCGAGTTCGACAAATCTGTAACCTCTATCAACGATTTGAAAGAGGGAATGGTGCTACCAGGTATCGTGACCAATATCACCAATTTCGGCTGTTTTGTGGATATCGGCGTGCATCAGGACGGCTTGGTACATGTGAGCCGCCTTGCCAATAAATTCGTGAAAGACCCCAATGAGGTGGTGAAACTGAACCAGAAGGTGATGGTGAAAGTCATCGCCGTAGAAATCGATAGAAAGCGTATAACGCTTTCTATGAAAGATGTTTAAAAACAAATACCACAGACCCTAATTTAACTCGTCCATTCATTCCATTAGCACATTAGCACATTGTCTCATTAGCACATTAGCACATTGTCTCATTAGCACATTAGCACATTGTCTCATTAGCACATTAAATCCATTTGCTAATTAACTAATTTCTTTTTTGCTTTCAGAATCAGTTCCTCGTCTATATTGAAAATCTCCGCAATGCTGATGGCTTCCATCGGCACATCGTCCTGCGTGGTTTCCACCAGTTGGTAATCCATGTATCGGTTGATGTTTTCCGGCGTGATGTTCTTTTCGTTATTTTTGATTTTCAATCCCTTGACTCGAAGTCTGCGGCAGTCGGACTGCAAACCGCCATAATGCGTGGTTATCAATGCATCAGTGTGGTATTGCTGCATAATCTGGATGAAACTGGAAACCAATGCTTTACCTTCTTCGGGATTGGTGGTACGGGCCAACTCATCCACCAGAGCTAAAATCTCTTGTCCCTCTTTCACCGCTTTGATAATCTTGTCGATATTGAGAATTTCCACGGCAAAGGAAGACAAACCGTTCATCTCCGATTGCTGGTCGCCGATGCTGAAGAGGATGTCATCCACTAAAGCGATTTCAGCGGAGGCAGCGGGTACGAAAAATCCGAATTGGCACATTGTTTGCGCTAAGCCGATGGTTTTCAGTAATACGGTTTTGCCCGACATGTTGGCACCTGTAATGAGTGTGGGTTCGTGCTTCAGTTCAATATCGATGGCTTGGAAATTGCCCGTGGAGTGCTTTACCAGCGGATTGAAAAGTCCGGTAAAGCGGCTGTTACCTTCCGTGTTGCTGGATTTGTCTGATTCACTTGGAGTGCTGTTGTTCTCTTCGGCAGAGCACGAGCAACATCCGGTGTTTTTGCTCTTATCCTCTACAATAGTGGGTTTGCACAGTTGCCATTTGCGAATTTGTTCGGCATGGGCCAGCAACAGGTCCAGATAGCCGATTTGGTCCAGATTCTGTTGGATTTGCAAGGCTTTCATGGATAATCTTTTGCTCAGTGCCGTGCGAATTTTGTCCTCCATCTGCGACTCTTCCCATTTCAGTTTCTCAATCTCTTCCTCATCGGTGCTTTGGTCGATTTTCTGGCGGATTTCGGCCAACTCAGGTTTGTAGGAGGAATAGATATGGAATTGCGGCAGTCTGTTTTTGTCAGGGTCCAGTGTGTCAATCACCAAAGTCAAATCATGGAAAGGAATCCAGTCGAAACCGTTGTCCATCAACAGTTTTGACACTTTGTCTGAAATCAGGCTGAATTTCTTGACCTCAAACAGCTGGATGTCATCCAGTACATTGCCGTCAATCAAGTTGACCACCGACTGGCTGATATCGTTCACATGGCAGAGTTGTTCAATCAGCTGCGCCATCACTGCGGTGTTGTGGTGCTTTTCCGCAAACTGACATACCGCCTCCTGAATATCCAATTCCATTTTCAGTTCGAAGGGGTTAGTTAGGAATTGCCTGTGTAGCAGTTTTTTGCGACCTACCGCTGAGGCGAATTGCAATTCATCGGTCATGAATTTGAAAGCGCTCTGCTGTTCGATATGTTGTTTGATATTAGCCATGATTTCTTATGATTTTTCGAAGTGCAAAGGTAGTGAAAATTTCCGAATGTGCTAATGAGACAATGTGCTAATGTGCCAATGGGATTAGCTGGTTAGTTGATATAAGATTTTAATTTGCTAATTGACATCATCATCTTCACTCCGGTTTCGATAATTTCGTCGGGGAAGTCGAAGTCCTGGTGGTGGAGTGGGGGTGTGTTGGTGCCACTGCCCAAGCCGAAGAGGGCTCCGGGGTAGTGCTGGGTAAGCAGACCGAAGTCCTCGCCCCAGGTGAAAGGCACGTCCTTTTCGATGTAGGTCAATCCGTTGTCGTCAGCGGCTTTCCTTACGATTTCAACAGCCTCTTTCGAGTTTTGGCCACCAGCGAAATACTCCAACCAGCGGATGTTATAGGATAGTCCCTGCGTTTTGGTCACTTCCGTGTGGACAATGCGTTCGGTGTCGTTTTTCAAGGCTTGTAATAAGGCTTCGCTCTTGGCCCGCAGGGTGAAACGCAGTACGCCATGGCCAGCGGATACACCGTAGGCCGTTTCTCCGATATGAGACTCCACCAGCGTGACAATTTGGTAGTTGTCATCGTTTAGTTTCGGGTGATTGAGTGCCAGCAACTGTTCGGTGATGCTTGTGGCGGCACGGAAAGGTGAGATGCCCTTTTCCGGTTCCGCCGCATGAGAAGTCTGTCCGTCCAACTTGATCTCGCAGCTGATGACGGCGCATGTGAAACTGCCCGCCCGGCAGGTGATGCTGTGGAGGGGAATGCCGGGAATATTATGCAGGGCAAATACCATATCTATATTGTAGGCCCGCAGGAAGCCACTTTGAATTAATTGTCCGCAGCCTTGACCGGTCTCTTCCGCCGCCTGGAAAAATAGCAAAACTTTGCCTTTCTTAACAGGATGCAGATGTAATTGTTCCGCCACGCCCAGGAGGATGGTGGTATGGCCGTCGTGTCCGCATTTGTGGGCATAACCAGGAGTGCGGGAGGCGTAGGGTAGGGCAAGATGCTCGTCCACACCCACTGCGTCCATGTCTCCGCGGAGGAGCAAGATGGGGCCTTCTTCTCCGGAATCAAAGACGGCAATGATATTGTGATTGTCGGGAAAGGTATGGATACTGGTGGGAGCGAAATCCTTCAGCATGTGCATGATGACTTCCGATGTTTTCTCCTCTCTTCCCGACGCTTCTGCCAGTGAGTGAAGCTGTTGGCGTATTTCTGAATAGTTCATGTCTTTCTTTTTTCAGAATGCAAAGATACGTTTTTTAGTGAGCCAATGGACTAATAGTTTAGTAAGTAAAATTTAATTTGCACATTTGCTAATTATCTAATTTACTAATTGATTTTTTTTGTATTTTTGCACATTCAAACTTAAAAAATCTAATACTATGAAAAAATCAATTGGAATTTTTGTGTTTTTATTGAGCACGGTTGTTTTAATGTCTTCATGCAAGAAAGACGTAAAGTACCTTCCTGGCACATGGAAAGTGATTGCCGCTTCTGTCAACAATGATAGCGAAGATGACATAAGAGACGTATGGACTTTTAATAGTGGCAGTGATTGTGTCATCGAATGTGATCTTGATGAATATTTTGATGATGTTCCTGATTATAATGTTGTCACTTTTGGTGGCAGTTACTCTACAAATGGTAATGATAAATTGGTGATCACTGGTGAAAAGTTCAATGTGTCTGACAATCGCTCAGAACAGGTTATTTATGACCTCGACATTATTACATTGACCAAGAGTACACTGATGGTTTCTGGTACCATTAAGTATAATCGTTATATGGATAACTCTACTGATAATAGAACTTCAACTGTCTCTCTTACGCTTACAAGAAAATAAAAGAAGAAAGTTGATATAAAAAAAAGACGTGCTTCGGCGCGTCTTTTTTTTTACCCATGCTTCCTTCGCATTGCTTACATTTCATCCCACATCTCATTTCTATTAATATACCCATCGCTCACAGCTCATCGCTCATTGCTCATTGCTCAT
>JAGBPS010000015.1 GCA_017633255.1 Bacteroidales bacterium
ATCCCGTGTGTTCGTCCGCGGCGCAGGGGTATGTGCGCCGAGCTTGTCGAGGCGGCCCCGAAGCACAAAGCGCGACCGCCGTGGAAGGGGAACATTTGAGCTGAGGCGAAAATTCAACAACCTATCGATCATTTTTTGCAAAAAAACTACCATAAAAGGAAATTTATTATATTTGCATCGTCAATTCTCACGGCATAATTTGCCGTAGCTTGACGTTTTATGACATATTGAGCTTGACGCTCTTGTTCTCTCAATGCAAAGTCTGGAAAACGAATGGATTCATGCCTTTTTTATGCCCTTATTTCAAGCAAATCCATCCTGCTCTGTATGGCGGGGATGCCGAAAACCGTTTTCAAGAGTAGGTGGTAATATAAAACCTGATAAGCCAACAAGGGAAAAAAAACAAATATTATGAGAAAGTTATTACTTATTGGTATTATGTGTTTTGTATGTGCAGTATACGCACAAAAGCAGGAAGTTGTAATTGACACTAATTATCCTTTGCCTGAATTCCATGACAAAGATGCACAATTGATAGATATGAACAACATCAAAGGAAATTTTGGTTCATTTATTCGTGTCACCAATTACAGCAAATTTAAAGGGATTGAATTTGAAGTGTTTGTTCACTCTCCCATCTCATCATCGTGGGAGAGTTTGGGAACAAATCGTTTAGCGGGTTTTGATGACGATGTTGCGTTTGGCAAACAATACCCGAATCTAAAACTTTATCGATATTTTGCCATAGTGCCAAAGAGCGAAAGCAAAGCGGAATATCAGTACAAAATAGAAAAGAAAATGGGACGATTAGATGTAAGCATTTTTAATCAGGATGCGAATATAAATGCAACACCTCTTCCTTCTCACCCCATAGCAAATGCCTATGTTTTTACTGACAAAAAAATCCCTCAGGGTTCAAAAGAGAACATCCGATTATATAATATGACTTCAACGGCGACGGTAAGTATAAGTATATTTGGGTGGAATAAAAAAGAATATCAATGGGTTAAATTATGCACTATTGCAGCGCAATCTGGCCAGAGAAAACCAATTGTATATGAATCAGACGACAAAAAATTATCCTTCAAAAGATTCAAATATCTTGCTATTTCAAATAAAGATGGGGTAAAATATGACTACAAATTCAAGGAAGAACATGATGATTGGACAATCATAGTAGAGGAATCTTTTTAAGGTATGGATAGATGTTCTGAAGAAACCTTGGAACAGTTTCAAGCAATAGCGTCAGTTATGGTATTAATGCTAATTTCCATGTTACTACAGACAATGATTATTATAAAGTCAACCTTCCATCAGGCTATTCTTATGCCATAAATGCAAATATTTTAAGCAGTTATAATACTAGTAGTTATACGGCAAATGCCATATTTGTAACATCTGTAAATGGAAATACGTGGTCAACTTTTTATACTAATTCCATGTCAACATTGACATTCAGTGATGGCGGAACATTATATTTTAGAGTGTTGCCAAGTTCATCTAATGAAATAGGAACTTATTCGTTGCATATTACGGTGTCCGCTTCAACGAAAATCGATGAACATGAAGAAACACTCGTTCAGTTATATCCCAATCCCACATCAGAGAACCTTTATGTTACTGCACCAGAAACGGTGATAATAGATTTCGTGGAGATTTTTAATGAAGAGGGACAACATGTGAAATCCATTAAGGGGAACGTGTCTTCAATTAATGTTTCTGAGTTATCCAAAGGTATGTATTTCATTCGAATACACACTGAAGGAGTGGTTGTTGTCAGAAAATTTGTCAAAAGGTAGGGAGGGGATGCCGTTGCAGTCACGCAAAAAATGAGTGCTAAAAATTGCTTTGACAATGGGAGTTACCACAACACCACTCTTCCCAGATGCCCCAAGTCCATACTGGCTGTGGTGGCACCGAGGGCTTTGAAAACTTTCACTATGGTGGCGTAGGTAATGCTCTTCCCACTTTCGATTTTTGATATTTGTGCTTTCTGAACACCTACCAATGCGCCAAGCTGGTTTTGTGTCAGGTGCTGCTTGATCCGGGTCTCCTTTATCACTTCCCCGAAAGCTTGTTGTATCGTGTCAACCTTTGTGGAACCAATGTGGCGTGCCGCTGGCACTTGGAAGAGGAAGATGGATGCCGCTATACCCCACACTGAAGTACGGGGTTATTAGGATGTCGCCCCTTCGGGGCTTGGCTCACTGGAATCGCAGTATCATGACAAGAAATTCCCAAAATTTCAAAACCTTCTCCCCCTTTGGGTGCGACATCCCCAAAATTACATTATTCTTTTTTTGCAACTTTTTGACCCCTTTTTGCAATTTTTTTGCCTGAAAGTGTAATTTATTAAGCTATTGTATTTTAGTAAATTAGATAAATTTTTGCTATTGATTTTCTGTTACTAATGTCGTAACTTTGCAGACAGTAACAAAGTACTTATGGCAAATAAAAAGGTAAAACAGAATAAACAGCAAATGGAACTTGAAGTCACAAATAGTGTCCAGTTCACGGAGCTTGTCGCAAATTATGATCATTCCATAGAAATGGCAGATTTTGGAGTCGCAAATAGTGTTCCCGAAGACATTGATATAAAGTCAATGATACGGGTTGTCAGAGGTGTACAGGTGTTGTTGGATTCTGATTTGGCAATGCTTTATAATGTTGAAAATAAACGATTAAACGAACAAGTAAAACGAAATATCACACGGTTCCCTCCTGATTTCATGTTCCAGCTTACAAAAGAAGAACACCAGTGTTTAAGGTCGCAAATTGCGACTTTAAACCAAAGTTCCCCATCTTTGAGGTCGCAAATTGCGACCTCAAACGGAAGGGGTGGCGCTCGTTACTTACCTTATGCTTTCACCCGCAACGGCGTAGCCATGCTTAGTAGTGTCTTGCGTTCAGAAACAGCTATACGGGTCAATATTAACATTATGCGCGCATTTACATCAATACCACAAATTTTGGGCCAAAATACTCAAGTGATTCAACGAATGTTCAACATTGAGCAACACCAACAGGAAACCGATGAAAAAATAGTTATTTTATTCGAAAAGATTGATGAATTATCTCCCCAAATGCTTCCCGAACAAATCTTCTCCGCTGGCTGCGTATGGGACGCCTGGACTTACGTTTCCGCCCTCGTTCGTAGCGCTAAAAGCCGAATCATTCTTATCGACAATTTTGTTGATGACCGCGTGCTCTCGATGCTTACCAAGCGCGCCGAAGGAGTATCGGCTACTATCCATACCCGCTACAGCGAACAGTTCCTCACCGACCTCAAAAAGCACAACGAGCAATACCCCTCAATCGAGTTCGTCCAGCTCCCTCATCGCCACCACGACCGCTTCCTGATCATTGACGATAAAGTTCATTTTCTTGGTGCCAGTGTAAAAGATATGGGTGCCGGCCTCTGTGCGGTCACCGAAATGGAGGTTGCTCCTGAAACCATACTGGGAATGTTGAAATAGTAACCTACGTCGCTATGCCACTGCGTATGTTGGCCATGCCGACGGTTGGGGCGTATGGACCTATGGGGTGGCACTTACTGTCGGGAAAGGTCTTTGTGTACTTTCCATCTTTGTGAAGTGCGAGAGTAAAGCCGGTTGGTTGGTCGGGATAGACAAGTTATACTTAGATGTCGCTAATTGTACAGTGTCAGGCATAATGCTTTGCTCCATGAAAATTTTCCTGCGGAAGTATAGATGACAATATCCGCAGCGAAACGCAGCGACTTTAATCAAAATTTATTGCAAAATCGCCCACTATCAACTATCAACTGTCAACTATCAACCGTCAACTATCAACTGTCAACTGTTAACTGTCAACTGTTAACTGTTAACTGTTAACTGAAAGCAGTTCTCCCACTACAAAGCAACTTCCCCCTACAAAGATAAGGTCGTCGGGGGCGGCATCGGCGTTGGCTTGGCGGAATGCATCGGCCACGGTGCCGGCCACACGGCATTGCAGACCATGCTGTCGCATGCGCTCTGCCAGTTCTTCAGCGGGTAGGGCACGCTCAATCTTCGCTTGGCAGACATAATAGAGGGCGTCTTGGGGCAACAGCGACACGGCTTTGTCAATGTCTTTGTCGCTCACCATGCCGAAGACCATGCGGAGCTGGCGGCAAGGATATTGTGTCAGTTGCTTCATTGTCAGGGATAGGCCTCCGGGATTGTGTCCCACATCGCAGATGGTCAGCGGCTCGCGGCGCAGCACCTGCCAGCGGCCCTGGAAACCGGTGTTGCTGACGACATTGCGGATGGCCTGTGGTACCACGTCTTTCTCGGCAGGCCACAGTTCCTCGATGACTTCTGTCGCCTGCAAAAAGGTCTTGAGGTTCTTGAGTTGGTACTCGCCCTGAAGGGGCATTTGGAGGTGCTCATAGAGGGTGTTGCCCAGCACATCCGTCACACTCAGGTCGTTGAAATCGCCGTTGAAGCTGTAGTTGTCCTCTGCCAGGAACAGGGGAGCGTCTTTCTGATTGGCAATATCTTCGAAAACAGGAAAACTCTCAGGGTTGAATTCGCCGATGACCACAGGGGTCTTGGTTTTGATGATGCCCGCTTTCTCAGCGGCTATTTTGGCGATACTGTCGCCCAGCATCTGGGTGTGTTCCAAGGAAATGTTGGTGATGACGGAGAGTAGGGGAGAGAGCACGTTGGTAGCGTCCAGGCGGCCTCCGAGGCCTACTTCAATCACGGCCACATCCACTTTCTGTTCCGCAAAATAATAGAAAGCCAGGGCAGTGGTCATCTCGAAGAAGGAGGGCTCCAGCTGGTCGAATTGCGTTTTGAATTTGTCGAAAAAGGCCAGCACAGCTTCCTCGCTGATCATCTGGCCATTGAGGCGGATACGCTCTCGGAAATCCACCAGATGCGGAGAGGTGAACAGTCCGGTTTTGCAGCCCCGCTCCTGAAAATAAGAGGACAGTAAGTGTGCTACCGATCCTTTGCCGTTGGTGCCGGCGATATGTACGGCTTTGAATTTGCGTTCGGGATGGTCTAGTATGTCCATCAAGGCCTCGATATTCTCCAAACCCTCTTTATAGGCGGCGCTGCCTATTTTATGGTACATGGGATAAGCCTGGAAAATCTTATCCAACAATGCTTTATACATAACAAGATGATGTTTTCGGATTATTTGAAAACGATGATGCGCAATTCTTCCTTGCCTTTCTTGTACTTGGCGGTTTTGGCCTTGGCCACGCAGTCGGCTTGGATGCGACTGTTGGTGATGGTGGTGGGGTATTTGCTGTTGTTGATGACACGGGCTTCCAGCACATTGCCATTAACATCCACGTGTACTTCCACATAAACGGTACCTGTTTCTGAAACGGTAAGGTCAGGCATGTAGGTGTAACCTCGGTTGCCAGTGCCATAGCCGATACCACCGCCGCTTCCGCCGCCTTCACCGGGCCCCAGGCCGCTGCCTGTGCCACTTCCGCTACCCGTTCCGCTTCCTCCGCCATGGCCACCGCCACGTCCAGGACGATAAGCAGCGTTCATGTCAGGTTTGGGTTCTTCCACCACTGGAGTCTTGTCCGCAGTGGTTTTGGGTTTGTGTGTGCCGCTGATGACAGGCGCTTCTTCGGCATTCTGTGTAGCCACGGGCACCGAGGAACTGGCGGGCTGCGTTTTTTGTTGCGAGGCTTGTACGCCACCGCCGCCGCCACCACTGGCAGTCAGTTCAATCAGGATAGCTTTCTTGGCGGGAGGAGGAGGAACCATCTCCGTGAAGCCACAGCATATCATGAAAACCATCAACAACAACATGGTTGCCGTTGTCACCCCTGCCGATATGATTTTATATTTTTTTTCTTTGTCCATTATCCATTGATATTAATTCCCTACGGGAAAATATGGAATGTTTTATTTTTCGTTTCTATTGATATTGATTCCCTACGGGAAATAAATATCACCTCCAACCCTTCTTTATCTGAATCCTGAATTTTGAATTCACTATTCCCTAATCACTATTCCCTAACCCCTACTTCGCTTCGGTGGCCAGCACAATCTTATATCGGTCCGCTTCCTCGTATTCGTCGTTCAGCTGGTTCAGCACATCCATCAGGGCCACCACATTCTCAATCGGAACGGTCTTGTCGGCACGCAGCACGATGGACTTATTCTCCGAATTGTCATTGGCGGCTGCATCCTGCAAGGCAGGCAATAACTCTTCATAAGCAATGGGAGTTGACTGGTGGCTGGTAGGGTTCACATAATAGTTTTTGTCGGCATCAATATAAACTTCAATGTTACGGGAGGCTAACTGCTTGCCCGAATTGCTCCGCGGCAGCAGCAGGTTGATGGCATTCGGCGCCACCAAGGTCGAGGTGATCATGAAGAAAATCAGCAACAAGAACACCAAGTCCGACATGGATGCCGAATTAAACTGTACGTTCTGTTTATTTTGCAGCTGTATATTCATCTTAATAAAATTAGCAAATTTCTAAATTAGCAAATTAGTTAATGAATAATTTTATGCTCAAAGCCCATAGCTCACTGCTCATGGCAAAAACAATTTTCAGCCCATTAACTAATTAGCACATTGATTACATGGGCTCATGCAACATATCCATGAATTCCGTTGACTTGGCTTCCAGCATATACACCACGTTGGAGATGCGGCTTACCAGGATGTTGTAGAAGAAGTAGGCGATGATACCTACAATCAAACCACCCACGGTAGTGATCATGGCGGTGTAGATACCTGCCGACAAGGTGCTGACATCCAAATTGTTGGGATTGGCGGCCATATTGTGGAAGGCAATCACCATACCGACTACCGTACCCAAGAAACCGAGCATAGGACCGGCACCTGAGATGGTACCCACGATGGATACACGCTTTTCCAGACGCTGGATTTCCAGCTTGCCAGTATTCTCGATGGCGGCGGCAATGTCGTTGAGGGGTTTGCCCAGACGGGAAAGACCTTTCTCAATCATGCGGGCCAGCGGTGAGTCGTTGCCTTTGCACAAAGCCACGGCGGACTCGATTTTGCCGTCATGAATGAAGTCGCGGATGTTGTTCATGAAGTTGCGGTCCACCTGACCAGCCTTGTTCAACACCAGCAGTCGTTCCACAAAAATGTAAATGGCCAGACACAGCATCAGGATCAGCGGAATCATAATCCACAGACTGTGAACGTCAAATACCAATTCAAAAATGCTCAGCTGTTTTTCTGTAGCTTCGGCGACAGTCTCGCCAACAGTGTTTTCTACTTGCAATAATGTGAGATAATTCATAATCATGAAAATTTTGACAAAAATACGATTACTCCACTAATTTCATTTATGTTAGATAACGAAATTTCAAACATATTATTGTTAATATTCTTTTTTTTTGAAAACAGAATGCCATTATAAATTGAAGTATTTTTGTAAGATATTTATTTACCTTGAAATAATTGTGCTCTATGTATAACGCCAATCAAAAAAAGACAGCGGCGCACCCTACCGGGAAGTCAGGGAAGATGGTGTCCAAGAAGGCCGCTGCCAAAGATAAGAAAAGCAAGAAAAAAGGAAAAAAAAGCGGAGAAAAGTCCTCCTCATCCTCTTCAGGCGGCGGCTTGTTCGGTCCTCGCGCCATGCAGATATACGGAGTGCTGCTGATGGTCTTCTCCGTTTTGCTGGTGGTGTCGCTGGTGTCCTATTTCGTTCATCATTCGGCGGATTCCTCGCATGTGGCGTCTTCGGAGGTGCATCCGGAAAATGTTGCCGGTACGGTGGGAGCGCATTTGGCCTATTTCTTCGGTGATTGCTGCATGGGAATTTTTTCCGTAGGTTTCGCCTTTTTGTTTCTTCTGTATGGCATCCGTCTGACATTCGGCAAGTCCATTCTTCCGCTTTTCCGCACCACAGTGGCCACATTGCTGACCATGTCTTGGCTTTCTGTTTCTTTAGGCGTCTTTGTGTATCAGTCCGCGAAAGGCTATTTTGCCGGAGATTTTGGTAATTATTTGTCCGAATTGCTGATAGGGGCAACAGGAAAACTTATGGCCATTCTTATTCTGATTGCTTTTCTGCTGATTATCATGATTCTTTGCTTTAATTTCTCGATGAGTACCCTGCTGAAAATACGTTTACCCAAACGGAATGCTTCTGAGGATGGTGAAGATGGAGAGGAAGTGAAGTCGGAGAAGAAACGGAAAAGATGGTTCGGTGGCAAAGACGAGGAAGAGGAGGAACAAAAGTTTGAACCTCAGACCGATGACACGAAACTGTCGGATTTGTATATCACCAATAAGAATGAGCTGAGTGAGGAATACCGTGGAAAGGTGTTCCATTTCGGTCCTTCGGAGCCCGAGAAAAAAGAGGATAAACTGGATGATCTGTTGAAAGAGACAACTCCTGAACCCGAAGTGGAGGAAGAGGACATTTTCAAGCCGGTGGTGAAAAACAGAGAGACGAAAAAGCAGGATGAAGTGCCGTTTGAGGTGCGTATTGCCACAGGTGAGCCTTCCAGCGAGAATGAAGGAGAACTGACGGAAAATGAGCAGGTGGTGGAAGGCGAGACAGAGGCGGAACCAGCGACAGAGACTGTGGCGACGGAACCGTTGGAGGACTATGATCCCCGCAAGGACCTGTCATTCTATCAGTTTCCAACTCTTGACCTGCTGAATGACTATCCTGCCAAGGAAGCCAGCGAGGAGCAGATGCGTCAGGAATTGATTGAGAAAAAGAAACGTATTGAGCAGACCCTGAATAACTTCGGTATTACCATCAAAAATATCACGGCTACGGTGGGACCGACCGTTACTTTATACGAGATTGTGCCGGGCGAGGGCGTGCGTATCAGCAAGATCAAAAATCTGGAAGACGATATCGCTTTGAGTTTGGCGGCATTGGGTATCCGTATTATCGCTCCTATTCCGGGACGTGGTACTATCGGTATCGAGGTGCCGAACAAGTCGCCGAATATCGTGTCAATGAAGGATGTGCTGTCTTCCGAGAAGTTCAAGAACAACAAGTTCGAGTTGCCGATTGCCTTGGGCAAAACCATCAGCAATGAGCCGTTTGTGGTGGATTTGGCCAAGATGCCTCACCTGCTGATGGCAGGTGCCACCGGTCAGGGTAAGTCCGTGGGTTTGAATGCCATCATCACTTCTTTGCTCTATACCAAGCATCCGTCGGAACTGAAGTTCGTACTGGTGGATCCCAAAAAGGTGGAGTTTACTCTGTATTCGGCCATCGAGAACCATTATCTGGCTAAGTTGCCGGATGTGGAGGAGGCCATCATCACCGATACCAAGAAGGTGGTGCGCACGCTGAGTTCTCTCTGCTCGGAGATGGACCAGCGTTATGATTTGCTGAAGATTGCCAAGACCAGAAATATTAAGGAATACAATGCCAAGTTCTGTGCCCGCAAGTTGTCACCGGCTCTCGGACATCGTTATCTGCCCTATATCGTGCTGATTATCGATGAGTTCGGTGATTTGATTATGACGGCGGGCCGTGAGGTGGAAACTCCGATTGCCCGTCTGGCTCAGCTGGCGCGTGCCATCGGTATCCATTTGGTTATCGCTACCCAGCGTCCTTCTGTCAACATCATCACGGGTATCATCAAGGCCAACTTTCCGGCACGTATTGCTTTCCGTGTCACCTCTATCGTTGACTCCCGCACCATCCTCGACGGCAGCGGTGCCAACCAGCTGATTGGTAAGGGCGATATGCTGATTTCCACGGGCAGCGACATGATTCGTCTGCAGTGTGCTTTTGTGGATACTCCTGAGGTAGAGCGTATTGTCAATTTCATCGAGGAGCAGCAGGCTTATCCCGAACCCTTCCTTTTGCCGGAAGTGGCGGAAGAAACTGGTGATGACCGTGGTATGGATGGCGGCGATGAGTTTGACTCTGACGAGATTGATCCGCTGTTCATGGATGCGGCCACCTTGGTGGTTCAGACTCAGCAGGGTTCCACTTCCAGCATCCAGCGCAAGATGAAGCTCGGTTACAACAGGGCAGGGCGTATCATGGACCAGCTGGAGGAATTCGGCATTGTGGGGCCGGCGGAGCGTAGCGGCAAGCCCCGCGAGGTGAAGGTGAAAACTTCTGAGGAACTGAGAGTTATCTTGCAGAAAATGGGTATTCTTTAAACTCCGAAAAGTTTCTTTCATCAATAATGTAAAATATTGTATTTTTGTCAACTAAAAAAAGATGACAGTTAAATTAAAAATCTATTGAAAATGAAAAGAATAAGCCTCATCATCGTAGCCCTCCTCTCAGTTTTTGCGCTGAGTGCACAGGATGTGGATGGGGGTGCCACCCCGATTTTGAAAAAACTCGCTTCAAAATACGCCGCTTATAGCAGCATGAAAATTGATTATACCTATAAATGCGAGAAAAACGGCAAGGTGCTGGACAGCAAGACAGGAAAGATAACCATCAAGGGTGATAAATACACTTTTGAATTCGGAAATCAGACCAGTTATTGCGATGGCAAGACGCTGTGGAACTATCAGAAAGATGTGAACGAGGTTTCCATTTTTGAATATATTGAAGAAGAAGATAATCTGTTGAATCCCGCTAAGATATTGAGTGATTGGGACAAAGAGTACCGGGCTAAATTCATCAGAGAGGAAAATGAAAACAACAAAGTGGTACAGATTATTGACCTGATGCCGCTGAAGTCGAGTTCTTTCTATAAAATCAGACTGAAAATCGACAAGGCCAAACAGGAAATCATCAGTATCGCCGCATTCGAGAAAGACAATACCAGTTACAGCTATCATATTGACAAACTGGTGGTAAATACAACTATTGACGACGCTTCATTCACCTTCGACATGAGTAAACATCCGGGGGTGGATGTGAATGATATGAGATAGTTGAAAATTGAAAACTGAAAACTGAAAACTGAAAGTTTTTAATGTGCTAATTAACAATGTGCTAATGTGCCAATTATTCTTAAATTCATAATCCATAATCCATAATCCTTAATCACTGACCCCTGACCCCTGACCCCTGTAACCTAACCCCTATAATGAAACGCCCTCTCTTAATCATACTACTTGCAGTGCTCCTTCTGTCTTCGTGCAGTTCCACCAAGATATTGAAGGACAATGAGTACATGCTGGTTAAGAACACGGTGACCATGAAGGATGTAAAAGGGGATGAGTTCTCGGGAATGGTGAATTACGTGCAGCCCTTACCGAACAACAAGTTCATGGGGATTTTCAATCTCAAGACCTCTTTGTATGGAGAGTCCCAGCCGAAAGTCAGCAAGAAAACGGGAGAATTGAAAGATACCAAATTCCGTCGTTGGTTACGGGAGAGTGTGGGCGAGCCACCGGTGCTGCTCGATTCAGTGCTGATTGAAAAGTCGGAGCAGAATCTGCAGACTGTCATGAAGAAAAAAGGATTTTTCCATGCTGAAGTGAGTTCAGAGGTGGTGTTTCCCAGACCGAAAAAGGCACAGGTAAACTATTATGTGAAAGCCAATGAGCCTTACTATGTGCGCAGGGTTAGCACGAATGTGCCTGTTTTTGAGTTCAGAAAGGTTTTTGTCCTCAATATGCGTGAGTCGCTGATCAAGAAAGGCATGAGGTATGATGAGGATTTGATTTCGGATGAGATAGGCCGTATGGTTACGTTACTGAGAAATGAAGGGTATTATTATGTCAATTCGGCACTGTTCTACTGCGAAGTGGACACCATCATGTCAGGCCAGTATCTGGACGAAAAAGGGAACAAAACCCTCACTCTGACCTTTGTGATGGATACTACCAATGTCCAGCTGGTGGAAAAAAGCCGGTACAAGTACTATTTCGAGAATGTGAGTGTGTATCCGAATTACAATGTGCTGATAGCGGATACGGTGAGTTACGATACTACGTTGTTCTATACTTTCCGTTTGAAAAGCGACTCTACCACGTATGCGTTTATCACTCCTAAAATCAAGAACAAATATCGTAAGAACGGCAAGTTGAAAAAGGATTTCAAATACAGAACCTTGACTGACAAGATTTATAGCAAAAAAGGAACCATGTACTCGGAGAATCTGTATTCGCGATCCAAAAAGGGTTTACAAGACCTGAATAACTTCAGTTCGGTGGATATTGTTTTCAAGGAGGACATATCCAAACGGGATTCTGTCACCAAGACAGGTCGCTTGAATTCGGAGTATAAGTTGGTGAGAAGGAAGGTGCATAGTATTGGAGGTCAGGTGGATGTGCGTTCAGACAAGAGCGGTTTGTCGTTCACATACGGCAACAAGAATCTGTTCAAGGGCGCGGAGAATTTCACTTTCAATATTTATGGCAGTTATTTTTATTATTCGAAAATATACCGGTATCCTGAATTTGGCGTAAATGTGAAACTCGACTTCCCGAGATTGTTCCTGTTCAAGCATTATGAGAACCCCAATGCCCTGAAATATACCACCTCCGTGATGTTGGGTGTTACTTATTCGGGTTTGTATAAAAAATGGATGTTCAATGCGAGCTATTTCTACACCATTCAACCTAATATACATATGAGCCATGAGGTTATGCCGGTGGAGTTTAGAACCATCAATAATGATAATTCCCGAGGCCTTTTATATACGGAATATTATCAGGAATCTTATAAAGCCCGTTTCAATCAATTTTTCCTGCTGTCGTTGAAATATACTTTCAATTATGTAGTTCCTTTTAAGCAATACCAGCAGAAGAAAAACAGCATGCGCTTTATCTTTGCTTTTGAGTCAAGTGGCTTGTTGCTTAAAGGACTGAATGCCTTGTTTTCTCCTCAAGAACGCTGGACTATGGGTGAATATGTATATACCACTTACGAAGGCTTCGAGTTTACTTTCAAGTATTTAAGAACCATTAACGAGGACAATGCGGTGGCGATGCGTTTTAATATGGGATTTAGGCTTCCGTTAGATAAGGAGAGTGTTATTCCATACGAATTGGGTTATTATCTGGGCGGAAGTAACAGCATGAGAGGCTTCCCGTTCCGTGGGGTTGGCCCTGGAGCCTATCATGGTCCAGGTGGACGACTGGTGGAATATACGGGTGATGTGAAACTGGAAATGAATCTGGAGTATCGAGGTACAATATACAAAGCCTTCAAGTATGGTGTTTTTATTGACGCCGGTAATGTTTGGATGTCCCGTTCATATGAGGGTATGAAGGATGCGGAGTTCAGTTTCAAGCGTTTCTATAAGGAATTGGCTTTGTGTGCCGGTGTGGGTATACGCTTGGATTTCAACTTCTTCATTATCCGTTTGGATTATGCGGTTCCCTTCTATGACCCACGACTGAAAGAATATGGTGGTCCCTGGATTAACTCAGAATGGGTAGCCGCCAAAGACAAAAACAGCAAGTTGTGGTATTGGGCACAGGGCTTTAAATTTGCTATCGGTCATGCTTTCTAAACAGGATTTTCAGGCTCGTTTTCGTCAGCAGATTCCCTTTGAGCCCACACAAGGGCAGGAAATGGCTATCGGCATGTTGTCCGAGTTCGTGACCACTCCCCAAACCCATGGCTTGTTTGTGTTGAAAGGCTATGCCGGTACGGGTAAAACAACTTTGGTCAGTGCTTTGGTGAAGACCCTGAACCAGTTGCGGCAGCGCGTGGTGCTGCTGGCACCTACAGGTCGCGCTGCGAAAGTCTTTTCGGTGTATTCCGGCAATAAGGCCTTTACCATTCACAAGCATATTTACCGGGTGCAGATGCAGGAGGGCATGCTGCATTTCAGCAGGAAAGAGAACAAACTGAATAACACTTTGTTCATTGTGGATGAGGTGTCCATGATTTCTGATTCCCAACAGCGTTCCGACTTGTTTTCTTCGAGGAGCGTGCTGGAGGATTTGATCAATTTTGTCTTTGAGGGAAACCAGAACAAGCTGCTCTTTATCGGTGATGATGCCCAGCTGCCTCCGGTTCATTCTGATGAGAGTCCTGCACTGCAAATAGATTATCTCCGCCATTCATTCAATCTGAATCTGGTCTCCTGCCAGTTGACGGATGTGGTGCGACAAGCTCTGGATTCCGGTATTTTGTTTAATGCGAATCAGTTGCGTCATAAGTTGAAATACCAAGATTATGACTTTCCCTTTTTCAGCGGAGCTGATTTCCCCGATTTTCAGCGTATCTCAGGAGCGACTTTGGAAGATGAGCTGAATACGCTGTACAATCACTATGACCACGACGAGATTGTGACCATTACCCGCTCTAACAAGAGGGCTTTCATGTTCAACAGTGAGATCCGGAACAGGATATTGTTCAGAGAGAACCAGATTGCGGCAGGGGATTATCTGATGGCGGTGAAGAACAATTACTATTGGGTGGACGAGGGGTCGGAGGTGGGCTTTATTGCCAATGGTGATATTATGGAGATATTGGCAATAAATAAGATACAGGAAATCTACGGCTTTCATTTCGCGGATGTGACCGTGCGTTTGTGCGATTATCCGCAGTATCCGAATATTGATGTAAAGATGATTCTGGAAAGTCTGGACTGTGAGGCGGCCTCGCTGACTCAGGAGGACAACAACCGGCTGTATCAGGAGGTATCAATGGATTATCAGGATATTGCGAACAAGCGCTTGCGCTATTTGAAAATCAAGAACGACCCATTCCTGAATGCGGTACAGGTGAAATTTGCCTATTCGTTAACCTGCCACAAGACCCAGGGTGGTCAGTGGAAAGTGGTGTTTGTAGATCAGGGTTATTTGCCGGATGATGCGGTGGACAAAGAATTTGTGCGATGGTTGTACACCGCCTTGACCCGTGCCACAGAGAAAGTGTATCTCATCAATTTCAAGGATGAGATGTTCGATATGTAGGATTCTTTCTTTTATCTTCTTCCCGGAGTGTTCAGCGCGCGCATCAGGTTCTTGGCCTTGCCGTTGTTCACCATCTTCATCACTTTGCGAGTCTCGTCGAACTGCTTGACGAGACGGTTCACTTCGGAGATGTCGGTGCCACTACCCATGGCGATACGTTTGCGGCGTGAGCCGTTAAGAATATCGGGATGTTCGCGTTCGTACGGCGTCATGGACAGGATGATGGCTTCCACGCTCTTGAAGGCGTTATCGTCAATATCCATGTCCTTGATGGCTTTGCCCATACCCGGAATCATTGACATCAAATCCTTGATGTTGCCCATCTTCTTGATCTGTGCAATCTGGGTGAGGAAGTCGTTGAAGTCGAACTGGTTTTTAGCCAGTTTCTTCTGTAGTTTCGCGGCTTCTTCCTCGTCGTATTGCATCTGGGCTTTTTCCACGAAGGAACGGATATCACCCATGCCTAAGATACGCTCTGCCAGACGGTCGGGGTGGAAGACATCGAGGGCTTCCATCTTCTCGCCTTGTCCGATGAACTTGATAGGCTTGTTCACTACGGCCTTGATGGTCAGGGCGGCACCACCGCGGGTGTCACCGTCCATCTTGGTCAGAATCACACCGTCGAAGTTCAGCTTGTCGTTGAAAGCTTTGGCGGTATTGACAGCATCCTGGCCAGTCATGGCATCCACCACGAAGAGGATCTCGTGCGGGTTGACAGCATCTTTGATGTTGCCAATCTCGTCCATCATCTCCTGATCCACAGCCAGACGACCGGCGGTATCGATGAGCACCACATTGTAGCCGTATTCCTTGGCGTATTTGACCGCGTTTTTGGCGATTTCAACAGGCTTTTTGCTGCCTTCTTCGGTATAAACCGGCACATCAATCTGCTCGCCCAGGACCTTCAACTGGTCAATAGCGGCGGGACGGTATACGTCGCAGGCCACCAACAAGGGTTTCTTGTTGCGCTTCTTCTTGAGCATGTTGGCCAGCTTGGCGGCGTGGGTGGTCTTACCGGAACCTTGCAGACCGGCCATCAGGATGATGGAGGGATCGCTCTTGATGTTGATGTCAATGGCGTCGCGGCCCATCAGGCTCACCAGCTCGTCGTAGGTGATTTTCACCATCAGCTGGCTGGGGGAAACGGCTTTCAGCACGTTCATACCCAAAGCCTTCTGCTTTACGGTGTCGGTAAAGTCCTTGGCGATTTTATAACTCACGTCAGCGTCCAAGAGGGCTTTGCGCACCTCTTTCATTGTCTCGGCCACATTGATTTCGGTAATATAGCCCTGACCTTTGATGATCTTAAACGCTCTTTCTAATCTGTCGGTTAAACTTTCAAACATTTCTTTAATGTGCTAATTAACAATGTGCTGTGTTATAGGGGAGTGCTGCGCAGGGGAGTTTCGGGCTGCGCCCTCAAGGGGAGTCTCGCACTCCGTGCTCGAGGGGAGCTTAAATTCCCCTTCTTTTAGAAGGGGTGCCCGAAGGGCGGGGTAGTAAATTAATTTGCCAATTCTGCCTTGATGGCTTCGTCGATGAGGTTGACAAAGTCGGAAAGTGGCATAGTGCCACTATCAATATTTCCATGTTTACGAACGGAAACAAGACCGTCGGCTTCTTCCTTCTCACCCACGATGAGCATGAACGGAACCTTGCGGGTCTCGGCGTCACGGATCTTACGACCGGTCTTCTCGTTGCGGTCGTCAATCACCACACGGATATCCTTCTCTTCCAGAGCCGCCTGCACCTTTTGGGCGTAATCCATGTATTTCTCACTGATAGGCAGGATGATAACCTGCTCGGAAGTGAGCCACAAGGGGAAGTTGCCACCGGTGTGCTCAAGCAGCACAGCCACAAAACGCTCCATGGAGCCGAAGGGGGCGCGGTGAATCATCACCGGGCGCTTCTTCAGACCGTCGGCATCGGTGTATTCCAGACCGAAACGCTCGGGCAGGTTGTAGTCCACCTGTACGGTGCCTAACTGCCATTCGCGGCCGATAGCGTCCTTCACCATGAAGTCGAGTTTCGGACCGTAGAAAGCGGCTTCGCCTTCCACTTCGATGGTATTCAAGCCCTTTTCAGCAGCGGCTTCGATGATGGCGCGCTGTGCTTTCTCCCAATTCTCGTCGGTACCGATGTACTTCTCTCTGTTGTTGGGATCGCGCAATGAAACCTGAGCTTTGTAGTTCTCGAACTTCAGCGTTTTGAAGATATAAAGGATAATGTCGATAACCTTGCAGAATTCCTCTTTGATCTGGTCGGAGGTACAGAAGAGGTGCGCATCGTCCTGCGTAAATCCTCTAACCCTTGTCAAACCATGCAATTCACCACTTTGTTCGTAACGATATACGGTGCCGAACTCGGCCAGACGGAGCGGCAGTTCTTTGTATGAACGCGGACGGGCGGCGTAGATCTGGCAGTGGTGAGGACAGTTCATCGGTTTGAGGAAGAACTCCTCGCCTTCCTGCGGGGTGGTGATGGGACGGAAAGAGTCCGCACCATATTTGGCATAGTGACCAGAGGTCTTATAAAGGTTCACATTACCGATATGCGGAGTGATAACCTGCTGGTAACCATATTTTTTCTGTACTTTACGGAGGAACTGTTCCAGACGGTCGCGCAGGGCAGCACCCTTGGGCAACCACAAAGGCAGACCCTGTCCCACGAGTGGTGAGAAGGTGAACAATTCCATCTCGCGACCCAGTTTGCGGTGGTCGCGCTTGGCGGCTTCTTCCAACAATACGAGATATTCGTCCAACTCTTTCTTTTTCGGGAAAGTGATGGCATAGATACGGGTCAGCTGTTTGCGCTTCTCATCGCCACGCCAGTAGGCACCTGCGGTTTTCAGCAGCTTGATGGCCTTGACGGAGGCGGTGTCGTACAAGTGCGGACCGCGGCAGAGGTCGGTGAAGGGACCGCTCTCATAGAAAGAGATGGTGCCGTCTTCCAGGTCGTTGATCAATTCCAGTTTATATTCGTCACCTTTCTTGGTGAAGTAATCCAATGCTTCGGCTTTGGACACCTCTCGGCGCACGAATTTGATTTTCTGGGAGGCCAGCTCTTGCATTTTGGCCTCGATTTTCGGGAAGTCATCGGAAGAGATGCTGTAATCCATGAAATCGATGTCGTAGTAGAAGCCGTTCTCGATATGGGGACCGATGCCGAACTTGACACCGGGATAAAGGCTCTCAATGGCGGCGGCCATCAGGTGGGCGGAGCTGTGCCAGAACACACCCTTGCCATCCTCGTCATTCCATGTCAGCAGCTTCACTTCAGCGTCCTCGTTGATGGGGCGGTTGAGTTCCACAATCTGGTTGTTGACATTGGCAGCCAATACGTTGCGTGCCAGTCCTTCGCTGATGCTGCTGGCAATCTCGTAAGGCGTAACACCTTGGTTGTACTGTTTGACGGAACCGTCAGGTAATGTGATATTAATCATATTCAGTTTGGTTTAAATAGAATTTGCAAAGATACAAATTTTTTCAATGTGCTAATGTGCTAATGAGATAATGTGCCAATTTTAATTAGCAAATTAGCAAATTAGTTAATTAGCAAATTGAATTCTGAATTCTGAATTTTGAATTCATAACTCATAGCTCATAGCTCATAGCTCATACTAACCCCTAATCCCTAATCCCTAACCCCTAATCACTATACAATATCAACCATAAAAATAACGTTTCTTAACTACTGCTATCAAAAAAATATGTAATTTTGCAGTTTATTTGCATCGGAATGCGTAGATATATTATTGTCATCGGACTGGTACTCTGTTGTTTTGCCTCCTTGGGGCAGAAGCAGAAGAAGGGTATTGACTTCCGTTTGTGGGAAGATTCGCTGATCAATATGCGCGACCAGGTGATGAACGGGGCATCGGAAACGGAGCGTTTGAGCCGGAATGAGGATTTTATGTACTTGATGGAGAACGTGTTGCAGATGGATGGTTCTTTCAAGTTCCAGTGGGATTCGGTGAAAAATTTCTCGGTGGTCACCGCTCCCGACAAGTTGTTCAAGATATTCACCTGGTACATCATCAAGGATGATTATAGCTATGAGAATTTTGGTTTCCTGCAGGTGTATAATGCAGCCAGAAAGCATTATGATGTGATTCCGTTGTACGACAAACGCTATTCCATTGACTATCCCAAGACCTACGTGGGCAACCATAACCGCTGGTATGGTGCGGTGTATTACAAGGTGATTCCGATGGAGAGCGGCGAAAAGACTTATTACACCTTGCTGGGCTGGAACGGCAATGACCTATTTACCAACGAGAAAATTATTGAAGTGCTTCATTTCAAGAATGATATGACTCCTGTCTTTGGTGCGAATATCTTCAAGAAATATACCGAAAAATGCAGCAGGGTCATTATTGCGTATTCCAAGGACGCCACCATGAGCCTGAATTATGAGTACCAGTCGTATAATGTGGGCACTGGCAAGCGTGATCCGAAAACCAAGCAGGTGACTTATGACAAGGTGTATGCCAAGATGATAGTTTTTGATGAACTGATACCGATGGACGAGGGGGTGCCTAATCTTCCGTCGTTTATGGTGCCAGAGTCCAGCCTGAATCAGGGTTTTGTGTTGGACAAGGGCAAATGGCTGTTCGTCAAGAGTGTGAATCGTCGTAATCCGGATAAGGATATGCCTAATTATAAGCCTAAAAATCGACAAATATACGTTCCAAATCACTAGAAATATGTTGTATCCGTTAAAATTCAAGCCCTTTTTCAAAGAAAAGATCTGGGGTGGAGAGAAAATCAGAAAAGTGCTTCATCGTCCCGTGTTTAATATGAGCCATTGTGGGGAAAGTTGGGAGATCTCGGCGATAGAGGATAATGTGTCGGTGGTGGCCAATGGCTTTTTTGCTGATGAGAATGACTTGAATGAGTTGATAGAGATATACATGGGTGACTTGTTGGGTGACCAGGTGTATGACAAATATGGTCTTGGTTTCCCGCTGTTGATTAAGTATATAGATGCGACTGATGACTTGTCGGTACAGGTGCACCCCGACGACAAACTGGCGCAGGAACGCTATGGCATGAACGGCAAGACGGAGATGTGGTATGTGATTCAGGCTGATGAAGGTGCGGGACTGTATGTGGGTTTTAAGGATGGTGTGACTCGCGACCAGTATTGGGATGCCGTGGAGGAGGGAACGGTAGATCAGCTTTTGCGCTTCTATCCAGTGAAGAAAGGCGACCTGTTCTTTATTCCCGCTGGTACGGTGCATGCAATAGGGAGGGGAGTGTTGTTGGCCGAAATCCAGCAGCCTTCGGATGTGACCTATCGCATTTTCGATTGGAACCGTGTGGATGCAAACGGCAACAGTCGCGAGTTGCATGTGGACGAGGCTTTCGACGCCATCCATTTCGAAGACGACAAGACTTCTCAAAATGATAGCTCTTCTCCCAATGTAGAGACGGAGCATGCAGCTTCTTCTGGTAAAAACAGTCAGATAGGGAAAACAGAAGATACAAATGAGAAGGAGGAAGAATGTTCGATTCCCGCTGGCAAAGTGGATTATGAGGAGAAGTTCAATGCCACTAGCAAACTCCTGCGTTCCAGCTTCTTCAATTTAAATGAAATTTATTTTGAACAACCCTTGAAGAAGACCTATACAGAGATTGATTCCTTTATAATATATATGTGTATCGAAGGACATGTGCATGCCTTCACCGACGACGAGCAGTTTGAGTTGCGCACCGGTGAGGTGATGCTGGTGCCCGCCTGCACCCCCGAGTTGAATCTCATTCCCGAAGGAAAGAGCAGGTTGTTGGAGGTGTACCTGTAAAAATCACGTTGTTATATTATTTTATTATGAGAAAAATCTATTTTGTTATTATTTTTTTGCTGGCCTTGGTAATGGTTGGCAATGCGCAGACTTCGTCATTGGGATTAATCAGAAGTGTATGTGATAACCCGCCGACAAATGTACAATCTATAATAGATAATGGTAGTTTGACGCTAACATGGAATGCCGTCGGAAATGGGGTGATAAGTCAGGCTACGGATACGGTACGTCATACTTCACTCGGTTTGGGCAATTCATCATACTCATTTGGAGCATACCACTTGTTCACTTCCGCTGATTTGAGTCCCTATGATGGTTCTGCCGTTACCAGTATTGGAGGGTGTTTCACGGGTACTTTATTATATACTACCTATACTATTCGTATCTGGGTCGGTGGTTCTGATACAACTGGTCCCGCATCCATTGTCCCTGTGTACGAACAGGTGATTAGTCCTGATGAGGTGACGTCCTTTTCTGGTTGGAGTGACATCGTTTTGGATACTCCATACGTGATTGATGCATCCCAAGCTTTATGGATTGGTTACCAATGCGATGTTAACGCTCCTACGAGCGACGGCTATTATGTTTATCCGGCGGGTGTTACGGACAATCAAAATGCTAATGATGGCTATGGTAATGTGGTGCATTGGGGTGGAAATTGGACGACCTTGACTGCTTTAGGTTCTTATTCTTTCTACAATTGCAACTGGATGATTCGTGCCCATGTTATTGGTCCCGATATAAGCTATAATATTTTGTCTGATAGCGTGGTCATTGCTTCAGGTATTCATGGTACTGAATACGTTATAACTCCATACGATACCAGTGCTTGCTACCAAGTATCCACTTCTTGCGAAGGCGGTCAAATGTCAGCGCCTTCAGATTGTGCAACACCTTTTTATATGCAACCGTCAGTAAATACAATGCAGGTTTATAATATCACTGCTTTTTCAGCGTATTGTCAAGCAACGTTACAAAGTGACGGACACGATCCGTCATGTACGAGGGGCGTTTGTTGGAGCACTTCGACAGATCCCGACATACAAGACAATTGTGCCATATACGATGGGAATGAACCCAGAGGTCCTGTTTATACTGTCATTATGGGAGGTTTGCATGCCAATACTATCTATTACGTTCGTGCGTTTGCAACCAATGCCTTAGGCACGGTATATGGTGAAGAGTTGTCATTTACAACAGAGCCATGTGAACTGATCATGGATGATTATCTGACTATTCATGAGAGTGATTTGCCCTACGTGTATGGAGACACTGTTTTTATGCTGGGTACAGTACAGAACGGTGAATATACATTTAACTATACATCTGTAAATGGTTGTGATTCCGTGGTGACCTTGCATCTTACCATAGAAACAGGTGTCAATGATTATTTGAAGCTGTCAGTTCTGGATGTATATCCGAATCCCGCCAAGGATAAAGTCAATGTTCAGTTGGTTATAGGAAATGAACAAGTGGATGATGTGGAGATCCAGTTATACGATATGTATGGCAGATGGCTGAATACATGGAAAATGGCTGGTGAAATTACAGAGATAGATCTGTCTTCATTTGCTTCCAGTGTGTATTTCATAAAAGCTTTTGAGGGACGTCAGTTGTTGGGGACTTGCAAAATTGTGAAACAATAGTGTTTTCTTCGATTTGATACTCCCAAATAGGGTTAGTGAATCAGTATTCCGCCAATCGTATCATCATTATGGGCGATTCGGCCGGTGGCGGTCTTGCGCTTGCCTTGGCGCAACAGATACGTGACAACTCACTTGAAATGCCTGGCCGTTTGGTGCTCATCTCGCCTTGGGTTGATGTGTTGGGGGGCGATGATGCAATACAGGAGCATGACACCTTCCTCAATGCAGAGGTGTTACGAAAAGTAGGTGCGGATTGGGCTGGCGAAAAGAATCCGCGCGACCCGATGATTTCGCCCTTATATGGCGACATGAAGGGACTTCCGCCTATAGATCTCTTCACTGGCACATGGGAGATATTCTATACCGACATAGTTTGTGCTTATGAAATGATGAAGGCTGCTGGTGTGGAGGTGACCCTGCATGTTGCAGAGAAGATGGGCCACGTTTATCCTCTATGGCCTTGCCCTGAGGGGGTGAAAGCCCGTAAGGAGATTTCCCAGATTATCAAGGAATGATGAGATGAAGCTTGCAAAAAAAAAGGCCACTCAACAGAGCGACCTTTTTTTGGTATAGAGATTAACTATTATTGTTCGTTTTTCTCTAAGTCTTCCTTCAGAGACTGAAGAATAGTCAAGTCACCCAAAGTGGTCTTTTCAGCGTTGCTTTCGTTCACTTTGTTGATGTCTTTCAGTTTCTTCTTCTCTTCAGCTTTGATGCGTTTCTCTTCGTCTTCCTTGGTCTCCTGCCATACCTTAGTATGAGACAAGGTGATCTTCTTGGCTTCCTTCGAGAACTCGATCACTCTGAAAGGCAGTACTTCGTCAACCTTGGCGGTAGACTTGTCTTCCTTCATCAGACCGCGGTTGAAGGCGAAACCTTCGATACCGTAAGGCAGTGCAACGATAGCACCCTTGTCGGTCATGCTGGTGATGGTACCTTCGTGGATAGAACCAACAGTGAAAACGGTTTCGAAAACATCCCAAGGATTCTCTTCGAGCTGCTTGTGACCCAAGCTCAGACGACGGTTCTCAGTGTCCACTTCGAGAACGACAACCTCGATGGGTTCGCCGATCTTGGTGAATTCAGCCGGATGTTTGATTTTCTTGGACCATGACAGGTCGGAGATGTGGATCAGACCGTCAACACCTTCTTCGAGTTCAACAAAGATACCGAAGTTGGTGAAGTTGCGGACGGTAGCGGTATGTTTCGAGCCAACAGGATATTTGGTCAGGATGTCTGCCCATGGATCCGGAATCAGCTGTTTGATACCGAGAGACATCTTTCTCTCTTCGCGGTCGAGAGTCAACACAACAGCTTCCACTTCGTCGCCGACTTTCAGGAAGTCGTGAGCGGTGCGCAGGTGCTGTGACCATGACATCTCTGAAACGTGGATCAAACCTTCAACGCCGGGCAGAATCTCAACGAATGCGCCGTAGTCAGCGATGACCACCACTTTACCTTTGATCTTGTCACCCACTTTGAGGTTCGGGTCAAGAGCGTCCCAAGGATGCGGAGTGAGCTGTTTCAAGCCGAGAGCGATACGTTTCTTGTTCTCGTCGAAGTCGAGGATAACCACGTTGATCTTCTGGTCGAGCTGAACGATTTCTTCGGGATGGATAATACGACCCCATGACAGGTCGGTGATGTGGATCAAACCGTCTACGCCACCCAGGTCGATGAATACACCGTAAGAAGTGATGTTCTTGACGGTACCTTCCAGAATCTGACCCTTTTCGAGGCGAGCGATGATCTCTGCCTTCTGGGCTTCGATAACGTCTTCGATAAGAGCTTTGTGAGAAACCACCACGTTCTTGTACTCATGGTTGATCTTAACCACCTTGAATTCCATGGTCTTGTCAACGAATACGTCGTAGTCGCGGATGGGCTTAACGTCGATTTGTGAACCGGGCAAGAAGGCTTCGATGCCGAATACGTCAACGATCAAACCACCTTTGGTTCTGCTCTTAACATAACCGGTGATGATTTCCTGATTGTCGTATGCCTCGTTAACACGCTGCCATGATTTGAGGATGCGTGCTTTCTTGTGAGAGAGCTGCAACTGGCCGTTGGCGTCTTCCTGGCTTTCCACATAAACCTCGATTTCGTCGCCAATCTTGAGGTCGGGGTTGTAACGCAATTCGGAAGCGGCGATGACACCGTCGGATTTGAAACCGATGTTCACCACGATTTCACGGCTGTTGATGGACACCACTTTACCCATGATGACTGCTTGCTCATCGATGGATTTGAATGATTTGGTGTAAGCATCTTCCAGTCTCAGTTTCTCTTGCTCATCGTATTTATGACCTTTTTTGTCTAAGGATGACCAATCAAAATTGTTGAGGTCGCCGTACTCGTTCACGATGGTAGGCATCACGCGAGGTTTCTTTTCCACTTCGGGAAGTTCCTCTGCCACAGCTGCTTTTTCAACAACGGGTGCCTCTTCTGCAACGGGAGCTTGTTCAGCTACGGGTTCCTGGTTTTCTAATAATTCTTCTGACATAATTCTTTTTTGCCTGAAATCACAGGCTTTTTTAGGGTTTTACAATGAGGTTAACTGTCTATAAGTCAATTTGAAGAGCCTCTTTCAAATTGGGCTGCAAAAATACAAAAAATTTCAATATAACAGAATGTTATAATATAAAAAAAAAGGTGACCCCGTTAGAAGTCACCTTTCATTTGACGAAATGAAGTGCCTATCTGGCGATCTTCACTTTCTTGAACAAGTTGTTGCCGACTTTCACCAAGTAGATGCCGTCGGTAGTGATGGTGTATCTGCATACAGACTGTGAGATGCTGTTCTCGCTGACAATCAGACGTCCGCTCATGTCGAAGATTTCAACGGAGAATCCTTCGGCATTGGCGATAACTACCTGGTCGTTGTAGCTGTAAACGTTCACATTGGACATGTTAGCATCCTCGATACCGTCTGTCAACTGGAAGTTGGCGATGAAGGTGGTGTCGCATTCCACAGTGATGTATCTCGGATTTTCTGTGTTGCCGTCATTCCAGCTGATAAACGTATAGCCTGTGTGAGCAGTTGCGGAAATCTGGATTACTGAACCGTAGTCGACAGTAGCGCTGCCATCTACCATACCCATGTTGTCATCGTTGCTCAGCACCGTGACGGTATGCTGGTCAATAGCGAAGATGGCGGTCAGACCAACAGCCTGAATCGGCAGGATGGTTCTTGGGTTGTCAGTATTACCGTCGCTCCAGCTTACAAAGTGGTAGTGAGGTTCCGGAACAGCAGTGATGACAATCGGTGAGGTGGGTGACAAGTGACCTCCCGGAATGTGAACGTTGACAGAACCCGTCAAGGTGTCGTCGCTGATGATTTCGATATCTTCAGGGATGAAGTAAGCCGTGAGGACGCTGTCGCTTGTCACTGTGATCACGCGCGGATTATCCGTGTTGAAATCACTCCAGCCAACGAAGATGTACTGGTCGTTAGCAGTAGCGGTTAAGGTGTCGGTGCTGCTGTAAACGAAGCTTCCGCCGCCAGTTACAGTACCCCATGGGGTCTCGTCGCTGACATTCACAGTAACGTTGAAGTAGTGCAGCGTGAAGATGGCGGTCACATTTACATTCTCAGCGGGCATGATGAAGCCGTTGTTCGGAGTCTCGAGGGTGTCACCGGAAGCGGTCGTCACCACAAAGTCAACGAAGTCGTATGCATAGTCAGCATCAGCGCTCAGCTGGATCCAAGTCTCGAAGTTGGCAGCAGTGTCGGTAGTGGTGCTGATGAAGCTGGTGGCTGATTCACCGGCGAAGCTTACGGTAATGGTACCGCCGGTCACCTGGTTGATGGTGATGTCGTAGCTGTTGATCTGCCACTGAGCATCAACGGTGAGGTCGTTAGCCGGCATAGTAGTGGGCAGAGCCGGGTTCCAACCCATGAAGGTGTAACCCTCACGTGTCGGGTTGGCGATAGGAGTAATTGTAGCGCCGAAGGCGAAGGTGTCTTGAGCCAACATGTTGTTACCATCCATATATGTGATGGTGTAGTTGTTGATGCTGAAGATGGCCGTCACGGTCACATTCTCAGCGGGCATGATGAAGCCGTTGTTCGGAGTTTCAAGG
>JAGBPS010000016.1 GCA_017633255.1 Bacteroidales bacterium
ACAGTTGACAGTTGACAGTTGACAGTTAATAATTAATAGTTGATAGAATTCAAAATTCAAAATTCATAATCCATAAACATTTAACTCTAAACCCTAAACAATAAACTCCTAAACTCAATGCTCAATGCTCAAAACTCAAAGCTCAAAACCCATAACCCATAACCCATAAACATTAAACTCTAAACAAACAATCACATAAGAACATGAAACGACTCTTCACTCTCGCACTGATTTTCAGTCTGTTCTTTCAGGTAATGGCACAAACTAAAACCATCAAGTTATGGGCGGATGTATCTTGCATGAAACAGATGCCCAGCAAATTATACATTTACCCGGCCCCCAAGGACAACAACACGGGCATCGCCGTAGTGGTCTGTCCGGGAGGAAGTTACGGTCACACCATGGGTATCGCCACCGAAGGTTTCGAGGTGGCCGAATGGCTCAACAGCATGGGTATCAGCGCCTTCGTGCTGAAATACCGTGTCGGCTCGCAACTCTATCACCACCCTGCCATGATCCAGGATGCCCAATATGCCATCCACTATGTGCGCCAACACGCAGCGGAATATGGCATTGACCCCGCTAAAGTCGGCACCATGGGCTTCTCGGCAGGCGGTCATCTGGTCACCATGACCGGAGCTTTCCACAGCATCAATTACATCCAAGATTTGGGTGTGACCGACAACATCTCTCTCAAACCCGCGTTTGTGGTTCCGGTGTATCCGGTGGTGTCCATGCAAGACAGCATCGCCCACCAGCGCTCGCGCCGCAACTTGTTGACCCGCCATTACAATGCCGAACAGCGCGACCGTTTCTCCATGGAACAGAGCATCCCTGCGGACATGCCCCCCGTTTTTCTGGTCACCGCCATCGATGACCCCGTGGTGATGTACCAAAACAGTGTCGATTTGGACAAAGCCCTTACCAAAGCTGGCATCAAACACAAGTTCATGCTCTATAAATCCGGCGGGCACGGCTACGGTCTCAGCGAAGCCAAAGCCCCTGAAGCGGGAAAATGGAAGTATGAGTTTGTACAGTGGCTGAAAACAGTTATCAATTAGTAATTATACTACCCTCCCTTCGGGCATCCCTTCCGGAAGAAGGGAAATTCAAAATTCAGAATTCAAAGTTCAAAAAAGATATGATTTCAGAAATCGAATTCCAACCCAAAGAAGTCATCAAAGCCTATCAGGAAGAGCGCTTGCGTGATATGTTGCAATATCTACAAACCCATTCTCCCTATTATCAGAGGCTTTTTGAAGAAAACCATATCAATATCGCTTCAATAAAGACTTTAGAAGACCTGCAACATATTCCTTTCACCGAGAAGAAGGACTTGCAACTGCATAATATGGAGTTCCTCTGTGTTCCCAAGGAGAAAGTCATTGACTATATCACCACCTCGGGTACTTTGGGCGACCCCGTGACCTTTGCCTGCACCGATGCCGATTTGGAGCGACTGGCGTACAACGAGGCCATTTCTTTCGCTTGCGCGGGACTGAAACCCGGCAATGTGCTGCAGCTGATGACCACCATGGACAAGCGGTTCATGGCGGGACTGGCTTACTTTTTGGGACTGCGCAAGTTGGGAGCCGGAGTTATCCGTGTGGGCAATGGCATCCCCGAACTGCAATGGGACACCATCCAGCGCATCCAGCCTGACACCGTCATGTGCATTCCCTCCTTCATCCTGCGACTGATTGAATACGCTGAGGCTCATGGCATTGACTACCGCCAATCGAGCATCAAGCGCATCATCGGCATTGGCGAGGGTCTGCGTGACCAGAACTTCCATCTGAACGCACTGGGACAGCAAATCAAAAACAAGTGGGACGTGGAACTGTACGCCACCTATTCGTCCACCGAGATGAGCACCACCTTCCCCGAATGCCAGTATTCCTGCGGTGGCCATCACCATCCCGAACTGATTATTGTGGAAATCATCGGCGAGGACGACAAACCTGTGCCCGAAGGCGAGGTGGGCGAAGTGGTCATCACCACCTTAGGCGTGGAAGGTATGCCGTTGCTGCGCTTCCGTACCGGCGACATGGCCAGCATACACACCGAGCCCTGCCGATGCGGCCGCCACTCTTTCCGCATCAGCCCCATCGTAGGCCGTAAAAACCACATGATCAAGTACAAAGGAACCACTCTTTATCCGCCAGCTATCGCCGACGTGCTCAGCAATACCGGCTATGTCGATAACTACTACATCACCTTGAATACCAATCCCAAAACCGAAACCGACGAAGTTGTCATCACCGTGGGAGTAAAAGAAGGCACTGATTTTGATGTCATCAAAGATCTGAAAGACAGATTCCGCGCCAAAATCAGAGTGGCACCCGACATTGTCCTCGACAACGCCGAGAATGTCCGCCAAAAGAACTTCCCCGCCATGAGCCGCAAACCCGTCACTTTCTTTGATAACCGGAAACACTAGGCAATAATCAAGGGTGGATGAGTTTAAAATTCAAAATTCAAAATTCAAAGCTCATCGCTCAAAGCTCATCGCCCAAAGCCCAAAGCTCATTGCTCAAAGCCCAAAGCCCATAACCTCCTAACCATCTCACCCATAATCCCCGCAACATGAACCAATTCGAAAACACCAGACCATACAACGACCAGGAAATTCCCTCTGCAGTAGCCCGAGTGGCGGCCAGTCCTTTCTTTGGCAACATCATCCAATATCTGTTTCCAAAGCAGGACACTGAATACATCCGGAAGGAATTTCTCAAAATAAAAACGGTCAAAGAGTTCCAGCAAAAATTCATGCTCCAAGCCCTCAACAGCATATTGCGACAAACCAGCAATGGCATGCAGTATAAAGGATTTGAGCAACTAAAACCGGAGCATAATTATATGTTCATTGCCAACCACCGCGATATTTTGCTGGACGCCGCCCTGCTACAGGTCATTCTGGACAAGCACCAGCTCGACACCAGCGAAATTACTTTCGGCAGCAACCTGATGCAAGGTGGTCTGGTCATTGACATCGGCAAAATGAACAAAATGTTCCGCATCGTCAGAGGAGGCTCTGTACATGATTTCTACAGAAACTCCATGGAAGTCTCTTCCTACATGCGATATGCCATTCTTGAAAAGCACCAGTCGGTATGGATTGCCCAACGCAACGGACGCACCAAAAACGGCGACGACCATACCGAAATCGCCGTTTTGAAAATGTTCTCCATCAGCAGCAACAAAAATTTCATCGACAACATGGCGGAACTCAACATCACCCCCATTGTCACCTCCTATGAATACGAGCCTTGTGTTTTTCTCAAAACACAGGAATTGTATATCTCACAGTATCAACAATATATAAAGGAGGCTGGCGAAGATTTGAACAGCATTGTCCTGGGCATCATCCAACCCAAAGGCGGCATCTGCGTATGCGCCACTCCGACCATCACCGCGGATGAGCTGCAATACTGCGATGGTTTCGACAAAAACGACAAGTTCGCCCACCTGGCACGACTCATCGACCAAAGAGTGTATTCGCATTATAAACTTTGGAAGAACAACTACATTGCCTACGACCTGATAGAGAACTGTGACAAATACGCACTGGAATATACGCCTGAGGAGAAAAAAGCATTTGTGGAATACATGAACGAAGGCCTTAAACCCCTAGTCGGCGAGGCAGATGAACTGAAGAGTATCTTCCTCAATATTTATGCGAATCCTGTACGGAACAGGGAGCGGCTGACATCGCAACAAAAAAACTAAAACAAGTCATGTCGTACATCGCGAAAAGAGGCATTTTCATACTGTTGTTGCTCTTCAGCATTTCTATACAGGCACAGTCTGTCCATGAGACTGCCTGTAGGGACAGTATGGTCCCTTATCGGGTGATCGATATTCACGATTACAGCTTCAAGGAACTTATGGACGAGGGCATCAACACCCTTGCGCGTCAGCTGGATGTACTACATGTGCCTATCAGGCAGTTTCAACTTATCATCAAAGACCATATCAAAAGACATCCTTTTTCATTGAACAAAGGAAAATATCGCTTAAAAAACACCACTTTCCGTGCCATTTCTTTCGCTTACGCCTCCACTTCCCCCGAAGGAGAGCCGGTGATGCTTTCAGGACTTGTCACAATTCCTGTTATTGATGACAACAAACCTGCGAAAATGCTCGTTCAGCACCGCATTTTGGCACCCAGTTACACCATTGCGCCTTCGAACAGTCTTCCGATTGAAGCCGTGTTGACAGCGGACAATACGATATGTGTGTTTCCCGACTACTACGGCTGCGGAATTACAGAGGGCAAGAATCTTCCATACGTATCGCTAAATTATCATGGACGCTGCGCAACAGAATGCATGTTGGCAGCACTTCATATTGTGCAAGATGCCGGTATAGAGATGGCCGACGATTTCTACACCTGGAATACTGGCTACAGCCAAGGCGGAGGTTATGCGTTGGCGGTTCACAAATATATCGAGACTGCCCTGCCCGACAGTCTGGCACGACGCATCAACTTGAAATGGAGTCTGTGCGGAGGTGGGGTTTATACCCCTTCAGATTTCTATAAAACCGCCATAGTAACAGGCAACTTGGGCACTACACCTGCAGTTTTTCTAGAAAGTCTTCGCAGTATTTTTTACGTACACAAAGACTATATTGGCAATCTGACCATGCGAGACTTCCTCTCAGACAAGG
Source organism: Bacteroidales bacterium (assembly GCA_017633255.1). Classification (GTDB taxonomy): domain Bacteria; phylum Bacteroidota; class Bacteroidia; order Bacteroidales; family WCHB1-69; genus RUG11690. The sequence continues at coordinate 4,672 of JAGBPS010000016.1, forward strand.
CTATAGCATTAGGATTGGACAGTTTGTTGCTCACACACGATGATGGTCTATGGGATTTGGTGGATAGAACGGGTGAAACCGGCCTGGGGAATGACGCAGCAAACTACTTTAGCACCGAGACACTTGACACCTCAACAACCCTATTCAAAAACTTAATGTCAATTTTCGATTTGGACGATTGTTCCCGGGGGTGGCATTCTCACGCTCCCATAGTCTTTTACCATTCCAAAAAAGACAATTGTGTGCCCTATCAGCAGGCCGTCAACGCACACCACAATCTTTCGGATTCTGGCGGCAAATGCACCTTGGTCAATCCGAAATCCAATGGCTCACACGTATTCACAAGCGTTTTCTACTACGCCAAAATTCTTCGTATGAGCGAAGAAAAGCTTTACAAAAAATATTTCTTGTCCAAGAATTAGCTAAGCCAATGACAAGTCCAACATCTTGAGTATAGGACTCTTGGCTTTTTCAATGGTTTCCGCATCCAACAAAAGTTCCGGTTTTTCATCCAACAGGGCCTGATAAATATTCTCCAAATTATTCTTCTTCATGGAACGGCAGACACAAGCCTCCTGGTTATCAGCGGAATAGAAAATCTTATCCGGATTCTGTTTTTTCATTTCATGCAGAATACCGTTTTCGGTAATCACCACAAACTCCTGATGCCCGGAAGCGGTCACATACTTGAGCATGGCAGCGGTAGAGCCCACAAAGTCAGACAGTTCCAGCACCTCTCGCTTGCATTCCGGATGCGCAATCACCTGAGCATTAGGATATTTTGTCTTTAAATCTTGCACCATGGCGGCATTCCAGCGAGCGTGCACACAGCAATCGCCATGCCACAACACCATCTGGCGACCCGTTTGCTGGTTGATATAATCACCCAAGTTCTTGTCCGGCACGAAAACAATCTTTTCGTCAGCAGGAAGCGCATTGACAATTTTCAAGGCATTGCCAGAGGTGACAATGATATCGCTCATCGTTTTCACCGCAGCGGTGCAATTGATATACGCCAGTATTTTATGGTCGGGATAATCCTTCATAAACTCCGCCAGTTCGTCCGCATCGCAGCCGTCGGCCAGGGAGCAGCCCGCCTGCATATCCGGGATCAGCACCTTTTTGGAAGGGTTCAGGATTTTGGCGGTTTCGGCCATGAAATGCACCCCCGCGAACAGGATAATGTCTGCGTCGGTTTGGGCGGCCTTTTGGGAAAGGCCCAGGCTGTCGCCTACAAAATCAGCCACTTCCTGCACTTCCGGCAAGGTATAATAATGCGCCAAAATGATGGCGTTTTTCTGCTTTTTTAATGATAATACGTCGGTTTTGGTGATCATGGTTTTAGGGTTAGGAGGGTTAGGAAGGTTAAAGTATAAAGTTTATAGTATAAAGTTTATAGTATAAAGTTGATAGATTGCAGTTTAATTGGCACATTAGCACATTGTTAATTAGCACATTATTCAATTTACTAATTGGCAAATCTATCCATCCCATCCATATCTTCTTCGGGGGCGCAGAGCCAGATAATCAGATATATCAGGCCACCGCCACCGCCCACCAATAAGAGAATCAGGAAAATAATCCTTACCACTGTGGGATCCACATTCAGATACTTGGCGAGGCCGCCGCATACACCGGCAATCTTACGGTCGGTGACACTTCTTGTCAATCTTTTATATTCTGCCATAACTTCACAATTTTTCTGCAAAGATACGTTTTTTTTCAATTAGTAAATTAGCAAATTTGTTAATTAGCAAATTAAACAATGGAGGCATTTGCCATAGCTGCTGAATGATTAACCAATTTACTAATTTGCACATTTGCTAATTAGCAAATTAAAATAATTTGTATTTTTGCATGTTTAAATTCAAATAAAATGAAACCTACCCTATTGATACTTGCTGCCGGGATGGGCAGTCGCTACGGCGGATTAAAGCAATTGGACCACCTCGGTCCCAACGGTGAAACCATCATGGACTATTCTGTTCAAGACGCCATCAATGCCGGCTACGGCCGCGTGGTGTTCGTCATCCGCAGAAGCATGGAAGAGGATTTCAAGAAATTCATCCTCAGCAAATATGCCGACAAGATTGACACCAGCTATGTTTTCCAGGAGCTGGACGCCATTCCCGAAGGCTTCTCAGTCAACCCCGAGCGTGTGAAACCCTACGGTACCGCCCACGCCATTCTGGTGGCCAAAGACGCTATCCATGAGCCGTTTACCGTCATCAACGCCGATGACTTCTATGGCAAGAACAGCTTCAAGGCCATGTCAGAATTCCTGCAGCAACCCCAAGGTAACAAGCCTCAATTCGCCATGGTGGGCTACCTGCTGCCCAACACCCTGTCGGAACACGGCTCCGTGTCGCGTGGCGTTTGCCGCACCAACGAGCACAGCGAACTGACCGCCATCACCGAGATGACCAAAATCAGCCACACCCCCGAAGGCATCCGCAATGTGGACGACAACGGTACGGTCACCGAACTGACAGAAGACACGGTGGTTTCCATGAATTTCTGGGGTTTCACTCCCTATTTCTTCGATTGTCTGAACGATATGTTCAAGAACTTCCTGCAGAAGAACAACGACAATCCGAAATCAGAATTCCAGATTCCCACGGTGGTCAACCATTTCCTTACCACCGGAACCGCCAGCATCAAAGTGTTAGTCACTGACTCGCAATGGTTTGGCGTCACCTATAAGGAAGACCGTCCTTTAGTGGTGGAAAAACTGAAAAACCTGAAGTAATCCATGCGATACTTCATGCGTCTGGCATTTAATGGCACCCCCTTTTTCGGTTGGCAAATCCAGCCGAAGGACATCAGTGTGCAGGAAGTCATCGAGAATGCCCTGACCCTGCTGCTGCAAAAGCCATCAGCTGAAGACGGCCAGCGCGAGCGCATCGCCATTACCGGTTGCGGCCGCACCGACACCGGTGTTCATGCCCGTGACTTCACGGCACATTTCGACTTTCCCGACGAACTGGACGAGGCCCGACGCCTGCAACTGGTCAACAAGCTCAACAGCTTCCTGCCCAAGGAGATTGTCATCTTCAACATTGTGCCTGTAGCCGACGATGCCCATGCCCGCTTCGATGCCCTCGACCGCACCTACCGCTACTACGTCAACATCCGCAAGGACGCTTTCAACTTCCCCTACGCCCATAGGGTGTTCGAGAAACTGGATGTGGACAGGATGAACGAAGCCGCTCAGCTGCTGCTGAAGAACGAGGATTTCACCAGCTTCTCGAAGGTGCATACGCAGGTCAACAACATGCGCTGCCACGTGACCCACGCCCAATGGGTGGAACGCGACGGACAGCTGGTGTTTGAGATTACCGCCAACCGTTTCCTGCGCAACATGGTTCGCGCTATTGTCGGCACCCTGCTGCTGGTAGGCAAGGGAAAAATCTCCGTGCAAGACTTCCAGGACATCATCGAACAGAAAGACCGCTGCAAAGCCGGCGATTCCGCCCCCGCCCACGCACTATTTTTGGAAAAAGTACGTTATGATTAGGTGTTAGGGATTAGGTTTTAGGGAATAGATGAAATATTATACTAATTATCAATGTACTAACAAGTTAATTCAAAATTCAAAATCCAAAATTCAAAATTCAGAATTCAGAATTCAAAATTCATAAACCCTAAACATTAACCCCTAACCCCAAAGCCCAATGCTCAATGCTCAAAGCCCAAAGCCCAAAGCCCCAAACCACTAACCTTCTAACCCTGTAATCCTATAATCAACAACTCATAACAATGAAACACCACCCCCTATACCTCACCGTCCTCCTCCTCCTCGTCCTATGTGGCAATGCCTGTCGCAAGCCTAATCTTGACGACAATGCACGGTTGTGGTTCTCCACCAGCTCCATCACCTTCGACACGGTGTTCACCACCTTGGGCTCCACCACACGCTATTTCACGGTATACAATCCTTCTGAACAAGATATCAAAGTGGATGTTTACCTGGCTGGAGGCAACAGCTCCTACTACAGCATCAACGTCAACGGTGTGGCCGGCAACCAGCAGCGCGATGTGCTGATTCCCGCCAAGGACAGTATTTTCGTTTTCGCCAAGGTCACCATCAACCCCGGCAACCAGAACCAGCCATTCCTGATCTGCGATTCTATCATATTCAAAAACAGCAAAATAGACCAACAAGTACGACTGACTGCCTTTGGACAGGATGCCCACTTTATTGTGGCCAACTCGAGCGGATTGGCCATAGTGGCCCATGAGCACGAAAACATCACCTGGCACAATGACAAGCCCTACGTGGTAATGGGAGGATGGGCTGTGGTGGACTCTCTGGGCACCCTCAACATCGACCCCGGCACCCGCATCTATTTCCACAAAGGCAGCGGACTGCTGGTATGGCGTTACGGCAACATCCATGTCAACGGCACCCGCGCACAGCCTGTCATTTTCAGGGGTGACCGTCTGGAACCGCAGTATGAGACCGACTATAACCAGTGGGACCGCATCTGGATACTGGAAGGCAATGAAGAGAACACCATCGACTACGCTATCATCACCAACTCGTATGTGGGCTTGCAGATTGAGCCCTGGGGAGGTTTCAACAACATCACCGTCACGCTCAACCGTAATGTCATCACCAACACCATCATCAAGAACACCTATAACAGTGGCATCTTGTCACGTTATTCCAATATTGAGGCCACCAACTGCGTCATTGGCAACAACGGCAGCTGCAGTCTGCAACTGGAGGCCGGTGAGTATGACTTCAAGCATGTGACGGTAGGCAATTACTTCAGTACTACCCCAGCCCGCCAAAATCCAGCTTTGTACCTCAGCAACACCACCGAACTGTACAAAATCCCCATGGAGACCCAGGCCTCATTTGTAAATTGTATCGTTTACGGAAACCTCAGCTCAAATGAGGAAATCGCTATTGGAGAAAACACCCAAGTGCCTTTCAACTACAGTTTTGAGAACTGCCTGATCAAGTCCACACTCCAAAACGAGCATTTCATTGACTGCGAGCGACGCGAGCCTGCATTTGTGCGTCCCAGTGCGAACGATTATCACCTCGGAGTGCTCTCTTACGCCATTGAACGAGGCAAGAGCAACATCGGAGTGTCCTACGACCTCGACGGCAATCCCCGTGTCAACACCCCCGACATCGGGGCGTATGAATTCATGAGATAAAGTGTCCTGCCATCACCAAAAACTGTCAGTCTCGAACACAACGGACAGAAAAAGCGATATTCGTATAATAGTAATTCCTATATATAGTTACATCCTCAAAACCGACACTGTGACCATAAGCCATACTGTCATTAAGTGCTGTGGCGCTCCAAAAATTGGCACTATAGCCAAAATAGCTATAGAAGCCCCAATAAGAGCCCGCAGGACGAGCTGAAAAACCCGTTGCATTATTTACACTCGGATCGTGACTCACAGCACACTCTTCTTCAACCCCATACTCCAACCATCCGTCATTCGAAGCTATCGATTTCGCAACATTTTCGCTTGTCTCATCACACCAATATTCACTCTGGCTTTTAACATACGATGTTAGTTCAACCCACTCAGCATCACTTGGCACATGCCACCCGTTGGGACAAACACCCTGAACCTTGCTTGAATTGTTGTCACTGCCTTCGGCGTCACGCATCACAGCAAGCCAATTGTATAAATAGCCATATTTGCTGACATTATCACCATTTGAAGCAGGAAAATAACGTAAGGGAACGAGGTCACTGACTGTGAGACCTGGCATGATAACACTACCATCGGCATATCTTGTGGTACGCAAATTCTCGGCCATCCACACCTGATTGCCTATCTGTACCGCATCGTAAACATTCCCGTCAATATCCGTCACCGCCTTATATATCACATGAGCTGTAGCGGGATAACTATCATTTGAAGGATCAGTGCCAATCTTGTCAATCTTGTTTTTTTCGCACGAAACCAGCATCGCTATCACCACAGTCATAGCCACACCCAGAATAATAATCTTTTTCATTTTGATTCGATTTACTTAATGATTCAGCAAAAATACTATTTTTTTCTTTATATGATATTTTTATAATGATATTTTTATAATCTTTAAGGCAAAGACATGTTTTTTACATAATAACAAACAAAAACTGGACAAGTGATACGAGAGGCTTTCTGCAAGCAATTGATTCGGCAATAATCCGACAAACAAAAAAAGGAAGGTTTTGAGGTCTTCCTTTTTTGTTATGGTGGCAACTGCGTCTCGCAGTTGCATGTCTATTAGTACTTGTAGAAACCTTCGCCGGTTTTTCTGCCGAGCAGACCGGCGCGGACCATCTTGCGCAACAACGGATGCGGACGATATTTCGGATCGCCGAATTCGTTGTACAGCACTTCCATGATGGCCAAGTTGACATCGTTGCCAATAAGGTCGGCCAATGCCAAGGGACCCATCGGGTGGTTGGCACCCAACATCATGCATTTGTCGATGTCCTCTGCGGAAGCGATACCGTCAGCCAAGATACCCACAGCCTCGTTGATCATGGGGATCAAAATGCGGTTGACCACAAAGCCGGGAGCTTCGTTCACCAACACTGGAGTCTTGCCGATAGAGGTAGCCAAGTCAACAATCTGCTTGCAAACATCTTCTGAAGTCACCTGACCTTTAATCACTTCCACCAATGCCATACGGTCGGCAGGGTTGAAGAAGTGCATGCCGATGAACTGTGCGGGACGGCTGGTGCAGGCGGCAATCTCAGTGATAGACAGAGAAGAAGAGTTGGTAGCGAAAATAGCTTCGGGTTTGCATATCTTGTCGAGTTCCATAAACACGTCTTTCTTGAGCTGCATTTCCTCCACAGCGGCTTCAATCACCAAGTCGGCGTCAGCGAAAGTGGCATAGTCGGTAGTAGTGCTGATGTTAGCCATGATGGCATCCATAGCGTCCTGGGCGATTTTGCCTTTTTCCACTAACTTGGCATAAGATTTTGAGATAGAGCCCATTGCTTTGTCCAAAGAAGCCTGGGTTCTGCTTTTCATCACGACCGGCATTTTAGCGGCAAAAGCTTTCACGATGCCCTTTGCCATGGTTCCGGTTCCAATAACGTAAATTTTCATGTTGTTGTTATTTTTAAGGTTGATGTTTTTATTTGATATCCCCCACACTGCGCTACGCTTATGTGGGGTTATTAAGATGTGACCTCTTCGAGGTCATTGACATTTACCATTTACCAAAATTTCTGAATTCTGAATTTTGAATTCTTAACTACTACCCACTAATCCCTATCCCCTAATCACTAATCACTCATTTCTGAATTCCGCTTGGCGTTTGTTCAGGAAAGCGTTCATGCCTTCTTTCTGGTCCTTGGTGGCGAAGCACTGGCCAAACATCTTGTTCTCGAAGGCGATGGCGGCGTCAGCGTCTAAGTCATACTCGGCATTGATACACTGTTTGGCGTACTTGACCGCAATGGGAGCCATGGCGCACATCTTCTGAGCCATCGTTACTGCGGCAGTCATCAGCTCTTTCTTCGGATAAACAGCATTGACCAGTCCGATACGAAGGGCCTCATCTGCACGGATAGCCTTGCCTGTATATATCATCTCTTTGGCATAGCCCATGCCCACCAGTTTGGCAAGGCGGTAAGTGCCAGAAAAGCCAGGGATGATACCCAGTCCCACTTCCGGCTGGCCGAATTTGGCATTGTCGGAGCAGATGCGGATGTCGCAAGCCATAGCCAGCTCGCAGCCGCCACCCAAAGCAAAGCCGTTGACAGCAGCAATAACGAGGATGTCCAGAGTTTCGATTTTGCGGAACACCTGGGCTCCCAAGCGACCGAAAGTCTCGCCTTCGGCAGCATTGAGATTGGCCATCTCGGAGATGTCGGCACCTGCCACAAAAGATTTCTCCCCATCACCAGTGATAATCAGCACTCTAATATCTTTATTAATATTGTCGATAAAATCGCCCAGTTCTTTCAAGATAGTAGAGTTGAGGGCATTCAGGGATTTCGGAGCGGAGATAGTCAGGGTGCAGATTCCGCCTTCAGTATTAATTTTCAAGAAATTATAATCCATAGCAATACAATTTGAGTTATCAATCTGCAAAGATACGATTTTTTTCAATTAGCAAATTAGTTAATTAGCAAATTAGTTAATGATATTAGCGGATAACTTTAGTAAACACCGGGGTGGCACCCTCTGTCACCGTCACATAAACTTGTATCTCGACAGCAGGGGGCATATCGGGCTTATCCTCGCGGGGAAGGTCAACAGCGGTGAACAGGTATTCCATACCATCTGGAATGGTGCGTGCAGCCACCGTGGTAGCTTTGGCATGCAGCATCGGATAGCCATCAACGGCAGCGTCAAATATAGCGGCTTCCTCCTCACTTACAGGGTGTTGTTCGGGGAAGTCCGACAGCTGGGTGTATTCGCCTTCAAGAAAACCATTGGCTTTCAGGAACTGGTCCACCTCCTGGGGCATAGCCTCCATGCGGGCCGCACGGACACCATAACCCGGCAGAATTTCCGCATTCGGTTGTTTCTCAGTCAAGTCCTTCACGCTTGATTCCAGTCCGCCGCTGCCGAAAGTGCAGAATGGGACGATTTTTTTGCCACTCAGGTCAACATTGTTCAAGAAAGTGATTACAGGAGGTGCGTAGGTACCAAACCACACCGGATAACCGATGAAGATCACATCATAATTGGCGAGGTCAGATTTTACCGGCTGAATGTCAGGGATGATTCCTTGTTCACGTTCCAGCATGCAGCGCTCAATAGTTGCTTGGAAATCACCGTCGTAGGGATTCACAGCGACAATCTCCTCGATGTCCGCACCGAGTTTCTGGGCAATCTCATCCGCCACAGCCTTGGTGTTGCCGGTTTGTGAATAATACAGCACCAGCATTTTAGGAGTTTCTTCCTGAGGTGTCTCTTTTTTTGAACCGCAAGACACAGCGGTCAGTGTTACAACTGCCATAAGCAGCAAGAAATTCATTTTTTTCATTGTATTATTTTTTTGGGTTTTCAAATTCACATGATTTAATAGGTCCAGTGTTCCTCTTTGATAATGATAGACAATGCTGACTTAAGTTTTTTGATGTCCTCATATGTCCATCCTAATGTATCCTCACAAATGACAACTCGTTTGCCATTTTGAGGGAAAATCCGAAGTCGGTCTTTGCTTCTTCCTCCCGGCAGGATATTCCACGTCATTCCTTCAAAAGGAATTGTCACCACACGTTGTTGGTTGAACAAAGTATAATGTAAAACATTGATTTCCTGCTTTATATAATCAATTTTTATCGTATCCACCAAATTACCTTTATTAAGAATTGAGTACCAAGCAGAGCCCAAAAAACTCATTCCGAATAACAACGGAATGGATGTTACTAATACAGACCATTTTCCATCTTTGATTGAACAAATAACAAACACCCCAACGGAAACACCCATTAAAACGAGAACAATCTGTAAGAAACGCAAATAGAAAGCGGCAACAATAGAATACTTGCGCTTGCTTCTACGAATGGTTATAACGCTATTCTGATATTCTTTTGATTGCATGTCGTCCATGGCAATAACTAAGCTCTATAATATGTCTTATTCATTTCATTCTGTTTTTTTCAATTGGCAAAGATACAATTATTTTGTTGAAATAATGCGCTGAGGAAAAATATCGACAAACTTTTCAAGTTTATAGAAAGTATGTTAAACGTGAATTTTATTGTTCAAAATTATAGACAGATTAATTTTTTTTTAAGAAGTTTATTTCAATAAAAAATTTTATGTATCTTTGCAGTGTGGTTTGAGAGATGAACAAACGGAAGATACTCCAATAAGAAAACCGGACGTATGTTAAACATTATCAAAGACATATTAACTTCTCCTGTCGGATCGTTCGCATCCGTGTTTTCGTTGTTTATGCTCGCTTTCTTGTTAGTACACTGGATAACCAAGAAAATCACCACAATTGAAAGCTCCCATAGCAATCTTGTGAAGTCAAATGAGGATACTAACAAGAAAATCGACACCTATTGTGACAAGCAAGATCATAATATGGATGAGATACGCAGGGACATTGCATACCTTAAGGCTATGGTTGACGTGTTTAAATTTCAATCCACACCGCAGGTGGCTCAAAGCCATAGTCCATTGTCACTGACGGAGTATGGAGAACAGATTGCATCGGAACTGAATGCGGATGCCGTCATTGCACGAAATTGGGACAGAATTTGGGCAAATCTTGAGCAAAATGTGAAAGATAAGAGTGCATACGACATTCAGCAATATTGCGTTGAAACAGCTGCCGTTGATTTAGAGAAATTAATTGACAAAGATGCCATCAATGAAGTGAAGCAGAAAGCATATAAGGAAGGACGTCCATTGGCATTCTATGCGCTGGTGTTCGGACTAAAGATACGCGACCATTATCTGAAAGAAAAGGGGATATCCGTTGAGGCGATTGACAAACCTGCAACCTATAACCTGCAACCTATAACCTGTAACCTAACAAAAAGAGGAAATGACTAAAGTCACTTCCTCTTTTGTTGTTCCGTCGGGGTGACAAGACTCGAACTTGCGGCCTCTACGTCCCGAACGTAGCGCGCTACCAACTGCGCCACACCCCGAAAAAGCGCTTGCAAAAATACAAAAATTTTCCGTACTTTTGTATGCAAAATTCATTTTATGAAATTATCTGTCGTCATACCCGTTTACAACGAAGAGAAAACCATCCATCAGATACTAGACAAAGTATTGAATGTCAAATTGATAAACGATATTTCCAAAGAGATTATCCTGGTGGATGACGGCTCCAAAGACCAGTCGGAGGAGGCCATTGCAAACTACATTTCCGTGCATCCCGAAGCGGATTTGCGCTACTATAAACAGGAAAAAAACATGGGAAAAGGCGCGGCACTGCATCGTGGCTTCGATGAAGCGACAGGAGATTATGTCATTGTGCAGGACGCCGACTTGGAATACGACCCCGAGGAATACAACCTGCTGCTGAAACCCGTCGTGGACGGTTTTGCCGATGTGGTTTACGGCTCTCGCTTCATGGGAGGCAACGCCCACCGCATCCTGTTTTTCTGGCACTCAAGAGGCAACCGCTTCCTCACTTTCCTGTCCAACATGTTCACCAACCTGAACCTCACCGACATGGAGACCTGCTACAAGTTGTTCAGGGCAGATATTATCAAAAGCATCTACTTCCAAGAGAAGCGTTTCGGCTTTGAGCCTGAGGTGACCGCCAAAATAGCTCGTTTCAAAGGCATCCGCATTTATGAAGTGGGCATCTCCTACTACGGCCGCACCTACGAGGAAGGCAAGAAGATAGGTTGGAAGGACGGCTTCCGCGCCATCCACTGCATCCTTAAATACAATATTTTTTCGAGGAAATACTTAAAGTAGTTGAAAACTGAAAACTGAAAACTGAAAGTTGATAGTTATTAGAATTCAAAGTTCAAAATTCAGAATTCAATTGTTTAATGTTTAGAAGGTTATGGGCTTTGAGCATTGAGCATTGAGCATTGGGCTTTGGGCTTTGAGCCTTGAGGTGAGAAGGTGAGAAGGTTATGGGCTTTGGGCTTTGAGCTTTGGGCTTAGAAGGTTAGAAGGTTAATTATCAATTAGTATTGATGCGATAAATTTCTATAGAAACTGACCATTAGACAAGATATCACAGAAAGATGTAGCCTCGGAGAGGCGTAACGCACGCAGTGCAATTAACACCACACAAGCCGTCAGGCGCAGTGTGGTGGATGAAAGTGGTCAGAAACCAGTACAAAGACATTTGAATCAACATGTTAAATGCAGATGCTGAAAATTTATAGCATCAGTAGTAATTGTTAACTGTTAACTGTCAACTGTCAACTGAATTACACTCCCAGCAAAAGGCACACCACCCCGACAACAAGCCCTACCGCCATGTTCAGGGCTTTCATCAAGAAGAAGTTTTTGCGGGACTGTGCCAGCAAGGGCAAAGCACCGTGACCGTCCTGCACTATGGAGCTCACCAGCAAGATGCTGAAAGGAATGGTGCCGTTCATGAACATCACCACAAAAATCAAATGCGGTCCTGACTCGGGGATAATGCCGATGAGCACTGCCAGTAACATAAGCAGCCAGATGGTCCAATGACTTTTCCCTATCAGCATATCCACATCCACAAAAAGATACAAGAACTTCAGGCACAAAAGCACCCCGAAAGTCCAAAGGAAAATGGAAAGGAAATGGTGCTTGATGACATGCTCCCAGAGGTGCGACTGCAGGAAATGCTCGGACGACAGAGCCACCACCACCAAAGTGATACAAGCTAAAATCAGGAAGAAAATGTTCTCCCAAGCATCCGGGTCGTTATGATCGTGATGATGACCGCCATGGGCTTCCTCATGATGCACATGATGGTGCTCGCCCCAGTGTTCTTCATGCAGTTCAGAATGTTCAGAATGCATGGAAGCATGAACCTCACAGCACTCTCCCTCATGATGGTGTTCACAACACTCAGCGTCATGGTGATGATGCATTTGCTCAACAGCGTCATGTGGTGTTCCCACATCTGGCAAAACGCCATGCTGATGCGCCAATGAGCCTGTAAGGATAGCCACAATATACAGAATCAAGCCGAAGAGCAGCAAAGCCCTTGGGAATGACATATTTCTCAGATTTCTAAAAGATAGTTGGGCTCTTGCCCGTCCATGCTCATGCTGCTCCGCCCCACTCTGCTCTAATTCACCATCCGTATGCCTACAGGTTTCAGGAGTCTCCTCATGATGATGTTCTTCCGCGTCATCATGACCCTTGTGCACCTCAAAGCCATGGGTTTCCAGCACAAACTTCTTTTTTCTGAACAGCAAATGCGTGAGCACACCTGCCACCAATGCAATCACCAGCAACACGCCTGACAAAATCAGCGTCCACTTGGGACTATAGGCCATCAGCACGAAAGCCTCGTCACCGAAAGTGGCGATCATGCCCGCCACCAGCGCCCCGAACGACATGAGGTTGTGGGTGAACAACGACACAATGGCGAAACCACCAATACAACCGGGAATCAAACCCAGCAAAGTCGCCAGCAGGATCTGCATAAAGGGACGATGCTGCAATTTGGCCATCCACTTGCCCGCTGAGCCGACATTGACAAACTCAATCAGCAACATCATAATCATCACCAGACAAGTCAGGGTGAGTGAACTTTTCAACACTTCAAGAATTAACTCCAAATATTTCATTCCCGGATACTTGAATTATCTTTTTACATAAACCGACTCAAAACTGGTACGCCCCATCAAAGAGCGTCCCAAAGTCACCTCGTCGGCATATTCCAATTCCTCGCCAATGCCCACTCCACGGGCAATGGTAGTGATTTCCGACACTTTGTCCTTGATATTCTTATAGATATAGAAATTGGTCGTATCGCCCTCCACCGTGGCAGGAAGCGCCAACACCACCTCACGTACTCCGCCCGCGTCAATGCGGTCAAAGAGCTCCTGCAGGCGCAACTGGTTGATGCCAATGCCATCCATGGGCGAAATCACTCCGCCCAGTACATGATATACGCCAGTATATTGATTGGTATTCTCAATGGCAATCACATCGCGGATATCCTGCACCACACAAATCATGGCATGGTCTCGTTTAGGGTTCTCACAAATATCACAAACATCCTTGTCCGACAAGTTGAAGCAGTTCTTGCAATAGCACAGATGCTCCTTCAGATTGTCGATAGCAGTAGTCAATGCCGCCACCTCTATCTTGTCCGCCTTGACCAAATGCAGAGTCAGACGCAAAGCCGTACGCTTGCCGATCCCCGGCAGCTTGGCAATCTCGTTCACCGCATTCTCAAGATGTTTGGAGAAGAATTCTAACATATTTTATTTCAATAAATTATTGATATACTGAATCGCCAAGATATTACGAGGCGACACAATATCAATCCAACCGCTTTCAATGGGATACAGATGGCCCTCTCTGACAGCCCTCAATGAAGTGTAAGGCTTGGTCTTGCCATACATTTCCAGGTCTTCCTTACGAATCAGGATGATATCGGGATCAGCTTCGAAAAGGTATTCGCGGCTCACGCTCCAGGAGGTCAGATCTTTACCAATATTCTCCCCCCCGGCTGCGGTGATAATCTCATGAATATGTGAGTTTTGAGGGGCTGTGAAATCGCCCTGCTCACCAAAGCCCACCACATAATACACCTTCTTCGGAGCCAAAGTAGTATCGATATGCGATTTGACCGAATCCAGCTGATTATGAATCTTCTGGATTTGTTCATCGGCCAGCTCGTTCTTGTCCAACAGTTGACCGATAACCGACAAAGCATCGCAAAGGCCCTCCAGTTTGGTTTCCTCTCGGATCACCACCACCTTCAAACCCGCGCGTTCCATCTTCTCCATGTCCTGCTTAGTGACAATCGAACCAATCAGCACCACATCAGGATTCAGGGCTACCAGAGATTCGACATTGATATTCTGCATCCCTCCTACCCTGTGCATGGTGTCTGTGGCTTCGGGATAATGGCAGAAATCGGAGATACCCACCAGCTTATTGCCATCGTCCAGCATGAACACCATCTCGGTGATAGCGGGCGACAGGGAGATGATACGTGCCGGCACCGAATCCAGTTTCACCCGATTGCCGTAGCAGTCGGTATAATCAAAAAAAGAAGCCTTTTCACCCTGCTGGGAGGGTGAAAGGCATGATATCGTCAGACTTAGCAGTAAAAAGAACAGCAGTCTAACTGCAAATGATTTATTCACAGCTTATTTCAATAATAGTTGGTTGTATTTTCTCAAAGTTTCCAGAACGTTCACCTTCACATGGATGTAATCGTCCACGCCAGCGGCATTCAAAGCTTCCATTGCCTCGGTCGGATTACCGGCAATCAGCACGGGAGTCTGCGGCAGCTTGGCTTTCAGCTGAGCGGCCAATTCCACACCCAACGTAGCATATTCCTCATCGGAGCTACAAATCGCTATCAGATCAGCTTTCTGCTCTTCAGCGGCCTTAACACCATCTTCCACTGTCTTATAACCAGCGGTCTCGGCAATCTCATAACCGGCACAACCGAAGAAATTGGAGATGAAGCCGGCACGTGCCTGGCGCATCGCCAAGTTACCCACCTTCAGCAGGAACACCTTCGGACGGTGATGCTCTTTGGCATAGCGTTCAGTCTCGAGACGCAGTTCTTCGAAAGCCAAGGCTCCACGATAAGTGCGCAGACCGATGCTGTCGTCACTCTTCAAGCGCTCAATCTTATCGGCCATTTGCTCGTTGATATTCGGGAACTGGTTAGTGCCCAAGAAAATATATCTGCGGGTAGCGATCTTCATATCACGGTTCTGGCAGCTGGCTTCAATCTCGCGCTTGATTTCTCCACTACCAATCAACTGGATCATACCGCCTTCAGCTTCCACATGCTGGAAGAGTTTCCATGCATTTTCAGCAATACCATCAGTCAGATTCTCAACATAATAAGAACCTGCGGCGGGGTCAACCACCTTGTTGAAATAGGACTCTTCCTTCAGAATCACCTGCACATTGCGGCTGATACGACGTGAGAAATCATCGGATTCCTTGTAAGCCACATCGAAAGGCTGCAGCGAGATGGCATCGGCTCCACCCAAAGCGGCGGCCATACCCTCGGTAGTATTACGCAGCATATTCACGTAGGGATCGTACAAAGTCTTGTTCCAAGTGGAACCTACCGTGTTGATTTGCAGTTTATAACCACAATCGCAGGTCGGCTGGTACTGGTCCACCATGGTAGCCCACAACAGACGGGTAGCACGCAGCTTGGCAATTTCGAAGAAATAGTTGGAACCCACAGAGAGGGTCAGCTGGATTTTCTTACAAGCCTTGCCCACGGGAATACCGTGTTCGGTAGCATAAGCGATATATTCGTTGGCGATACCCAAAGAATAGGCCAATTCCTGAACGATAGTGGCGCCTGCGTTATGCAAAGCGATACCGTTAACGTTCACCAGCTTGAAGTTCTTCATGTCAGCGGCCAACTCGTGCAGTTTCAGCAACTCGGCCATGTCAGCTTCCTGGGAACGATAGAATTTGGTGCGTTTCAGGTAATAAGTGATAGGATCAAAATTAATGCTACCCACCACTGCTTCTTTATCTATATTATTGTCGGTCAAATAATTGACAAACAAAGTCATGAAATCCACATAATTCTGGGCGTGGCTGAACTGTAGGCCGGTCTTGGTGCAGTCAATACCTTTCAGCAAAGCGGCCAGATCATTGGCATCTTTCACGTTCTTCACGTTGAAAGCGATGGTGTTGGCACCGCGTTTCAGGGCGTCAACAGCTATGGCATTCGCCTTGTTCAGGTCAGCCTCGGCCACTTCCTGCACAATCTGCCAGTTATTATTGTCTTTTTTTGTTCCACGGGTATAAGGGAACTGGGCCGGCATCGTGTCAAGATAATCCAAATCTTTCAGGTCTTCGGCACGGTAATAGGGACGCACATTGAAACCTTCATCGGTGCGCCAAACTAATTTTTTCTGGTAGTCGGCTCCCTTTAAGTCCTTGATAATCACTTCTTCCCACTGTTCAGTAGTGACAGGTGGAAACTCGTTGAATAATTTTTCTCCGCTCATTCTGATAGAAATTAAAATTAATTTGCAAAGTTACAGAATTTTTTGGAATATGGCAATATTATTGTCAGAATTTTTAAAAAGAAAACGGGACCATTGCTGATCCCGATTCTGAAAAAAACATTATTATAATAACGGCTTATCTCTTGACGATTTTAGCGGTACCTACCACTTCGTTGTCATTCAACAAACGGAGGAAGTAGCTGCCAGTGCTCAAACCGCGCAGAGACACCATATTATCATTTTGCACACTCTGTTCTGCCACCTTTTTGCCATTGATATCATATATCTCAGCGGAAGTGGCGTCGCAATTGTTCCAGCGAACAACATCAACAGTAGGATTCGGATAGACAGAAATCTGCATTTTACCATAATCCGGAACACTTGTCATAGCACTCATGTCGGAAACAAAACGAGGAACAATGTAATATCTGTAATCAAAGTTACTGCTACCAATCTTGGAAGTAGCGAAATTGACACCCAAAATAGTCTGTTCAACACCTGTGGGAATAGGAAGTGTCAGATAATCGACATCCTGGAAATAAGGATACAAAGCGGGAGCGGTCACACCATTCTGAAGCAGATCATAGCGGTTCAGTTTGGCGAAATTACCAGAGGAGGTAATCGTCACATTATCCAGTTCGATTACTTCTGCCTGATGCTCAATCATAAAGCTGTTGTCATTCAACTGTGACAAAGTAATCACCAATGGATCGACCTCCTGGAAATAACCAACCAAATGCTCGTAGGGACGAGTAGGAACCAGTTCGAGGAAGCCCCAGTAGTTGGTCAGCTTACAATAGATACCGCTGATTTCGTCACCCACTTCAAGACTTCCCAACACATTATTCTGGTCATACACCAGAATAGCGCCAGTCTCGTCTTGCAGCATTTTTTGGTTATTATGAGCGGCAGTAGCAGTCACAATCACACTGCCGGTCAGTTTGTATTCCACTGTATCTTGGATACTGCCACTATTGTTATCAGTGTAGTCCAGCTTGCTTCTCAGTGTGGCAATATCGGCGCACATAAACTCTTCTGGAATACCATAGGTCAAGGTGAATGTATCAGGAGCCATCACATTGCCGTTCAAATCCTCCACATTCTGGATAAACATGTTGAAAGGAATGCCATTGGGAAATGCGGGAGTTACCATCACATTCACCACATTGGCGCTAACCGTTACGACGGAAGCAGTGGAACTATTGTCAAAAGTGTAATTGGCTACATTTGTTGCTGTGGCATTGTCAAGTTCCTCGTTGAAAACCACAGCCACCATGTTGGAATCTGTGGCAGTCACATTCATAATGTAGGGGGCATACACATCGTCACCACCGGGGAGAGCATTGAACTGCACATTGTCAATACGGTTGTTTCCTGAAGAGGATGTGCAACCATTAACTGTCATTTTGATATACACAACAGCCTGCTCATTCAAAGCGGTAACACCCGACATATCAACAGTCTCCAGCTGGTGAGGACTGATACTGGCAGTGTAGGTTTTGGTTTCTACAGTGGTGAAGTTAACACCATCGGTACTGTAAGACCACTCGCAACTATTGAATCCTGTGCCGCTTCGTCTGTAAGCGTAAGTAATTATCACGCCTTGAAATCCCGTGGTGGAGAGTTTGAACACCATGGATTTATTATTGGCACTGGGATTTCTTAAAGCCAAGTCACGGCCACTTACCGCATCACCATACAAGTTCATTGGACTACCAAAAAAACTATTCAATTCGGTAGAAACCCATTCTGAAGAGCCATTGGTTCCATTGAGGTACAGGGTAGCATCTGACATCAGACCGCCATCCGCCATAATCAAGTTCTGGGTGTTGGGGGCTGAGTCCAAAGCGTTAAAAGAAAAGAACGCCAATGTCTGCTGCTGTGCAAACAAGCCCAAAGATGCCATCAAGGCAATTAATAACAAAGATATTTTTTTCATACAAATATATTATTTACATTAAATTATATTGAGACTACTGTTTATCCCCATCAAACTGCAAAATACGGACTTCCACATTGGCCACCCCCAAGAGTTGCACATCGTAGGTCATCACATAGGTCAAATGGTTTGGAACAGTTAAGTCCGCTTTCACTTTCACATTGGAGATTGCTTCAGAAGTAGCCTGACCCACACCAGCCAATTGTAACAGTTGGCTCATCAAATCACTCTGCATCTCTGACGTCTGATAAATACCATCCGAAACTTTTTCCATCGGAAGAACATCATACAGCATAATTCTGGCGTCTGTCAAACTCAGAATAGGAACGGTTTTTCCTGATTTTGTTGAGTCCGGAGTAGATGCGCTACCATTCTGTTTGAAGAAAGTGTAAGTACCTTTGTACTTACCCGTGAAGCTGTTTTCCTTTTTGCAAGATGTAAATGAGAAAACAAGAGCAAGAGCTGCGATAACAAATAAACTTTTTTTCATAGTACTTAATGTTTTAAATGATTAGTTTTGATATAATATTTTTATGTACTTTTGCATTTGGAATGCAAAAATACAGAATTTTCAAACTCATACGTCAATTGTTAATAAATTATATTTCAAATACTTGATTATCAACATGATAAGTGATTATTTAACACTGTTGAAAACCTATGATTCTGAAATAAAACACGTTGCAAAAGCAATCCTCGGAAAAGCGCATTTATCTATATACAAAGATTTTTAAAAATCAAGAGCAAGATATTATTTTTCCTAACTTTTTTTTGTTGATTTTTGTATCATCAAAAAACGAAGATGTTATTTCTGTTAATAACTTCAAACTCAACAAAGTATAAAAAATCAAACGATCTAAAAATACACAGAAGCGATGAACACGGTTACAAAGGATTATAATGCGGTTTGGAATAATTGTCTGGCCATCATCAAGGACAACATGGATGACACCGCCTATAAGACATGGTTTGAGCCCATCGTGCCTGTAGCTCTTGAGAACTCGACACTGGTCATACAGCTTCCCAGCCACCTGTTCTATGAATGGCTGGAAGAACATTATGTCAACCTATTGAAGAAAGTGATTAAACGGGAACTTGGTGTTGCAGGAAAATTACAATATAAAGTGCTGATGGAAAAACAGGCTGTTCCTGAGCAGTCCAAAACCATCACCCTGCCCTCCAGCTACCGTCCCGCTGTCAACAACCCGGCGGTCAAGCCACCCATCGATGTCTACAACACCCCCAACAAGGTGATTCCCAACCCCTTTGTGGCACCTGGACTGAAGAAGCAGAAAATCAACTCCAACCTGATTGAGTCGCTGAATTTCGACAATTACGTCGAGGGCGACTGCAACCGACTGGCACGCTCCGCCGGCTGGGCCATCGCCAAGAATCCTGGCGGCACCGCCTTCAACCCTCTGTTCATCTATTCAGAAGTAGGTTTGGGCAAGACCCACCTGGCACACGCTATCGGTTTGCAGACCAAGGTGAACCACCCCGACAAGACCGTGCTGTATGTCAACTCCGACCTGTTTTTCCAACAGTATATCGAATCGGTGAAAAACGGCAATATCCAGGACTTCATCTTCTTCTACCAGTCAGTGGATGTGCTCATCATCGACGATATCCAGTTCATTGCCGGCGGCAAGGGCAAAACACAGGAAGCTTTCTTCCACATTTTCAACCACTTGCACCAGAAAGGCAAACAGATTGTCATCACGGCCGACAAATCGCCAGTGGAAATCACAGGCTTCGAACCCCGACTGCTGTCGCGCTTTAAATGGGGCTTGACTGCCGACCTGCAAGTGCCTGATTTGGAGACCCGTATTGCCATTTTGCGCAAGAAACTGGAAAACAACGGCATAGAATTCCCCGACGAGGTCATCGACTACCTGGCCCTGCGCATCACCTCCAACACACGAGAGCTGGAAGGCGCCATGATTGCCATCCTGGCACAGGCTTCCCTCAACCGAAAAGCCATCACCGTGGACCTGGCCAAGGAGATGATTGACAAATACGTCAAGAGCACAGCCAAGGAGATCTCCATCGAATATATCCAGAAAGTCATCTGCGACCATTTCCACATCTCCATCGACATGATCAACGCCAAGACCCGTAAGAGAGAGATTGTGCAGGCCCGCCAGCTGAGCATGTATTTTGCCAAGAAATACACCAAACTGCCGCTCTCCACTATCGGTGCCTACTGCGGAAACAAGGACCATGCCACCGTGCTGCACGCCTGCCGCACCATCAACAATTTGTACGAGACAGACAAGAAAATCAAACTCGCCATCGACGAAATTGAAAAGAAAATGAAATTATAAATCTCTTTTCAATTTATAAAATTAAAAAAAACACAGCAAGCTGATTCTCTTATCATTTTTTTTTTGTATATTTGCGACCTTAAATAAAATATACAACAATGAATAAGAGATGGATTACGTCTGATCTACCTGATGAGTCGCTAGCGGAAGATTTGAGTAAACGTCTTGCCATTGAAAAACCATTGGCACAACTATTGATTTCCCGCGGTATCACAAGCGTTGAGCAGGCAAACGATTTTTTCAACCCCGACATTGCCAAGTTGCATGACCCCTTCCTGATGAAGGATATGGACAAAGCCGTGGAGCGACTCTCACGCGCTGTCATCAACAACGAAAAAATCATGGTTTACGGCGACTACGACGTGGACGGCACCTCCGCTGTGGCACTGCTGTACTCATTTTTGTGCGAAATTATCGGAGCGGAAGCCTCCAAATTCGTCGATTTTTACATTCCCGACCGCTATCTGGAAGGCTACGGCATCTCCGAAGAAGGTGTGGAATACTGCTACGAGAAGGGTGTTGACCTGCTCATTTCCCTGGACTGCGGCATCAAGGCCAACGACAAAGTCGATATCGCCAACAAATACGGCATCGATGTCATTGTCTGCGACCACCACCTGGAGGGCGACGCGCTGCCCAACGCGGTGGCTGTGCTTGACCCCAAACGCAAAGACTGCCCCTACCCCTACAAGGAATTGTCAGGCTGCGGTGTCGGCTTCAAACTGATTCAGGGCTACTGCAAACAGTTTGACCTGCCCGATGAGCTGTGGCTCTCACGTATGGACCTGGTGGCCATCAGCATTGCTTCGGACATTGTCGCCATCACCGGCGAAAACAGAATATTGGCCCATTATGGTCTCGAAATCATCAACAAGTTCCCCCGTATGGGCATCAAGTCCATTCTGGAACAAGCCGGCATTAAGATACATTTCCCGCTGAAAGAAGAAACCATCTTCAGCCGCGTCATCTCCATCACCGACCTGGTGTTTTATGTCGGCCCGCGTATCAACGCCGCAGGGCGCATGAAGAGCGGCAAGGAGTCTGTGAGACTGTTTATCGTGGAGGATGAGGACAAGTCCGCCGACATCGGCAACACCATCAACACACAGAACGAAGCCCGCAAGGAGAAAGACCGCAACGCCACCGAAGAGGCTATCCAGACCATCAGGACCAGCCATGAATACGAGAAACGCAAGAGCATCGTCATTTACAATCCCAACTGGTTCAAGGGCATTATCGGAATCGTCGCCTCACGACTGGTGGAAGAATTTTACAAACCCACCATCGTGCTCACCCGTTCCTCCAACGGTTTGATTACCGGCTCTGCCCGCTCGGTCAAGGAATTCAACATCTACGAAGGCATTGACAGCTGCTCCGACCTGCTGGAAGACTTCGGCGGACACAAATTCGCCGCAGGTTTGTCCATGAAAGAGGAAAATCTGGAGGAATTCACCGAGCGCTTTGAGCAATTTGTCGCCGAGAACCTGGACGAAGACGCCTATATTCCAGAAATCAATGTGGACCTGCCTTTGGATTTGTCGGAAATCACCCCGGGTTTTGTCGCCAATCTCAACCGTTTCGCCCCCTTCGGACCCGGTAACATGGCTCCGGTTTTCCAGACCAACGGTGTGGTAGAGGACGGTAGCGGCAAGGTCGTCGGAAACAAAGGCAAACACATCAAAATGCGTGTGTTATATCCCGACAAGGCCACGGTACCCTTCGACGGTATCGGTTACAACCTGAATGAGAAATTCGACCTGATCACCAACAAAAAGAAATTCGACATTGTTTACCATGTGGAAGAGAACACATGGAACAATAAGACCACTATACAACTGAACATCAAAGACATACGAGCAAGCGAACAATAACAAAGCCAGAAACTCTGTCTCAAACATAACCTCATATTTCCTGCATGAAAGCCGTATATACGATTGTATTGCTGATTATTTCCAACATCTTCATGACCTTTGCCTGGTACGGCCATCTGAAGCTCAAAGATTTCAGTTGGTTCAACAATCTGGGTTTGCCATTGATCATCTTATTCAGCTGGGGACTTGCATTTTTCGAATATTGTTTTCAAGTTCCTGCCAACAAAATAGGCTTCATCGAGAACGGAGGACCGTTTTCCATCTGGCAGCTGAAGGTCATACAGGAGGTCATCACCCTGACCGTCTTCTCCATTTTCTCCATCTTACTATTTAAGAATCAACACTTTACCTACAACCATCTCATTGGTTTCGTCTTTTTGGTGCTGGCCGTATATTTCATTTTCAAATCATAAAATTTATTTTCGAAAAAAGTGAGAAATATCACAAAATATTCCTACCTTTGCAAACGCAAAATTTAACACTAACCTTTTAAATATAATTAGTATGGATCTTAAAAAATTAGTAGCCGACGTAACGGCAAAAAATCCGGGTCAACCTCTGTACATTCAGGCTGCAACCGAAGTTCTGGAAACCATTTGCGACTTCGTGAATGAACATCCTAAATACGATCACTACAAGATCGTTGAAAGAATTCTGGAACCCGAAAGAATTGTGAAATTCAAAGTTACCTGGGTTGACGATAAGGGTGAAATCCAAGTAAACCGCGGTTACCGTGTTCAGCACAACATGGCTATCGGACCCTACAAAGGTGGTATCCGTTTCCATCCGACTGTGACTGAAGACACCATGAAGTTCCTTGCTTTCGAGCAGACTTTCAAAAACTCACTGACTACTCTGCCTATGGGCGGTGGTAAAGGTGGTTCTGACTTCGATCCTAAAGGCAAATCAGAAGGTGAAGTTATGCGTTTCTGCCAGGCTTTCATGACTGAACTGCAGAAATACATCGGTGCTGACACTGACGTTCCCGCTGGTGACATCGGCGTTGGTGGCCGCGAAATCGGTTTCATGTACGGTCAGTACAAGAGACTCCGTGGCGAGCACGTTGGCGTTTTGACTGGTAAAGGTCTGGAATGGGGTGGCTCTCTGATCCGTCCCGAAGCTACCGGTTTCGGTGCTGTTTATTTCTTGGAAGGCATGTTGGCCGCTAAGAAAGACAAACTGGCTGGCAAACGCTGCATCATCTCCGGTTTCGGTAACGTAGCTTGGGGTACTGCCCTGAAGCTGGCTGAACTCGGTGCTAAATTGGTGGCTATCTCAGGTCCTGATGGTTACATCATCGACGAGGAAGGTATCACCACTCCCGAAAAGATCGCTTACATGGACGAACTGAACGCTACCCGTAACAACGTTGTTGAACCTTTCGCCAAGAAGTTCAAATCAGCTAAGTTCGTGAAGGGTAAAAAAGTTTGGGAAGTTCCTTGCGAAATCGCTATGACTTGCGCTATCCAGAACGAGTTGAACGGTGACGACGCTAAGAAACTGATCGACAACAAGGTTAAATATGTTGTTGAAGTTTCTAACATGGGTTGCACCGCTGACGCAGTTGCCGCTCTGCAGAAGAAGAAAGTTTCCTTCGCTCCTGGCAAGGCTGCTAACGCTGGTGGTGTTGCTACTTCAGGTCTCGAAATGAGCCAGAACGCAATGCACCTGTCATGGACCCGTGAAGAAGTTGACGAAAAACTGCACGGCATCATGAACAGCATCCACGCTAACTGTGTGAAATATGGTACTGAAAAGAATGGTTACATCAACTATGTCAAGGGTGCCAACATCGCCGGTTTCATCAAGGTTGCTGACGCTATGATCGCTCAGGGCATCGCCTATTAATCATCGGATTCATTTCTGATAATATAAAAAACGGGAATCGTAACGGTTCCCGTTTTTTTTTATCCTAAGCCCCTGGAAAACCAGAATTAAAAATTCAAATGTTTAGTGTTTTTCAGCTATGAGTTGCGAGCTGTGGGCTGTGAGGTTAATGGTTAATTGTTAGCGATTAATGGTTAATGTTTAGTGTTTAGGAGGTTTTGGATTATGGATTATGAATTAATTCATTGGCACATTAGCACATTGATAATTTGCACATTTGCTAATTTGCTAATTTGCTAATTAACTAATTTGCTAATTAAGAAATTTTCACTACCTTTGCAGCGGAAAATTTTTAATCATAAAATTTTAATATATACAAAATGAAACAATTAATCTCGGGCTTGCTGATTGCCGTTTTCTGTCTCTCCAGCATCAATATTAACGCCCAAAATTACAAGAAAGAGACTTACCAGAACGACCCGATGAACGTGATCCATTACACTTTGGACAACGGTCTGCAGGTCTTCATGTCCGTCAACAAGGACGAACCCCGCATCCAAACCCTCATCGCCGTGCGTGTGGGTAGCAAGAACGACCCCGCCGAATCCACAGGTCTGTCACACTACCTCGAACACCTGATGTTCAAGGGCACCAGCAAATTCGGCACCCTCGACTGGGCCAAAGAGCAAGTGCAACTGAAGGAAATCGAAAGACTGTACGAAGTGTACAATCACACCACAGACCCCGCCAAACGTAAAGCCATCTACCATCTGATTGACTCCGTTTCTTACGAGGCTTCCAAGTATGCTATTCCCAATGAATACGACAAACTGATGTCCGTTATCGGTTCACAGGGAACCAACGCTTTCACCTCTAACGATATGACTGTTTATCAGGAAAACATCCCCAGCAATGAATTGGAACGCTGGCTGATAATTGAAAGCGACCGTTTCTCCAACGCCGTATTCCGTTTGTTCCATACTGAGTTGGAAACCGTTTATGAAGAGAAAAACATGAACATGGCCAACGACAGCCGTACCGCCTACGAGAAAATGAACGAGGCACTGTTCCCGCATCATCCCTATGGCACTCAGACCACCATCGGTACTGTCGAACACTTGAAGAATCCCTCATTGACCAATATCAACAAGCACTACAGGACTTATTATGTACCTAACAACTACTGTATCTCCATGGCTGGTGATTTCGATCCCGAAGAAGCTATCAAACTGATTGACAAATATTTTGGCAAACTTCAACCTCGTTTCATCCCTGACTTCACCTACGTGAAAGAGAATCCTATCCGCGAAGTGAAGGTGGTGGACGTTTACGGCTTGGAAGCCGCTAATGTACAGATTGGTTTCCGTATCGATGCCGGTACCGGCTCACGCGACGTGTTATTGGCTGAAATGGCCGACGCTGTGCTGATGAACGGTTCCTGCGGTATCATGGACGAAAATATCAACCAGAAACAACTGGCACAATACGCCTCCTCAGGTGTAAGCGACCTGAACGATTACGCTTATTTCCGCTTGACCGGCAGACCGAAACAGGGACAGACTCTCGAAGAGCTGAAAGACCTCTTGCTGAAACAAATTGACATTCTGAAATCCGGCGACTGGGATGCTGACCTGCTTACTGCCGCTATCAACAACCGCAAACTCAGCCAAATGACTCAAGTGGAGAGCAACAACAACCGCGCCATGGCTATGGCAATGGCTTACCTCGCCCACATGAGCTGGCAGGATATGCTGAATGAAACCGAAAACATGAGCTTGGTGACCAAGGAAGACGTGATTGACTTCGCCAGACGTACTTTCAAAGATAACAATTATGTTGTGGTTTACAAACGCCAGGGCGAGCAGCGCGACGTACAGAAAGTGGAGAAACCCGAAATCACCCCGGTGGTCATCAACCGCGATGTGGAAAGCAAGTTCCTCCAGGATATCAAGAAAATCAAAGTGGAACCCATCAGCCCTGTATTTGTGGATTTCAACAAGGACATGAAGAAAGGCAAAGCCAATGGCAACGAAATCCTGTATGTCCAGAATACCGACAACGGCCGTTTCCAGCTGATTTACCGCTACAACTACGGTTCACTGTATGACAAGAAAGCCGGTATCACCAACAACTTCCTCGACCAATTGGAAAGCGAGAACCGCACCCTCAGCCAAATCAACCGTGAAA
Organism: Bacteroidales bacterium; assembly: GCA_017633255.1. Lineage (GTDB taxonomy): Bacteria > Bacteroidota > Bacteroidia > Bacteroidales > WCHB1-69 > RUG11690. The sequence continues at coordinate 31,409 of JAGBPS010000016.1, forward strand.
TGTATGACCTCGCCTGCGAATATAACATCGGCTTCGGTGACAAATACGCCCGCGTGTCCATCTCCGGTTTGAGCGAGAACATGGAAAAAGCTATCGCCATCGTGGAAGACATTCTGAACCACCCCAAAATGTCTGAAGAATCTGTTCAGAACTCTATCAGCAACGTGCTGAAACAGCGTCAGGATGCCAAATCACGCCAGAACACCATCTTCCAGAGAATGCTGTCTTACGCTTCCTACGGCAAGGACAACATGCGCAAATATCTGGTTACCAACGAGGAAGTTCAGAAAATCAAAGCTCAGGACATCATCAACCAGATCAAGACCATGACCTCACAGCCGCAGCGCATCATGTACTATGGCGACATGAGTCTTACCGACCTGCAGAAGGTCATCACCGACAAGCACAGTGTGCATCCCGCCAAGAAACCCATGAAGCAGAATCCCGACTTCGACCGTCTGCAGACCAAAGAAAACAAGGTGTATTTCGCTCACTACGACGCCAAACAGTCACTGTGCCGCCAGCTGAACACCTCTATTCCCGCCAACTGGACCATCAGTCCGCAGGTTGAAATGTACAACGAGTATTTCGGTGGCAGCATGAACTCCATCGTATTCCAGGAAATCCGTGAGAAACGCTCTCTGGCTTACACCGCTGCCGCTTACTATGTTGAACCCAGCGAAAAAGGCCGTTACAACTACAACATGACCCATATCGGTACCCAGAACGACAAACTGATTGACGCTTTGGAAGCTTTCACCGATCTGTTGGACAACATGCCGGTTTCTGAACTGAACTTCGACATTGCCAAGACCGCTCTGGTGTCAGAATACAGAACTAACCGTATCCGTAAGATGAGCATCATCAACTACTATCTGAACTGCGAGGAAAAAGGTCTGAAAGCTCCGACCGACAAAGAAGATTTCAACGCCATCCAGAAGATGACCCTCAACGATGTGGTGAACTTCAACAAGACCTACATCAAAGGCCAGAAACACACCGTGGTGGTTTTGGGTAACGAAAACGAAGTGGACTTCAAAGGCTTGGAGAAATACGGAAAGATTACCAAGCTGAGTTTGGAAGAAATCTTTGGATACTAATCAACTGAGAACTGAAAACTGAAAGTTGAAAGTTTTCAGTTTTCAATTTTCAACTTTCAACTAAAAAATCCCGGGGCGAGTGCTTCGGGATTTTTTTATGATGAATTACAGCTGATACAAAATAAGACAAATGGATGTTTACCTTGGAGTCACTATGGAATAGGCATATCCCTTATCGGCATTCACTTTAGTGTCGATATGCCAGGAAGGATTCTGAGAACAAAGCACTTCTGGCAATTCATCTATAATACCAGTGCCCTGCATCTTCAGCAGGGCTTCTTTTTTTGTCCATAATTTGATGAACTCCACCGAGGGTTCGGCAGACTGCTGAATCAGCAATATTTCCTGCTCATTCATGGTTTTCTTCAGCAAACTTTCAGAATACTGCCTGAAACTCTCTATGTCCACCCCGATAGGATGAGGAGCGATAGCCACAGCAATCCCTTCTTTGCAATGACTGATGCTGGAATCAAACTTTTCAATCCTCCCTCCGCTTCGTCCGCTTTGCAAGAAAGGCTTGTCGTGCTCATTATACACAAAGCAGCCGTTCCAATCCTGCAAACTTCCATACTTTTCGCGCTCTCCATCTTTTCCATTCAACACATCTTGGACAAGCTGCTGCAGCATCTCGTAGGATTTCAGACAGGTATAGCGTCCAAACAGATGCTTGTAACGCAAAGCCTGCTCCCGTCGCTGCACACTCACCAAAGGAAGCAAACGCTGTACTTCCGCTTCCGTGCATTGGGTCAGGTCGTCGAATAGGGTGAAAAGCATGGGTAGGGGTTAGGGGTTAGGGGTTAGGGATTAGGGG
>JAGBPS010000017.1 GCA_017633255.1 Bacteroidales bacterium
GCACCGGGGTCCACCTCTTCCCATTCCGAACAGAGAAGTTAAGCCCGGTCGCGCCGATGGTACTGCCTTCAATGGTGGAAGAGTAGGTCGTTGCCTCATCCTCTAGCGGCTCGCAGATGACTGCGGGCCGCTTTTTTTTTGTCCTGCCCGCGACTCCGCCGCAAGCCCGCCTTTCTGTTCCGTGATCATCTCAAATCCCCACCCTTCACCCTCATTCCAAACCTTCAATCATAATCCCGTAATCTTGTAATCGACTAATCCTGTAATCATACTCTCCCTTGCGGCTGCCACAATGTGACAACTCTACATGGATGAACCCTTGAATTTTGAATTCTGAATTCTGAATTTTAATTTTTTTCCTTACCTTTGCCATCAGAAATTTTTTTCAATGAAAAAATACAAATCCGCTATTATCCTGCTTGTCGCGTTTGAGGTTCTCGCCGTGTCATTATGGCTGGCTACGGGCAATTTATTCTTTTTCCTCAATTTCACTTACATAGGTATCTGTATTGGGGTGGGAATGGCGCTGTCGGCCGCTGGCAAGAAATATGCCCGCGAGTTTGTCCAGTTCGGCGTGGGACTCTATATGTTCGTTTTCCTCGGCCTGATTTGCCGGGAGAACATGCAGATTGAGGGCTTCTGGTATTACCTGCTTTCAGGCTTTTTTGGGGCTGGCGTGCTGCATTATGCCGTCGCCAAGATTTTCGGTCCGCTGTTGTTCGGCAGAGGCTGGTGCGGCTATTGCTGCTGGACAGCCATGATTCTCGACTTGTTGCCCTACAAGCAGCCGCAGGGGCCACGAAAGAAGTTGGGCTTCATCCGTTACATCGTGTTTGCGCTGTCGTTAATCCTTATCCTCCTGTTGTTCCATTTCGGCAAAGCCACCAAACACACCCTATTCGTGCTCTTCCTCATCGGCAATCTGGTCTATTACGTGGTCGGCATCACTTTGGCTGTGCTGTTCAAGGACAACCGCGCATTTTGCAAGTACATCTGTCCCATCACGGTCTTCCTCAAGCCGATGAGCTACTTCTCCTTGCTCCGCATTCGCTGCGACGAAGAGAAATGCATCCATTATGGCAAGTGTCTGAAAGTTTGTCCGATGGATGTCGAGGTGAACAGCGATTCACGCCAACGCAAAAATGCCACGGAGTGTATTCTTTGTAATAAATGCAAGAAGGAATGCCCCGTAAAGGCGCTGAAATAGAATATATAGAAGTTCTTGATAACAAAAGAAACATGAATAAATCAAAGCTCATAGCAATTATTTTTTTCTTGGCTCTCATAGCAGGTGCTTGTAAACCAAAAGATGAGGACAGTGGCCCAAGGATGAAGGAATTGGCTGACCAATTTTTTCTCCTTGAAGATACCGTATGGATTAATGACGCTGTCTTTATAAGCCCAATCTCAACTCTTGAAATGATAAGGGCGGTTAAATACCAGGGCTTTTATTTCTGTTTTTTCCGAGAGGTACAAATCTATGAGCATTGGGTATCTAAGAATCGTTTATTGGTCTTTCCCGAAGATGGAAAGGAGGTTAAAGAAGTTGATTTGCCCTATGAGTTGAAATACGATTATTATAGAGACCTTTTTGTACGACATGATACGCTTTTCTTAAAGCCCTACTATTGTGAACATGGTTATTTTTTTAACATGGAACAATGGAAATGGCAGCCTTTAGAGCTGATTCCTGATGTGATTTATGAGGATAATCAATACAACGTAGCCTATGTAGATATGGGAGAATGGGGAGCCTATACTTGGTTTATGGAAAAGCCTTCTGAAACAAAAGCGCAAGTGAATCAATATATTATGGCTCAATACCTATCTCGCATTATCAAAAAGGACAATGTCTATTATTTCATTCATGGCCATAAGGTGGACACCTTGATTTCTTTGAAAGGAAAGGCAAAATTATGTGAAAACGATCATACCTACGAGGCTGTTGTCCGTGATGGTTATAAATATCTATATAGCCTTGGTAGTTGGAAAAGCGAAGACTCTTTAACCACTACTCCTGTTCCCACTCTCTTTCAATTCGAAGGTGTTGACGAAGACAATTGGTGGGACGAGAAGGTCTATGATACGCTCTTCCATAATGCTTTTTTGACGGATAATCAGTTATACTATGTGGTGAACACGAAGGGAAACACCTATATTGCGCAATTAGTAGGAGACAAATTGAATAATGTTATTGATTTTGGACACAGGTATGATTTCTTCAAATGGTATGGTAATGGGCATAATCTGGCACCAAACCAGTGCTTTCTACAATTCAAGGAGAATGATAATTCTTATGGTGTGATGGAAATTCAGGACAAACTGATTCACATTCTTCATTTTATACTTAAGCAGGACACCTTGCCCTATACTGGGACAGACAATATTGAACCATTGCTGACCTATCTTTTGAATCACTTAGACCACCTGACCTATGCTCAGGTAGATAAAATGGAGAAATCCCTACAGGCTACTTGTTATGGACGGTTTAAGGAGCTGGCCAATGACTTTTTTCCAGCTGAATATCAAACGGGGAAATATAAGCGAATCAATTATTATACGGTAATTGATGATAAACAAATGTTCACAGTGTCATACTGCGTGAATACAAGCAGTTCTATGGTCAGCGGGGCCTTTTTCGATTGGGATAAAAATCCGAAAAGTGATATAGGTTATAATGACTACTATGAACTTGGTTTAGAGAAGCAGAAGACGGAGGAAGTACGGCGGATTCTGACCCGGCTGACAGGCAAGGATCCTGTGAGAAAAGTCGGTGAAAGCACGTATTTACTATGGGAATACCGTAATCTCACCATAAAATTGTATAAAGAAGGCCGGATGGTGATGTATTTGACGGGAGAATAGATTTCTTCGGTCTGGTATCATTTTGAAAAACATCATTAAAACCATAAACAATGAATACAAAAACAAAAGAGATATACCTGGCGGGAGGGTGCTTCTGGGGAACGGAGCACTTCTTCAAGCAGATTGAGGGCGTTGTGGAAACCGAAGTTGGTTTTGCCAACGGACATACGGAAAATCCCACCTATAAGGAAGTTTATACCGACGAAACGGGCTATGCCGAAACTGTCCGTGTGGGCTATAATCCAGAGGTGGTGAGTCTGGAATTTCTGCTGCGGATGTTCTTCAAGGCCATCGACCCTGTGAGCTTGAACAAGCAGGGCCATGACGAGGGGACACGCTACCGTACTGGCATCTACTACACCGATGCCGAAGACCTGCCCGTAATCAACAAGGTATATGCCGAGGAACAGCAGCATTACGACCTTCCGTTAGCCGTGGAGAAACAGCCACTGGATCGCTTCTACACCGCCGAGGAGTACCATCAGGACTACCTCGACAAGAATCCCACCGGCTACTGCCACCTGCCCCAATCGCTCTTTGAGTTTGCGAAGACAGCGAAAGATAAAATGAAATGAAGACGAATATAAATCACGATTAATCCTATGAAATCACCTTTTATATCCTTTCGTATTAAGTTTTGTTTCCGCATTATGACGGTACTGTTATTCTTAGCAATAGCAATTCCAGTGCGGGCACAACAGTTCAAGGTGGTGGAAGATACCATACGGATTAACGCTGCCGATTACATAAGTCCTATTTCAGAGTTTACAATGAAATGGTCGGCAAAATACCATGGTTTTTACTTCTGCATTTTCGAGGATCAACAAATCTATGACTTTTGGGTATCGAGGAACCGTTTATTGGTCATTTCTGAAGATGGGAAAGATATTGTGGAGGTGAGTTTGCCCAAAGATTTTCAAGGAAACTCTTATGGTGACCTTTTTGTTCGTCACGACACCCTTTACTTAAGCCCATATCATCTTCGCAATGAACAAGGAGGTTATTATTTTGATATGGATACTTGGCAATGGATACCCGTTGAAGTGGTTTCCAATGTGATATATGATGACGACCTGTACAGTGTCGCTGTTGTTGATGTGGGCGAATGGGGGGCATACACTTGGTTTATGGAAAAGAAAATGTCGTATGTTGACACACGATATAGCACGCCCCAAATAAGCAGTGATATTTGGGAAAGTTCTACGTCAGTTACGGTTAAGCCCGCCTATCCTGAATTCAAAGAAACTGTGCGCCAATACATTATGCCCAGAAAATTATCACGTATCATCAAAAAAGATAATGTTTATTTTTTTATTCGGAGTGGCAAAGTGGACACGTTGGTTTCTTTGAAAGGGAAAGCACAATTATGTGAGAAGGGTTACACATACGAAGACGCCGCTTTTGACGAAAGTGCTTTTTTGACAAACCGTCGTCATTCGGGTGGTCTGAATGTTGTACCTGTTCCTACTCTATTCCATTTTAGTGGCAGGGAGGATGGAGATAAATGGTGGAAGAATTATGACACCGTGTTTTCAAACGCATTTTTGACAAATGGAGATATCTACTATATAGTGAATACAAAGGAAAATACATACATAGCCCAGCTTGAAGACGGGAAACTGCTTAACAGGTTTGACTTTGGGCATCGATATCATTTTTTTCAATGGATTGATTGCTTTAGGGGTGATAATCCTGCTCCGAACCAATGTTTTGAGCAATTTAAAGAAAACAAAAATTCGTATGGTGTGCTGGAAATCCAAGATACGCTCATTCACATCTGCCATATTATTCATAATCAGGATTCACTGTCCTATATCGGCACGGATAACATCAAACCGTTGCTTCAATTCCTTTTGAATAATCTCGACCATCTGACCCTTTCGCAGATAGACAGTGTGGAGAAAGCATTGCAGGCTACTTGTCAAGGAGAGTTCAGGGAATTAGCCAATGATTATTTCCCGAAAAGCACTCAAACGAACAAATTTGGGAAAATAAGTTACTACACCGTAGTCGATAGCAAAAAGACCTTGTCGGTGGACTATTGTGTGCATAAAAGTGATTCTGTTGTTAGAGGTGTCTTTTTTGAGTGGTTAAAAACCAACTGTTACAATTCCGACACCCGCAGCTCCGGGACAATGGCCAATGTGAAACAAAAGCATACGCAAGTCCGCCAAATCCTGACACGACTGACAGGCAAGGAACCTGTTCAAGCAGGCAAAGAGAGCAAATATTTGATGTGGACATATCACAACATCACGGTTGAACTATACGACAACGGAAGAATGGTTATGTATTTGACGGGAGAATAGAATTCCTTGGTCCGATCATTTATGGCAAATATCAAACATGGAAAGTTTATGTTTCATAAATAACAAAAATAATAAAATCATAAATTTTGTTGTTTATAAACAACAAAATGTAATTTTAGCCTTTAATACTACTGAAATATGAAAAACTTAAAACTTATCGCAGCAATTTTATGCTTGGCACTTGTACTTGGTGCCTGTAAACAGAAAAACGTGGATTTCGGAGTTCATTCAGTGAATGGCAAACGTTGTTTGGAACTCATCACCAACGAGCCTATTGGTGGGATGGAGGACAGCCGTTTGCAGGTGGAGAACGAATATTCGATTGTATGGCCTGACGAAGGATGCTTGACCCCTGAGTTGGAGCAGGCGCTGATTCGATTCACTTTTGGAGATACTGCCGCCAAAACATTGGAGGAAGCGACAGAACGTTTTTTGAAACGTACTTGGTTTGAGGAAGATGATGAGATTCTCGATGGAATCAAAAGTGTTAAAACAATTGATTCCATCACTTTGGAGCCTTACAATTATGCCTATGTCACCAGCACTTGTGACCGCGATGACAACCTGGTGACCTTTTCGGTCTATACCGAAGGCAGTATGGCTTTCGCCGCTCATGGCTATTATGTGACCGATATCATGACCATCGACCTGAATACCAAGCGGATTGTACATCTGGAAGACCTCATTGACACCACAGAACTCGGGGAAGTGCTGATCCGTGCCCTGGAAGATCTGGTGGTAAACAAGGAAGATGGCAACACCACAGAATGCCTTTTCGAGGAATACAAAGAACGGCTGCCTATGCCCGATTGCTTCTTCATTGACAGCACTCGCTCTGTCATCACCGCGGTCTATAACCAATACAGTGTACAACCCTACGCCTGCGGACCATTATTTGTTCAGATGCCCATTTTCTGGCTCTCCAAACATATCCCCCTCACGCCTTACGCCAAGGAAATCTTCGGTCCGGACGCATCGCTTTAAAAAAATCGTTTTTCAAGCATGGAAAGAAAGCAGAAGATAAGAAAAATCATTATCTTTGCAGAATCATTAAATTTATATGGAGTTGTATCAATCAATTAATTTTATAAGCTTATGAAAAAAATTTTACTGGCTATGGTACTCTGCACTGTATGTACCTTCGGTGCTTTCGCACAAAATTATTCAACAGTCCAAATCACTCCGCAAAGCGGCAATTTGATTGTGAACGGAATCCCTCAGTTCTCCATCCCGAATTATGATCCCAGCGAGGTTCAGCTGGAACCTATTTCCGGATCTGTGGCTGTCCCCAGCGCCGACCAGATGTACACAGTTGCCGAATACGCTACCTTGGACAATGTATGGACCGCTTGCAATTCGTCCGCAGTATGGTCAAACAACCTGGTCACTCTGGACACCTATTCTGGCCAGGGAATGAACAACGGCTATGTGGCCTTGAAATTTGCCGGCAGCCCCAACACTTACGGTTATGCCAAATTTGACAAAAGCGTTTCTGGCGGTTGGACAGAGTTCGGTTATTTCACCAGCGGCAGTGGCATCGAGGATGTGACAAACACTATTTCCATCTATCCTAATCCTGTTGCGGAAGAACTTGTCATTAACAATGTTGAAGGTGCTCAGATTGCCATTTATTCCGTGAATGGACAAGAGGTGAAGCATATTGAGAATGCCAACGCTAATGAGCAGATACATGTTGCTGACTTATCCGCGGGTACCTACATCGTGCGGATCAACAGCCACGACAAAGTGATCACGATGAAATTTGTGAAGGAATAGGCTGAACAATTTGGCACATTCTTTTAATGGGTAGAAAAAAGTATCTTTACGAATACAAAATCAATAAAATTATGAAAAAATTTTTCCTTCTTCTCACTGCAGCGCTGATGTTTGCGGCCTGTGGTACAAAAGAAAAAAAGACCAATATGAAATTCCGCCCATTGGGCAACACCGGCCTGATGGTCAGTGAAATCAGCATCGGCTGCGGCGGTTTCGAGAAAATTGACAGTGCGGCTTCGTTAGAGCTGATGACTATGGCGCTTGACAGCGGCATGAATTACATCGACCTTTACGATGCCAGTCCCGTGACCCGCAGCAATATCGGCTACGCCTTGAAGGGTCGTCGCGACGAGATGATCATCCAGGGACATATCGGCAACACTTTCAAGAATGGGCAGCATAGCCGCACCCGTGACCTGGAGGAAACCAAGGCCAGCTTCGAGGACATGCTGACGCGTCTTGGTACCGACCATATCGAGGTGGGTATGATTCATATCGCCGACAGTCCTGAAGAATGGGAGGAAATCCAGAACACGCCTTTCCTCGACTATGTGTTCCAGCTGAAGAAAGAGGGCAAAATTCAACATATCGGTCTCAGCAGCCACAATGCCGAGGTGGCGCTGATGGCTGCCAAGAGCGGCTGGGTAGAGGTTATCATGTTCTCTCTCAATCCCGCTTTCGACCGCTTGAAAGGCGGTGCTATTCCTTGGGAAGAAGGAGCTATGGAAAACCTGCAGGCTGGCATCGACCCTGTGCGTGTGGAGCTTTACGACTATTGCGCCTCACATCATATCGGTGTGACGGTGATGAAGACTTTCGGTGGCGGCGGACGACTACTTGACGCCAAAACCTCTCCCGTCGGTGTGGCTTACACTCCTGAGCAGTGCATTGCTTACTGTCTTGCAAAACCTTGCATCAGTACCTGTATCCTTGGCATCGATAACCTCGATGAGTTAAAGGCTGACCTGCATTGGATGCATGCCACGGAAGCCGAAAAGGACTATACCGCTGTTGAAAAGCGAGAGCAAGCCCAAGCTGATGGCAGCTGCACTTATTGCAACCATTGCTCACCTTGCAGCATGGGTATTCCTATCGCCAAGGTTAACGAGTTGTTGGACAAGGCGGAGACCGAAGGCATGACTCCGGAGCTTCAGAAACAATACGACGCTCTGCCGCATCACGCCGGCGAGTGCACCCATTGCGAGGCCTGCATGAGCCGCTGTCCCTTTGGTGTGGATATCCCTGCGAAAATGGACAAAGCGAAAGAGGTTTTCGGAAAATAAAATAATAAGCTTATATCATTATGCAAAACTTTGATTATCAAACCCCAACACGCCTTATCTTTGGCAAGGGCGTGATAGAGAAACTCCCAAGCGTAATGTCACAGTTTGGGAAGAAAATATTATTGACTTACGGTGGCGGCAGTATTAAGAAAATCGGCTTGTACCAGAAAGTACATGAGTTGCTGAAAGGCTATGATATTGTGGAACTTTCAGATATCCAGCCTAACCCAAAATACGACCCCAGCGTACTTGATGGTGTTCGTCTGTGCAAGGAACACAAAGTGGATGTGATTCTGGCAGTAGGCGGCGGCAGCGTTCTGGACTGCTCGAAAGCCATTGCGGCAGGTGCCTGCTACGACGGCGACCCGTGGGATCTTATCTCCTATAAGGTGAAAGCACAAGCCGCACTTCCGATTGTGGACATCATTACTTTGGCGGCTACGGGCAGCGAATACGACACTTTCGGCGTTATTTCACGCACCGAGACCAATGACAAAATCGGTTATGGCGACAGATTGCTTTATCCCGTCTGTTCTTTCCTCGACCCCACGTACACCTTCACCGTCAATAAGAAACAGACTGCCGCAGGTATCGCCGATGCGATGAACCATGTGATGGAGCAGTATTTTACCGAGGACACCACCTTGCTGAACGACGGTTTCTGCGAATCGATGTTACGCAGTCTGATGGTGAACGGCCGCAAGTGCCTTGAGAACCCTGAGGACTACACTGCCCGTGCCGAGATGATGCTGGCTTGCACTTACGGTTGTAACGGTATCCTGGCCCTTGGCAACAGTCCTTCAGGCTGGCCTTGCCATGGTATAGAGCATGCTTTGAGCGCCTATTACGACATCACCCATGGTTGGGGCCTGGCTATCATCACGCCTCGCTGGATGAAGCATATTCTGAATGAGCACACGCTTCCACGCTTTGTGAAATACGGCATCAACGTGTTCGGCATTGACGCTTCTTTGGACCAGTGGGAAATTGCCAACAAGGCTATTGAAGAGACTTATAAGTTCTTCGAGAGTATCGGCATCCCGATGCATTTACGTGAAGTGGGCATTGATGAGAGCCGTGTCGGCGAGATGGCGCACCATATTGCCGTAAACGAAGGACTCGATCAAGCATACGCACCACTCACAGAGCAAGACATCACCGAGATTATCACAGCAAGTTTATGAAACTAAAAAAAATATCCCTAACCGCCCAGATTGGCATCGCTTTGGTGTTGGCGGTGATTGCAGGTGTGCTGCTGAACAACCACGTCGACTTTGTTAACACTTACATCAAACCTTTCGGCATCATCTTCCTGAACTTGCTGAAGTTCATTGTGGTGCCGCTGGTACTTTTCTCCATCATGGCAGGCATCCTGTCGATGAATGATGTTTCGAAGGTGGGCAAATTGGGACTTCGTGCCTTGCTGTATTTTATGACGACAACCCTTTTCGCGGTAGCATTGGGTCTTTTCGTACCCAGCTTGTTGAAAGGTGTATTGCCGCTCATCCGTATCAGCACGGAAGCGGCGGCAGAGACTGTTGAAACGCCGCATCTGACGGTGATGGACCAGCTGGTGAACATGTTCCCGAACAACATTCTCGAACCCGTAAGTTCCATGGCGATGATGCAAATCATCGTGATTGCCCTGTTTTTCGGCATTGCCATGGTGCATGTGAAAGAGAAAGGAGAGATGGCCCGGAAGGTGACGCTCAGCTTTAACGATGTGGTGGGTAAAATCTTAGAGTACATCATGGCATTGGCTCCTATTGGGGTGTTCTGTATGCTAACTCCTGTGGTGGTTGAAAATGGCCCGTCGGTATTGGGTTCCTACGCAGCTCTGTTGGTTTTAGCCTATTTCTGCTTCGCCGTACATGCAGGCGTTGTCTATACCTCTGCGGTGGGAATCTTAGGCAGAATCTCTCCATTGAAGTTTTTCAAGGAGATGCAGCCGGCCATGCTGTTCGCTTTCTCCAGCGACTCGTCTGTGGCAACGCTGCCTTATACGATGCAATGTACCGAGAAGATGGGCGTTAATAAGGACATCGGCCGTTTTGTGCTGTCGTTGGGTGCGACCATCAACATGGACGGGGTTGCCATCTATCTGGGCGTGGCTTCGGTGTTTATGGCAGCTTGTTGTGGCATCGACCTCACCATGAGCCAGTATATGGCCATTGCCTTCGCTTCTACCGTTGCCTCTATCGGCACGCCAGGCATCCCTGGTGGCAGTTTGGCCTTGATGGCAATGGTATTCGCTTCGGCAGGTATTCCCGTCGAATGCGTGGCGGTGGCCGCTGGCATCGACCGCATCATCGACATGGGCCGTACTGTCATGTCAGTTACCGGCGATGCTTCCTGCGCGATTGTGATGCAGCGGATTGTGGGAAATAAATTGTAAAGCTGGATTTAATCATAAATATCTGTGAATGAATATTATCCGTCAAGATATACAAGCCTATATTGAACGTGAGATTCTGCCACGATATGATAACTTTGACGCGGCGCATCGGCGTGACCATGCGGAAATGGTTATCCGTCAGAGTTTGGAACTGGCCGAGCAGACGGGTGCGGATGCGGAGATGGCGTATGTCATTGCCGCCTACCACGATACGGGCTTGTGTGAAGGGCGCGAGCGGCATCATCTGGTCTCCGGAAGGATTATCCGTGCCGATCAGAACTTGTTGCAGTGGTTCTCGCCCGAGCAGATAGAGACGATGGCCTGTGCGGCGGAAGACCACCGTGCTTCGGCGGACCATGCTCCGCGCACGTTGTATGGGCGCATCGTGGCCGAAGCCGACCGTTTTATCGACCCCGAGACGATTGTCCGCCGTACCGTGCAATTTGGGCTGGAGCACTATCCCGAACTGGACAAGGCGGGGCATTATGAGCGTACGATGCAGCACCTCCACGAAAAATACGGCCGCAACGGCTATCTCAAACTGTGGTTCACTGACTCGCCCAATGCCAAACGTCTGGAGCTTCTGCGCCAAATCATCGACGATGAGCCCCAACTCCGCCAATTATTCAATGAGTATTGGGAAAAACTGAAAAACGGTTAAATTACAGGATTTTAAGCAAACTCATATTGTAGAATAGAGATATTCAGCGCATCTTCCAGTTTGCAGATGGTTTCAAGGGAGAGATTTTCAGTTCCTTTCAGCAATTTGGAAATGTATTGCGGTGTGCATCCCATTCTGTCAGCAACATTTTGTCTGGAAAGACCTTGCTGCTTCATGGCCACAGCTACTTTGATGGCAATTTTACGGGAATACTGTAGCCAGCCTTTTTCCTTGGCATAACGGATTTTCTCTTCCGCAACCATCCATTCTGAAGATTCATCAGATTGGTAACGGCTTAGTCTGGCAATTGCTTCTTCTTGTGTCATAATTCTATCTCCTGTTGATAATCTGTGAAACTGTCTTCATCAAATACATGTTCTCGAATCAAAAAGTTCCGCACTTTCTCCATCCTTTCCAATTCTTGCAAAGTGTGTTCCCTTTCCTGCATCGTTCTTGTCAGTTTAATAGCCCCTCCCGTAATGATATAAATGCCCATACTGAGTTTGATGGCATACAAGCGCAACCAACTTCTGCGATGAGGACGGCCTTTCTCCTTCCCAAATATCATTTCAGTTGAACGGTTGTTTTCAAGCGGACGGAAAAACCGATCAAGATTGGCTTCTGGAGAAATATCCATGATGATACATGCCAATTCATCCCTGTCTTCCATAGTCTGATAAATGGCATCTTCGATATTCGTAATCCTGAAATAGGAAATCAGATCATCAAGGTTTTGTGTGAAAAATTCAGCTAGCCATTCCGCATCGCTCCATTGAGACAACACTTTTTGAAGGGCATTCTGATTGTCCTTGTTAAAACGAACCGCCCATAAACGTCCATCATCAATAATTTTATCAAATGTCATCATTTTTAGTAAAAAAAATAGTGCTGCAAAGATACAAATTTTTATTTATGCAACTTATAGGTTTCAATTTTTTGTTTTGATTTTTTTAATCTTTGCACTATTAACTAATAATGTGACAATGGAACGGCCAATAAAGAAGCAATAAAAGAATTGTAACCACGTTCGATAGCAAGCACGCGCAGCCTGCCTGTGGTCTGCCGCCCCTAACGGGGCTAACAATATGGGTACAGTCTACGAAAAGGCAATAAAATTTCTGTTATTACGTTTGATAACAAAATACAATCCTTATGACAGAAAAAGCCCGCACAATACTTTTAGGAATCCTAAAGCTGATACCTTTCGCCATTGTCACCGCGATGATTGTTTTATTTTGGGTTGACGATTTTCTCGGCTTTTTGTTGGCAATCTTCGGCTGTTGGATTACTGTGCCGGCTATTGTGCTTTCGGTAGTGTTTTTTGTTATGAGCTTGCGTTGGCGAGACATCTGGCAGCGGATAGCTGTTGTTTGGGGCGGACTCAACCTGCTGATGATCATCCTCTATTTTCTTGTGCAAGTCCCCAACCAACGATGTAATCCGGACATTATGGCCAAACATTATGAGGAACATCACACCGAAATGGAAGAGTTGCACCGATACCTGCATTCAGTGCTTAAAGACAGTTGTGAGGTTACATTGGAATTCAAGAGAAATAGACTTGAGATGTTTCACGTGAGAGGCAGTGACTGCATTTATTCAGCCCATTGGGACAAAGAAGCACGTCAGCATAAAGACTCGCTCATGGCCATTGCGGGACTATCTCAAGAGGAATACGACAACATTCGTAAGCAGTTGAAAGAGATGGGGTGCATAGGCATTGAATATTCACAGTCCTCTCCCGAACGGTTGACGATATGGTTCCGACGTGTAGGTATGGGACTCTATAGTTACATGATCCTCAACCGCCCAGCAACCAATGAAGAGAAATCCTTAGCAATAGAAGACTGGTTGCTCATCCCATATAATGATCACTGTTTTTTCAGATATGACGGAGGTGCCATCGGGCCGATTTCATTCAGCAAAGAAGAGAGAGAAGATTTCCTGAAGAAGCACAAACCATGGTAATTTTCTATCTTTGCATCAACAAATTTTAACAAAATGACGACGACTCATATTCGCAGAATTATTGGTATTACCGCCTTGGTGCTATGGGTGATTGCCATAGTGCCGAGATTTATACTTGGGAAAGGAGAAAGATTGGTTTTTCAGCTGGAGAATTGGGCTCTGCTTTTCGCATTTGTTTTGTCTATCCTGTATATGATCATGCGGACTATTTATGTTGTTAAAAAAGATAATAAGCACAAACTATACTATTGGTTGAGGTGCGTGGGTGTAGGAATAATTTTACTGACAATGTCTTTTTGCACAGGGTGTTTTTTCTTGACCACAAATTGTGGAATAATAATGATTATATAGTGTATGATGAATTTGGTGGTGTTTTTGCCTCCGACTATGTCCTGTATAAACGGAACGGACTTGTTGAGAACAGACTGTATGTTGTTGGAAATAATTTTTTGAATCTAAAGCCCAATCATGTGGATTATACGATATATGAGCCGTTGGATTTGATAAAAATGGAAAACGAAGGCATGGATGTGGAATATAACACTAAATATCACGAAACCACATTTTACCGCTTAAGTGACGGTCATCGATATAATCAAAATCTGAACGATTCGCTACTGACATTGGTAGGACAGAAATAACGAATCCCAGCCCCGTAGGGGCGTGCAGAATATAGGCAGGTGGTGGAGCGTAGCGTAACCCCTGCAAACAGGCAGGCTGCACCCCCCCTGCAAACAAAACATCCGCATCCCCCCAACCCCGTAGGGGCGCAAAGACCACAGGCAGGCGGTGGAGCGTAGCGGAACCCCTGTGAACATGCAACCGGTCAGTCATAGCAACCTGCGAACAAAACACCCGCACCAATCCCCAGCCCCTCAGGGGCGTAAAGATTACAGGCAGGCGGTGGAGCGCAGCGTAACCCCTGCGAACTGCGAACAATTGGTATTAAAACCCATAGCCCCGCAGGGGCGACAGAATATTAACAATATGGCAAATACATTAGTAAAAATTGACGTACATTTGATATTTCATGTCAAAAGCACAGGCGTAAATATGCGTAAAGATGATCTTCCATGCGTCTTTGCCTATATCGGCGGCATCATCAATAAAATTCATGGTTTACCCATTGAGATCGGTGGGATGCCAGACCATGTACACATCCTCACCTCGTTACCCAAAACCATGTCATTGTCGGACTTTGTCCGCACCATCAAGGCCGAAAGTAGCAGGTGGATAAAAACGATTGATGAACATTACATGAACTTTTCCTGGCAAGAAGGATATGGGGCGTTTTCAGTCAGTCCTTCCATATTGGGAAAGACGATTCGGTATATTCGTGGACAGGAGAATCATCACAAAAAGCGGTCGTTTCAGGAGGAATATAAAATGTTTCTTGATGCGTATGGGATACAATATGATGAATGTTATGCGTTTGGGGATTGAATTTTCACCGTCTGCACGTTTACAGGGGTTGCGCTACGTTGTTTACAGGGGTTGCGCTGCGCTTCACCGCCTGCCTGTGGTCTGCCGCCCCTGACGGGGCTAAATGGATGGGCATTTTTCATTCGTTTGTATGCGGGTTTTCACCGCCCGTTCACAGGGGTTCCGCTGCGCTTCACCGCCTGCCTGTGGTCTGCCGCCCCTGACGGGGCTAAATGGATGGGCATTTTTCATTCGTTTGTATGCGGGGTTTTCATCGCCTGCCTGTTTACAGGGGTTTCGCTGCGCTCCACCGCCTGCCTGTGGTCTGTCGCCTCTGCGGGGCTAAATGGATGGGCATTTTTCATTCGTTTGTATGCGGGTTTTCACCGCCCGTATACAGGGGTTCCGCTTCGCTCTACCGCCTGCCTGTGTTCTGCCGCCCCTGCGGGGCTAAATGGATGAACAAACATCAATCTTCGTATTTTATCTCCTTCAAAGCCTTGACTTCCGGATTTTTTCTATCTTTGCATCATCAAAATAATAAAATAGACTTCCCGTCAAAAATATAGCATCAAGATACGAGACAAGGTTTTCAAACGGATATGCAAATCACCAACTTGTTAGAATATAATACACGTGTACAATTTCGGCAATGGCTTGCGGAAAACCATCTGACCGCCAAGGAGTGTTGGGTGACGGTCAACCGTGGCAAGCAGGAACGTGACGACTGCATCCCTTATGTGGATGTGGTGGAGGAGGCCTTGTGTTTCGGCTGGATTGACAGTACGGTCAAACGCCTGCCGGATGGTCGTTGCGCCCAACGTCTGTCGCCCCGCCGCAAAAACAGCCATTGGACAGAACTCAACCTGCAACGATGCCGCAGCCTGAAAGAACGTGGCTTGATGACTCAGGCTGGTCTGCAAGCAATGCCGGAGGCATGCAATTAAATTGTATCTTTGCATCATTAAAAAAAACATCATGACCATACAAGAAGCCATAAAAGCCCGCCACAGTGTGCGGCAATACACCGAGCAGCCCATCGAGGCGGAGAAAATCCAGCAGTTGCAGGGGCTCATTGACCAATGCAACCGCGAAGGAAGTCTTCGCATTCAGTTGGTGACCGACGAACCGAATGCCTTTTCCAGCATCATCGCTCATTATAGCAAATTCCGTGGCGTGCGTAACTATATTGCCATGGTCTGCAAGAAGGGCGACGACGTGAACCTCGGCTACTACGGCGAGAAGGTGGTGCTGCTGGCGCAGATGCTCGGGCTAAACACCTGCTGGGTGGGTGCCTCTTACCGCAAGCAACCCGACCGCTACAAGGTGGAGAGCGGTGAGACGTTGGTATGTGTGGTGTCGCTAGGCTACGGTGCCACACAAGGGGTACAGCATCCGCAGAAACGGACCATCGCCGATGTGTCGGAAGACCGCCGTACGACCGACCACGGGAAGCCCTTCCCCGAATGGTTTGTGCATGGCGTAGAAGCTGCCCTGATGGCCCCCACTGCTGTCAACCAGCAGAAATTCTCCTTCATCCTCCACGACGGTAACAAGGTGGAAGCGCAGAAACGCTTCGCCATCTTTGCCAGCTATGCCCCCATCGACCTCGGCATCGCCAAATGCCACTTCGAAATCGGCGCAGGAGAAGGGTGTTTTGAGTGGGCGTAGGGTAATGCCCTGTTTTTTTATTATCTTTGCATCAGCAAAAAAATCATTATGCCCACTCTCACCATCCGACACAAGCGCCACTGGTTCGAGCCGAAGCTGCCACATGCGGTCTTCCTGAACGGCTATTTCGCTGGTATGATGAAGGATGACCTTCTGCGGGGCGAGGTGCCAGCGGGAAGTTACTCACTGAGGGTGCAGTTTGGCGGACAGATTCCGATTGGCAAAAAAGGCAAGAGTATCGATATGTCGCTATCAACGACAGAACAGGTGGAAGTTCCCCCAACTGGTGAGGTGGTCTGCGAATTCCACGACCGTGAACGGCTGTGGAATATCCTTTTTGATATCGACCTTGTGCTCTGGGTAGTGTCGTGGTTCGTGCAGATGCCACCACTTTACAAAATCCTCTCCGATACTTTTTTCGTCATCTGGATTGTGCGATTGATATTGATTCGGAAGAAATATTACAAGATTGAGAAGATTATCCATTAACATTATTTCCTTTTTTGTGGTAATTTTGTTTATTTGGTATTGTTTATTGAAATTTATGTATCTTTGCGCATCGAATGATGGGGTGAGAAAATAATAAAACAATCAAAAATATTAAAAATTATGAAAAACACAATCTTTCTGTTAGTTGCAACCATGTTGCTGACTGTTTCCTGCCGTAATGGCAATACCCAAACCACTGACAATCCACAGGAGCCCACCTTCACCATAAGTACAAAAGAGGGTGTCTCGCTGCTCTTTAAGGACGGCAAGCCCATGATTTTCGGGTTGGTGGACGTGGAAAACGAAATGTCCAAAGAGCTTTTCCTCGGCTCCTACAATGACAGTCTGCTTGCGGTCCTGATGCCCACGGAAGCTTCCCGTTCGGCCATCAACGCATATCTGGTCATTGATTCGCCACATACGATACTCTTTGATGCCGGAATAGGGGCTGACAAAGGCGGCCGTCTGCTGGAGAATATGAAAAATGCCGAGCTTGAACCTGCTGAGGTTACCGCTGTATGTCTCACGCACCTTCATTTCGACCATATCGGTGGCTTGCTGCTCGATGGTCAAGCGGCATTCCCCAATGCCACCATTTACCTTTCGCAAGAAGAGTATGACGCATGGGGCGACGGTGGTACGATGGCATCAAACAACGGATTATGGAAACAGGTGATGGAAGCCTACAACGGGCATATCAAGACTTTCAGTGATGGCGAGAAACTCTTCGACGGCTTGGTGGTTGCTGAGCTTGCGCCAGGCCATACTCCAGGGCACACCGTTTACATGGTAGATGGGTTCTGCCTCATTGCCGGAGATTTGCTTCATGCCCAAGACCTCCAGCTGGACTACCCGCAGTTCTGTGCCCGCTACGACTCGGATCCGGCTCAAGCTGTCGATGCACGTACACGCATCCTCAAGAACGTTTGCGACAATGGCCAATACTTTGCGGGTGCCCACTGCTACGAGCATTTTATCAATCTTCGCGATCGCAGCGAGAAATAATGATTCCGTTTCGCAATGACTGCGGATGGATGTAAATAACAAATCTGTTCAATCTTCCAAAATTTTGAACATGGATTATACGTCTCGCTACCTGTCGCCACTTGGTTACATCACCTTGGCTTCAGACGGTGAGGCTCTCATTGGTTTGTGGTTCGAGGGGCAGAAACACTTTGCCCTCACACTTACAAATGAATCTTCCGAAGATTCCGATTTGCCTGTTTTTGAGCAGACCCGGAACTGGCTTGACCTTTATTTTTCAGGGGAATGCCCAGATTTCACCCCGCCACTGGCCCCAAAGGGTACGCCTTTCCAGCAAAAGGTATGGAGATTGCTTCTTGCCATACCCTACGGAAAAACAGTGACATACGGGGAAATAGCCCAACGTGTTGTAGAGACGCGATTAATCGCGTCTCTACATGGCGTGACGCCTCAGGATGCATTTATACAAGGAGCATCTCTACAAGGCACAACATCACAGGATGCATTGTCACAGGGCATATTTCTCCCCAAACAACACATGTCCGCACAAGCCGTTGGCGGTGCCGTGGGGCGCAATCCCATCAGTCTCATTATCCCTTGCCACCGTATCGTTGGTGCCAATGGTTCTCTTACAGGCTATGCCGGAGGCTTGGAGAGGAAGAAATTCCTACTGGAGCTGGAACATGTTTTATGATTTATTTTTCATCTAACATGTTGCGAATTTCTTAAAAAATCAGTATTATTGCACACTGAATATCAATACCCTATCAAAATGAAACGGTTTTTCGTTTGCTTGTTCGCCATTGTGTTGTTCTGCGGCAGTCTGCAATGCAAGGCGCAAAATGACAGCATTCCCTTCCTTTTCCGGGGACATTTGTACGTACATGCTACCATCAATGACACGGTTGATTGTAACGTTTTGTTTGATACAGGGGCGGCAGACATGTTCGGAGCGGATAGTGTTTGGTTATCCCATTCCCAATGGATTCCAGAAAATTACCGATACGCCATGGCGGGAGGTGGTGCGGGAGCAACGCAAGTCAAGGTTATCGTTGACCTGACAAAAGTGCACATCGGTAATGTTGAAGAGCATTATGGCATGGTGCCGATTTTCAAGCTCAGAGATGTCGTGGATTGCCATATTGATGCGATTTGGGGCATTAAACATATTGCCGATTATCCGTTTGAAATCAATTTCGAACACAAATATCTCAAACAATATAAGGAAGGAAAGCCCGACACAGAAGGTTACATGTGCCTGCCCATTAAATATGAGAACAACAGGATTCTTTTTCAGGCAGAGACAAACATCGGCGGTAAAAGCATCAAAGGTTGGTATCTGATGGACACAGGCAGTGGCGGCACTGTCGATTTCACCACACAAACAACAAAGCGATATAAGCTCGAAGCCATTCCCGGCAAACGGTATATTACTGATGTTACACAATTCGGTCTTGGCGATAAGGAGCAGGAATACTTTCTGGATATGTTATCCAATTGGATTGTCGTCGGGAATGACACCATATTTGGAAAGCCCATCTCCTATATTCCGGAAGGAGCTGGCGCATTCAGTGAAGGACCATACCTCGGGGTGGTTGGTAATTCAATATGGTCGAAATACAACATCATTATTGATGCAAAAAACAAGATGCTTTATCTTCATCGTTTCAAAGAAGATACACCTTTAGTGCCAACATACGATTATAGTTTCAGAAACCGCACAGATATTGGCAGTGGTTGGATTTTATCGGCACTTGTGAGGGATGGCGATGCGGTCGGAGCAGGCATGGCATTGGGCGATACCATTGTAACCATCAATGGGCGGCCCGTCACAGATTATTCGTGGGAGGAAGAATACAACATTGACGAGCAAGCCAAACATGTTTTGGAAATTATCGGCGCTGATGGTCAAAAAAAGCAAATTACTTTAGAGGCAAAACTACGTTGGTGACAAACAAAAATACAAGAACAATGGAACATCGCATTATCAGGAAAGTGTCATTGCCCGCAGATGCAGAGAGAGTTATGGAGGTTTTCGCCGCAGGCAAAGCCATCATGGTTAAGTCCGGCAACCTGAACCAATGGATCAATGGCTATCCTTCGTTGGAGGTTGTGCAGTCAGACATGGAGAAAGGTGGCGGTTTTGTGGTAGAAGATGATGGACAGATTGTGGCGTATTTCGCTTTTCTGCCTTCTCCTGAGCCTACTTACTCGAAGATTTACGAGGGCGAGTGGCTGGACGACACACAACCCTATCATGTCATCCACCGCATTGCCAGCTTTCCGGAGGTGCATGGTATCTTCCAGAGTATCATGGAGTTTTGCTTTGAGCGGGAGCGCAACATCCGCATTGACACGCACCGCGACAATCATATCATGCAACACAACATCCTGAAACACGGATTCCAGTATTGCGGCATCATCCTTCTGGCCAACGGCGATGAGCGACTGGCGTATCAAAAGATGATTTGAGACTTTGTTCATCAAGCAGATAAGCAGTACAAATAGACTTCAAAATTTTTTTATATCTTTGCATCGAAAAACAATTAACCTTCAAAGAATATGGCTACAATTTATGATTTCAAAGCCCTGAACAACAAGGGCGCAGAAGTGGAAATGTCGCAGTACAGTGGCAAAGTTTTACTGATTGTCAACACCGCCTCCAAGTGCGGTTTCACTCCGCAATATGACGGTTTGGAAGCGCTTTATCAGAAATACAAAGACCAGGGTTTGGTCATCCTCGGCTTCCCATGCGACCAGTTCGCCAACCAGGAACCCGGCTCCGATGAGGAGATTGCCGAATTCTGCCGCCTCAACCATGGTGTCACCTTCCCGTTGATGAAAAAAATTGACGTGAACGGCAAAGAGGCGCATCCTATCTATGAGTATCTGAAGTCGCAGGCTCCCACTGAGGAATACAAGGGATTGAAGGCCAAAGCCTCAGCAGCGCTGTTCAAGACCATCAGCAAGAGTGTGGAGAAAGAAAGCGACATCAAGTGGAATTTCACCAAGTTCCTCATTTCCCGTGATGGTGCTACCGTGAAACGCTTCCCGCCCACCGCAGAACCCGCCGACTTCGAGAAAGACGTTCAGGAGATGCTGGGGTAAAACAGCATGAAATTCCCTGAAGTATATAATATTGCGCAACTGACGGAGCTGATTCATCAAATTGGATTTCTGCCGTTATTAGACAGTGGTATTTGGGGTTACTCGGCGGAGGAAATCGTAAGCGAAGACTGCCGTTATGTGACCTTTTCCGACGGAGGATGGGACTGGCCGCTATGGAAGTGGAAAGGTCCGATTGTTCTTGACGGAGATTGCATGTACGGCAAGTTTTTCGCCAACAAGGCAGGCTTCATCAGCCGTGAGTGGTGGCCTGATTTCTGCAATTATCGTCGCAGTCGGCGTCCAGCTCCCGAGGAAGGCAGTGTTGAGGAGGCCATCCTGCTGACTTTGCAGGAACATGGCAGCCTGATTACCCGTGAGTTGCGTGCCGCATGCGGTCTCACGGGACCGAAGATGCGCAGCCGTTTCGACAGCTATGTCACACGATTACAGATGTCTTGCCGCATTGTCACCGAAGACTTCGTCTATCCCAGGGACAAGCATGGCCATGAATACGGCTGGGGCTGGTCGCTGCTAACCACACCGGAGCGGCTTTATGGCAAAGACATTTGTCGGTGCCCACGTACCCCAGAAGAGTCTTTGGAGCGGATGCTCACTCATTTCCGCAACTTCCTTCCCGAAGCCTCGGAAAGTCAGCTTATGAAACTGCTGAAATAAGAGGAGCCCATCCGCCAACTCGCCGAACGATTTTCCGCCAAGTTCCCAAGTAAAAATTGGCCAAGTTCCCAAATGAAATTAAGCCAAGTTCCCAAATAAGAATACAACTTGCTGTTTGACAGTAGGTTGTAAATCTATATATCAACATCTATTTTTTGAAAACAATTTGTCAAAATATAGTTTTGAGAACCTAAAATCCGACAAAGAATTTGTATATTTGCAGATTGATTAGGCATACGAAAACAGGGCTAAGTGAAGAGATAATATAACTGCCGAGAGATGATATTCCTTCTGCCCCTCAAATTGTAGATTTTATGGTGACGATTGAATGTTTTGAGAAATGGGGGAATTTGCTTTCTAGCATCGTGAAAACCAAATAACAGGAAAAGATAACGAAAGAAACTCAAGATAAGTGTAAACAATGAACGGATACTCTCAAACCCCACAAGAGGAACGGATAAAGATACTGCAATCGCTTATGCCTGAAGTATTTGACGAGGGCAAGATTGATTGGGAAAAGCTACAGGCCACGCTTGGCGACAAGGTTAATTTCGCCAACGAACGTTATGTGCTGAATTGGGCGGGAAAGAGCGATGCGTTCCGTGTGATGCAGCAGCCTTCATCGGCTACTTTGGTTCCGTGTCGAAAGGAGTCTGTTGATTTTGACCATACCGAAAACATCTTCATTGAGGGCGAGAACATGGAGGTACTGAAAGTACTGCAAAAGAGTTATTTCGGCAAGGTGAAAATGATATACATAGATCCTCCATATAACACTGGTAATGACTCATTTATCTATCCCGACAAGTTTTCGGAGACCAAGGAGAAATACTTGCGTCGTGTGGGCGATAAGGACGAGGAAGGCTACATGACCCGCGAAGGTATGTTCCGTAAAAACAGCAAAGAGAACGGACAATACCACAGCAACTGGCTCAATATGATGATGCCGCGTCTATATCTAGCAAAAGGTCTACTGCGCGAAGATGGCGTGATTTTCATTTCCATTGACGATAATGAGGTGCATAACCTTCGTTTATTGATGAATGAGATTTTCGGGGAGGAGAATTTTTTAGTAAGTATTGTCTGGGAAAAACGATACACGCGAAGCAATAATGCAAAAGCATTTACCACGCTAACAGAAAGCATACTTGTATATCGTAAATCGGAATCTGTCACGATTATTAAAGAACCACGGAATGAAAAAGTGGATTCAATCTACTCCAATCCCGATAATGATCCAAGAGGTGATTGGACAAGTGTTTCTTATGTAAATCCTGCTACAAAAGAACAAAGACCAAATCTTTCATATCCACTATGGAACCCCATTCTTAAAAAAGAAGTCGTTCATCCAACAAATGCTTGGAAATTTGAAAAGGCTAATTATGAAAGACATGTTGAAGAAAATAGACTTTATTGGGGAAAAAACGGAGAAAATATATATCCTCGGTTAAAGAAATTCTTGTCAGAAATGGAAGGCGGTATGGTTCCTGTTGATTTATGGAAACAAGAAGATACGGGAACAACAGACCAAGGAAGCAAAGAATTGGAATCCTTAATGGGTGGAAAATATTTTGATTTTCCAAAACCAGTTTCATTGATTAAGCGAGCATTATCTTTAATAATTGGGGATGATGAAAAAGATGGGTTATTCCTTGATTTTTTTGCCGGCACAGCTCCAACAGCGCAAGCAATTATGGAATTAAACAAGGAAGACGGCGGCCATAGAAATTACATTTGCATTCAATTGCCAGAGTTATGCGATGAAAAGAGCGATGCGTACAAAGCTGGGTATAATACTATTGCGGAAATTGGAAAGGAAAGAATCAGGAGAGCCGGGGCGAAAATTCGTGCTGAAGTGGAGGCCGAACAAGCCAAACAAAAAGAACAACTTCAGTTTGAGGAGCAACCCATCGAATTGCCCGATTTGGGCTTCAAGGTGTTCAAACTCTCGGAGAGCAACTTCAAGCAATGGTGCGAAATAAAAGGGTCCAACAAAGAAGAATGGAAACAGCAGATGATGGACTTCCTCAATCCCGTAGCCGAAAACGCTACCACCGACAATATGGTGTACGAGTTGTTGCTGAAGAGTGGCAAAAGCCTGAACAGCACCATAAAACACCATAACGGTTTTTACGCCATCAACGACAAGGAACTGATACTGATGCTCGAATCCGCCACGCAAGAAACGATTGATGCCATCCTTGCTGAGCATCCGCAAAAAGTAATTGCCCTCGACAACCTGTTCGAAGGCAACGACCAATTAAAAACCAACACTGCACTTCAGATGAGAGATGCAGGAGTGGAGTTTAGGACGATATGAGAAAGGGGTTATTATGAACTTACAAGATATATATTTAAGATTAAACTTGAATGGTGATTGCTTAATACACCCGTCATTAGATTCAGATTGGAAACACAAGGTTTCTTTTCCAAGCCGTTTGTTGCGTTTGCTAGAAAGCAATGACATATTAAAGACATTAGATGCTTTCTTTTGCTTTGACAATAAACCTTTGATTCTGTTTTTTGCAGGTTGCGATGACAAAATGGCTTTGCATAAAGCCGTATGGAATTTGAATGAATCCCCTATCATTATAGTAATAGAAAACAATGCTGTTGAAATCTATAATGGTTATCGTTTGGATAAGGAATCAGGCTTACTTGAGTCCATTGGCGGAGAAGAAAAACTTTCTGATTTTTCCTACTTTGAGTTAGTAACTGGAAAAACATGGGAAAAATACCAAAAAGAGTTATCACACAAGAATCGTGTTGATTACCATTTATTGAAAAACATTGAAGCAGCACAAAAAAAGTTGGAAGAGGATGGCATAGAACAAATTGTTGCAAATGCTCTGCTTGGCAAGGTGATCTTTATCAGATATCTGATTGACAGAAAAGTGCGTTTGCATTTCAATAATACACACAAATATTGGTGTAACGATGACTTGTGTACATTGCTAACTGACAAACAGAAGTTTTGGTCTTTTATTCAATATCTTGAAGATCCTGAGAAAGGGTTTAACGGGGACATGTTCAAGATAACAAAAGAGGATTTCAATAAGATTCCAGAGCAATCATTAAATTGGTTGGTGCGTCTGTTACGTGGTGAGAATATTTCAACTGGTCAGCAATCACTATTTGATCTTTACGACTTTTCTATTCTTCCTATCGAATTTATCAGTAATGTCTATGAAAAATTTATTGGAAAAGAAAGCCAAGACAAAAACGGAGCGTATTATACACCCACTTTTATAGTTGATTATATTGTTGCTGAAACGGTTGGAAAAAAATTAAAAGATTCAAATGATTATGGATGCAAAGTATTAGATCCTGCTTGTGGTTCGGGTATTTTTTTAGTTGAATCGTTACGCAGAATCATCGAAAAATATATTTCTGTCAATAATATTACAAATACCGACACAGATGATTTTCGAAAGGTGCTAAATGACATTGTGAGAACAAACATCTACGGTATCGACAAAGACAAAAGTGCCATACAAGTAGCTGTTTTCTCGGTTTATCTTACTTTACTTGATTATCAGGAACCAGCAGATATAGAAAATTTCAAGTTTCCTAATCTAATAGGAACAAATTTTATTTGCAGTGATACATTTGATGTTGAGAACGATAACTTGAAGGTATTTGAAAAGGAAAATCACAAATTCGACTACATCATTGGTAATCCACCTTGGAAACGTGGCGGGATCAAAAAAGGGTCTTGTTGTGAAAAGTATTTGAAACGATACAAACTTCTTGATAAGGTGGGCAATAGGGAATTAGCTCAAGCCTTTGTCTTGCGAAGCATGGATTTTACATCTTCAAATACCCAGTGTGCTTTAGTGCTTGTTAGTAAGATTCTATACAATCTTGACAGTGAAAATTTTCGCAAATACATTCTAGATCAGTTGTATATCAATCAAGTTTTCGAGTTGGCACCAGTCCGGAAAGAAGTCTTCATCAAATCTAATGACCCTGCTGTTGCCCCTGCTTGCATCTTGTTCTATAAAAATGCCAATGGTGAATCAACAGATAGCAATATCATAAATCACATTGCATTAAAGCCAAGTAGGTTTTTCACTATGTTTAAAGTCTTCAGTTTGACTCATAATGACATTCAAGAAATCCAACAAGACAGATTAAAGAAGTACGATTATCTGTGGAAGGTATTAGTCTACGGGTCGTACCTGGACTTTATTTTCATCAAACGTTTGAAAGAATATTCTAGGATTAGCGATATTATCACATCTAATGGATATGTAAGAAAACAAGGATTAAAAGAAAAAGACAAAGATAAAGAATTTGATGTTTCTTCATTGGTGGGCTTGAATTATATCAAAACCAACAGAGTAAAGAAATACCATATCGTTCAAGATGATGAAAAATGGACTTTGTCCAAGGTGGGATATGTTTATAGAGAGACAGGCAAGATTGTGACGGATTTATACAAGTCCCCAATTCTTTTAATAACAGGAGGCACAAAAATCGATCTTCATGCAGTGTCTGCTATCAGTTACAACGATGGCGTATTTAAGAGTTCTCTAACAGGAATTAAGGGCTATGGCATTGAAGCGATTTCCATTCTGCGAAATATACAAGCAATTCTTAATTCTCAATTCTTTGCATATTATAACTTGCTTACATTTAGCTCATCAGGAATAGAAAGAGAAGAAACACATGATGATGAAAAAATTAGTGTGCCATATTTTGATGGATTAGATAGTACTATTGAAAAAATTGAGGATTTGTATTGTCAATATGATGCACAGACTATGGCAAACGACGCGCTGAAGAATCAAATTGATTTACAGATTGCTTCTTTAGAGAGTTCTATTCTCGAAAAATTAAACTGTTCTGATACAGAAAAAGACCTGATTGATTATACAGAAAAAATCTCTATACCTCTTGCTACCAAATCTCGAGGTTATGAGAAGGTTTTTTCTGCAATTAAGTTGAATGATTCCTGGTTGAAGGATTATGCCCAAGTATATATCGACCGTTTTGCAAGTAGTTTCAATAGAAACGGAAAGCGTTTCATGGTTGATATTCATTACTCTGAACAAATGATTGGTGTGTTTTTCAGAGTAATTGATGAAAAAGATTTTGCCAAAGAAATACTTGTTTCCCGAACTGATGACAATCTGTTTGCTTTGGCAACAAAACTATCGTCTCAACGAATAACGGACCAGTTGTTTGTACAAAAAGATATTCGCGGTTTCGAAAAAGATTTCTTCTACGTTATCAAGCCAAATGAAAAACGCTTGTGGCACAGGGCTATTGCCCATTTGGATGTGAATGAGTTTGATGGTGCAATGTTAAGAGCTGGGAGGAACAATTGATGGTAACAAGTTCAAATTTAAGCGCAACATCCTTCGTTTACTCTCAAACACGAAGAGATTTCTACTTTGAATCGATTTTGACAGCATGTGTTGATGTTTATAATGCTATTATTGGTTCTGCTATCCAATTAGCTAACGATGAGAATACAATAAGGGATGAGTTTTTGAAGTATTTACAAGACATGTACTTCAAGCAAAGCCATGAATTGAAAAATTTGAAGTTTGATAAAGAAACGAGTGAAAACACAGGTAGAGCGGATATTCGGGTTTTGCCGACAAAAGATGAGTATGTGAACGATGAAGCCTACTATCTTATAGAATGTAAACGGCTTGACAACAAGAATGTTCGAGGGACTACGGGATTGAATGCTGAATATATTAAAAACGGCATTTGTAGATATGTCTGTGGTTATTATTCCTCATATTATGACAATAATGCCATGTTCGGTTTTATTGTTGAGAAAATGGATATTAAAGGCAATGTTAACGAGATAAATGGCTTATTCTCTAAGAATTTTAAAAAGAAGAAACTGGGTAAAGAATGTTTTGTAAATGCCAATGTTAAACAAAGTATGAACTATTGCGATTTCGCTAATGGTTATCTGTATTCATACATGTCAACTCACACTCATATTTCAGGTAAAGAGTTAACCCTATACCATCTAATGTTTGATTTTTCTAATAACATAATATGAAATTCTCCTTCGAATCCAATCTTTCCTATCAGCAGGAAGCCATTCAGTCGGTTGTCGGTCTCTTTGAAGGGCAAGCGATTGAGGATTCCCTGTTTCAATACAATCTCAACGAGCAACAGGCGAGTTTGATTGATGGCATTGGAAACAAGTTGGTTTTGTCGGAGGAACAGATTCTTACCAATTTGCAGAAAGTGCAGAATCAAAATGAGATTGCCGTATCTGAAATGCTTGACGGGATGCACTTTTCCATTGAAATGGAAACTGGAACAGGAAAGACATACGTTTACCTGCGTACCATTTACGAGTTGAACAAAATATATGGTTTCAAAAAGTTTGTTATTGTTGTACCCTCTGTTCCGATTCGTGAGGGCGTATTGAAAAACCTGCAAATCACCCACGAGCATTTTCAAACGCTATACGACAACACTCCAATTCGGTTTTATGTGTACGATCGAAACAAAATCTCTCAACTTCGTGGCTTTGCGGCAGGCGACAACATAGAGGTATTGGTTATCAACATTGATTCATTTGCCAAGGACGAGAATGTCATCAACAAACCAAACGATAAACTCAACGGACAGGAACCTATCAACTTTATCAAACAGGTTCTACCCATCGTGATTGTGGACGAACCCCAAAACATGGAATCGGAAAAACGTGCTGCAGCCATTGCCAATTTGAATCCGCTTTGCACGTTGCGTTATTCAGCCACTCACCGAAACCGTTACAATCTGATTTACAGCCTAAATCCCGTGAAAGCATACGATTTGGGTCTTGTGAAACAGATAGAAGTCGATTCTGTTTTCGAGGAAAATTCTCTGAATGGTGCTTTTGTTGCACTGGAGTCAATAACCGCAAGCAAAACGAAGATCACTGCAAAGGTGTCCATTGATGTCAATGACAAAAAAGGGGTGAAACGGGAATCGGTTTCTGTTAGGGCAGGTGATGATTTGTATGCGAAGAGCGAAAGTCGTGAGATTTATCGTAATGGTTACATAGTGGAGGAGATAGATGCATCGAATGCCTGTATTGTGTTTTCAAACGGTGATGTGCTTTATCAGGGACAACGCAAAGGCGACTTAAATGATGAGGTGATGAAATTCCAGATTCGCCGTACCATTGAGGAACATTTGCGTAAGGAGTTGAAACTGAACAAACATGGAATCAAGGTTTTGTCCTTGATTTTTATCGACAGGGTGGCAAACTATCGCACATACGATGCCCAAGACAATGTAGTCAAAGGAAAGTTTGCCATCTGGTTTGAGGAGATTTATGCAGAGTTAATAAAACGTCCTGAATTTCAATTGTTGGATAAGCATCCCATCGACAAGATTCACAATGGCTACTTTTCGCAAGACAAAAAAGGACACGCCAAGGACACTTCAGGCGAAACGCAAGCTGATGATGATACTTATAACTTGATTATGAGAGACAAGGAAACGCTGTTGGATATGAATAACCCACTTCGTTTCATCTTTTCTCACACGGCTTTGCGCGAAGGTTGGGATAACCCCAATGTCTTCCAAATCTGCACTTTGAATGAAACCAAGTCAGAAATCAAGAAACGTCAGGAAATAGGTCGAGGTTTGCGCTTGCCGGTCAATCAAGACGGAGTGCGCTGTTATGACAGAAATGTCAACCGTTTAACTGTTATCGCCAACGAATCATACAATGACTTTGCGAAAGCCTTACAAAATGAGATGCAGGAGGATTGTGGTGTCAACTTTGGAGGTCGCATCAAGCCCAAACGTGATAGGGTTGCGGTAAAATACAAGAAAGGTTTTGAGGCCGACCCGCTTTTCCTTGCCATTTGGGAAAAACTGAAAGCCAAAACAACGTATCGGGTGAAATATGATACCGATGCGTTGATTGAAAAGGCAGGCAAAGAAATGAAACAAATGCCCAGTATTGTGGCTCCATCCATTCGTTCGGTGAAGACGGAAGTTGTTCTCACCGAAGATGGTGTTTCTACCAATTATAAAGGCGACAAACTTTCATCTCATACTTCGGATTATATTATACCCGATGTCTTGGGCTACATACAAAACAGAACAGAGCTAACTCGATCAACCATTTTGCGCATTTTGGAAAACTCTGGCCGGTTAGATGATTTAGCAATTAATCCACAGTTGTTTATGGATTTGGCTGTTGATGCAATCAGACACGTTTTGCAGGACATGATGATTGATGGCATAGAATATCTTAAAATTGGGAACACCGAGTATGAAATGCGCTTGTTCGAGGAACAGGAATTGGAAATCTATTTGAATGACTTCACTTTCAAGGTTTCTGATGCAGATAAAACCATCTACGATGAATATGTTCCTTTGGATTCTTCAGTAGAGAACAAGTTTGCCCAGGATTGCGAAACAAGCGACCAAATCAAGTATTATTTCAAGTTGCCGGATTGGTTCATAATTCCCACTCCAATTGGCCACTACAATCCTGATTGGGCAGTGGTTTTTGAGGATGACAAGAAAGTGTATTTTGTCGCAGAAACAAAAGATACTGGAACCCCTATAGTGGATTTGAACAAACTTCATTCAAGCGAAAGGCAGAAAATTCGTTGTGGCGAGGCGCATTTCAAGCAATTTGATGGTTTGGAATATAAGGTGGTCCATAACGTGAGTGAGTTGGTCGATAAAAACACTAATCATTGATTATTGCAAACGATAACAATCATGTGCTCTCACCTCTCTGCCCCCGACATCATCTCCTACATGGAATCCTTGCGCAACGAAAAGCAACGAACCGTGCTGATGCGCTTTTTCAAGACAGGGCCGGGGCAGTATGGCGAGGGCGACGAATTCCTTGGACTGAAGGTGCCGCAAACCCGTGAGGTGGTGAAGGTCGCTGCCAAGGATTTTCCGCTTGAGGAGGTGCCTGAGCTGCTGATGTCGAAGTGGCATGAGGTACGGCTATGCGGACTGCTGATCCTCGTGGCAAAATTCGAGAAGTTAGCCACGAAACGCTTGGCCAACAATCCAGAAGCGGCACGCCAACGGGACGAAATCCTCACGATGTATTTGCAATACGCCGAACGGGCCAACAACTGGGATTTAGTGGATTTATCTACCCATAAGATACTGGGCAACTGGCTGTTGCTTCCATCGTTCCTTGGTGGTGACGAGCTGGATATGTACGAGGACTACAAGGTGCAAGTGATGGACGAATTAGCCGTCAGTCCCTGTCTGTGGAAGCAGCGCATGAGTATGGTCTGCACATGGAAAACCATACAGCAGGGTGACTACTGGTGGTGCCTGCGCTATGCCGAGGTACACCTGCATCACCCGCACGACCTGATGCAGAAAGCGGTCGGCTGGATGCTCCGCGAAATGGGCAAACGCATCAGTATGGACCTGCTGCGTGAGTTTCTGCAGCTGCACGCCCATGAGATGCCCCGCACCGCCCTGCGCTATGCCATTGAACAGATGGACGAGGGTGAACGGCAGGAATGGATGACAGCAAAAGCTGTATCAATTCATGCCTGATTATCATTTGTTATAGATGTGGTTTAGGCCTTTGATTAGAGTTTCAGAATGTGATTAACAATCAAAAAAAAGCACCTCATAAAGGTGCTTTTTTTGAGCGGTAGACGGGGTTCGAACCCGCGACCTGCGGCTTGGGAAGCCGCCGCTCTGCCAACTGAGCTACTACCGCGTTTGCTAAACATTAAAGCGAATGTGCAGAATATCACCGTCCTGCACTTCGTAGTTTTTGCCTTCCACGGCCAATTTGCCGGCTTCTTTGCATTTCAATTCCGAGCCCAACTGCACCAAGTCGGCATACTTGATGACTTCGGCACGGATAAAACCTCTTTCCAAGTCGCTGTGGATCACACCTGCCGCTTGGGGGGCCAACATGCCCTTGCGGATGGTCCAGGCACGGTTTTCCTTGCCGCCCACCGTGAAGAAAGAGATGAGGTTCAGCATCTTATAGGCTGCCTGTATCACCTTGTTCACACCCGGCTCGTTCAATCCCGCATCGCGCAGGAATTCAGCCCGGTCTTCGGCGCTCTCCAACTCTGCGATTTCGGCTTCAATCTTGGCCGCAATCACCAGCATCTCGGCGTCTTTGTCTTTCAGATATTCACGCACACTGTCCACGTAGGCATTGCCATTCACCGCATCCTCGTCGTTGACGTTGCACACGAACATCATCGGCTTCTCGGTCAACAGCATCATGTCGCTCACCACGGCTTTTTCTTCCGGGGTGGCATCCATGGTTCTCACATTCTGGAAGTTCTCCAGATGGGCTTTGTATTTCTGCAATACTTCATAGTCGTGCTTGGCGGTCTTCTCGCCCGCTTTCACAGCTTTCTCCACCTTGAGCATTTTCTTGTTGATTTGCTCCAAATCCTTCACTTGCAACTCGAAATCCACAATCTCGATATCTCTCACGGGATCAACGGAACCTTCCACATGGGGCAGGTTTTCGTTGTCGAAACAACGCAACACGTGAATCAAAGCGTCGCAGAGGCGCACATCGGCCAAAAAGCTGTTGCCGATACCCTCGCCCTGGCTGGCACCCTTGGCCAAACCGGGAATATCCACCACATCCAAAGTGGCATAGATGAGCTTGTCAGCCTTGATGAACGTGTCGATATTGGCCAAACGCTCATCGGGAACAGGACACACA
The DNA here is from genome assembly GCA_017633255.1 of Bacteroidales bacterium. GTDB lineage: Bacteria > Bacteroidota > Bacteroidia > Bacteroidales > WCHB1-69 > RUG11690. The sequence goes on from JAGBPS010000017.1 coordinate 32,273, forward strand.
CCAATGTTGGATTTGTTGGTGCTATAAGCAAAATCAGTGACTGCTGCCTTCGTATTGGAGATGCAGTTGAACATCGTTGTTTTTCCTGAGTTGGTCAGACCAACAATTCCGCATTTCAAGCCCATTTTCTTAATTTACAATTGATAATTGATAATTGACAATTTAATAGTTAGTTTTATAGCTTGGGAAGGTTATAAAGGTTTTTTATTTACAAAACAAGTGAATATAACTATTAATTATTAATTGTTAACTGTTAACTGATTAGAACCCGAGTATCACGTCTTCCACGTGGTCAATTTCCGGCAGGTACTGTTTTAGGGTTTGCTCCACACCGTTTTTCAAGGTCATTTTGGCGTGAGGGCAGCTTCCGCAGGCACCCTGCAATTTCACTTTCACCACATTGTCAGAGGTGAGTTCGATGAACTCAATATCACCGCCATCTTGCTGCAGATAGGGACGGATCTGGGAGATGAGCGATTTCACCTTTTGCTCTAAAGTCGGATTTTCCATCTTTTTTTCTTTTCAAAATTGAGAATGCAAAAATACGAAATTTTTTAATGTGCCAATTTGATAATGTGCTAATGTGCCAATTAAATTAGCAAAATTTCATTTTAATCGTATAACTCAAGAATCATTAAAACTCTCCTGCGAAGCACTCCCCTTGAGCACGAAGTGCGAGACTCCCCTTGTGCGTAGCACAACTCCCCTAATTTTATTTTCCGTACGCTTTCACATTGTATATCATCTGCTGTTTGGCAGGACTGGAGGGGGTGAAGGTCACTTGTTTCTCCTCGCCGGGCAGCAGGGTGAAGTAGTTGTCGGAATAACGGCCGCTGAGGTTGGTGGAAATGGCAACTCCGTACTTGAGCTGGTCGGCAGACAGGTAGAAGATGTATCGCTCGTCTTTGGTGCCGGCATTCAGGCGTTGAACACTCATGCGAATACCTTCCGAATTCAATTCCAACTGATTGGGATAGAGATAATAATGGATTTCTGCGCCAAAAGTTGTCCATCTGGACGATAAAGTTGCAGTAAGAGATAATGATGTGTTAATTTGTTGATTTTGAATTTTTTAGAAAGGAAATACCGGGCGATTTCAACGGAACTACGGCCTGGAATCGTGAGGCTGTCCACCTCAAGACTGTCCACCACCGTGCCGTCGAACTCGCAGAGACGGATTTGCAACTTGGCCTGCAGGGTTTTGGCGGAGTCGTTCACCACAAAAATGGGAAGGGTGTCTTTTTGCATCGGCGCTGTGGTGAGGATGACGGGCGCATACTGGCGTTTGGCCTCGTATTGCAGGGCTTTCCAGTTGCCGTAATAGTCGATGCTGCTCCAGGAGGCCACCGGCCAGCAATCGTTGAGTTGCCAGTACAGTGTGCCCATGCAATGTGGTTGCTGGCGGCGGTGCACTTCGATAGCCTGTCCAATGCCGTAAGCTTGTACCAGCTGGCTCAAATAGGAGTAGTCGCTGAGTTTTTCAGGAATATAAAAATACTGTGCCAGCGCCTTGTTGATGATTTGTACTCCACGGGCGTGTTTCTGATGGTTGTTCATGGCGGCGCTGCCCAAAAATCTGTCATTTTCAGCGGTGAAAGTGTTGATGGTGTTCATCTCGGGATAGCTCTGGAAACCGTATTCCGCCATAAAACGGCCGGTTTTCTCTTCCCATATTTCGAAGGGCAGTTCACCCCACCAAACACCCCAATAGTGGGCGTCGCCCTCGGTGCAGCTTTGGGGATGTCCCCAACCCCAAAGTGGAGAGGTGGAAATATAGGGACGGTAAGGATCCAGCTCAATGACGATATTAGACAACAAGGTGTTGAAGAGGGTATGCATATTTCTCTCTATTTCAGCATGATGCATGGGCTTGTATTGTTTCTGCCAGCCCCAGTCATCCCAACCGTTTTTCACTTCATTATTGCCGCACCATATCGCCAAACTGGGATGGTTGCGCAGGCGGCACACCTGCTCACGGGCTTCCATTTCGGCATTGTGCAAGAAACTGCTGTCGCCAGGGTACAGTGCGCAGGCATACATGAAATCCTGCCATACCATAATGCCCATCTCATCGCAAAGTTCGTAGAAGATGTCGGGTTCGTAAATACCTCCGCCCCAGACTCTTATCATGTTCATATTCGACTCTTTGCAGGCTTGTAACAGTTGTCGGTATTGCTCTTCCTTGAGGCGGGTGGGGAAGAAGTTGGCAGGTATCCAGTTCGCACCTTTTATGAACACGGGCTGTCCGTTGACCAGAAATTTAAAAGCACTTCCTATGGAATCTACCGAGGTGTTCAATTCAATGGTTCTCAGTCCTATACGGGTTTCCAATTTTTTGGATTGACTGCCTTTTTCCACCACTACGGACACTTTATACAGGTTTTGCTCGCCCATGCCGTTGGGGTACCAATATGAAGGATGTTTGATGGTGAGCTCGGAGGAAAAATGGTCGGTGTCGGGATTGATTTCCGCATTTCGTACTATCTTGAAAATCTTATCGTTAACCAGATATTTAATCGTGATATCGTCGTCAATGTCGCTGAGAATGTCAAACGAAACCAGAAGATGTGCCTCTTCATCACACAGATGGTTCTGTCGTATGTGTAAATTACTGATGGTAAAGTCTTTCCATTGACTGAGGTAGATAGCTTTGGAGAAACCGCAGGTTACCAGTTTCGGCACCCAGTCCCAGCCGCCTTGGTAGGGAGGATTGCGCAGAAATACCCGTTCGTCGGGCAGGGCATAAGGCAAGGCCATTTTTCTTTCCCGAATGATTTTTGAGGCGGGTATAAATTTGACTATCAGCTCATTGTCCTTGTCTTTCACATTGTCCACCAAGGGAAATCTCCAAATTCTGAAACTGTTGTCGGTATAATTCTGTCCTTCCTGATTGAACAATGGTTGGCCATTCAGGTAAAATTCGGCATAACCTGTAACTCCTTCAAATACCAGTTCCGGGTGTTTTTTCAGGTCAATCAGCGTTCCGTCAAAATGTAGCCGATACACCCAGCAACTGTCGCTAACCCACTGCAGTTTTTGTTCATTATTGCCATAAAAAGGATTGTCGATCAGGTTATTATCCATCAAATCGGTATGGATGTAGCCTGGCACAAAAGCAGGATACCATTTTCCCTGATATTGAAATTCCCAATCGGTGATGAACAGGGCATTACCCTCCACCGTCTGCTCATTTTTATTGCACGAAAGCAGTAAACTGCCGCAAAGCAGGAGGAGGAGCAGGGGGTGACAAAGGCGATAAAATTGTTTCATAATATTTGTATTTGATTAAGTACAAAGCACATACAAGTCCTCACGTTCGTTGATGCATAACACAGGAAGTCCTTCATCGTTGGCAATCAGGGCGTTTTCTTTCGGTCCGAAAATATAGTCGACGATAGTGTAAAAAGCAGTCGTCATCACCACTGTAAGCGAGGCATTGATTTCGGGTGCATAGAAAATGGAAAATCGGTCAATATCGTCAATTTCACGGCCAAAATCGTGCAATTCATAGTCTATTTCCAGATTTTGGTACAGCTTTTTGGTGAAATCGATATTGTCTTTCACTTTTTGCTTCAGCAACGAGTCCTTGTAAGAGGCATACAACACGTGCACCTTGGCGTGGTAAAAGCGACTGAAATAGCCGGCCCAGAGGACTTTTTCCTTGTGTTGCCGGTTAATGTCCAGCGGCAGCATCACATGGCGGAAAACATTGCTGTCGGGGAGTTTCAGTCCAACGGTCATCACAGGCAGGCGCGAGGGCTTGATGAAGCGACGGGCTTTTTTCAGGTTGAACAGACTGTCCTTTCCTTTTCTCTGTACCCCGATGACAAACATGATACTGTTGGTCTCGTCGCCGTAGGAATAAATGTTGTCAGGGGTAAAGGGATTGGATAAAAGAAATACTTCTATATTGTTCTGAATCAGCTGATTGGCTATTTCTATCTGTTCATTGCAGATATCTTTATTCTGAATATTGTTTTTTGAAAAAGAAAAATTGCTGATAACGGTCAGGGAGGCTTTGAAAATAGCGGCCAGAATGCCTCCGTAGCGGATGGCGGAGGTGCCATAGTCGGAATTGTCGGCGATGGCGATGATATTCAGTTTTTTCTTCTCCTCTTGTTCCATTATATCCCTGATAATGAATCAATTATTTATGTTTGCAGTATTTAATATAATACTGATTTTCAATTAGATAAGTCCTTTGACTTTGGGTTTGGCGGCCACATAGTCTTTCAGATAGAAAGGTTCGAAATAGGCCACATTCTCGAATTGCTCCGCTTGGAATTTGCGATAGGCGATGGGCACCATGTTTTGGGCGGAAAGCGCTTCGGTTTGGAACAGGGCATTGGGGTATTTGCCCAGCACTTCTTTGCATTTTTCCGCTCCGTTTCCACAGAAAACAGTCTTAAAATTCGTTAACTCCTCAGCAAAACAGTCCTCGTCCACGATCTTGGCATTGGGTTCTTCCAGCAGTTGTCCATCGTGGTTGTAGAGGGCGGTGAAGACCTCCATACGACGGGCGTCAATCATGGGGCGGCAGTGCTCGGCCATATTCAGGAAAGGCTCGGCGATACATTCCAATGTGGAGATGGCAATCACAGGGATATCCAAGGAATAGGCCAGTCCTTTGGCGGTGGACACGCCGATACGCAGTCCGGTGTAGGAGCCGGGACCAACTCCCACGGCAATGGCATTGAGTTGGTTCTTGCTGATATTCGCTTGTTTCAGCACTTCCTCCACAAAAGGAATCATGTTTTTGGCGTGCGAGTTGTTGGTGTTGCATTCCTGCAAGGCGGCGCAACGCTCACCATGAGCCAGTGCCACCGAACATATTTCAGTACTGGTTTCGATGCAGAGTATATAAGGGTTTTCCATGTTGATGTGGTCTTAAATCAGTATAATCTGCAAAAATACAAAAAATATACTTATCTTAGTCTGTCATAACATAGTGGCTCTGTAACATTATTCCTCCATTTCGCGGCAGGCACAAGATATCATCTGGGCAAGCATATCCTGTGCCGCGACAAGAGTAGATTGAGTATTCCAGCCCCACACTTACGTGCGGGGTTATTGAGATTCGACCTCTTCGAGGCCGTAATAGAACGTCGCTAATCTTCTTCCGAATATTCCTTCTTCTGTCGGAACACCGGCTGGTAATCACTGCGGAAGACCTCGCGCTGGGAGTAGAGCAAGATGGCGGCCAGGGCGGCCCCGGTGACATCGGAGATAGTGCAGGCGGTCCACACGCCAATCAGGCCGTCAAAACCCCATTGTTCAAAAAGCATCGGCACAAGGTAGCAGAGCGGCAGCAAAAAGATGACTTGCCGTGAGAGGCTGGTGACAATGGCAATCCAGGGCTTGTCGATAGATTGGAAAAAGTTGGAGTTGACAATGGTGAAGCCGATAATCGGGAACATGACCATGAGCAGGCGGGTGGCTGGGATACAAATCTGGATCAGCGCTTCATCCTTGGTGAAGATATGGGCCAGATACTGTGGGATGGCGCAGGCAATCAGCGCGCCCACGAAACCGATGCACACGCATATTTTCATGGTCAGCATATAAACCTCTTTCAGTCGCTCGAAACGGCAGGCCCCGTAATTGTAGCCGGCAATGGGCTGCATGCCTTGGCAGATGCCCAAAAACACCATCACCAGCAGGAAAGCGTAGGTGTTGACAATGCCGTAGGCTCCCACCGCCAAATCGCCACCGTAACGAAGCAGTTGGCTGTTGAGGATGGCCACTACCGCCGAAGCGGCCACGTTCATCAGGAAGGGACTCATACCAATCATCGTAATGTTCTTGAAGATATACGATTTCGGGGCCCATGCATGAGAACGGAAACGGATGAAAGAATGCGGGGAAACGAAATGTAATATCGAAGCGATGGCCATGATAGCCATGGAAATGGTGGTGGCCCAGGCCGCTCCGGCAATGCCCATGTCCAAAGCGAAAATGAAAATGGGGTCGAGAACCATGTTAAGCACCGCTCCGCCTACCAGTATCAGCATGGATTTGGTAGGGTAGCCCGATGCACGGATCAAACCCGTGAGGTTGTAAGTGACTGTGGTGAGAAACATTCCCGGCAGCACAATATACAGGTATTCCTTGGCATAGGCGATGGTGTCGGCAGTGGCACCGAAGCTGGCCAGGATACGGTCCATGAACAGGTAAGCACAGGTGATCACGATGCTTCCGAGCACAAGGGTGAAGACCATGCTGTTGCCCAATATCTTTTCGGCCCAGTTCACATCTTTCCGGCCCAACACAATGGACATACGAGCGGAAGAGCCTACCCCGATAAGCGAGCCGAAGGCATGGATGATGTTCATGATGGGCATGGTGATAGCCAGGCCGGCAATGGCCAAAGCACCCACACCATGTCCGATGAAAATTCGGTCCACAATGTTATACACCGACGCAATAATCTGACTGATGACTGCAGGCCAGGCATACAGCCACAAGAGTTTGCCGATTCGCTCGGTCTCAAGTATCTTTGTTTTGTCAGTAGCTTCCAATGCTCAGTATTAAATTCAAAATTCAGAATTCAAAATTAAAAATCCAAAGTTCAGAATTAATGAATTTTGAACTTTGAACTTTGAATTCTAACTTGTTAACGATACCCTTGGATCCAACCACCCATAGATAATATCGCATATTACATTGATAATCACCAAAATAACAGCTACATACAGGAGCGAGCCCATCACCACGGGGAAGTCGTATTTGTCCAAGGCATCCACAATCACCACTCCCATGCCTTTCCAGTCGAAGATATATTCCACAAAAACAGCGCCTGCCAGCAAGCCGGCCAACCAGCCCGAAATGGCGGTCACCACAGGGTTCAAAGCATTTTTCAGTGAATGGTGAATCAATATTCTTCTGTATGACAATCCTTTGGCTTTGGCCGTGCGGATATAGTCTTGCGAAAGTACATCCAGAATGGAGTTTTTGGTCAGCTCCACCACCACTGCCAAAGGCCGGATACCCAAGGTCAAAGCGGGCAATATCAGGTTTTTCCAGTCGATATAAAGACCAGACCCATAATTATCTACAGTGTAAAGACTGCCGAACATGCTGAGACCGGTAAGGTCAGACAACAGGAAGGCGAACACCCAGGCGAAGAGAATAGCGGCGAAGAACGAGGGCAATGACATGCCCAGCACGGAGAAGAAAAAGCTGATTTTGTCGAACCAGGTGCCATTGAAAACAGCGCACAAAATACCGATGATGATGCCGATAATCATGGCGAAGAAAATGGACACCACCGCCAACAGGGCCGTTTTCGGGAAGGCCTCCGTCAGTATCTCCGAAACTTGGCGTTTGCTTTGGTAGGACCGCCTCAGGAAGGGTTTCTTCAGCACAATACACGACTTGCTGAAAGACAATAATTTGACATAGCTGTAATCATTGTCATCCAGAAACCAGAACGACTCTTGGTCGTCGGTGCGGTGCCATGAGACAGGGGCAAGGTCGTTGAGATAAGCCAGATACTGCACACCCACGGGCAGGTCGAGGCCCATTTCCTTGCGGATAGCCTCTTCCGTGTCAATGTCGCTGCGCTGCCCCATCATCATGCGGGCAGGGTCAGAGGGCAACACCGTGAACAGAAAGAACACCAGTGTGATGACCCCCAACAGCAGGAGCAATCCGTAGAGTATTTTTTTAAGAATGTACCGGGCCATAATGTTTCAGCACTAATCGTTCAATACGTCTTTGTAGTTCAGTTCGGTAATCTTTCCAAATTTAGCCAGTTGTTTTTTCTTGATACGGTTCATGTTTCCGGCAATGGTGATTACCATGGGTCTATTGCCGATATAGTTGTTGAAGAAATCAGCGATATTATTGGATTTAAGATTCAGGGTCATTGTGGTGAAAGTGGAACGCGGGTCGCTTTCATAACCTTCCAAGGACCAAAGATATACTTGCTGCGGTATGTCTCTGAAACCGATATAATCAGCTTCATATTGTTTCACCAGCGACAACTTGGCGGTTTCGAATTTCTCCTGTTTCAATTGGAAGGTTTTCAGCAGGTCGGACATGGCAATGATGCCGTCGATGGTCTTGTCGGACTGGGTGCCCAGGAAGCCCATTGTATAGGCGTTTCTGCGATTGAGCATGTCATAAGAGAAATAGCCGAAAGCGGAATAACCTAATGAGCGTAATTCTCTGATGTTCTGGAAGATGACACCGTTCATACCGCCGTTGTAATATTCATTGAACATTTTCGCGCGTACTTTGGTTTCGGCATCGACAGTTTTGCTGGGGATGTAAAAATAGATATTGCTCTGGATGAATTTACTGTTATGGAGCACAAAAATTTCGGGTTCTTGGTAATTCTTCACAGGTCTTACCTTATCTGTTTTACTGTCTTTTTCCGCAGTGGTTTTTTTGCTTGAAAATTCTTTGTTGCTGCTGGCTGATGCTAATTTTTTCTTTTTGATATCAGTGTTGTATAACTCGAAATGTTGCTGAATAGACTTCATGACAACAAGGGCGTCTTGGTTGCCTACGTAAGTGACATAGCCTTCACTTTTCATGGCTCGTCCAATCATTTCCAATAACTCCCCACCTTCATATTTTTTTATTTGCTCGGTGGAAGGCTCTTGCAGATAAGGAGAATTCTTTCCGTAAAGGGCATAGTTGTACAGAACGCGGCCCATGGCTGAGCAGTCTTCCTTGACCACTTGCATGTTATTGACATGGTTCTCCACAAGGATGTTAAGCTTGCTTCTGTCGTTGGCTGGCTTGTATAACTTTTCGGTGCATAAAGTGATAATCTTGTCAAAATCATTTTCAAATCCATCGATGCTGATGACCAGATGATTGTCATCAGTATAAAGATTCATGTCCGCTCCCATGGTTTGCAGAGCCAGACTGAAATCCTCGAAGGACTTGTCTTGCGTACCTTGCAGGTTGAAATAGTCCACTGCGGTTTCCAATGCCGGATTCTGATAGAGGCCATGCTTGAAAATCAATTTGAGGGAGAAAATGTCGTTGCAAGGATTTTTCGATGCATACAAATCAAACACGTTGTTGACAGGAATGATGGTGACATCTTTTTCGAAATTGATTTTCTGGATCCTGGAGGGTTCGGAATTGTATTTTTCCAAGTTCTTGGCGAAATCGGATTGCTTGTCCGCATTGTGCGAGGTGATGGGCTTCCAGTTGGGTTTTTCAATGGTTTTGGTTTTCTTGCTTCCAACATTAGAGCGGTAAATCAGAACATTTTCATTTAAATATTTATTGGCGATTTCCACTAACTCTTTTTTCGTCAGTTTCTCAAGTCTTTGAATGTCTTTCTGATAGGCTTCCACGCTTTTGTTTTCCATGTCCAGTGTCAAAACAAGATAGAATTTGTCTTCGATGCTTTCCAATGCCTCTTGCTGTTCTTTCAGGCTGTTCATCTTAACGGCTTCAAACAGCTGGTCGCTGAATTCTCCTTTTTTCAGTTTCTCAACGTTCTCCATAATCATTTTTTCTGCCTCCTCGTGAGTCTGTCCGTCCATTTTGGGACAATACATCAGGAAGAAATTTCCTGCGTCAGCCATAGTGTAATTGTAGGCTGAAAAGGCGTATAACTTGTTGTCATTTACCAGTTTGTCGCATAAACCTGTGGAGAAACTGTTGTTAAGAATGTCGGAGCAGAGATCCAAAAGCATGGCGTCGTCATTTCCGTCGCCCACGGTTTGGTAACAGAGGGTTCCGATTTTAATGGGTGTCTGGGCGGTAGTGATGACCTGTCGTCCTTTCAGTACGGGCACGGGTACAGACTTAGCAGGCAGGCTTGCCCCAATATTCTTGGCCGTCTTGGAGCTTTTTGAGCTGACTAATTGTTCCGCTTCCGCACGGGAGGTGGGAGTGGCCGATCTTGAGATATCGTTTTGGCGCAGGTTGATGCTTTGACCCATTTCCACTTCTTTGGACTTGCCACACCATATTTTGTTCAGTGTTTTCAGAGCCACATCGGATTTAAAGTTGCCCACCAGAATCAAAGTCATGTTACGGGGAACATAGTAGGTGTGGAAGAAACTGTACATCTTCGACATACTCGGGTTCTTGATATGTTCGGGATAACCGATAATCGGAATTCCGTATGGATGGTCCTTGAAAACAGCGGCCATCACATCCTCGTTATACACGGAGAAAGGATCGTCGGAATACATGTTATACTCCTCATACACGGCTTCCAGCTCGGACTGGAAAAGACGGAATACCGGGGCTCTGAAGCGTTCGGCATATATGGCCGCCCATTTTTCCAACTCTCCGGAAGGGAAAATGTTGTGGTAAACCGTGAAGTCGTTGTTGGTGAAGGCGTTCACATCGGTGCTTCCGATTTGTCCTAAAATGGCATCCACCTCGTTGGGTATGGCGTATTGGGCAGCCTCGGCACTCAGCTTGTTCAGGCTCTTCAGGATTTTTTTCTTTTCTTTTTCATCTTTCGATAAAGATAATTGGTCATAAAGTGCCGCAATTTCGTCTATCAGAGGTTTTTCCGCATTCCAATCCAAAGTGCCGATTTTATCGGTTCCCTTGAACATCATGTGTTCCAGATAATGCGCCATTCCGGTGGCCTCCGCAGGGTCGTTCTTGCTGCCTGCATGCACACAAACACCTCCATAAATTTCTGATTTAGAGTGGTCTTCGCACAGCATCACTTTCATGCCATTGTCCAGTCTGGCCACCTTGACTTCCAATTTCCCTTTTTGTGCAAAAGAGAATAAAACACAGAAAATCAAAAAGATAAAAACAGAAAAATTTTTCATCATTCGCTTTTTTAGATTTTTGGCTGCACTATGTGACAGCCCTACATTTAATTATTAATTGTCAATTGTTAATTGTCAAAATTGCTCCTCTTTCATCGGATATTCATCGTCGTTATAGTAATACTCGTCGTATGTGGTAGACGAATCGTCAGTATGTTTTGAGAAATGGCTCATCGTTTTGGAAACAATCACGATATTGCATATCAAAAGGATAACACTGAGTGCGATTAATATTTTATTGGTGTACTTTTTCATGTCAATAATTTAAATTGCAAAAATACTATTTTTTGTTGAATTGTAGATGTATTTGATGGTTTATTCGTTAAGACGTCAAGGCGTTAAGACATGCACTTCGTGCATTCGTTAAGAAGGAATCCGTCTCTACGCCTCCACGTCTTTACGAACGAGCGAAGCGAGTGTCTTCCCGTCTTCACGATTCCTTATATAATTCTGCCAGTTCCTCCCAGCTCATTCTCACCAGTTTCATGGTCTTGAAAAAGGCGGGAACTTCTTCTTCCACAAACTGTTTCCGGCGGTGACTGATGATTTTGTCGGTGGCGTCGGGAGCTACAAAGTAGCCCACACCTCGCCGGTTCACGATGACCTCCAGCTTTTGCAGGAAGTCGTAAGAGCGCAGGATGGTATTGGGATTCACCACCAAAAGGGTGCCCAGTTCTCGCACCGACATGATGCGGTCGCCCTCTTTCCAGTTACCGTTCAGTATCTGCTCGAAAACCCACTCGGCAATCTGCAGATAGATGGCTTTGTTGTCGTTGAAATTCATCTTAGGCCTCCGTTTCTCTTAATCGCAACCAGGTCATGAAATTGAAGAAGATGAAAGCCAGAATACTGACGGTGTATTCAATCAAATCGCCATTAATGTTGTTGAATACATTTTCTGCTTCTTTGATGCTTTCAGGATTGGAATGTATAAAGTAACTTCCGACGAGAGTTGTGTCTAAAATGATGAAAAAGAGAAAGAAAGCAAGGAGCACGAGGGCGGTTTTTATGGCAGCGTGTTGTTTGAAGTATATAGAGCCGAATAAGAATATTGATTCGAAAACGAGGGTCAATATCAGGTTGTCCAAACTAAAAGGCATATAGAAAATGTAGTGAAATTCGGGTGCCAGCAGTTTGTGGGCCATTCCGCCGAGGAAGTTCCCCAAGAGAAGGGCGACGATGAGCAGAATATTGTAATAGATGTATACCAGGATGCCGTTGGCGATGGTTTTTTCAATGTTGGAAGCGGGAATCGTCAGGTAGTGGATGGCTCTTCCGACGGGCTGGAATATGTTGAAGATTCTGCCTGCATATACGACACCCATTAAAAATAACAGAAAGACCATCAAGCTGTCGCTAATGCTTCCTGAAACAGAAAAGAAACTGATGAGAGTGATGGTCAAGACGATAAGAACAAAGGTGGTGATGTCTTTTCTTCCGCTTTCTATGAAATATCTTCTGATGAGATTGAATATGTTTTTTGTATTCATGGTCCTTAGTTTTTAGCGTTAAACAATTCGTTGATGCGTTCTTTGTTCAGCATGACGGCGTTGAACAGCAACTCTATATCGAGTTTTGTCTCAATATGATGGATGTTCTCGGTCACCAGGAGATTGCCGCGGAGATTTTCCTCACAGTACAAAATGGGTTCGTCAGTGCCAGTGTCATCTGTGATTTTGAAGCAGAGTTTGTCGGTGATGTCGTCTGCGCTGGCATTCAGCAGGATATGTCCGTTGTCGAGGATGACCACCGCGTCGATGAGGCAGTGCAGGTCGCGCACCTGATGGGTGGAGATGAGGATGAGTCTATCTTCGTTGGCGGCCATGGTCATGATCTTGCGGAAGATGCCTTTGGAAGGAATATCCAAGCCATTGGTGGGCTCGTCCATGAGCAGGATTTTGGTGTTGGTGGCCAAGGCAAAGCTGATAATGACTTTTTTGCGCTGTCCGTGTGACAGGGCAGTGAGCTTGTCGTCCATTGAGGTGATTTCAAACAGGTGCAGGTATTCTTCGAACTGCTCGTTGTCGAAATTCTCATAGAAAGGCGCATAGCATTTCACATAGTCGCGGATGCTGATGGCTGGCACATAGACTTCTTCCTGCAGGAAATACAGGTTTTTGAGCATTTCGGCTTTGCGTAATGCCGCACGCTGGCCTAAGGTGGTGGAACTGCCGCTTTTTGGGAAACGCAGTCCGGCAATGATCTTAAGAAGGGTGGTTTTGCCGGCGCCGTTCTTGCCGAACAGTCCATAAATGTGTCCACCCTCTAACGAAAGGCTGAGGTCGTCGAAGATCGTTCTGCCTTTGTGATAGCTGAAGTTGATGTTTTGTAATTGAATCATATTAATATAGGTTTTAGGTTTCTTCATTTGCTAATTAACTAATTTGCTCATTTACTAATTGTGTTTTTCTGTTTTACTGTATTAGTGAAATAGTACACTGCAAAAGTAGTACATTTTTCAAATACGATGTTCTAGAAAATAAAAATTTTAAATCACTGAAAATCAATAATATAAAAATTATACTCCAAAAAATGAGATAAATTTTTTGAATAATTTGGGAGAAATAGGAGTTATGCATTACAAAAAGATGTGCCGGAGGCACAATATTCTAATAACCCCGCACCAAACGACCGAAGGGAGTGCGGTGTGGGGTGGCAAGGGTACTCTGTGGCGATGTGTGTCGAAGACACACCACTCATCAGAAGCAAGTGGCAGTAGGGCTGTCACATTGTGGCAGCCGTAAAATGTAGCGTACTTTCAGCACGCTGACATCTACCGTCAGCATCGTCACCCCAAAATGCGTCCTTCGGCCTTGTTAGGGGTTAATAGGATAATGTGCTTCCAGCACATATCACTCACTGCTCATCGCTCATCGCCCATTACTCACAGCTCATTGCTCATAGCTCATAGCTCATTGCTCATAGCTCATTGCTCATCGCCCACAGCTCATCGCAAAATAATTTTCACATTTGCTAATTGAAATTTTTGTATTTTTGCCGACGGAAAAACGGCCCCGTAGCTTAGTTGAATAGAGCGTCAGATTCCGGTTCTGAAGGTCGAGGGTTTGAATCCCCCCGGGGTCGCTATTTTTTTGAAATTCCGTCAATTTCTTTTTTGATTACAGGATTACAGGATGATGGTTTTTGGATAAAAAAAGTCCACCGTTCATAGCTTTATTGAATTTTTATTCAAATTTCCTGCGCAATTTCAAGTATTTTTTTTATTTTTGCAGGTCAAAAATTAAAATACTAATCAGGAATGTAGAAATTCGTTTCCCGTCCATAGAGAAGAAAGGAGGTTACAATGGTGGATACCATTGATTTCGGAACGCTGAAATGGCATCATATCACCAATCCCACGGTTGAGGATTTGGATTTTTTAGAAGATAACTTTCATTTTCACCCTTTGGACATAGACGACTGCTCCAGCTTCGTTCAACGACCGAAAATAGACGTTTACGACGACTATTATTTTATGGTATTGCATTTCCCGCTGATGGACAAACGTACCAGTCTGGTGAAAACCGAGGAAACGAAGATTTTCTGGGGGCAGGACTACATCATCACTGTCGGTAATTCGCATTACGTGGTGCAGGACCTCTTCGACCTCACCAAGGTGAATCCTGAGGAAGTGGACGAGGACGACATCGGCGGCACCAGCGACGCCATCCTGTATAAAGTGCTCTACCGTATGATGAAGGAGACCTTCCTCTTGGTGGAGCGCATGGGCAGTGAGCTGGATACTATCAGCCGTGAGCTATTCGACAGCAAACCCGGTGACATCATCGGGCAGATTTCCCGCTTCCGCAAGAATATCATCCAGATGAACACCATCTTCAAACCGCAGCTGCGACTCTTCCATAAGTTCGAGTCGGGCGAGGTAAAGGGCTTTGCCGAGGACATGGAAGATTACTGGGGCAATATCCTCGACTTCTACCAGAAGATGTGGGATATGATTGACGACTACGGCGAATTGGTAGCCGGCCTCTCCAATACTTTCGATTCGTTGCAGACCAACAAAACCAACGAGATTATGCGTATGCTCACCATCATCTCGACTATCGTGCTCCCCTTGACCTTTATTACAGGTGTTTACGGAATGAACGTCGGATTGCCACTCAGCGATAAACCGTATGCCTTCTGGATAGTGATGGTCTTTTGCTTTGTGATAGCCATTTGCCTTTTGTTGTATTTCAGAAAGAAAAAATGGATGTGATTTCAAATCTTTTTTGTGATATGTAATATTGTAGAGACGTTTCATGAAAGGTCTCTACAGAGAACGGGAAAACCAATGTAGAGTCGCAATGCATTGCGTCTCTACAGAAAACCGGAAGGACAATATGGGGACGCAATGCTTACGTCCGTAAAATTTTAAGTGGGAATGAAACATACTATGCAGCAATATAGCGTTAAATTCAAGCTGGTGACTTTGGAACCTGACAATTATCATATTGTATTGAAGGCTTCCATCGAAGGCCGTCCATTGAATGTCATCATTGATACCGGTGCCTCCCATTCTTGCTTCGACCTGAATTTTATCCGCGATTTGTTGCCGGAATTGAACATGGAGGATAACGACGGACTGAATGTGGGGGTGGGCACTTCTGATTTCGAGAGCAAGCTCAGTACCATCCAGAACTTGCGCCTGGGCCGCTTCCTGCTGAAACAGTATGATATAGTGTTGTTGGATATGAGCAATATTAATGAAGCTTATAAAATGATGCATAAACCGTTGATTCATGGAATTATAGGTAGCGATTTCCTGATGAAATACCAAGCGGTGATTGATTATGGCGCGAAAACATTGATGTTGCAGAGGGATAAGAAATAGGAGGAGTCTCGCTTCGCTCAAGGGGAGTGGACTTCGTCCAAAGGGGAGTCTCGCACTGCGTGCTCGAGGGGAGATATAAAACTGAAAGTTGAAAACTGAAAACTGAAAATGACCTCCCTAACCCTCCTAACCTTCCTAACCTTCCTAACCATTAAACTCTGAATTTTGAACTTTGAATTTTGAATTAAAATAATATGGACGACCACATCATCTTAGGAGTTGACCCCGGCACCTTGATTATGGGTTATGCCTTGCTGAAGGCCAACCCGGTCAAATCCGAGTTGATTACCTTGGATGTGCTGAACCTGAAAAAACTGCCCGATCAGCCCACCAAGCTGAAACAGATTTTTGAGTTTGTGACGGAGCTGATAGACCAGTATCATCCCGATATGTTGGCGATTGAAGGTCCCTTTTTGGGCAAAAGTGCGCAATCCATGCTGAAATTGGGTCGTGCCCAAGGGGTGGTGATGGCGGCTTGTATCCACAAAGGCTTGGAAATCAACGAGTACTCGCCTCGCAAAATCAAACAATCGGTCACGGGCAACGGTAACGCCGCCAAAGAGCAGGTGTCAGCCATGTTGCAGCGGATGTATCCACTTCCCAGCGACATTAAATATCTGGATGCCACGGATGCCTTGGCGGTGGCGGTGTGCCATCATCTGCAGAATCGCGTGCAGCTTGGTCCTAAACAACATTTTTCAGGTTGGGAAAGTTTTCTCTCCAAAAATGCGGATCGTATTATCAAGAAATAGAATTATAAAAACATAAGAACATGAAAAAGAATTTATTAGACCGTTTTACGAAGTATATTTCGTATGCCACTACCTCCGATGAGAATTCCGAAACCTATCCCAGCACCCAGGGCCAGCTGGTGTTCGGTGATTTTTTGGTGGAAGAACTGAAAAAGCTTGGTTTGCAAGAAGTTGAAAAAGACCAGTATGGTTATGTAACCGCTACTTTGCCAGCTAATTGTGAGGACAAGCAGCCTGTGATTGGCTTCATTTCCCATTTCGACACCGCCCCTGACATGCCGGGTATCGCTGCTCCGAGAATCATCGAAAACTACGATGGCGGTGATATCATGCTGGATGCTGAAAGCAATACAGCCCTGACCTTGGTGGATTTTCCTGAATTGAGCGATTACAAGGGACAAACCTTGCTGACCACCGATGGCAAAACTTTGCTTGGTGCTGACGACAAAGCCGGTATCGCAGAAATCGTATGCGCTATGGAATACCTGATGAAACATCCCGAAATCAAGCATGGCAAGATTCGTGTCGGTTTCACTCCCGACGAGGAGATTGGCAAGGGCGTGGCTTTCTTCAATGTGGAGAAATTCGGTTGTGATTTTGCCTATACCATGGATGGTGGCGCTATTGGCGAGTTGGAGTACGAGAATTTCAACGCCGCTTCCGCTTGCATCAATATTCAGGGAAGGAACATCCATCCCGGTTACGCCAAGGGAAAGATGGTGAACTCACAACTGGTCGCCATGGAGTTCAACGCTTTGTTGCCCGAATTCGATAGACCTCAGAACACCCAGGATTATGAGGGTTTCTTCTTGCTGATTCACATGGAAGGTACCGTGGAGAATTCTCAGCTTAGATATATTATCCGTGACCATGACCGTCAGAAATTCGAGGAGAAAAAGCAACTGATTCAGCAGATTGTGGATTTCCTGAACATCAAGTATCCTGGTCGTGTCAGCTGCGACATTAAGGACCAGTACTATAACATGCGCGAGATGGTGGAACCAGTGTTCTATGTGGTGGAGCGTGCTGAGAAAGCCATGCATGATGCTGGCATCGAGCCCAAAGTGCAGCCTATTCGTGGCGGTACCGACGGTGCCAACCTGTCGTTCAAAGGCCTGCCTTGTCCCAACATCTTCGCTGGCGGCCACAACTTTCACGGCAAGTACGAGTATGTGCCCCTCGAATCCATGGAGAAAGCGGTGGAGGTGATTGTGAACATATGCAAGGCGTAAGGCTTGACGTTAAGACGTGGAGACGTGAAGACATGTACTTTGTACATTCGTTAAGACGTAATTCGTCTTCCCGCCTTCACGAACGAGTGAAGCGAGTTACTCCACGTCTCCACGAATGAGCGAAGCGAATGACTTCCCGCCTTGACGAATACACGCAGTGCGAAACATCCCTCCAAAAAAAATTAACACTGAGTAGTTTATATTAAAAAACTTTGTATATTTGCAACCCCAAAAATCGCAGCATGAAGACGAAGGAAAAAAGAGACGATTACAAGATCAGAATTGCGGGTGTGGACATCGGAACTTATTCGTATTCAATGGTTTGCGATAAAGCGTTCTTTGAATTGTCCGAGATTTCAGAAGTGGAGGATGGATTGTTGAATTTGCAGATTGAAATGGACAAAAGTGAGAAAATGTTGGATTTGAAGTTCCATTTTGCCGGTGAGGTGGTGTCTCCATGTGACCGTTGCCTCGATCCGGTGACCATCCCGATGGACTTTGACGAGCAGCTGATTGTGAATCTCGTGCCGGAAGTGGAGGAGGATTTTGAAAACGACGAGAACATCTGGATGGTGGATGAGAATATCTATGAGCTGGATTTGTTCCATTTCATTTATGAGACCATCCGTCTGGCGTTGCCGCACCGCATTGTGCATCCCGATGACGAGAACGGAAATTCAACATGCAATCCCGAGGTTTTGAAGAAGTTGGAGAGCCTGTCGCAGAACGAAAAACCCCAGGAAATTGATGAACGCTGGGCCGCGTTGAAGGACTTAAAGTTAGATTAAAACATATAAAATAATAAAGCTATGCCGAATCCGAAAAGAAGACATTCTCAGACGAGAAGAGACAAGAGAAGAGCTAATGATTTTATGACTCCTCCTCAGTTCACCACTTGCAGTCATTGTGGTGCTGCTGTTCTGCCTCACCGTGTATGCCCCGAATGTGGTTACTACAGAGGTAAACAGGCTATTGAAGTGGAAGGTGCTGCTCAATAGTAGATGTCCAATAAAATCTTATAAATTAGTTTAGATGATATATTAAACTTATATCATCTTTTCTTGTTTTAAATACTATGGAACTGATTTTTGCCACCCACAACCAGCATAAAACCGAGGAAGCTCGTGAGATAGCCGCGTCTTTTATCCAGATAAAGAATCTGAAAGACATCGGTTGTTTTGAGGAAATTCCGGAGACTGCCGACACGCTGCCGGGCAATGCTTTGCAAAAAGCCCGTTATGTGCAGGAGCATTTTCATGTCAATTGCTTCGCCGACGACACAGGTCTGGAGGTGGAAGTCTTGGACGGTCGTCCTGGAGTGTATTCCGCCCGCTATGCCGGTGAGCATTGCAGCTATCAGGACAATGTGGACAAACTGCTCCGCGAAATGAAGGGAATGACCAACAGAAGAGCGTGTTTCAAGACTGTTATCGCCTTGATATTGGATGGGAAAGAGTATTTGTTTGAAGGTCGTGTGGATGGACGAATAATTGAGGATCAGCGTGGTATGTCAGGATTTGGTTACGACCCCGTGTTCCTGCCGGATGGCTTTGACCGAACTTTCGCCGAGATGAGTGAGGAGGAAAAAAACAGCATTAGCCATAGGGGAAGAGCTATCCGCAAAATGATGGATTTTCTCAAAAATCATAAAAATATATAAATTTCGCCAAAAAAAAATATTTTCTGTTCATATTATAAATAATAAACGTATATTTGCAACGTTAATTCAAAAAAGAGAAGAAAACAATATTCACCTATTTAATAACAAAAAAACAAACAAAATGAAAGCATTGAAATTTTTAGGCATTGCTTTATTAGCATGCGGCTTGATGTTCACATCTTGCAAAAAAGACAATCCTCAACCCAGCAACAACAACACATCCGAAAATCCTGGTGGTGGTGAAAATCCTGGTGGTGGTGGAACTACTCCTGCCAACGGTATAGCTGTGACTTTTAATGGTACTTCTTGGAATGCAGCATATATTTCTGGTAAATACTATAGCAGCAACGAAGTATGGGATGTTCTGCCATTTAAGGAAGAAAATCCTACCGCTACTACTTTCCCTTATGCTGATGTTTGTATGGCTACCGGTACTACTACAGGTACATTCACAGGAACATATGTTGAAGGTGAAGGTTTGGACAGTGAAGATTTCTACTACATTGAGTACTATAAGGATACAAGACTTACTGATGGTACTTATTATTATGGTGACTGGTGGATTAAAAATGGTACAGTTAAGGTTACCGCTTTTGATGCCACTTCATTGAAAATGACTGCCAATGTGAACGCCACAATGTTTGATGCTTACGCAGCATTAGTTGAACAACAAGGTGTTGATGCAGCTGCTACTGCTCCCATGGTTGTTGATATGAACAACATTACACTGGAAGTGGGTACAACTAAAGATGTTGTAAAACGTCATGTTAATACCAAACTGACAGCAGTGAAATAATTCCTGTATGTTTTTATAAACAGCAATACCCACGTGAAAACGTGGGTATTGTTTTAAAATGCGTCGTATGAAGAAGTCCCCATTGTTAATTATTATTTGTCTAGCAACAATGTTGTTATGCTGCTGTAGGAGCGAGCAGGAAATGATTGAAACAAATGCATTGGGCTATCTTACCGCCATGGGTAATTACCAGATAAAAGAGGCTGAGGCTTACGCTTCCGAAGAGACTATCACAAAAACCTTGCGAGTTATAGAGGAAAAAATCATGCCCAATGTTGATCCATCATATATACGTAGCAACACTCCTGCAACAATTGAAATCACTGAGGTGAATCAAATAGATGATACCACCGCTACGGTTTCTTATATAAAAACAACCCCTATCCAAGTACAAGAAGGTACTTTGAATATGATAAAGCAAAATAATGAATGGAAGGCTTTGGTGTTCATTCAAGTTCCTGACGCAATAAAATCCTACAGTGTAGATGCAAAGGCTTTGGAAGAAAAATACAAGGGCAAATTGAAAGTTGCTGATCCAAGTGATACTACACTCCCTAACTCGATGAGAAAAAAATAATGTATATGAAAACATTGAAAAATTTATTTTTAGCCATGTTGGCATGCTCATTATTCATGGTGTCTTGTAACAAGCACGAGCAATTTACTGTTACGGTGAATGCCAACGACAGCTCTATGGGAACCGTGACCGGTGGCGGTGTTTACGAGAAAAACACTATGGCTACCTTGACAGCTGTGCCTAATCCCAACTTTGAATTTGTGTGCTGGAAAAACGGCAGCACCAAAAATCCTCGTACGGTGACTGTGACGGCGGATGCTTCCTATACCGCTATTTTCGACTTTGTGGGTGGTGAATTCATCGTGGGTAGTGTTACGGTGACAATGGGGGATGACACCTGGGAGGCAAGCTCATTTTATGCGGATGCCCAAACTATGCCAGGGAAGATTCGCTTTTGGCTGTATGAGAATGAAGAGGCTGAATATCCTCAACTTCAGGGTTGGATGGACATTAGCTCCACAGGGAATGTGGAATCTAATATAGTTTATATGGCCAGCGAGGATGATGTGGATGAATCAGGTATGCCGATTTGGGAGGCCGCTGACCTGATGACCACATTAACTTCTGTGAATCTGGATATTCAGAATATCACTGCAGAGCAAACTGGTAGATTGCGCAACAGAACTACGGGTGAGGAAATATTCCTGCACATTGAATATTCAGGAGCTACTTGGTTGAGTATTCCTGAAGTGACCAGAAAGTTTGTGTTGGCCAAATAAAATAGGATGGATTAGTAAACTTCCATCCAGATATACTGATTTCCGCAGTAATCTAGAAATTTAATTAAATCCTCTCTCTTGATGATAAGGGAGGCGGTGTTTATGCAAGGGTGAAAACTCAGTTTTTCAGCCTGTTGCAGCGTTTGGTCCAAGAAAACCGTGACATGGTGCTCCTGGTCGTTGATAAGGCCGAAAGGAGTTACAGAACCTGGCTTCACACCTAAATATTTATCCATACGCGCTTCGGAGGCAAAACTCAATTTGCCCTGGTGCAACTGTTTTTCGATGTCGTGAATGGCCATATCCTGGTCACAGTTCAGTATAACCAGATAATGCCGGTTTCCTTTGTGGTTGCGGAAAAACAGATTCTTGCAGTGTTGTGCGTCATGACCAGCCCAGTATTGTTTGGCGATTTCGATGGTGGGTGCCGGCGGGTGCTGGATGTATTCGTAAGGAATATGAAGTTCGTCTAGTAGCTGGTACAGTCGGGGGTCTCCGTTCATTTTCTCTTTCTTTTACGCAAAATGTCAAAAATGAAAGTCAGTATATTGAGGTTGAAGGGGATATTGCTGACGAAATTCGTGACAAAGTTGGCGGTTTTGGGCACAAAACTCCAGAAACTGTAAATCTCGTTCCAGTCTTTCTCCACGAAGTCGCCTTGCTTCTGGATTAGTCGCTTGACGTGTTTTTTCTCGCGTTCGAGCTCATCGAGGGTCGAAATGCTGTGATAGGAAGAAACTCGTTTGTTAATCATGGACATCCTCCTTGTGAAATAATGGGTCAACAACAGGTTCTTGGCTGGAAGCAGTGCTTATACCCTGCTCGGTAACATCTTCAAAATCCTCATCATTAATAAGTTCATTCTCTTTGTTGAAAAGGATGGAACTCATCTTTTTGATGATGGGATTGAGCATGATTTTTTTGCGGAGTAGTAATAGGATGAGGAACAACAATACAAAAATGCCGCTCATGATCAGCAGACTGTAAATTAAACTGCCGGTTACGTTTTTCAGCCAAAGTACCATAATTATGGCTAAAAAGATGAGCACTGTCATCAAAAGTATTGCGCCGACAACGATGACAATCAGGTAGGAGACAAATTGCGACAGTGCGCCTACAGCATTGAGTTTGAGCAGTTGTAGGTACAACTCCCCATACTCCTTGGTGTTTTGGGCGATGCTTTTGTAGGCATCGTGATCGTCTCCAGATTTTTTGAAAAAATCAAATATCATAGTTTATGTTTATTCAGTCACAGTCGGCTCATCGTCGATAATGATTTCCTGATCTTTCTTGAGGTTAAATTTCTCTTTGATGGAATCGATAAATTCATCCAACTGCTCTTTAGACAGTTTAATGCCTTTTTCTTCCAGTTTGGCTTTGATTTTCTCACGGGTTTCGTCACCGCTTTCGGGTGCTAACAACAGAGCGATAATGGCACCGAGGATGGCACCGCCTAAGAATGTGATTAATTGTGAAGCTTTCATGATGTTTTGTTTTTTTTATGCTCTGCAAAGATAGTAAAATTTTTGAATTGTTGTTATTCTCAGTTTTAAATATATTTAGGTGTTAATCTGTTAAGGCGTCAAGACGTTAAGACATGCACTGCGTGCATTCGTGAAGACGATATTCTGTTATCCATCTTTAACGTCTCCACGAACGAGCGAAGCGAGTGTCTCCACGTCTTCACGAATAAACATTAGCACATTTTTTGTATTTTTGCATTTTCAAATAGAGAACATTATGAGAATCATGAACGGGGCGGCTTTAGCCCGCAAAATCAGGTCGGTATTGGCCATCGAGATAGATTTCTGCAAGAACAAATACGGCCGTGCGCCTAAGCTTTCAATCATTTTGGTGGGCAACGACCCTGCCAGTTCGACCTACGTGAAAAACAAAGGCAAAGCTTGCAATGAGATTGGCATTGAAAGCGACCTGCATCTCCTGCCGTTTTCCACTTCGCAAGAGGAATTGCTGGATTTGATTCAGCAACTGAATGAGGATGATAGCGTGGATGGCATTTTGGTACAGTTGCCTGTTCCTAAACATATCGACAAGAATGTGATTCTCAGGGCAATAGATTATCAAAAGGATGTGGATGGTCTGCATCCGATGAATATGGGATTGCTGAGCACCGCAAGTGACTGCATCATTCCGTGTACTCCCAAGGGTATCCTCTCGTTGCTGAAGTCCGAGGGTATTGAAATTGCGGGCAAACATGCGGTGGTGATTGGCCGTAGCAATCTGGTGGGCAAGCCTATGGCTCAGCTCATGTTGCGCGAAAATGCCTCGGTGACCGTGTGCCACAGCAAAACCCGCGATTTGCCATATCTGACTCGTCAGGGTGAGATTTTGATTGTCGCTATCGGCTGTCCCAATCTGATTAACGCAGACATGATCAAACCCGGTGCGGTGGTGGTGGATGTAGGCATTAATAGCGTGGACAATAAACTGGTAGGTGACGTCTATAACAGCATTGATGTGTCGAGTATCGAGAAAAAAGCGGCGGCTATCACGCCCGTTCCCGGTGGCGTCGGCCCCATGACGATTGCCTCACTGCTGGAAAATACCTTTGAGATTTACAAACGAAGAATGAAGGTTGCGCTATAATTTCGTCAAGACGTCAAGGCGTTAAGACATGCACTATGTGCATTCGTGAAGACGACATTCAACTTCAAGTCTTCACGCCTTAACGAACGAGCGAAGCAAGTGTCTTCACGTCTCCACGTATAGTTTTCTTAAAACTCATCCGCAACTTCCACCCACTTATACACCTTGTCTCCGCGGCGTACCAGTTCGGTTGTCGGGATGGAGCAGTACACGCCTTTCTCCGCTTTCTCACAGGGTTTCAAGTCCACACGGATTTCATGGAGGGTGTCTTCGTAAACGCCAGTAGTTGGGCCGGTAATCAGAATATTGTCGCCTAGTTTGAGCTCATCGGTTTCTATCTGAATTTCAGCCACACCGATATTGGTATAGTAATTGGTGATTTTGCCGATATGGGTTTTCACGCGGGTAGCCTGCGAGCCGTAGCGCTCTGACCATTCACCCATGGTGCGACCTAAATAGTAACCATCCCAGAAACCCCGGTTGAAGACACTGCGCAATCGTCCCATCCATTGAGTGACTTTTTCCTGCGTGAAACAGCCTTCTTCAATAGCTTTTAATGCTTCATGGTAGCATTCTGTCACCATTTTGACATATTCAGCGGAACGGCCACGGCCTTCGATTTTCAGCACCGTCACCCCCGCCTTGATAATCTTATCCAGAAAACCGATGGTGCACAAGTCTTTGGGCGACATGATATATTTCCCGTCCACCTCCAGTTCCAAGTCAGATTCGGTATCTTTGACGGTGTATTTGCGGCGGCAGAGTTGCATGCAAGCTCCGCGATTGGCGGAATAGCCCATATTGTCAAGGCTGAGGTAGCACTTGCCGGACACCGCCATACAGAGAGCGCCATGGACAAACATTTCTATCTGTATCAATTGTCCTGAGGGACCGCATATATTTTCCTTACGGATGGTCTGGCAGATGTCGGCGGCCTGAGCCAAGCTCACCTCGCGGGCCAGCACCAGCACATCGGCAAACTGGGCGTAAAAACGCACCGCCTCGATGTTGGTGATGTTGCACTGGGTGGAAATATGCACTTCCATGCCGACTTTCCGGCAGTACTGAATCACTGCCCAGTCGGAGGCTATAATGGCGGAAACCTCGCATTTTTTGGCCAAATCCACCAGTTTTTTCATCTCCTCCACTTCGTCGTTATAGACGATCGTGTTGACGGTCAGGTAGGAGCGTACCTGGTGTTCCTTGCAGATTTGTGTAATCTGTTGCAGGTCGTCGTAGTCGAAATTGGCGGCGGAGCGGGAGCGCATGTTCATCTTGCCAACCCCAAAATACACAGAACCGGCACCAGCCTGGATGGCTGCCATCAGTGACTCATACGAGCCCACAGGAGACATGATTTCGATACTCATGGATGTTGATGAAAGTATTTATTAGTTTTTTGTTGAATCGTTTATACGTTAAGACGTGGAGACACTCGCTTCGCTCGTTCGTGGAGACGTGAAGTCGGATGTCGTCTTCACGAATGCACGTAGTGCATGTCTTAACGTCTTGACGTCTTCACGAAAAAATCAAATTTTATTTTCTGGAAAGATGCGTTTATAGAAAATCAGTGCCAACACAATACCCACGGTGACGCAACTGTCGGCCAGGTTGAAAATGGCGGGGAAGAAGTAGTCACCGCCCCATAACGGAAACCACTCGGGGATGACAAAGAGCGGGAAATAGAACATATCCACCACCTTGCCGAAGAGCATGGGGGCATACCCACCACCTTCAGGAAAAAGGGTGGCTACTGTGAGAGGAGTGCTTTCGGAGAAAATCAGCCCATAAAACAGCGAGTCGATGATATTGCCCACTGCGCCGGTGATAATCAGCGACAGCACACTTGCCCCGACCCAATCGGTTTTGTCTTTCTTAATCAGTCTGATAAGATAATAAATCAGGAAGCCCACAATGAGGATACGCCCCACAGTAAGCAGCAGTTTGCCGATATTCTGTCCGAAGGACAAGCCGAACGCCATGCCTTCATTTTCGATGAAATAAAGGTAAAACCAATTGCCAAGCACTGCTATGTGCTCGCCTAACGCCATGTGCGTCTTGACCCAAATCTTCAGAATCTGGTCTAAAATGATGAAGAGGACAATGATGCAGCCGGAGAGCAGGTAGAGTTTGTTACTTTTTTTCACAGAGTTTTATTTATTCTGGTTCATTTTAGCCTCGTAGCTCAATGTAGCGTGGGGAACGATTCTGAGTCGTTCTTTCGGGATAAGTTTACCCGTGACACGGCAGATGCCGTAGGTTTTGTTTTCAATGCGGATGAGGGCCGCTTCAAGGTTTTTGATATATTTTTCCAGGCGTGCCGCCAATTGTCCGTTTTCTTCTTTTGACAATACCATGTTGCCTTCTTCCAGGTTTTTGAATGTGGGGGCGGTGTCCATGGTATCATTACCGGCATTGCTGTATGCCTCTAAATAGGAAGCCAGGTTCTCTTTGGCCTCTGCTATCTTTCCTTCAATCAGCTCTTTAAATTCAGCCAATTCTTCATCTGAATATCTTACCATTGTTTTTCCTGACATAATCTTTCTAATTTTAAGGTTTATAAAAATAACGTTGCAAAGATACAAAAAATTTCAACGTGCAGGAATTCATAAGGCTGGAGTTTTAGGTGAAAAAACGGACGCACATTGTGTGATGCACGTCCGTTATAATGAATTCTCTAGGGTATTCTTATCTCGTTACTATTATTTTTTTGATGAATGAATTTCCAATTTTTACCAGATAAGTACCGGTAGTAGGTACTGGAATAGCGATGGTTTCATCTGTTGTGGTCTGATAGGCAATCAATTTACCACTCATGTCGTAAACGTAGGCTGACTGTTGCGCAACTCCGCTGACATAGATCATACCGTTTCCCGCATAGATGCGAACATTGGCCAATTCTTGCTCATCAATACCATCCTCAATCTCGAAATAAGCGGTGAAGGTAGTGTCGCAGGTCAGTACCAACTGTCGAGGGTTGTCGGTAAGCTCGTCATTCCATTGGGTGAAAAGATAGCCGCCGTTGGGGAAGGCTTCAATGGTTACGGTAGAGTTCTCCTCGTATTCTCCTCCGGGGCTGACGGTACCCATCTGCAAGTCGGCGGACATCACCGTGAGGGTGTAATATCGTGTGATATGTGTGCGTTCGAACTGGTCGCTCTGCAAGGGCGAAAGTACAGCGTTGTCACCATTGGTGATGTAGTGCTCAATGGTATGTTGGCCTTCCGCTAATGCCATCATGTCAAGGTTTAAAGTGACCATTGTGCTCTGTGCGGTTACTTCTGCTGTCTGAAAGTCACCACCCTCCACACGGTAGTGGAGGGTGAGGGCAGTGGAGGCTAAGGTTTCGGGCATCTTGTAGAACATGAAACTTCTTATCTGAAAGTTCGTGCCTACTTGGTAAATAATGTTGAACTGATGCATTCCGGTGGGCAACATGGTGGCGTCAATCATCATGGTCCCATTGACTAAGGCACCGCTTTGCCATCCGAGTTGATTGTCTTGGTCAAACCAGCACAGGTAGGATGTACTTGCCGCTGGGATTCGAGGGTCGTGGTAAAACAGATATTGTCCTACACGCATATCCGAGCCTATCTGGCATATCAGGGTGAATACATGCGGACCAGGGGTCAGCGAGGAGGCATCCACCATCATCGTGCCATTGGTGAGTGCTCCGCTGTGGCTGTTGGCACTGTCCTGGTCGAGCCAGTAAGTGTATGTAGCCGGTGCCGATTGCGGAGTGGGGAGGTGCATAAACATAAAGCTGCGGGGAGAGGACCAGCGTCCGTTGGTGTCCTGAATGTGCAGGTTCAGGCTGTGGAGCCCTTTGCTGAGGTTGGACGCATCGGCCTGCCAGTGAAGACTGTCGTTGACGACAGTGACCACCTGATGGTTAGCATAGTCCTGGTCGAACCAATACTCGCATTGGTTGACGTTTTGTGCCGACAATGCCCCCATGAGCAGCAATCCGGTGATGAAAAATAACAATCGTTTCATAACGGATTGGTATTATTCGTTCACAATCTGGATGTTTACAGGAAGCTGGCCCTGTTGGTTGGTCTGACCGCCCACGGTGATATGGCCGATGCTGGGGTTGTTCACTTTCGGGTCGAAAGGCATGGCTCCTCCGTAAATGCCGAGTTCGGTACCATCGCTACCGACGAGAGTGGCATTGTTATATACTGTATGCATCAGGTTATAATCTGTAAAAGTGGAGATGTTGCGGTTGAAATGAGGGTCACCATTACCGAATGCCTCAGAAGGCCAGGAATAGTTAATCAAATGTTGGCTGCCTAAATTAGTTGAGGGGTGGAAGAATTGGTCGTATGCGGAAATGCCGAGACAGTATTCATGATTTTCACAAGTATTTGCCATAGAAGTTGTTGTGTCGTTTTCATTGGCAAGTAATAAAATGCTGTTGTAAGAATGGAAGTTATCTATACTGCTAATTGATTGCAGCTGAATGATGCAGTTATATAATATGGTTGACCCATCACTGTTTTGGAACCAGTTTGCATTAGCTTCGCCTTCAGCGACTACGGAGTTATAAAAATGACAGTTGGAAAGCCATCCGGCTCTTATGCTAGGAATGATGCAGTGTACAAAGTTGCCGTTGTGAATACCTGAACCACCATAAAATGGTGCACCAAAAGAATTAATGTAGCATTTGCTGAAGGTTACATTCCAAATATTATCCATATAAGCTCCGCCTTCAAAATAAAGGCCTTCGAAAATCATGGGAAGAGCAGTGTCTGGATTATGAATTTTTTTAGTACCGATGATTGTGGTTCGAAGGGTTCCGGCAGCGGTATCGGTCATCATGCCAGCACCACGGATGGTGAGAGGTTTTCTGATTTCAACACCATTGAATATACCGGGAGACAGGGTGATAATGTCACCTTCCTGAGCATCGTTGTAGGCGTTTACCAATGCGTCGGTGCCATAAAAGGGTATAAATGTGTTACCATGATTCAGCATGGCGATGGGGGTTTGTGCCTGAGCTAATGCGAAGAAGCATAAGGCGATGATTACGGAGACAAGTTTTTTCATTTTTAAATGATTTTGATTAATATTATATTGATTGACCATTGTAAGCTATGATGATTAGTTGCGGACGCAACGGACTTTTAATATGCAAAATTAGAGAAAAGAGACGTGGATTTTGTGTAGAACATACAAAAAACGACTGACATTCTGCAAAATGTCAGTCGTTTTATATGATTTGTCCGTCCCTTGGGGTTAAATACCCTTAGTTTGTTGTTCTTTCCATTCCTTGGGTGTTACTCCTGTAGCAGCCTTGAATGAGCGGAAAAAGGAGCGTTCGTTGGCAAAGCCCGACTTTATACCCACGGCTGAGACCTTCATGTCGCTGGTCTCAAGTAGCAATTTTTTGGCGTGCTGCAAACGATAGCTATTGATAAATTGGCTGAATGTGCATCCCTGCTGTGAGTTGATGCAGGCAGAGATGGCATTGCGATGAACCCCAAGGGTGTCGGCAATGTCGCTAAGCTTTAACTCGGGGTTCAGGTAGGGATGTTGGGTCTCCATCAGCTGGACGATACGGTTCATCAGTTCACTGGAAGCGCTGTTGGCCTGCAGTGCTGATTCTGATTCTTGTTCTGGTTGTGACTCTGCAACTTGTTTCATCGTATCTGACTCTTGGGGAGCTGGTGAGGTGTATTTACGACGTTTTGAGGCGAGAAGTGACACGGTTGCAGTCAATGCGATAAGCAGTCCGCCAAGCAACCACCACCAAATATTTCGGGAAGAGGCGTTGGACTTTGTCACCATTTTACTTGTGCCTGTACGTAACAGCCATACAGAGGCCAAGGGAGAGAAGTTGTCATCCGTGATGCCTCCAGTGATGATGAGGTCACCGTCAGGGGTTAGCACGGGTGTGGTGTTGCCGAACTCGTGCAGAGGGTCGGTATAGTATAGCGTGATAGGAGCGGGATGTTTGTCGTATTCAACGGAAACAACATAAACCCTTCCTATAGTGTCGCTGCCCACCAAGTAAGCACGGTGGGTTTGGCTATCGGCAATGGAGGGGCATTGATAGGTGATGCGACCCCATTTTGATCTGGTAGGAATGGGACATGAAGTGGGCAGCAGCGAGAAGACTGTGTCGTGAATATGGATAAATGCTACCTCGTTGCTGAGATTTAGGGCTGCAATGAGATAAGAATAGTCATCTTTGGCTTTGTTGCCGATGAATGCCGCTTGGGCATGATTGCCTTGATTGTAGAGCATGGGCATCCATTCTTTCAGTAATGGTGCACTGAACGGTTCGCCTTTCAGGCGGTCAACTGTGTCGCAGGGTTCGAAATGTTGATTC
Organism: Bacteroidales bacterium; assembly: GCA_017633255.1. Taxonomy (GTDB): domain Bacteria; phylum Bacteroidota; class Bacteroidia; order Bacteroidales; family WCHB1-69; genus RUG11690. The sequence goes on from JAGBPS010000017.1 coordinate 62,547, forward strand.
CTCCACACACAACCGAATACTATTGCGTTGTTATCGGCTATAGGTAGCACGTATGGTGAACTACGCCAGGTGCTTACCTCTTTCGCATGGCTGAATGCTTTCTGCCCGTCATACAGTTCCATGGCATCGTTGCCCTTATGGTTGCCGCAGATGAGTACTTGTCTGTTGTTCAGTTCCACACCTTGTGAGAAGGCTCTATTGCGGTCTAGGCAGCCGAAACCCTCAAAAGTATGCATTTCGGCATTGTACATCTCTGCTTCGTATCTTTGGCCAATACCTAAGTTCTTCTCGTGTCCTCCGGCCAAAAGCACCCTCTGACCATTGCCAAGTACTACCGTCATACCGTTGTCGTGTGGATATACGGTGTGAACAAGATGCCATACACCGTTGCTGTAGTATTCAGCGGTGGGGGTAAGCACAAATCCGGCGGTGTGTCCGCCCACCACTGTCAATTCACCGCCAGCATAGAAAACGCAATGTCCGGCACGGGCCGTGTGCATGTCGGGAAGACGCTCCACTTTCAGTCGTTCCTGTCTCAAAAGGGTGTCACCCCCTGCCGGTTGTTCGGCAAAACAGGATACTGATGCCAAAAGAAAGTAAATCAATAAAAGCATCATCAGAAATTTTGTTGCTTTTATATCAAAAAGAAAAAACAGATTCAATTACTTATTTGTATTCTTCGTATTGCCATTCTGAAGCGGGCACGTGAATATGGAAACTCAGGTTTTGTCCAGTTTTCAGTTTGCCTGTCAACTTGTAAGTGAAGTCGGTTTCAGTTCTGCTTATTGTCAAAGTACCGCTTGAGAAAATGGAACTGTCCTCATAGTATTCCCCATTAATTATGCCGTTGACACCGTATCCCTCGGTATTGCCTTGCGAGTATTCCTCACTGTAATCAGGTTTTCTAAATACGAAGTAATAGGTAGCATCTTCATATTCTGTGGTAAGATCAAAAGTGCGGTTCAGGCAGTAATCTTCCACATCACTCATTATCTCATATAGAGGTTCGCCATTCGCATTGGTCTCTACAGTATATGCGCCAGCATAACTGCGGTTTTGTAGCGCATCTATGCTGTATCCACAATGCAGCGGATAAACTTTCCCGTTAAATACAAGCGTGTTCTCTGCTGCCTCAGTAACGGCGGGAGTTTCGTTATTACCATTGTTACCATTGTCAGGTTGTGGTTTGTCTTTCTTGCAGGCAGTGAACATCATCATTACTGCCATGATCATCATCAATAATCTTGTTGTTTTCATTATATTTATTTTATAATTTAGAATTCAATTCTGCAAAGATACAATAAATTTCCGATATAACAAGTTTCATTCTCGAAAGGTGGTGCTGATGCAGTAAATTGTCATGCCTCGAAGAGGCATTATCTCAATAACCCCGCACGTAAGTGTGGGGTAAAAGGATACATACAGTGTCCCTGAACCTCGAAGAGGCGACACCTTGACAGACTCATAATATGCGAGTCTATGTCTGTCAATAATAATAGCAAATGTCCTTGAGGTCCGAAAGGCAAAAAAAAAACGGGAGCAAAAGCCCCCGTATATAATTCATTTACTAATTTACTAATTTGCTAATTCAATCGGCACATCAAATTCTCCCCTCGAACGAAGTGAGACTCCCCTCATGCTTAGCATGACTCCCCTTGAGTGCGTAGCACGAGACTCCCCTGAATTCAATTAGCACATTAGCACATTGTCTCATTAGCACATTAAATCTCCGCTCCATCGAAGCAGTAGGTGCAAAGGCGGTCTTTCGGCAGGCCGATAGCCTTGGCGATGGTGCTCAGCTTGTTGAATTTCAGCGAGTCCACACCCAGGTGCTGGCGGATTTTCTCCACCATGTTGGCATACTGCGGAGTAGTGTCATCCATGTAGAGGTGCAGGTTTTTCTTGCTGTCGCCTTCCAGTTCCTCGATCACGCGGCGTGAAATCAGTTCCATCTCCGACTTGGAAGCCGAGAAGTTGATGAATTTGCAGCCGTAGAGCAGAGGCGGGCAGCTGATGCGGATGTGCACTTCCTTAGCACCATATTCATATAATTTGCGCACATTGTCACGCAGCTGGGTACCGCGCACGATAGAGTCGTCGCAGAAAACAGCGCGTTTGCCTTTCAGGATGGCGGCGTTGGGCAGCAGTTTCATCTTGGCCACATGCTCGCGGGTCTCCTGGTTGACGGGCATGAAACTACGTGACCAGGTGGGGGTGTATTTGACGATACCGCGCTGGTAGGGAATACCCTTGCCGGTGGCATAACCCAAAGCCATACCGATACCTGAGTCGGGGATAGCTGACACGAAGTCGGCCTCTATGTCGTCTTCCTTGCCCATCTCGTAACCGCCTTGGTAACGCATCTGCTCGATATTGATGCCTTCGTATGCTGAGGAGGGGAAACCATAGTATATCCACAGGAAAGAGCAAATCTGCATCTGCGGGTTCGGAGCAAGCAGCTGCTTGAAACCGTCTGCCGTCACTTTCATGATTTCACCGGGGCCTACATAATGTTCCACCTGATAATCCAGATTGTCGAAACTGTGACTGTCGAAAGCCACTGCATAACCCTCGTGGTTCTTGCCGATGATGGCGGGGGTGCGGCCCAGAAAATCACGGGCGACAATCAGTCCATCGTTGGTCAGAATCAGCATGGTGCAGGAACCTTGCACTTTGCGATACACATTCTGGATGCCGTCCACAAAGTCCTTGCCTTGCGTAATCAGCAGAGCCACCAACTCGGTGGGGTTGGTGCTGCCGGAACTCAGCTCGGTGAACTGTTGGTTAAGGCTCAGACATTCCGCTTCCAGTTCCGCCAGGTTGTTGATCTTGCCAACCGTAACGATGGCGAAACGTCCCAGATGCGAGTTCACCACAATGGGCTGGGCGTCGGTGTCACTGATGACTCCGATACCGTGTGTGCCTTTGAATTTCGGCAGACTGTCGGTGAACTTGGTTCTGAAATAAGTGTTTTCGATGTTGTGGATGGAGCGGAAGAAGTTTTCCCCTTCCATTGTGGCCATACCGGCGCGTTTTGCTCCTAAGTGAGAATGGTAGTCTATACCATAAAATAAATCAGATGCGCATTCCTTGTGTGATGCGACACCAAAGAAACCTCCCATAATGAATTAATAATAAATAAGTTATCCATTCTGCTACTACCTTTTCAGGAAGGTGCAAAAGTACAAAAAAATTATTTATCCGAATGAAAAAATAAGAGATTTTTGTATTTTTGCACTTTCAATTTTGAAAATGAAAAAGTTACCAGACACTTTGCCCTTTCGGATTATCTTCGGCGTGTTGGCCTATTTGTTGCTTATACCTTTTGTCTTCATCACATTCAGGTATATCCCCAATGCCCAGTGGCCGTGGAATCTGGATCGTATCTTGCTGTTTCTGGCGCTTGTGGCACTGATTACCTTCGTTCTGCGGAAGCGTAAAATCATTGTGGCAGTGCTATGGCTGCTGTTGTTGGCTTTCCCTACTGTCGGCTCCATCATCAACGGCTATGGCTTCCGGCTTCTTTACAAGGATTACAAGGAGATGGTATACGGTATCTTCACTGAGCCCGAGCCTGACAGTACTCCTAGTGATTTGCGCCCCTTCCCTCACAAAACCAAGTATATCCAGGCGGTGGATTACTATAATCCTGAGGTTAGAAATTATGCGGTTTCTTTAACTACCGATGATAGTTTGAAGAGATATATCACAGAGTATCATGAATATAGAAGATTGATACAGTGTTTTGCCGTGTTCCGAGATGTGAACCGCCGTTGGAATTATGTCAACGACCCGCTGGGTCAGGAGTATCTGGTGAGGGCCAGCGATAATTTGGGGGTGTTTTCGGGCGACTGCGACGACCATTCCATCATGATGGCTGCGGCGATCATGTCGATTGGTGGCACTATGCGGCTGGTACACACCACCGAGCATGTGTATCCCGAAATCCTGATTGGTGACAAAGATAACCTGGAAGACATCAACTACATTATCAAGAAGGTGATGTTCAAGGCGGAATCAGAGGGGAAAAGACTCCATTATCATATCGACAACCAGAAGCAGATATGGCTCAATCTGGACTATACCGCCCGCTACCCCGGCGGCGAATTCATGGAGTCGGAAATTATTGCAATATTGAATTTGTAAGACATACTGCATGAGTCAAAAAAAGTGGGGGATTGCTACCATAGAAGCAATCCCTTGGGGTAAGGGAATACTTGTGTAGTTCAGTTGAATGTTGCATTCGGATAGCGAAAAAATCATTATCTTTGCAGCCGATAAATTTAACGTGTGATAATGATTCCTGATATTACCGATAATATGGCTGTTTTGGTGGAAAAACTCACCCAACCGCATATTTGGGACGAGCAACCTGTGTTCTGTTTCACCTCTGATATAGACTGGGCCTCTGAGGCTGTTATCGACAATTTCTTCCATAAAATGCCATTGGACTTACTGAAACTCACCACTTATGTGACCCATGCTTCTAAAATAGTTGAACGTTATTATCGAGAAGGAAAAATCAGTCGTGGCATACATCCTAACTTTCTGCCAGGTTCCTCTCAAGGAAATAACTTCCGTGAGGTTATAGAAACATGTCTTTCGTTTGCGCCTGAGGCTACAAGTACTCGATCGCACCGGGCTTTTGATGTGACTGACACTGCTCACATGCTCAAAAATGACTATCATATTAAGAATTGTTCCAATACCATCACTACTCTTGCTCCCTGTATCTCACCCTTCTGGATTGAGTCCAAACTGCTTCAAATACCCGTTTTTCTGGAAGAAGGAAGTTTTCTGTACAACAATTTGGGGTTGTCTATTCAACCTTATTTGAAGCATTTTGTTGCACCTGGACTGAAAGTCATCAGTTTTCATCCTATGAATATTGTGTTTAACACTCCCTACATCGCATGGATGCGTCAAATTAAGGATTCCATGAGCCGTGAAGAGTTCAATAACATCACTCCTGAAATGATTGAGAAAAAACAAAACAGAGAAGCTGGGGCGTACGACCTGATTATGGAGATTGTGGAACTTTGCCAGAAAATTCAGGCACCAATTCTTTCTATAGACGAAATTTACCAACAAACAATAAAATAATTTATTGAATATGAGAATATTGGAAAGCGAACGCTTGGTTTTGAAACCTATCGAACCCGAAGACTTGAATTTCTTGATGGAGCAGCGTTGGGACGCAGAGCTGACAGATTATATCATCCATAATCCAATTTCAACTTATACGCAGCAGAAATGGTATGAAAAGATATGTAAAAACGGCGATGTGGCGATGTCTATTTTTTATAAAGAAAAAGAAGGAGAGCTGCCTGTTTTGTTGGGAGCGGTAGGGTTATATGACTTCAATTACCGTCATCAGCGTGCCACTTGGAAGACACTGCGTATTCCCAAAAAATACCAAGGGCTTGGACTGGCCTTTGAGGCATCGAAGATGCTTATCGATTATGGTTTTAATACACTTAATCTAAACAAGATTACAAGCGATGTGTTTCCTCACAATGAAAGCATCATTCGCTTACTGGCAAAAATGGGTTTTAGGGAAGAAGGACGGTTAAAACAACACTATTTTCATCAGGGTCAGTTCAAAGATGTATTAATATACAGCCTAACAAGAGACGAGTACCGAAATATGAAGTAAAAAAAGGGAAGGTGGCACCACAGAGTTTGGCTACCTTCTTCTTTAAATATATTCTGGTGGAACGGTTTACTTCACAATTTTTTTGACTACCGTGCTATGATGGCTGTCGGTGATTTTGAGAATATATAGGCCTGAAGAGTATGGAAAGTCCAATTCCATTCGTGCCCCGTCACTGCCCACTTTTTGTTGCTTGCTCATCAGCAGTTTGCCTTCCAAAGAATATAACTCTATCAGCATATCCTCTTCGTTAGATGGAAGAATACTGATTTTCAGCTGGTCTTCAACAGGATTGATCACATATACCTCAAAATCGGCTATGGAAGGCGCCGACACGGACACAGGGCTGACATCAACGGCTAAATCCATAATCACAGGCAGGTGATCCGACATATTGTAGAGGGCATTGGCCACATTGGACGGAACTGCCTGATTGGTGGAATAATTGATGCTTTTGTTGAAATGGTTGCCATCATTGCCAAGAGCTGTATAGCTGCCGTCCACAAAGCTTACTTTGCGGCTGCCGTAATAGACGGGCGAAGATACCAAAATAAAGTCGAAGCGGTCGTCCAAACCTCCCGAAGAGGCGCAGCCGTTGTCATCGCTGTGGGTGGACTGGGTATGGACGTATCGGGAGCTGTATGAGTTGTTCCATTCCGCTTCCATGTCAATAGGGTCGTAGAATTTATACAGGCTGTTGGGATAGTGAATCAGCTGTTGATAAGCGTCTTCGGAAGCCCCGTATATGTTGAAATCTCCTGAGAGACAAATATTTCCATATAAACCTGTACTCTCCAGGTAGTTCATCAGCCTCGTCACTTGGCTTAAACGTTTTTGCTCATTGTCGTTGCCGGTTCCCGCTTTCAGGTGCATTAGGATAAAGGTGGTGAAAACGGTGTCGCCGTGGGCTAAATTCGGGGTGAGGTAATACATCTTGTAGCCGTTGATGTCGCGGTTGACGGTAGTGAGGTAGAAGTGGCTGTGGAAAGCCAATTTGGCGGAGTTGTAGAACAGCATGTTGGCAATAGCGTCACCGGAATAATTGGTCAAGGGGCCATGCTGATAGCCTTGTCGTCCGTTGGTATTCAAAACATTGTTGACGATGCGGTCGGCATAGCTCACGTTGCTACCAATTTCATTGACCACGAGCACGTCGGGCTCCACATAATCGATAATGGTACGCAGGGCCGCGTCTTTGGTGTTCAGATTGTTGGTGCTTGAGTTACAACCCGATGAGCTTGTTTCTGTATAAAACAGTAAATTGTAGTGCATCATCCTGATGGTCTCTGTTTGGGCAAAGCCAGAGGATGTCAGTAGTAATCCAAAAACGATAACAAGGGATAGTCTTTTCATTGTTGTCAATTAGGGTGCAAAAGTACATAAAATTATTGTATCACCAGCTTTTTGACAATAATAGTCTGGTTTTCGCTGTGGATTTTCAGGAGGTAGAGTCCTGCAGGGAGATGCGAGACGTTGACGGTGCTTTGGTTGTTGATGGCTTCAATATGCAATACTTCCTTGCCCATGAGATCGAAAAGAACTATCTCATTGACTGTTATGGAGTTGCTTTGGACTGAAAATTGCTCATGGGCGGGGTTGGGATAAACCGCCACCAGGGCAGGGTCAACAAGGGCGACAGCACTGCCATAATGGAAAGCGTTGACCGAATCGGCTCCGAAAACTTTACCCACCAGTTCTGGATAATCCACATAGGGATTTCTGTTATGCTGAAGGGCATAAACGGCGTTGTTACGGTCAATCTCTTTTTGACTGACGGGGTCTTCCTCATGCCAGCGTATCAGCATGGCCAAAGCCCAAGAGTTGAGGTTGCCATCGGTGAACATGGAAGGCGTGTTTTGGTCGAAATCGCGGTTGTAATAGCGGGTGCACATGTAGAGTAGCAGTCGGGCAATGTCGCCTTTGAAGGCATCGATGGGCTCGAAAACGGTGCCCGAAAAGCCTGGGGTGGAACAACTGCCTATCTTAGAGCCGTTGCGACTGGTCCAGTTTGCGTTGCCCACTTCGCCAAAGGGCAGGTTGCCTCGTTTGTTGTTCACTTGTCCGTCGGTAGGGTACATGTGAAACAAATCAGTGTACATGGGTGTCTGGCTATTGAACCAGCTTTTGGGTATTACATGCTCACGGTTATAGCAATCACCTTCGCTATCATAACTGCCACATTGGTCAACAACAGGAGTATATTCGTAGGGTGGGGTGCCGCCAGGAATGTCGGAGTAGATGTCCCAGATTTTGCCATTGCTTTTGACATCAGTGTGGGTGAAAGCGTCCCACAGACCGCTGTAAGTCAAAGAAGTGGTATTGGTATTGATAATCTGCGCCAGGGCCAATCTCAATGCTCTTCCCTTTTTGCCGTTGGCGGCATTGTAATAGCCAGCGGGCTCCTGGGCGGAGAGGGTAAAGGCCCAGAGAATAGCGATTATCAGCAGTAGGTGTTTTTTCATATTAAATGTTTTTTTCAGTTATGCGTTTAGACGTTAAGACGTCAAATCATGCACTTCGTGCATTCGTTAAGACGAAATAATTTCGCCATATCTCTTTCATTCCGTCTTCACGTTTTCCCGCCTCCCCGAGCGAGCGAAGCGAGTGTCTTCACGTATTTTGGTACATCTCCACCATCTTCACGCATTCCTTTGCCTCCTTCACATCGTGAACGCGGAGAATGTGGGCGCCTTTCATCAGGGCAAGGGTATTCAGCACGGTGGTGCCGTTCAAGGCGTGCTGGGCGTCAGTTTCCAGCAGTTTATATATCATTGATTTCCTGGAAATGCCTACCAGTATTGGCAAACCGAAACTGTCAAAGGCATTCAAGTTGTTCATCAGGAAATAATTCTGTTCCAGGGTTTTGCCGAAACCGAAGCCTGGGTCAAGAATGATGTCGTTAGCGCCTAACTCTTTCAGTTTAGCCACCTGGGTACCGAAAAAGTACAGCATGTCGCCGATGAGGTTCTCATACTGGGTATGTTGCTGCATCACATCGGGTTTGGCAGGGGTGTGCATCAGGCAATAGGGCACTCTGGCTTTGGCCACAGTGGGTATCATTTCTTCATCGAAAGTGCCACCAGATACATCATTAATCATGGCGGCACCGTGGTCCAAAGCCACTTGGGCAACCGATGCCCGCCAAGTGTCTATCGAGATGACGGTGTCGGGGAAATGCTGTAACACAAGTGTTACCGCTTGCCGGATGCGTTCGATTTCGGTGTCTTCGTCAATATCGGCGGCTCCCGGTCGGGTGGACATGGCTCCGATGTCAATAATGTCCGCTCCTTCTTCCAGCAACTGGGTTGCACGGTCCAAAATGGCTTTTTCGCTGGTATAGCGGCCTCCGTCAAAAAAGGAATCTTCCGTATAGTTCAAGATTCCCATCACCAAAGGGTGGGACAAATCACAGAGTTTTCCTTTGAAATTCAGCCACATGACACTATTTTTTTACAGCTTTGTCTTTTTGCCAGTTAATCTCCTTATAAACGGGGATATTATCACGCTTTACGATAGAGTAAATCAGCAGGATTAAACCGATAATGATGAAGGGAATACTCAGTTTCTGACCAATGTCGAGGGTCATTCCCACTTCCTTGCTGACCTGTACTTCCTTGAAGAACTCGATGATAAAGCGGGCGGTGAAAATCACGAACAGAAGCAAGCCGGTGGCTCTTCCTGCGGGAACTTTTCCTTTGGCAAACTTGAAATAGTAAATGAAAAATGCCAGGAACAGCAACAGATAGACACAGGCCTCATATAATTGGGCGGGATGACGCAAGGTGCCCGCGATGCCGGGACCACCAAGGGTGAAGTCGAAAGCCCAAGGCACTGTGGTGATGCTGCCTACGATTTCGTGGTTCATCAGGTTGCCGATACGCACCATGCCGGCGGCAATGGGAATCACCAATGACAGGCGGTCGAGTAACCATAAGGCGTTCATTTTGTATTTCCATGCAAAGTAGCAGAGAAACGATATGATGGCGATAACCGCCCCGTGACTTGCCAATCCTTGATAACCAACAAACTGTCCGTCTTGAATGGGCAGAATAATCTCGCTAATACCTTTGAGACTGGTGAAATATTCGGGCTCGTAAAACAGAAAATGTCCCAATCGCAAACCCACAATGGTCCAGACAATGGTCCAGATGGACAGTTTGTCGCACAATTGCTGGGAAATATTTTCGGTTTTGAATATCTTGCTTAAAGTAAGATATGAAAAGAAAAAGCCGAATGCCAAAAGCAGACCATACCATCTGACCTCAATGGGCCCTATTGAAAAGGCCACGGGGTTGACGGTCCAGGTGATGTAATTTAGTATTGCCATGTTGTTGTTTGTTTATTCATTTAATCGTTTGTGACGTTAAGACGCTCGTTTCATTCGCTCGTGGAGATGCTCACTTCGTTCGCTCGGGAAGACACTCACTTCGTTCGTTCGAGGAGACGCTCACTTTGTTCGCTCGGGGAGACACTCATTTCATTCGTTCGGGAAGTCGTTCACTTCGTTCACTCGGATATACGATACCGCCCCACATCTTCACATTTCTCCGTCTCCCCGAGTACACGTAGTGTACGTCTATTCGTCTTCCCGAATGCACGCAGTGCATGTCTCTCCGTTTCATTGCTTCAGTGCTTCTTGCAGCAACTGGTTGAGTACGGTAGGGGAGATGTCGCGGGTGATTTTACCTTGTTCACACAAAGATATTTGTCCCGTTTGTTCGGACACCACGATGGCCAGTGCGTCGGTGAACTGGGTGGCCCCGATGGCGGAGCGGTGGCGCAAACCCAAGTCGGTGGGAAGGTCTTCTTCTTTGGACACGGGCAAAATGCAGCGGGCTGCCGCAATACGGTGCTCCTTGATGATGACGGCCCCATCGTGTAACGGACTGTTTTTGAAGAAGATATTCTCTATAAGTTCGCGGGAAATGAGCGAGTCTATTTTCTCGCCGGTTTGTAGATAATCGTAGAGTGGGGTGTCGCGGGCTATGATGATAAGGGCTCCGGTTTTGGAACTGGCCATGCGTTTGCAGGCACGTACAATAGAGTCGATGTCCTCGGCATAATCTTCCGCACTCAGATTTTTATTACGTCGTTTTTCAATGAACTTCGTGAAATGGGTGTTGCCGATGTAGGTGAGGAATTTGCGGATTTCGGGCTGATAGATGACAATCAGCGAAATAAGACCTACACTGAAAATCTTGCCTAAAATATCGGCGAACATGGTCAGATGGAAGTATCGGGCCACAGTCCAGATGATAAAAACTATGAAGATAGCGAAGAAAACTTTCACGGCACCGGTACCCCGCAAAAGCTTGTACAGCCAGTACATCAGGATGGCTACCAGCAGGATATCCACCGCATCGGAAATGCCGAATTTCAAAAAACCTAAAGCGAATAAATTCATCATTCAAAATTTTTGCAAAAATAATCATTTTTTTGATGTGCAGGGGTATTCTAATTTACGGGAAATTATTTTGTCGGGTGGATAAAAATGTGTATTTTTGCAGTTGGAAAAAACAGCAGGTGGTGTTGCAAAAATAAAGGCGCAAAATCATCTTTCTGCAAAAACATAAAAATTTGCAAGAAATATGGCAAATCCATTGAAACAATTGGCGGGAGAGACCGCCATCTATGGTCTGAGCTCCATCTTGGCACGCATCCTCAATTTTCTCTTCGTGCCTATTTATACGCGATTGCTCACGCAAGTGCAGTATGGTGTGGTTACCGAGTTCATGGCCTACATCGCCATTCTGCAGGTGGTGCTGGTGCTGGGTTTGGAGACGGGTTGTTTCCGCTTTGCCAACAAGGAGGGAGAGGATCCTCGCAAGGTCTATAGCGGGGCCTTGCTTACGGTTTTCGGCCTCAATCTGGCTTTCTTGGCCTGTATGGTGGCCTTTTCGGGCCCCATCTCGGATGCATTGGGCTATCACGGCTATCGCAGTCTCATCATTTACGTGGCATCCATCCTTTTCTGCGACAGTATTACGGCTATCCTTTTCGCTAAATTGAGGCAGGAACACAAGGCTATGAAGTTCGCTGTGATCAAGACCGTGAAAATCCTTACCGAGACAGGTGTCAATCTGATTCTTTTCTTCGTATGGCCCAAGCAGCCGGATTTCACCTATCCCATCATTGCTATCTTTGTCAGCTGTGTGCTGTGTCTGCTGCTTTTTATCCCTGACATACTGCGACTCAGACTCGTCTGGGACAGAGATGTGGTAAAGCGGATGCTGCTGTATGCGGTGCCGCTTATGGTGGCGGCGCTTCCCGGCGTAGCCAATGATTTTATGGACCGTATTCTTTTCCGTTACTTCGACACTTCGGCCGAAGCCTGGCGCGCTTCCTTGGGCGTGTATCAGGCGGCGGTGAAGCTGGCGGTGATTATGAATCTCTTTATCCAGATGTTCCGCTACGCCGCTGAGCCTTTCTTCTTCCAGCGGGCTCGGGACAAAAACTCGAAAGAGCTCTATGCCGTGGTGATGGAATATTTCATTGTTTTCTGCGGTTTGGTATTCCTGGGTGTAGTGGGTTATATCGACATTATATGCCTCTTCTTGGGTCCCGACTTCCGTGCCGGAATGGGTGTAGTGCCGATTATGCTCCTCAGCTATATGCTGTTGGGCATGCTCTTCAATGTGTCCATGTGGTACAAGCTTTCCGGCCGTACCAATATGGCCATCTGGATTACCCTGGCAGGCTTGGCGGTCACTACCGTGGTGAATGTGGTGTTCATGCCCCGTTACTCTTATTGGGCTTCTGCTTTTGGTCACTTGGCCAGCTATTTGGTCATGTTTATCCTGAGCGCTTCCTTGGGGGCCAAGTACTATCCCATCCCTTATAAGTGGGTGCGTATCGGCCTGATTTTTATGCTCATGGGTCTGACATACGTAGGTTTGCGTTGGAGTCTGGACAACATCGATGCTCTGTGGTTGCGTCTGGTGCTGAATACCGCTTGCATAGGTGTTTATGCCGCCATTGCATGGTTCTTCTTGCGCCGCCGTCCAGTACCTGTCGAAGAACTCAATTGATGAATCAAGAAATTTGTGTATTTTTGTAGGTTGATTTAAACAAAAATGGCAAAAGAGAAAAATACTACGCAAATCGCTATAAAAAACCGGAAAGCAGAGTTCGAATATTACCTGCTGACAACGTTTTCAGCAGGCTTGGTGCTCTGCGGCACCGAAATCAAATCCATCCGCGCGGGCAAAGCCAATCTGGTGGACAGCTACTGCTCTTTCATCAACGGTGAGTTGTGGGTGCATAATCTGCACATCAGCGAGTACGCCCACGGCAGCTACAACAATCATGAGCCCAAGCGTGACCGCAAACTGCTGCTCAACAAAAAGGAACTGAAGAAACTGCAAAGCAAACTCAACGACCGAGGCACCACCATTATTCCTACCTTGTTGTGGATTAATGAGAAAGGCTATGCGAAATTGGACATTGCTTTGGCACGAGGCAAGAAAATGTACGACAAGCGCGAAAGTATCAAGGAGAAAGATAACCGTAGGGCCGCTGCAAGAGAGGAGGAATAGCTATGGAAGACGAGATGATGAATATGGATATCGAACGCTCGTATTTCAGTATTGGAGATACCGCCAAAATGTTCGGCCTCACTCCTGCCACCTTGCGTTTTTGGGAGAAGGAATTCACTGAGATAAAGCCGTTTAAGAATAAGAAAGGCGAGCGATATTATACCCGTCAGGATATTGATATCATCAAAACCATCCATTATCTGACCAAAACCAAAGGTTATACCCTCAAGGGTGCCAAAGAGGCCATGAAAAGCAATTTCATGCAGGAAACCTGCAATGCTCATATTGCCGATACTTTGTTGAAGGTGAAACGGTTGCTTTTGGAAATAAAAGAAGGATTATAATTTGATTGCCATAAAAAAATTATATTTTTAACCATAAAATCATCAAAATATGACAAAGAAAATTTTATCTTGGAGCGCAGTTGCCGTAGTGGCACTGATCATTTTATCAGTGGCTGTGGTTTCATGCAAAAAAAGTGAAACTTCAAACGAGGACAACAACTCAGTTGTGGGCGTATGGTCTGGTACAGAGGGTAATACAGATTATAAACTTACTTTTTCGGATAACAAAACCGGATTGTATGAGGATTTTTATCATTCTTCCTCTGGCGAGGTAGAACATGTTTACATGCCATTTGACTATACAATGACTGACAGTCAAAGCGGAAGTCTCACCCTTCATGATGACGATGGTTCTTATTTGGCGGGAGATCCGGAAATTTTGTATTTTGAAATCATCAGTGGAAATATGGTTTTGTACCGTTACCACTATGGCAATAAGGAAACAATATGTCTGCTGCATAAAGAATAATGCAATTTGCAGATTCTTTTAAGTATCGGTGGCAATTTGGCTCACTGTTTTTTACCATCCTGACAGCCTGTCTGATTTGTACAAACAGGCTGTCGTGGCATATTCTTACCACTCCATTGCTCACGGCGTTTCTAATCAGTGCTCCGACATCTTTGTTGCCTGGAATTATACGTATAGTGGTGCAGATTGTTGTTGGAGAAATTGTGGTTGCAGTGTGTTTGGTAGATGCTTATTGTCAGATTTACCTTAAAGCATCAATATCTCCACACATTTTCAGCGTTATTTCGCAAACAAATCTTTCAGAGGCCAGCGAGTTCCTGTCTACTTTCATAGGTCCCAATGTTTTCTTCCAATGGCGTATCATCGGATTGTTGTTGGTGGGTATTTTGTTTCCATTGTCCTATATTCCTGCTGTAAAAAATAAAATTGGAACCAGGTTACTCCGTTTTTTCCCTAGGGGACGACGTATTCGCATAGTGGTTGCTATACTGCTGATGGTCTGCTTGGTGGTTGAGTTACCAGCTTCAGTACGTTTTTTACAGTTTTTCAGGTCTGGTGCTAATCCTGATTTTGTGGAAAGCCTTATTTTCCGCAATTATCATCAAGATATGCCCACACCATTGCACCGGCTTGCATATTCATGGCAAACTACCAGCGTGTCCATGCGTGCTATGGGGATGTTGCGAGCCAATACTTACGGTGCCACTATCGACAAAACAAGCCATCGCTCTCCACATATTGTGCTTGTCATCGGTGAGAGTTTCAACAAACATCACTCCTCTCTATATGGTTACTCTCTTCCTACAACTCCATTGCAGCAACGACGTATGGAGAAGGGGGAATTGTTCCCTTTTACTGATGTGGTGACCCCATGGAATATCACGAGTAATGCTATTCTCCATCTTTTTGCTGTAGGTTCCGATGATTCTGACGGAACCTTAGCCAATCGCATACTCTTCCCAATACTATTTCGAAGGGCGGGCTACGAGGTGACCTTCTTTTCTAATCAATATAGGATAAAAGGATTCTTTTCTGGAGCTACCAGTGAAGCTGGAAATTTTTTTCTTTCCGATCGAGATATGAGCGATTCTCTCTTTTCCTATCGTAATAGTCGTTTCTCACAGAGAGATATGGGTATTGTACGCCAGTTGTCAGAGTATTATGCCAAGAAAACCGTTACTCCGTTCACTCTTGACATCATTCATCTCAAAGGGCAGCATTTTGATTATAGTCTTCGCTATCCAAGCGAGGAGTCTTTTTTCTCTGTTGAAGATTATGCCGACCGTGGTCTTGACAGACAGTCTGTGTTGACAGTAATGCATTATGACAATGCTACACGGTACAATGACCGTGTGCTTGACAGCCTTTTGTTATTCTATGAGAGCATGGAATCAATCGTTGTTTTCATTTCTGACCATGGTGAAGAAATTTATGACAATCTTCCTGTGCAAGGAAGGCTTTTTCAGAGGCCCGACAAGTTTCAGGCTCGCAACGAATACGAAGTCCCTATGTGGATATGGTGTTCGCAACGTTACTTTGAGGTTCACCCTGAGATCATAGCTTCAATTAAAGACGCGACAAGCCGACCACTAATGTCCGATAACATTCCACAGTTGTTGCTCTATCTTGCCGATATCAATAGCCGATGGGTGTTAGAAGAGCAGAATGTTTTGTCACCTTCCTATCGGAAAAGCCGCCGAATTATTGGTGGTGAAGTCGATTATGATAACATTATTGAAAAGAACCATTGCAATTGAATGTAAAAAATAATTATATGCGCAAATACTTCATTATCATTATTTTAGATTTTTGTTGCACTTGGAGTGTACAAGCACAGCAAACGGGGTTTGTGTCCACTCAAATGGACAGAGTCATTACCCAAACAGGCATTATCCCCACTCCCCAGCATGTGACTTTCCAAAAGGGGTATTATGGTCTGAAGGATTTTCAGCAGCCTGTTGTTGAAACGCAGTTAATAACGTCATTTCCCATTGATACCAATGCCGATCAGGCTTATATTTTGGAAGTGAAATCGGATAAAATTTTGATTCAGGCGATTACAGAACAAGGTTTGTTTTATGGGCAGCAGAGCGTGAAGCAAATGCTGCGATATTTCAGCGATGATGAGGGAAAGGCCCGCATCCCCTGTATGAGGATTGTGGATTATCCCAAGCTGAAATACCGTGGCTGGATGGACGACATCAGCAGAGGTCCTATTCCGAACATGGAGTTCCTGAAACGGGCTATTGCCACTTTGGCTGAGTATAAATTGAATTTTTTCAATCTTTATACCGAGCATGTGTTCAAATTGGACCGATATCCGGATATTGCGCCCACCGATGGGCTTACTGCGGCTGAGGTGAAAGAGCTGGAAGAGTATGCCCGCCAGTATCACATTGAGTTTTTCGGCAACCAGCAGTGTTTTGCCCATGCGGAAGAAACTTTCAGGATTCCTTTTTACCAGCCCATGGCCGATACCAAGTTCAATTGGAATCCGGGAGAACCGAAGACATACGATTTCCTGCGCTATGAGTTGGAAACGGTGGCCAAGGCCTACCAGTCACCGTTTTTCAATATCAACTGCGACGAGACCGAGGCCCTGGGTAGCGGACGGGCCAAAGATTATGTGGAGCAAAATGAAGGCGCGTCGCAGGTTTACGCCCGCCATATCCAGTGGGTGTACAATGTGCTGAAACCGCTGGGCAAAAAAGTGATGATGTGGGGCGATATCGCCGCCAAAGACCCGGTGATTACCTCGCAGTTGCCTAAAGACATGCTGATGTTGGTGTGGAGTTATTCGCCTTCGGACAGCTATGTGGATATGATGGAACCATTTGAGAAACAGGGACTTGAATTTATGGTGGCACCAGGCATGAGCATGTGGGGCTCGGTGTTTCCCAGCGAGGAGACTTATACCAAAAACATTGCCAATTTGGTACGTGACGGCTATCAGCATGGGGCTATCGGCATGATGAACACCGCCTGGGACGATTCGGGTGAGTCGCTGTTCAACAGCACCTGGCATGGCATGGCCTGGGCTGCCGAGATGAGCTGGAACCCCATCAACGAAACCGAGCCCGCCAAAGCTGACCAGGAGAGAGTTGAAAGACTGGGCACTTTCAACGAGGCTTTTGCAACCGCTTTTGAAGTGCCTGATAATGATTTCCAGCTGATGAAGGAACTGGAGCATGTCGATATTCCTAATTTCTTCAACAGTCTGGCTTTGTATGAAAGTGTGTGGGATTTCTATCCTTCGAAAATCAGCGAGGCTACGTATCAGCAGTATCAGCATTCCTGCCAGTTGATTGAAAAGCAGAAAGAAAAATACCTGTCCTCCTGGGCCATTAACCCGCAGACACCTCAATACGATGCGGCCAAGCGGATAGCCAGCTATGTGTGCCTCAGGCTGCAGACCGCCTCCAAAATCGGCATCTTGCGTTACAAAATCAGTCAGCGCCTGCAAGGCAGTGAGCGGTTTTCGGAACAGGAAATAAAAGATGATATACAAACAACGGTTAACTTGCTGCATGAAACCAAGTTAGCCTATATGAAGCTGTGGGATGAGGAATGCCGTCCTTATTGCAGAAACATTGTGGAAGAGCGGTATAATCAGTTGGCACAAGAACTGATGGATATTCCTTATCATGTTGTCATTTCTTCAGAGCAAAATGCTAAAAATGAAGTGGTTGTGAGCATGCGAACCCTTTTCAACGATCAGGAGATTTTCTATACAGTGGATGGTCGCGAACCGCAATTAGGCGAGAAATACAAAGCTCCCCTCGTACTTTCACAGTCCGCCACCGTTCGTGCGATGTGCTTTAATCCTTTCAAGGAGAAGGTTTTATCAGAAAAATATATCCTGATACATAAGGCTTTGCATAAAATCAGCAAACTTAACACGGCCTATTCGGAATATCGTCCGCAGTACGCGGCATCAGGAAAGATGGGACTGGCGGATGGCGTTATCGGCAGCGAAAGCTATCTTGATGGCTGCTGGCAGGGCTATTGGGGCGACGACATTGATGTGGAGTTTGATTTTGGCAAACTCACCGTTCTCCATAGTTTCAAGACGCGATTCTTGCAAAATATCCACGATTGGATTATGTGTCCACAGACGGTGGAATTATATAGCTCGAAAGATGGAATTAATTATCAGTTATACAAAGTTTTAACAATCCCGAATGTGGAATATACCGCTGAAAAGACGGGTATCTTCACACTTCAGGAGGACGATCTGTCCCTCAAAACCCGTTATGTGCGGGTGGTGGTGAAAAACGGGGGAAAATTGCCCTCATGGCATCAGGCTCCCGGCCAGCCGTCGTATATTTTCTGCGATGAGATGATATTCAATTAGTAGAGACGTTTCATGAAACGTCTCTACGGAAACGGGAATATTGCAGGATATACCCCATGGAAATTGCCAGGGTGTGTTCCGCAAAAAAATGTATAATATTATAGCGTATTCGGGAAAAATTCCGTACCTTTGCACCCCAATTTTAAAACAAGAAATATGAGCTTTTTGAGTAAACTTTTCGGGACCAAGGCTGACCGAGATATGAAAGAATTGAAGCCTTATCTCGCGAAAACGTTGGCAGCATACGAGACCATCAAGGACCTCTCCAATGACGAGTTGCGTCACAAAACCGTGGAATTCAAGCAGAGAATTGCGGAAACGGTAAAGGAGGAAGAGAACAGAATAGCCGAAATCAAGGAATATCTGGACAATAACTATGATATGCCCATCAAGGAGAAAGAGGATTTCTACAAGGAATTGGAAAACTTGGAAAACCGCTCCTACAAGAAAACACAGGAAGTACTGGATGATATTCTGCCTCAGGCATTTGCGGTGATGAAGGAGACTGCCCGCCGTTTCAAAGACAATGAAATCGTGGAAGTGACCGCCACCCAGATGGACAGGGATATTGCCGCCTACAGAAATTGCATCGAGATTGTGGATGACAAGGCTCTTTACCATAACACTTGGTCCGCTGGTGGCAACATGATCAAATGGGATATGTGCCACTATGATGTGCAGCTGATTGGTGGTACGGTGCTGCATCAGGGCAAAATTGCTGAGATGGCCACGGGTGAAGGTAAAACCTTGGTGGCTACTTTGCCAGTTTATCTCAACGCGCTTCCGGGCAAGGGTGTGCATGTGGTAACCGTAAACGACTATTTGGCCAAGCGTGACGCCGAGTGGATGGGGTTGTTGTACGAATTCCATGGTTTGACGGTGGATTGTATCGACAAGCACGAGCCGAATTCCGAAGCCCGCCGCAAAGCTTACGCCGCGGATATTACATACGGTACCAACAACGAGTTCGGTTTCGACTATCTGCGTGACAACATGGCCCGTAACATTACCGAGCTGGTGCAGCGTCCGCACAATTTCGCCATCGTCGATGAGGTGGACTCCGTGTTGATTGACGATGCCCGTACGCCTTTGATTATTTCAGGTCCCACGCCCCGTGGCGACCAGCAGGAATTCGACCTCTACAAACCTGTTGTGGAGAAATTATACAATGCCCAGAAAGTTTATGTGGCTGAAATTCTGACCAAAGCCAAGAAGCTGCTGGCCGAGAATCCCGACCCGAAACCGACGGACGAAGGAGCTATGCTCTTGCTCCGTGCCCAGCGCGGTCTGCCGAAAAACAAGGCTTTGATCAAGTTCCTCAGCGAGCAGGGTATCAAGCAGATATTGCTGAAGACCGAAGGCTACTTCATGCAGGAGCAGAATAGAAATATGCATCTTATTGATGACGAGTTGTATTTTGTGATTGAGGAAAAACAGAATACCGTTGATATCATGGATAAGGGTATCGAACTGATTTCCAAGGATGCGGAAGAGGCCAAGATGTTCATCATGCCAGATGTGGGCGCTGAGATCGCTGAACTGGAGAAAGAGGATCTTGACCAGCAGACCAAGCAGGAACGTAAAAATGAGATTTACCGTAATTTCTCCATCGCTTCGGAGCGTATTCATACCATTCATCAGTTGCTGAAGGCTTATACCATGTTCGAAAAGGATGTGGAATATGTGATTATTGACGGTAAGGTGAAGATTGTGGATGAGCAGACGGGCCGTATCATGGAAGGCCGCCGTTATTCCGACGGTTTGCACCAGGCTATTGAGGCTAAGGAAAATGTGAAGGTGGAAGCTGCTACCCAGACTTACGCTACCATCACCTTGCAGAATTATTTCAGAATGTACAAGAAGCTGTCGGGTATGACCGGTACCGCTGAAACCGAGGCGGGTGAATTCTGGAATATTTACAAGTTGGATGTGGTGGTGATTCCGACCAACCGTCCCATTGCCCGTATCGATGCGGAAGATATGGTTTACAAGACCAAACGAGAGAAACTGGCCGCTGTGGTCGATAAAATTTTGGAACTGCACGAAGAAGGCCGTCCCGTGCTGGTAGGTACAACCTCTGTGGAGGATTCTGAGTTGCTGTCTAATATTTTGACTCGTCGCCGCATTGTGCACAATGTGTTGAACGCCAAGTTGCACAAGAAAGAGGCTGACATTGTGGCTGAGGCAGGTCAAGCGGGTACGGTGACCATCTCTACCAACATGGCAGGTCGTGGTACCGATATCAAGTTGGGACCTGGCATCAAGGAAAAGGGAGGTTTGGCCATCATTGGCACGGAACGTCACGATTCGCGTCGTGTGGACCGCCAGTTGCGTGGTCGTGCCGGTCGTCAGGGTGACCCTGGTAGCTCCCAGTTCTATGTGTCTCTCGAAGACAACCTGATGCGTCTGTTCGGTTCCGACCGTATCGCCAAGGTGATGGACACCCTGGGTCTGCAGGAAGGCGAGGTAATTCAGCATAGTATGATTACCAAGTCCATTGAGAGAGCTCAGAAGAAGGTGGAAGAAAACAACTTCGGCATCCGTAAGCGTTTGTTGGAATACGATGATGTGATGAACCACCAGCGTAGCAATATCTATGACAAGCGTCGTAACGCTTTGTTTGGCGACCGTTTGGCCATCGATATTTCTGAGATGTTCTATGATGTGTGTGTGATTGTGGTGGAAAACAACTGGGGCGCCAAGGATTATGAGGGATTCTGTCAAGAGATGATCACCACCTTTGGCTGTGAGTCGCCGTTCGATTCCGACCGCTTCCTGCAGGAGCGTCCGCAGAAACTGGCCGATGAGTTGTTCCCCTTCATCTATGAGCATTACAAGGCAAAAATACAGCAGTTGAGCAATATGGCTTACCCGATTATTGAGAGGGTATATCTGGAGCAAGGCGACCGCTTCCAAAATATTGCTATTCCGTTCACCGATGGTTTCAAGACTTTGACAGTGGTGGCACCGCTGAAGAAATCATATGAGACTAAGGGTCGTGAGGTAGGTCTGTCCATCGAGAAAGGTATTACGCTGGCAGTTATCGACAATGCATGGAAAGAGCATCTCCGCGATTTGGACGATTTGAAGCAGTCGGTGCAGAATGCCTCTTACGAGCAGAAAGACCCGCTGTTGATTTATAAACTTGAGTCGGCCAGCTTGTTCGAGCAGATGCTGGAACGTATCAGCACCGAGATTGTTTCGTTCCTGACCAAGGGTACTATCCCGATTTCCGAGAATGCCCAGGTAAAAGAAGCCAAGTTGCCTGAGTCTGACGCCAAGAAACTGCAAACCGGTCGTCAGGAGGTGGGCAGTGGCCGTCAGGTGGCTCCCGGAGGTAAGGGCAGTGCGCCTATCCGCGTGGAGAAGAAAGTGGGCCGCAATGACCCCTGTCCCTGCGGCAGCGGTAAGAAATACAAGAACTGCCATGGCAAAGACGAACAATAAAGTTGTTCTGTCCGTCACCAATGACCTCTATACAGACCCGCGTGTCGATAAGGTGTGCAACTTTTTGACACGCAACGGGTTTGATGTTACCCTTGTGGGCCGTCGTTACGGTGATTCCGCCACTTTGGCACCCAGAACCTATAAAACGCATAGAATGCGCCTGCTGTTCAGAAAGGGCGGATTGTTCTATGCCGAGTATAATATCAGACTGTTTTTCTACCTCTTGTTCCATCATTTCGACTTGTTTGTGGCTAATGACTTGGATACACTTCTACCTAATGTTTTGATTAGCAAGTTGAAAAGAAAACGATTGGTGTATGATAGCCATGAGTATTTCTGTGGGGAATTGTCTATTGCCGATCGTCCTTTTGTAAAACATGTGTGGAAAAGTATTGAGAGATTCTGTTTCCCGAAATTGAAGGATGTCATTACGGTCAGCCAGTCTATTGTGGAACAGTATGAGAAGGAATACGGTATTCGGCCACATTTGGTGCGGAATATTCCCCCGAAAGCAACTCCTCCTGTGACGGAAAGTCGCTCCTCAGTGCAATTGCCTGAGGATAAGATGATAGTTATTCTTCAAGGAAATGCTTTGATAGAAGGTCGGGGTGGCGTTGAGCTGACAGAGGCTATGCCGTTGGTTGACCCGAAAGCTGTGTTGTTGGTGGTGGGAGCAGGTTCTGTGGTTCCTAAAATGAAACGAAAAGTGCAACAGCTCCAGCTGGAAGAGCGGGTCATCTTTGTGCCTCGTGTGTCACCGGAAAAGCTGTTCAACTACACTTATTTAGCCGATATTGGTATCAATTTAGACCAAGATGTATGCTTAAATGCCAAGTTCAGTTTACCCAATAAGATTTTTGAATATATCAAGGCGGAAACTCCGTTGGTGATATCAAATTTAGTGGAACGTGCAAGGATAATCCAGAAGTATCAAGTGGGTTTGATTGTGGAAGATGTACGACCTGAATGCATTGCTGAGAAAATAAATATCTTATTGAATGACAAACAGTTATATAATGAAATGAAAGCCAATTGCAAAATAGCGGCGGAGGATTTGTGCTGGGAGAACGAGGAGAAGGTGCTGGAAGAGATATATCTGCGGGACAAAGGATAGGTGAGTTTCGGGCTGCGCCCTCAAGGGGAGTCATGCTTCGCATGAGGGGGAGTCTCGCTGCGCTCGAGGGGAGTTTTTTAGTTGAAAACTGAAAACTGAAAGTTGAAAATTATAATTTGAATTTTGATCTTTGAATTTTGATCTTTGAATTTTGAATTCTACTTCTATGATCAGACAGCGGATTACAGGCAATAATATGGAATTTTTCGACCCGGTGCGGAAGAAATGGGTGCCGGCTACTCCCGAGGAGGAGGTACGCCAGCAGTTTATCCAGTTTCTGCTGATGGTGAAGAATATTCCTGCCTCGCATCTGTCGGTGGAGCGTGAAATCACTGTAAACGGAATGTCACGCCGCTACGATTTGGTTGTGTTTGATGAGGAAGGCAAGCCTTGGATGGTGGTGGAGTGCAAGGCACCGCATGTCAAGCTCACGCAAGAGGTGATGGAACAGGCGGGCCGCTACAACAAGACCCTCCAAGCACCGCTTATTGGCATTACCAATGGTAAAGAAAACAAGTTCTTCCGTGTGGATTTTGAAACAGGAGAGATTATCAGTATGTAAGTTTTCTTCTTCTGAAAACAATATAAAATAAAATTTATCCAAATTTTATAAAGTAATTGTATAAGTAATTTTTGTATCTTTGCCGAAATTTTTTTTCGGCATGAGAAGAACACTGGCGTTTATTGTTTTGATATGTACAAGTGTGGTGGTGCTGGCACAGCGGGACAGTTGTAGTCTGCTGATTTCGTTTTATAATGTGGAGAATTTGTATGATCCTGACAATGATTCGCTGTTTAGAGATGATGATTTCACGCTGGAGGGTTTGTATCATTGGACATACGGCAAGTATGTGAAAAAGGTGAACAATATCGCCAAGGTACTGATATCGATGGGGAAGGGCGAGCCGCCGGACATAGCGGCGATGGCGGAGGTGGAGAACGACCGTGTCTTTCAACGCTTCTGCTATCACTCACCCTTGCAGAAATTCAATTATGGCTATGTGCATTTTGATGCTCCCTATTCGCGTGGGGTGGAAACCGGTTTGCTGTACCGCAAAGACCGTTTGCAAATTGTTCATAAAGAGGCCATTGCTGTGGTCTTTCCCTTTGAACCGGCTACCAAAAACAGGGATATTTTGTATGTGGTGGCGAAGACCCTTTGCGGTGACAGCTTACATCTTTTCGTCAATCATTGGACTTCTCGCTATGGCGGCTACGGGGCAACGGTGCCCAAACGGAATTATTATGCCCAGGTGTTGCGGCATCGTGTGGATTCGTTACTGAATCTGAATCCATCTGCAAAGATCATCATTGAGGGCGATTTCAACGATTATCCCACGGATGAGAGTGTGAGTAGGACTTTGGGGGCTTCTGACAGAACCCAAACCGACACGGCATCGCTGTATAATTTGATGTGTAGATTTCTGAAAATGAACAATATAGGAACGCATAAACACGAGGATTTCTGGGGTTGCCTTGACCAGATTATCGTTTCTCCGTCCCTAATAGACAGCTCGTTTTCGGGTATCCGTATTGTCAATGGGGAGGCGCATATTTTCAAAGAGGATTTCATGGTTGTGCCTGACGAGAAGTACGGGGGCTACAAGGTTTTTCGCACCTTCCTTGGTCCGCGCTATATCGGCGGCTACGGTGACCATCTGCCGGTGTTTATCGAGTTGAAAGTTGAAAACTGAAAACTGAAAGTTTTTATTCCTTTTTCTTTTTCCGTTCAAAGAAATTGATCGCATAGGAGAATTTGTAACCTATGCTGACCGCGTAATACTTGTAATCCTGAAAGCCCAGCAGGCCGCCAAAATAGAGGGAGTTGCCCTTTTTGAAATTGCGGCATACCTGCGCACGCAATACCATGGGACAGTCGCCATTGTGTTCCCATCCCTGATAGCCGCTGAAATCCACTTCGTACTGCCAATGGTTGGTAGTCAAACCCACCCGTACACCGTAAATGACGGCATCGTCCTGCATGGACTGGTCGGCACGGATGGACTGCCAGCAGAGGAAGCCCGCCCTGCCGGAAACAGCGACAGAGCGCAGGTGCTTGGTTTTCTCAAAAGTGAAGGTCTTGCCGATGGTGGCATCGAAAAAGTAACCGGGGGTGTCGAAATAACGGGCGGCGGTCAGCGGTCCACCGGGTGCGGTTTTCATACACAGGTTGATCATGATGTCGGGGGCTTTGGGCCGGTCACGCAAAATCTGGATACCCGTCTGGATGTACACGTCACCCACAGCAAAGCCTTTGGGCACCTTGGTCCTCATTAGGCGCTCGTTTCGCACATGGATGGAGGTGTTGTAATATTCGACAGGTACCATCCACACCGCTAAATTGACATATTTTGGATACAAGGGAATGTCGATGCGCAGGTTGAGGTCGGTGGCATTGTCACCATAGCCCCAGTATTGCTCCACAGCGGCGTCCACAACCAGCTTTTCGGGTACCTTGCCGTCGCCCATTTTAGGCACCGGGAAGGCGTTGGGACCGAAATAACGAGGAGAGTAAGTGTAATAATACTGCCATGGGGTATAGCCGTCCCAGTGGGCCAGCTCATTCCACCAGGTCCAGTCCTCATCTTGTGCATATCCTGTGCAAATCCATCTCCCTCCGCACAAGCCTAACAATACCGCTAACAATACAATTCTTATTTTCATATTTTGTTCTTCCGTAGCTTCATTTCTTCCTCAAAAAATATCTCTCTGATTTCTTGTAATTGATTAGTATTCATATTGTCGAAAGAAAAAACATCTTTCAAAAATTCTGGCGGGGTTGTGGAGATAATTAGCGGCCAGTTTTCCCACAGGGACTGCTCATCGCTGATGTTCATCTTCGACTGCTCCGTTTTGAGGAACTGCAACACCCGCAAGCCGTCGGCTTTTTCGTGAAAGGCATGTCTGAAATGGGCCAAGTCCTTGACATTTTGCCGCAAAGGTCCCCATAAATCCTCGGTTTTGAATTGCTCTTTCAGAAAAGCGATAAAAGGAGTGCTCAAATCTTCCGTGTATAATCGGTCGATGAGGTCGTAGGTCTTTTTCACCTCGTCGAAAAGGCTGTGATGGTATATGGGATAGCTGTCCCATAAACCCTGGCTCCCCTTGATCATGGCGGGACCGGTGCCGAAAAAGACCCGGTCGGAGAAGCGGGCGGCGGGATAGACCAGTTCGTCGTTCCAATTGCTGATGGGCGACATCTTCCGCAGTTTCTGTAACAGATAGAAGTCCTCGCCGCTTTTCATGGGGGTGATGCCGTTGATTTTTTGCAAAGCCTTGATTTTTACAGCAATGGCTGAACCTATAGCCGTAAAATTGTAGGGACAGCCAATGCGGTACAAGTTCAAGAGGCAGTTGCGCATATAGATTTCATAGCGCAAAATAGCCCGGTTGGCGGCATCATCGTCGGTCAGGGGGTGATAATAGGGTACCGAAACCACTTGCTGTTGCGGATGGGCGGCGAAATTCCTTGACAGCGACTCAAGATAGTGTTCGCCGAAGACCGTGTCGGCATCCATGCTGACCAGAATATCTTCAGGGTCAGCTATGCCCATAATATGTTCGAACAGCGTTTTCCGAGCCCAGCCCACACCGAAATTTTTGTCATCCCAGCCTTTGCCGGACGAGCTTTTGTCGATGATATGCAGGGGAAAGGCATAGTGTCGCCTGCGAAGTTTGAACAGCAGTTGCCGGTTGTTCTCGCAAATATTTTTTTTGTCAGCCTGCTCCCACCAGGAATCGGGCTGGTTCACGCAGACATACACCGAAAACGAAACCTTGATCTGCTGCTTTTCCAGGGCTTGCAGGGTCTTGGGCAGGTAGTCCAGTTCGTTCAGGGCGGGTATGGCGACGAAAAGATGCACGGTTATTTTTTCAAAGGATTGTCAATAAAGGGTTTCTTTTGCAGGCTGATGTCGGGGTCGTTGCTGATTTCCAGTTCCTCAAAGAGGAAAGCCTTGGGCAGAATAAAGCTGGCAGGGATGCCGTAAAGGTTGGATCCGTAAGCGGGAGAATAAGAGGAACCGCTACCTTTCAGCATAGCGTTATACACTTGCTGTTCAGCGGCGACAGCGGCAATATGCCTGAAACTTTTGATGCTGGGGGCGGGCATTTTGACCATCCTTACCAGTTCCTCCTCACCGGTTTTTACCTTGATGCGGTAGCAGTAAATGGGGTGCAAGGTACCTTCGGAAGTCGTATATTTGCTCATGCCGGGATAGGGCCACATACTGTTGTCCGCCAGTTTGGTCACGATATAACAATAGTCGTAATCTTCCGACTTGGCCATGGCGATAAGTTTCTTTTTCAGCTGTTTATAGGAGGTTTTGTTTTTGCTGCTCATCTCCACCACTCCGGGACAGAGGCCGGTGGTCAGTTTGCCGCGATTCAGGGCCAGACGGCGGTGTCCATTGCTGTAGGCGGCATTGTCGGCAGGCTGGCGGTCGCTGAGCAGTTGCATCAGCACTCCGTTTTCTATCAATAGTTGCTCGTCTTCGGAAACATAACCTTCGGCATCATGCATAAAACTGCCGATGAGCGGAATGCCATTGTATTGGGTGAGGGTGTTCTTGCTTTTGAGGGTCAAGTCTCTGGAAACAATTTTCTTGTTCATCAGCAGGGCGGTGGGGTTGTCCTTGTCGGCATAATTGCCGTAATATTGAGCCATCTCTGGGGAGGAGAAAATAGGCTTGCGCGAAGCTAACAGCCCGTCGGGATTCTGGAAGAAACATTGTGACATCAGCACGGCGGCGGCTTCGTCGGCAAACATCACCGGGCCACTGTAACTTTCATCCATCACCGGCGCTTTGCGTAGGGCGTCCAGTTGGTTGGCAAAGTCAGTAATCATTTTTTCCAATTCTTTTTCAGAAGGAAGTTGCTGAATATCATTTCTGAAAATATTCAGTACATCGGCTATAGGTTCGCCGTCTTCAGCCTGTGCTTCGGCAAAAATATTGAGACAGACAATGTTGAAGGGCTGCTTGTATTTCAGGCCTTCGCTGTCCATGTAATAAGCGTCCGCCTGAAAAGCGAACAGGTTAACGCCGGAGTTGGTGAATTCGGGGTATTGGGCAAACAATTTGGACAGTTCAGACAACTTGTATTGGTATTGCGCCTTGTCGAGTGGGGTGGAGGATTGTTCTTCCGTGAAACTCTTGCTGACAATGGAGCTGCGGTCGGGCATGTCCAATTGCTTTTGCGGCAGATTCTGCTGCTGGATGGCTGCTTTCTTGGCCTCCAATTCTTCGGCATTGGTTTTGTATAGCAAGTCGGTGGTTAACCACAGGTTTTGGCGGATATTGTAATAGTTGTTGTCGATGGCCACCGTACCTTTGGAATTGCTCTGTCCGCGCACCAGCTTGTTGAAATCGAAGTAATGGGTATTGTTGCATTTGTCGTTGCCCACCAATACGGTGACATCCTTGTCACGGTGGGGCATCTGTTCGGCGTAGAGAACTCCGCCCAAAGAAGTCCAAATGCTGGTGATTATGGCGTCGGAGATCAGATAGCTGATGAAGTAGGGCGCTTGCAGTTTGTCAAGATGCAGCATGGCCATGTTTTGTTCGATTTCGTCTTCCATGGCTTCGAAACACAGGGTTTCAAAGTCGTCATCACCCTGATAGCTGGTATATTTTTTGGGGATAATGGGGGGGCGCTGTTGGCTTTTGCTTTTCTTTTGGGTTTCGATTTGTTTGACAAAGAGGGCGGGGGAGCAGCAGGCTACTGGCACAGATCCGGATTCGGCACCGCAGGAGCCGGCGAAATTGCCATGCTCGCTGCCGGCAGCTTCTATTTTGGAGAACATGGACAGGGGAGTGCCCACCAGATCCACTCCGCGAACTAGCTCGTCAGGCCGTCCGTCCACATAAATGCGATAGACTTCCAGAGGGGTGACATTGAAGGCGTTGGGCATGTAGCGTCCCGTGGTGGTGAAACCGCCTTGTACACAGACGAACAGATAACCATAGGCCTTTCCTTGTGCTTTGGCCTCAGCTATCAACATGGTGCGAAGTTGCTCGTCGCTGTAAGGATGTGAGGTTTCCACAATCAGGTTGGACTGGCGTGATACGGGTTGATAGCCGGCTTGGGCACGGGCATGACCGTTAGAGATGGGGAAACTGTCGATGGGGGTTCGTGTCATGAGGAATTTCTTCAGGATACCATTTTCCACCACAGGTACCCGGTAGCCTAAAAAGCCTTCATCATCGTATCGGTAATGGCCGTTAAGGGGAAGCCCTTTGTAATCTTTCAAAAATGGGTCAAAGTAAATGGATATGTCCGTGGGAAGCACTTGCTCGTTCAGCATTTTCTTGAAGGTCTGCCCGTCGGTGCTCTGCTTGAGGCGCTGGCCTTCCACCCGGTGCCCGAAGATTTCGTGGAAGAAAACGCCGGCGGCATCCTTTGACAGCAGGGCAGGACCGGTATAGGCCTCTGCCACAGGTGCTTTTACCAATTGGCTGAGTTTGTCATTCAGCACTTGCGCATCGATGAGCATATCACTTTGCACAGGCAGTTGGTCAGGTGTATGAGCATAATAGGAGTGGTATAATGGTAGTACCATACCGTCGTCAGCTTGTCCTTCCACATTAAGGTACAAATGACAGCTGGTATAGTTCTGCACTATGCTGGTTCCATCGCTGTTGACAAAATATTTTCGCAGTACCTCATATTTGATGGAGGCATAGCCCGTTTGGATGTCCTGGTTTTGTTTGAAAACCGATGACAGTGCTTTTGTGCGGTCAATCCACTCGTCTTCATGGAATAAGTTGTCTGTAATGGCGGGCTCAAAATAGGTCTCCACGGCAGCATTGGAGTAGTCGGGAGCGTGGTCATCGGCTTCTGCCTTGACCGCCACATTGGCTTTTACCTTTTCGTAGCGTTGCTTGGCTTCCCGGTAAGCCCGGTCGGTTTCCCGCCAGATAATCTGTGCCAGAGCCTGGGAATCGTCATTCAAAGGTAGCGTCACAGTGGAAATCCCCGACAGATAGTCCGAATAATCGTCTCGCAGTTCATGAAAATTGTCCAGCTCGTAAGAGCCGACTCTGACTTGCACGGTCAGAATGCGTTCTGTCTGTTGCCGATTATAAATCAAACTGCCCAAGGAACTCCATACGTCATGCGAGGTTTGCTCATCCACGCGGTAGCTGAGCAGATATACCCCCGACTGGCTCTGGTCGAACTGGGCTTTGTTTTTCTGAAGCTCGGCCTGCAATACTTGCAAAAGATCATCGCTCTGCTGGGCAAAAGCGGTGGAGAAAAATGCCCCTATCAGCAGGGAAAAGAGGAAAATAATGCTTCGTTTTATCATCATATTTTTTAATTTTTCCAAAGGGACGCAAACGCTGCGCTCCTACTGTATAGACGCAGAAATCTCTACAAACGTTACAAATTAAAAATCTTTTTTGCGTTTTCTGTGGTCACTTCCATGACAGTCTCCAAACTTTCGCCAGTCACTTCCGCCACCTTCTGGGCGATGATGGGAATGTAGCTGCTTTCGTTGGTTTTGCCTCGGTAGGGCACTGGGGCCAAATAGGGGGCGTCAGTTTCCAGCACAATATGCTGCAAACCCACTTCTTTGACAATGTCCTGCAGTTTGTTGTTCTTGAAGGTCACCACTCCGCCCACTCCCAAGGCAAAGCCGAAGCGGATACCCCATTGGGCCTCCTGGATGCCTCCAGAGAAGCAGTGCAACACGCCTTTTAGTCCGCTGTGGTCGTATTTTTTCAGTATCGGAATAGCTTCCTCGTAGGCGTTGCGGATGTGCAGCGACAGCGGCATTTGCCGTTCTTTGGCCCAGCCCAGTTGTATGTCGAAAACCTCAATCTGCTCTTTCTCAAACTCCCTGCTGAAATAAAAATCCAACCCGATTTCACCGATGCCGATTACGCGGGGGTCATCCAGATAGCCGGCAATGGTTTGCAGTTCCTCTTTGTAGTCGGCTTTGGTATCTTCGGGATGCAAACCGATGAGCGGATAGAAATGGCCTTTGTAGCGGTCGGTCAATTCCAGCAATTCGGGGATGCCGGCGGCATTCACGCCCGGCAGGATGATGGGGTCCACTTTCGCGTCAAGGGCTCTTTGCATCACCTGGTCGAGGGTGTCGTGATAGTATTCTTCGCACAAATGTGCGTGGGTGTCGATAAATGTTTTCATCAGATGGAGTATTCGTGCCAGTTTTTGTTGTCAAAATATACCAATTGGTCAATGCCGAAGCTTTTCAGTTTCGCCACGGCCTCGTTGTAATACAGGTCGAGTTCCTCGGATTTGTGGGCATCGCTGCTAATGACAAAGGGCAGGTGCATTTTCCGGGCCTGCTGCAGAATGTAGTCTGAGGGATAAAAGCTGTCGCAGCGTTTTTTGTACAGCCCGCGGGTGTTGATTTCCAGAATGACATCGTGTTTGCGCACCAAATCCAGGGCATGATCAACCAGAGCGATGTACCACGGCTCTTGTTCGGTGAAGAAGCGGTGCTGGTTGTGCATTTTGATTTTGTCGATATGGGCAATGATGTCGATGCGCTCCTGCTCCAGCATTTCGAAAGTCTGCTCCCAAAAACGGGTGACGGCCTTCTCCACTTGATGGTTGAATAGTTGGTCCAGGCCATCATCGTAAATCTCTCGCTTGGAGCCGTCGATGAACCAAAGTCGGTCGTCGTTGACGGGGCGTACCAAGTGGACACCGCCTATGAGGTAGTCCATGTTATATTCGTTGCGGTAATGGTTGAATGGCTGGGTCATGCCAGGGATAAAGTCGCATTCCAAAGCCGCGAATAATTGTGTCTTGGAGTTTTCTTGATACGAATGGATTTCCTTCACATATTCGGGAATTCTTGCCTCGTCGATGGCAAAGTCGTTTTCGCCGGGCACGGGCGCATGGGAGGAAAAGCCCAAATGGTCCAGCCCTATTTCGTTTGCGCGTTTCACAATAAGTTCCATCGGCTCCTTGCCGTCACAATAAGTACAATGAGTGTGGTAGTTGCATTTCATCTTTCACAAATTTTCGGCAAAGGTACTGAAAATATTGCAGAAAAATGGTAAGAGAGGAATGTTTGGAAGAAAAAAATAATCATGGTTCAAACCTCTTGCCCGTTACAAAAGTACCGATATCCCCCGATATTGGTACTTCGGGGTGTAAAAGCTTGGTAATGATTTGTTTTTGCAGTCATTTTTGATGCAGTCGTATATAATTTTCCAGTTTTTAAGGCTTTTTTGACGCATCAAAAATACAAAAAAATGACATGTACAGACTTGTTTACCAATCTCCTTTTAATAGTTCATTCCTCTTGCGGGGAAAAAACGTAACTTTCTCCGCATTTTTGCGGAGAAAAAATTGTATATTTGCCGCATGAAAAAAACAACTACAAATAATAGAGCATTTTACATCTGGCAAAAGCCTGAATGGCCGGACTTTGTATGGGACAATGTGCTAGTAACCCCGATTCTGTCAGCCGTTGAAGGTCGGCAAATGCGATTGGAGGGGATGTTACTGGCATTGGGTATAGACATCCAGCAGTCAACCGTTCTTGACTCCATGACCGAAGATGTGGTTAGATCGTCGGAAATTGAAGGTGAGTTGCTCAACAGGGATTCCGTAAGATCTTCAATTGCAAGACATCTGGGTATTCAGTCAGTGCCATCATCATGGAGCGATCATTATACAGAAGGGGTTGTTCAAGTGCAGGTTGACGCAATGAAAAATTGTGAGCGACCTCTTACCAAAGAACGTCTTTGTGACTGGCATGCTGCACTTTTCCCTACTGGAAGGAGTGGAATGTACAAAATTACGGTTGCAGATTGGCGACAAGGTGAGGAACCAATGTTAGTGGTTTCTGGGGCAATGGGCAAGGAGAAAGTGCATTACGAGGCCCCACCTTCAGAAATTGTTCCTCAAGAGATGGAACTTTTCATGAACTGGATTAATGATAGCAAGAGTGGAAACAACTTGTTAAAAGCAGCTGTGGCACATCTATGGTTTGTGGCAATACATCCGTTTGATGATGGGAATGGCAGGATAGCTCGCACCATTACCGACATGTTGATTGCGCGTCACAACGGTGCTCGAAGTTTGTATTATAGTATTTCAGCAGAAATTTTGAAAAGCAGAAAGCAGTATTACAATTTACTTGAGAAAATTTCATGTGGAAATTTGGATATTACTGAATGGATAGTCTGGTTTTTGAAATGTGCGGATTCAGCAGTGGCGACCTCCGAAAATCGTTTGGACAATGTCTTACGGAAAATAAAATTCTGGAATTTACATGCAGACCTCCCGCTTAATGAGAGACAGCGCAAAATCATTAATCGTCTGTTTGACGGTTTTGAGGGGCCATTGACTAGCAGCAAATGGGCAAAAATATGCTCTTGCTCTCCAGATACCGCCTTGCGTGACATTACAGATTTGATCAACAAAGGCATCCTCACGAAAGCCCCCTCAGGAGGACGTAGCTCACACTATATGCTGGCGAATTTCTAAGGACAGGGTCTGTCTTTCTTATTAAACAAATAGAATTTTACCCATAAATTGCCTACTGTCAATGTTTTGTCCTCCCCTCCCGATCTTGGTAATGGTGAATTTTGGTCGGTATGTAAGGGGTGATTTCATGGGACACTTTTTTTACTACATTATTATTACTACGACATATATAAATCATTGATTTTCTTTTTTGTCATCCTTAATAGCATATACAACAAAAAATGCAGTTGCTATTGAGGCCAATATACGTTGACCTTAATATCTCTTCACACTTGAGATAAAATTTGTAGGTCTGTGTATAATTCGAGGATTTTGTGTAAATTTGCAGTTTATTATACCTTGGAATAAAAACTGATTGTATATGAAGATTGTGAATCATAAAATGCTGTTGTTCTTTGTTTTAAGTCTGATTTTGTGTTCGTGTGGTTCTGTGATTACCTCCGACAAAGTGGAACAGCGTATCATTTTTCCGTCGTATTCTGTTCATTATGACGCCTCCACACAGATTCTGACGGCTACCGTGACTTTTCAAAAGGATAACGAATCAGGCGAATATATCAAGTTGTCGGACGACAGTTACATCTTCCTTAACGAGGATGCGTTGAAGCAGATGTCGGACAAGGAGCACTCTTGTTTTTATTTTCTGGAGAAAAAAGATATAGAGAAATGTCCTGACAATTTGCAGTTCAATTATGCCAATGATGAAGGGAAAATATTTTCCAATCCAATGATAATTAGAACTATACAGATATCAGATGTCAATTTGAACAAAAATCAGGATAATTCCCTTAGCTACAAAGGCACTGCTATTGACGAGGATGAAACCATCACCTTGGTGCTGAAAAACGACAAACAACAGTATGAGTTGCAACCGGAGGTTAGAGATAATAATTTGCTGTTTGTATCGGCTTCCATGCTGCGTGATGTCAAGGCGGGCACATACGAGGCATATCTCTTGCGCACCACCTATTCCACTTCGGTGAAGGCGATGGACAGAGGCGGCAGCGCGGAAACCGGCTATCATTCGAAATCATATAAAATAACCATTCAATAAAAAACTATACTCATGTTAAGAACACACACTTGTGGTGAGCTGAACGCTACAAATATCAACCAGACCGTGACTTTGTGCGGCTGGATTCAGAAAGTACGTAAACTGGGCGGCATGATCTTCATCGACTTGCGCGACCGCTATGGTATTACCCAGTTGGCCTTTAATAACGAGACAAATGCCGCTTTGTGCCAGCAGGTGGAGAAATTCGGACGCGAATGGGTAATCCGGGTAACAGGCTTGGTGGCAGAACGCTATAGCAAAAACAAAAATATCCCTACGGGCGATATCGAAATCATCGCCTCAGAAGTGGAGGTGCTGAACGAGTCCATGACTCCTCCATTCACTATCGAGGATGAATCTGATGGTGGCGACGAGCTGCGTATGAAATACCGCTACCTCGACCTGCGCCGTAATCCGGTGAAAAACAACATCCTGTTCCGTCACCGTTTGGCTATCGAAATCCGCAACTACATGAACAATATCGGCTTTGTGGAAATCGAAACGCCGTTTATGATCAAATCCACTCCGGAAGGAGCTCGCGACTTTGTGGTGCCTTCTCGTATGAACCCCGGCGAGTTTTACGCATTGCCACAGTCCCCGCAGACGTTCAAGCAGCTGTTGATGGTGTCGGGTTTCGACCGCTATTTTCAGATTGTGCGTTGCTTCCGCGATGAGGACTTGCGCGCCGACCGCCAGCCGGAATTTACCCAGATTGACTGCGAGATGTCGTTTGTGGAGCAAGAAGATATTCTTAATACCTTCGAAGGTTTGATTAAGCATATCTTCAAGAAAATCAAAAATATAGATATTGATCCTATCGAAAGAATGACTTGGGCTGATGCCATGAAATATTACGGTTCCGATAAACCTGATGCCCGTTTCGGCATGCGTTTTGTAGAACTGAATGATGTGACCCAGCACAAGGAGTTCAAGATTTTCAACGAGGCTGAATTGGTGGTGGGCATCGTAGCCAAGGGTTGCGCCAACTATACCCGCAAGCAGCTGGATGGGCTGGTGGACTTTGTCCGTCGTCCGCAGGTGGGCGCTGGCGGTTTGGTGTATGTGCTTTGCAACCAGGATGGCACTTTCAAGTCTTCTGTGGATAAATTCTATGACCAGAACGACCTGAAAGCCATTGCCGCTAAATGCAACGCCGAGGCTGGTGACCTGATTTTGATCATGTCAGGTCCCCGCATGAAGACCCAAAAACAGCTGTGTGAGCTGCGTCTGGAGATGGGTACCCGTTTGGGACTGCGCAAAGCTGGCGAATACAAACTGCTGTGGGTTATCGACTTCCCCTTGTTGGAATGGGACGAGGAAACCCAGCGTTTCTATGCGATGCACCATCCGTTCACTGCTCCCAAACCGGAGCATGAGGCCATCCTCGAAAGCAATCCGGGTGCGGTCAATGCCAATGCCTACGACTTGGTCATCAATGGTACCGAAGTGGGCGGTGGTTCCATCAGAATTCACGATCGACAGCTGCAAAACCGCATGTTCAAGGTGTTAGGCTTCACCGACGAAGAGGCGCAGAAACAGTTCGGCTTCCTCATGAATGCTTTCCAGTACGGAGCACCCCCACACGGAGGTCTGGCTTTCGGCTTCGACAGAATGTGCGCTGTGCTGTCTGACTGTGACTCTATCCGTGACTTCATCGCCTTCCCGAAGAACAATTCGGGCCGCGATATGATGATTGACGCTCCGTCAACCATTTCCGACGCCCAGTTACAGGAATTATTCATCAGTGTAAATACAAAACAAGAATAAACATGGCTAAAAACGACCGGCAATTCAACTCGTTCAGTTTGGTTCAATTTATGTGGCAGAAGCGCAAAACGCTGTTTTTGGTGTGTTTGGTGGTGGCCGTTGTGTCGCTGATAGCCTCTTTTCTGGTAACACCCAAGTTCAAATCGACGGCTATTGTCTATGCCCCGCGCACCAATTCTGTCGCCAAGATTTTGCTCAACGAGGAATCGTATAACGAGCGTCTGGATATGAAGGCATACGCGGATGACGAGGAGACGGAGCAGATGATGGAGATCCTGAACTCCCGCGAGATAAAGGATATCCTGATTGATAAATTTGATCTGTACAATCATTACGGATTGGGCGAAGGAGTATCTTATCGCCAAACCAAAATGTATAAGTACCTGAAAGGAAATATAGAGGTCAAAAGAACCCAATACGGAGCCATTGCGGTGAGTGTGATTGACAAAGATCCTCAAGTTGCCGCCGATATGGCCAACGAGATTCTGGTGTTGCTCGATTCTGTGAAAAACCGTATTGACCATGAAAGAACCATTGCGTCCTACAATTTGCTGAAACGTCAGTTGGAGATTGTGGATGCCGAGGTGCAGCGCATCGACGATTCTGTCCAGGTGCTGATGCAGAATGGTGTTTTTGACTTCAAGTCACAGTCCGAGAGGGTGATGCAACAGTATGCCACTGCTGTGGCACAGGGAAATACTGCCGGCATGAAGCGCTTGGAGGATGAACTGAAGAAGATGGCCACCTGGGGTCCCCGTTCCCTCACTTTATATGAGGAACAGGCTTATTTCAGAGAATATCAGTCGGTGGTCAAAATCAAAATGATGAACGCTATTGTTGATATGGATACTGAGATTCCGGTCAAGTTCGTGATCGAAAGAGCCATTCCCGCCGATAAGAAAACCTATCCGAAAAAGTCTCTGATAGTGTTGCTTTCCACCGTGTCAGCTTTCATTCTGGCGGTGCTGGTGCTGTTGACTATCGACAAAATCAGGGAGACTCCTGTTACTGCTGTTCAATCCGAGGAGGACTAGTCTTTCCATGAATCCTGAGATACGCAAAAAGATTATCCTTTGGAGTTGTATCGGGGTTTTTGCCCTGGTCAACTTCTTGTGTATCTGGAAAAAAGAGTTTTTCCTTTTTCCAGCGGTCTCCTTTGTGCTGCTGGTCATATATCTGATGGTGTTCAGGGTGGACTGGCTGATGTACTTCATGGCCTTTGTCACGCCTTTGTCGATTGTCATCAACGACGAAAGGGTGCAATTGGGCATCTCCCTTCCTTCGGAGTTTATCATGATTGCCCTTACGCTGCTGTTCCTTTGTCGTATTCTGTATGACTTGAATTTGAATCGCAAACTGGTGCTACATCCTATATCCATAGCGGTTTATGTGTACCTGCTATGGATGTTCATCACCTGCATTACCAGTGAGCATCCTGTGGTATCTTTCAAGTTCTGGGCCTCCAAAATCTGGTTCATCACTTCCTGCTACTTCATGGTGTTGCAGCTAATCAAGAACGATTTGAAAAATGCGGTCACTTTCTTCGACAGTTATATGTTGGGTTTGGTTATAGTGGTGATTTACACTACTATACATCATGCCATAATGGGTTTTACAGAAGTAGCGGGACACTGGGTGATGACGCCTTTTTACAATGACCATACGGCTTATGGAGCGGTGTTGGCTTTTTTTGCGCCTATTGTGACGGCTTTCTTTTTTCAGACGGAAGATAAGCGGGAAAAGTGGTTTTATGGCATTTGCGGTCTGATTTTGCTGCTGGGCTTGTTCTTGTCTTACTGCCGTGCCGCATGGATCAGTATCATTGTTATGATGGGCGTATGGGTGGTCATGAAGCTGAAAATCAAGTTCTCATGGCTGGTGTTGGCGGGCCTGCTTTTCGGTGCGTTTTTCTTTTTTTATGCGGATGATATTGTATACAGAATGGGCAGAAATGACCAGGACACTTCCGGCAATCTGGCGGAGCATATCCAGTCAATGTCCAATATCAGCACCGATGCGTCGAATGTGGAGCGTCTCAACCGCTGGACAGCCGCTATGGGCATGATCAAGGAACGACCGGTGGTGGGTTGGGGCCCGGGCACCTATCAGTTTGAATATGCTCCGTATCAGAAATCCCGCTATCAGACAATTATCTCCACTAACTTCGGAAACGGGGGCAATGCCCACAGCGAATATCTCGGTCCTTGCGCCGAAACCGGTATCGTGGGACTGCTGACGGTGCTGGCATTATTGGTTACCAGCCTGTATTCGGGTATTCTTGCCTATAGCCGTGCCACTGACCGCTTGCGTCGCAGTCTGGCGTTGTGTATGACCTTGGCCTTGGTGACCTATTTCATCCACGGCTTTCTCAATAATTTTCTGGATACTGACAAGCTTTCCCTGCCCTTCTGGGCCGCCTTCGCAGTGATTGCGGTAGTCAGCGAGGGAATTACGGTAAGGAAGGTGGAGAAATGTTAAATGTAGGGCTGTCACATTGTGGCAGCCGGAATATAGAGACGCACGGCCGTGCATCTCTACAAGAAAATGCAATAGAAATTAATCGTTACAAATCATTAATCACCACGGCGGCAGCGTGACAGCCGAAAACGGCGGGCATGTAAGAGACGGTGCCGACGGTCGATAATTTGTTGATGTCGGGGTCGGCATCAATCATGATGGCTTCTTCAATGACAGGCTCGGGAGAGAAAACCGCTTTGAAACCCGTGGTGATGCCTATGCGGTGCAAACGCTTGCGGATGGCGTGTGCCAACCTGCACTGGTGCGTTTTTTTGATGTCGCTGACCTTCACTTGCGAAGGGTCGATTTTGCCTCCGGCACCCATCACCGATACCAGGCGTAGCTGTCGCTGTAATGCAAAATAAATGAGATATACTTTGGGTGATAAAGAGTCGATGGCATCCACTACATAATCAAATTTGGCACTGTCCAACAGCTCGGGTGTGCGCTCGTCACGGATGAACTCATGTACCTGATGCAGCACAATATCTGGATTGATGTCTTGCAGTCGCTGGGCAATGACCTCCACTTTGGGCCTGCCAAGGGTAGAGTGCAGGGCGGGCAGTTGGCGGTTGAGGTTGGTCAGTTCCACAGTGTCAGCGTCCACCAGGGTCATCTCGCCGATGCCGGCGCGACAGAGTTGTTCGGCGGCGTAAGCTCCCACTCCGCCCAAACCGACCACCAGCACATGGGATTTTTGCAGTCGCTCTATTTTTTCTTTGCCATACAGCAGTTCGGTTCTGCTGAGCCAGTTTTTCTCCATTTTCTTCAAAAATTAAAATTGAATTTCCCTGCGCAGACGGGCTACGGGCAGTCCTAATTGCTCACGGTATTTGGCCACGGTGCGTCGTGCGATATCGTATCCTTTTTCTTTCAGCAGGGCACATAACTGCTCATCGGGTAGCGGATTGTTTTTGTCCTCCTGCTCGATGATTTCCGACAGTATCTTTTTGATGGCCTTGGAAGACACGTCCTCGTCGCCGACAGCTTCCGAAAACAGGTTCTTAATCAGCAGAATACCGAAAGGAGTCTGCACATATTTGCTGCTGGTGACCCTGGAAATGGTGGAAATGTCCAGGTTGACTTTCTCCGCGATATCCTTCAATACCATGGGTTTGAGGTCGAACTCGTTGCCGGAGAGGAAATACTCTTTCTGCATCATCATGATGGCGTACATGGTATTGTACAGAATCATCTCGCGCAGCGACAAAAGGTTGATGAAGTTGTTGGCGTTATCCAGATTGTCTTTGAGGAATTTCTCGGCATCTGCCCGCAGTTTTTCATTTTTCTCCTGGCTCAGAAAACGGTATTCTTTGGTGAAATCCTTGTTGATCTTCACCTTCGGAATGTAGGTGTTGTTGAGCGACAATTCCAGTTGCCCGTCGTGGTTGCTGATGATGAAGTCAGGCACGATGATGGAAGTGGTCTGCTCTATCAGCGAGTCGTTGTTGGCGGGCCGTGGGTCCAGTTTCCGTATTTCCGTCAAGGCGGATTTCAGTACGGCCTCGCTGACACAAAGTTGGCGCATGAATCTCTCGTAGCGTTTGCCAATGAAATCTTCGAAATAGTTGTCAATAATGGCACGGGCGGCGTTTACGGCCTCACTGTCTTCCTTGTGTCTCAGTTGAATCAGCATGCACTCTCGAAGGTTTCTTGCGCCAACCCCGTAGGGTTCCAATTCCTGAATATAATCCACGATGATATGCTCCAGTTCTTCGACGGAGCATTCTATATTGTAGCTGAACAGCAATTCGTTGACCATCGCCTGGTTCTCGCGTTGCAGATAGCCGTCGTCATCCAGGTTTCCGACAATATATTCGCAGATTTCATACTCCCGATCGGTCATATTCATCTCGCCCAACTGGCGAAGAAGTTGCTCCTGCAAAGAGTGGTCGAAAACAATGGTCCGCTCGCGGGTTTCGTCATCAGCACTGCGGTTATTGGCATAGAGGCGGTAATCGGGGATGTCGTTATCCTCTTTTTCTTCTTCTGAAAAGAAATCGCTGTCGAAAGGGTCTTCGTCGTGGGTCCGGTCCACTTCCCGGGCTATATCGTCGTTTTCTTCAACATTTTCATTATCTGCGGGATTGTATAAATCGTCTATATTGTTGTCTTCATGGTCTATTTCTAGGGCGGGGTTGTCGTCCACGGCTTTGCGTATCTCCTCCTCCAAGCCCATGTTGGAAAGCTCGATCATCTTCATCAGCTGTACGGTCTGCTGAGAGGCGATCTGTTTCTGCGCAAGTTGCTGCTCTTGTCCTAAATTATGATTTGACATTTTTATTAATGAGTTTTATTTAAATAATTCAGCATGTGATCCAAGTCTCACCAATTCGATGATATTGCTGGAGGGATCAAACCAGATTAGCAGAAAATCTCCTTGTATGTGACATTCCATGCATCCATCATATCTGCCATGAAGTGTGTGCGGATTATATTCAGGTGGAATGGGTTGATCATTTGCTAGAATATCAATGACCAATCTAAGTGCTGTCAATTTATTTGGCTGATGACGATAACGCTTATAATCCTTCTTATATTGACTAGATGGAAATATTTTTTTCATTCTTTGTCAAGGGCTTTAAATAGATCTTCAACATTATCATATAATCCTTCTGTCGGATATTCTTTTCGATTCATTGCCTCTTCAATAGCGGCTTTGGTCACCTCATTGGGTTCGTCATACACTATGTCAAGAAGAACACTCTCCACATAGTTATTCAAAGTCCTGTTTTCTTTTTCCGCTTTGGCTTTAAGGGCGTTTAACAGGTCTATCCTTAGTCTGAAAGAAGTTTGTCTTCTACGAATAGTAGTTTCCATATTAACTTATTTTTGCGATTAATTGTAGTGCAAAAGTAATACAAAAAATGAAATGATGATGATTTTTGCGGAATTTTTTTCTTTAATAGAAAAACACTAATTCGAATATTTTATGTATTTTTGTATTTTTAAAATTGAAAAAAAACAATATGATGGAATCCCAAATCTTCACCCCGTGCCAGATTGGCCCTATGACATTAAGAAACAGATCGATACGCTCTGCAGCATTTGAAAATATGTGCTATGGTAACAAGCCTTCTCAAGACCTCTTCGATTACCATACTTCGGTTGCGAAAGGCGGAATTGGCATGACTACCGTCGCTTACGCCGCGGTGAACCGCAGTGGTGTTTCTTTCGATGGCCAGCTGTACATGCGGGAGGAAATTATTCCGGATTTGAAGAAACTGACGGACGCTATCCATGCCGAAGGTGCCAAGGCTTCCATCCAGATTGGTCACTGCGGCAATATGACGCATTTCTATACCTGCAAATGTATGCCCGTGGGCGCTTCTACAGGTTTCAATTTATATTCACCTACTTTTGTCCGCAAACTGAAAGAACAGGAGATTTATGACTTGGTGAAGGATTTCGGTAAAGCCGTTAATCTGGCTCGTGAGGCGGGTTTCGACTGTGTTGAGGTTCACGCTGGCCACGGCTATCTTATCAGCCAGTTCTTGTCACCCTATACTAACCACCGTCACGATAAATTTGGTGGTTCTCTCGAAAACCGTATGCGTTTCATGCAGCTGGTGATGAAGGAAGTGATGAAGGAAGCCAAGGACGATATGGCTGTGGTGGTGAAAGTGAATATGTATGATGGTTTTAAGTCGGGTATGCAAGAAGAGGAATGCATTAAAGTGGTGCAGGAACTGGAGCGTTTGGGCGTTCATGCTTTGGTGCTCACTGCTGGCTTCGTGAGCAAGGCTCCGATGGTGGTGATGGCCGGTGCCATGCCACTGAAAACGATGGCCTATTACATGAATCCTTGGCGTTTCTGGTGGCTGAAATTAGGCTTGAAATTTGTGGGCCGCTTAATGGTTCCGACCGTTCCTTATAAGGATTTGTATTTCTTGGAAAGAGCCAAACGTTTCAGAAAAGCGGTGAAAATGCCGTTGATTTATGTGGGCGGTGTTTGCTCGAAAGAAAATATGGATGAGGTGCTGAATGAAGGTTTTATCGCCTTCCAGATGGCCCGTACTTTGGTCAATGATACTGATTTCATGAATAAAATCAAAGAGGGAACCATCACCAAGAGCGAATGCAAACACTCCAACTATTGCATCGGACGTATGTACACTTTGGAGATGAAATGCCATCACTGTGTGGAGAACCTGCCCTGCAAACTGCAAAAGGAAATTGATAAGCTGGAAGCTGAAACAGCCAGAACAAATAGGTAGAATGCACGAAGTGCATGTCTCCACGTCTTGACGTATAAACGTTACTGAGCTTTCACCACCGTTTCCGGTAGCACCTGCTTCTTCACTTCATACTCTTCGTTGAGCAACATGAAGCATGCCTTTTCCAGGTCGATGCTGCGGTCTTTCTTTGTGCTTTTATTTTGATAGATGAAAGTCCAGGCCACGCTTTCATTGGGGGCTAAGTTGGCTGTAATTATTTCTATGTTAGGAAGTTTTGAAGTGTCTCCATGCTCAATTTCCTGCCAAGTAACTTTGCTTCTGAAAACCTCCTGACGGTAGGATACCCCCAGTTGTTTGTACCCGTTGACAATGGTGATGGTCACTTTGCATTGGCCGGAGGCGAGGTAGGAGGCGGAGCGGTTGTACTGGTACAGCAGGTTGCCCACACTGTCCACCATGCGGTTGCCCTGGGCGTGGACCAGCAGAGATATCAGGCAGCATAAGGAGAGAATCAGAAGTTTTTTCATAGCCTAAAATTGATTGATCCAGTCGGCGATTTCCATGGCGGAAATTTTGGTCATGCAGCGGAAATGCCGGCGTGGGCATTTTTTGTAGCCTCTTTGTCCGCAGGGTCGGCACTTGAGACTGCAAATCTCGAACATTCTGAACTGATGGCGCTGTTCAGGGATGTAGGGATATTTTCCGAATTCGGGCACGGTGCTGCCCCATACCGAGCATACGGGTTTGCCTAAAGCGGCAGCGATGTGCATGAAAGCGGAGTCACCGGTGAGCACACAGGCGCTCTGTTGTATCAGCGAGGCTTGTTGGTTGAAGC
Organism: Bacteroidales bacterium; assembly: GCA_017633255.1. Classification (GTDB taxonomy): domain Bacteria; phylum Bacteroidota; class Bacteroidia; order Bacteroidales; family WCHB1-69; genus RUG11690. Next base: position 106,284 of record JAGBPS010000017.1, read on the forward strand.
TGAATTCGCCGCAGGCATTGAAGGCCCGGTCGCCCAATTGTGACACAATCTCCTGGCCGATGTCCTTGACTTCCTTGCCGCCCAGCAATATCACAGGTTTGTGCAAAATGGTGGCTATCTCCACGATTTTGGCGGTGGGAATGCGTTGCGTGTTGCGTTCGGCATCGAGATTAACCGCCACATAACCGTCTTCAAAGAAGATAGGCAGGTCATCGGTGTCAAACTGTTCGTTTTCAGGAATATAATATTCCAGACCTTGCTGATCGTTTTTCACATGCAGAGACTCCACGGTCTCAAAGTAGCGTTCCACCAGATGCTGATGGGGCAGGGTGTTGATTTTCACGCGCACGAAAAACCATTTTTTGAAGCTGTGTGTTTTCAAAAATGAGCAGGGAATATTCAGTTGCTGGCAGATCCGTTTGGAACGGCGGTTGTGCTGCAGGTCAACAATATAATCGAAATTCTCCGCTTTCAATTCCTCCACAATGGCGTCGGTATCACCTTGAAACACATGGATTTTGGAAAGCTGCGGATTGGCTTTTAAAAGCTCCTGGTTTTTTCTGTTGACTAAAAAATGAATCTCAGCTCCTTCTATTTGCTGGCTGATGGCGCGGATAACAGGAGTGGTCAGCAGGATGTCACTCGTTGAACTGAAGCGGATAAGCAATATCCGCAATCGCGCCGGAGGTTGGTTAGCGTCCATTATTGTTCGTTATATTTAATGTTCAAACTTGTGGTTACAGGGTTGGCGTAGATGTGCAATAGGTAGTACATCATTTTTTCTTTGGGAACATCTTCCGTGACCGCCTGTTTGTCAAGATAGGCCATGAATTCCTCTTTTTCTTCTTTCGTGTAGCGGTCAGCAAAAGTGTTATTATGGTCAATCAGGTCGAAAGCGATGAAGTTGTTGGGGAACAGCTTGTAGTTCTGGTAAATTTGCTGGTCCACCATCTTGCAGACTTCATATATCTTGTCATTCTGGTTCAATTCGTCCGATATGGTATCAATTTCTTCAATGATTGGCTTTCCTATGGTAAGTTGTGCCCTTCCTTTGAAACTTATGATGCCTTGGATGATGCTGTCGAAATCCTCCCCTTGTTTTTTATGGTATGGGCCCGCTTCAGAAAGAGCTAATTCTCTGGCTTTCAGCTTGTCACATGGTTCATATTCGTAGGATATAGTCAGGGGAGTAAGGTTTATTTTCTTCAGCATATCCATGGGTTGCAGTTCATCATTCATGGCCAGCATCTTCACCAAGCCCTGTTTGGTGACGTCCAAACCGTCTTTGGTGCGGCCGTCGCGCTGGGCAATCCAAACGGATTCGTGTTCGTCGAAAAGCACATGGTGTATATAGGCCGCAAGATGCTGATAATTGGTGATTTTCTCGCGCATGGAGACAGAGCGTTTCACAATGAACATCTTGTTCAGCATACCCACCTCCGCTAATAGTCTGCTTGATACCAGATTGTCACCGATAGCAATCTTAGTGGTGTTGTAATGATTCTGAAACAGATATTCTTCCAGCATGGCAGCATCAAAAGTGATGTCCCTGTGATTTCCGATGAAGACATAATTTTTATCAGGGGAGATATTTTCCAAGCCTTTAAAGGTTACCCCGGCGGTAGATAATTGGATGAATTTCTCAATATAACGTCGGGAAGTGGCGTACTGAAAATCATAAATTGTGTTAAAATGCCGGGCGTCTTCCCGAAGTTGTTCAGGAGAATAATCCGGAATATATTGCTCTAAAGTATTGATAAACGTTTCGTTAGCAATAATCTGGGCAATCTTTTCAGGAGCCTCCTCTTCAGAATAAGGCCTTATATCATCGAAAATATCTGTCATAAATTTCTTTAAATTCAAAATGCAAAGGTACAATTTTTTTCGTAATAGTATAATTTTTTATCACGGGTGGAATCAGAGAGTGATACTTAGCAGTTCTTCGGCAAAGCGATGAATGCCTGTGCGTATTCGGTCAGTTTGTTTTTGACGAGGTGTCGCACGGTGGTTCAGATAGTTGGAAAGCTGTTTCTGGTTGATTCCCGTCATTTTTTCCATGCCTGCCAATGACATGAAGGAGGAGTAGTATTCCAGAAAACTTGGGACATCAAATTTCCATTCCAGTTTTACAGTTCCTTTGATTTGTCGTGGCCATCGATTTTCCGGAAGATTTTTCTTCAGAAGACGGATAGCTTCCATGGTGTCAGCTTTCACGGCTTCGATGCTGTCGCCACCAGCGTATATCCCTTCACAGTTGTCTGAATAAGCGCCAAAATGATCTTTTGATTTTTCTATCACCATGATTATTTTGCCCATTGTCAGTGTCTCCCTTTTCAGTTTGTTTTTAGTTCATATCGTTTAATTAGTTTGATAGCGATTCCTTTGGGTATTTCTTTTGCTCCATGATAAGGAATCGGTTCACTTAGTTCACCATTCTTCGTATAGAAGTAATAACTTCCTTCAGCATAATCAAATTTCCATCCTGTCTTGATAAACATCCGATGAATTTCTGAATATTTCATTGAACTTTTGGAGTTGCAAAAATAGCAAAATTTCTATTATTATGAATTGATAAAATCCTTTTTTTGAGGAATCAATATATCGTGGTGTAAACTTTCCCGGGCTTGCATTCGATGATGCCTTTCAATTCCATACCAAGCAGTAGCGAGGCAAGTTTCGGATAACTCATTGTGCTGATTTCGGCGGAAATCTGGTCGATGGTGGCCTCCCGTTTTTTTCTCACCACCTGCATTATGGCGTCTTCTTCCTCGCTGAGTTTGCTGAAGAGGGTAGGCTGGTTGCACTGAGTCTGCGTTTGTTCCCATCCCATCATGTTGGCGATGTCCTTTCCCGAGCTGACCAAAGCGGCCAGGTTGTTGCGGATGAGCTCATGGCAGCCACGCTGTGACTTCTGGAAGATGGAGCCGGGAACGGCAAACACATCGCGATTGTACGAGTGGGCAATGTCGGCGGTGATGATACTGCCACCTTTTTCCTGCGATTCGGCCACAACAACGGCATCGGCCAGGCCGGCAATCACACGGTTCCGCTTGGGAAAGTTCATCCGGTCGGGCATGGCGTCAAATGAATATTCCGATATAATGGCTCCTCCGTTTTCGAGAATCTGCTGTGCCAGTTTCTTGTTCTCATTGGGATAAACCATGCTCAGTCCGCAACCTAATACAGCGATGGTACACAGGTTTTTCTGCAAGGCTTCCTCGTGCGCACAGGTGTCAATGCCCCGTGCCAAGCCACTGACAATGCATACGTTATGCGGTGCCAGGTCTTCCACAATTTTCTTTACCACATCCTTTCCGTAATTGCTGGCGTTGCGGGTGCCGACAATGGCGATGCTTTTGTTGTTGTTGAAACATTCAGCGCCTTTATAGTAAAAATAGTAGGGTGCGTCACTGCAGTTTTTCAGTCGGTCGGGATAGTGCTCGTCGTCAAAAAAACATATTTTGATGTCATGCTTTCTCGCTTGCTTCAGCTCGTTCTCTACAAACTGTCGGATGGAGTCGTTGAGTTTGGGCAGTTGCAGGTTTGAGCGGTAGCGGTACAGCTTGGTCGCAGACGACTGAGGGTCCTCAAACAACACCGTCGCGCTACCGCAGAGGCGTATCAGTTTCTTGATGGCGGCATTTCCGTAGTTCGGGAAGTGTATCAATGCCAGTCGGTAAAATATTTCTTTTTCCATAATTTTTGATGCTTCTATTTAAAATGGCAACCGGAAGAGAGTGAGTAATTGCCAAATATGTGTAGGGTGGGATGCTGTAATGACGAAAAGAAGGGAATCCGGTTGCCATCTCATTACGAGACAAAGATAAAGTATTATTTTCTTATTTTATAGGTATAAATTTAAAAAGTTATCAACATTTTGGGTTTTGGTAGAAGTTTTTGGAAATCAATGTTTTCCGAGGAAAACAAAGAAAAATGGCAGAAGTGACGCTTTTTTTCAAATATGCGTATGAAAATCCAAAAAAAAGATGTAATTTTGCTTCACTTTTGAATGCGTGGAAGAAATTTAATAAACAATAAATTAGACATATAGATGATGAAAAAAACTCCTATCCCAGCAGAAATTGTTGACAAAATCGTAGCCGAGAGCGGCATCAAGGAAGTGGGCAGAGCCTCTATCCGTGAAGTGAAACGTCTGATTAACGACATTGAAAACGCCAGTGGCGAGAAGTTCGTGAGAATGGAAATGGGTATTCCCGGACTCCCTGCATGTAAGATCGGCGTGGATGCCCAGATCAAGGCGCTTCAGGACGGTGTGGCCGCCATTTACCCTGATATCGACGGTACTCCTGAACTCAAGGCGGAAGCTGCCCGTTTCGTCAAGACTTTCATCGATCTTGATGTTGATCCCGCAGGTTGTATTCCCACCGTGGGCTCCATGATGGGTGGTATGGCCGGCTTTATGACCTTCGTCCGCGCTCGCAAGGAACGCGACACCACGCTGTTCATCGACCCGGGTTTCCCGGTTCAGAAACAGCAGCACCGTGTGATGGGCCTCAAATACGAGACTTTTGATGTGTACAATCACCGTGGTGCCAAGCTGAGAGACAAACTCGAGAGCTATCTGTCCAAGGGTCATGTCCACACTATCATGTACTCCAACCCGAACAATCCGTCATGGATTTGCTTCACCGAAGAGGAATTGCAGATTATCGGTGACCTGGCCAACAAGTACGATGTGTTTGTGTTCGAGGATCTGGCTTATTTCGGAATGGATTTCCGTCGCGACATTTCCAAACCGGGTGTTTTCCAGCCTTCTGTGGGTAAATATACCGAAAACTATGCCCTGCTGATTTCTGGTTCCAAGGCATTCAGTTATGCCGGTGAGCGTATCGGTCTGATGGTGCTGTCGAAGAAGCTGTATAACAGCGAGTTCGCTGACTTGGTTCCTTATTTTGGAACTCCGAAACTGGGCAGAGCCATCATTTACGGTACGGTTTATGCCATCAGTTCAGGTACCGCCCATTCGGCACAGTATGCATTGGCTGCTATCCTGAAAGCTTGCAACGACGGTACTTACAATTACTTGGATGATGTGAGAGAGTATGCCGAAAAAGCGGCCATCATGAAGAAATTGTTCACCGACAATGGTTTTGTTATCGTGTATGACAAGGATGGTGACAAACTGTTGGCCGACGGTTTCTACTTCACTTTGGCTTACCCGGGTTTGAGCGGTGAGGAATTGTTGAAGGAATTCCTGTACTACGGTATCAGCGCTATCTCATTGGGTATCACGGGTAGCGAGCGTACCGAGGGTCTCCGTGCCTGCGTCTCTCTGGTCAACAGAAACCAGTTCCCGGCGCTGGAGGAACGTTTGAAAGCATTCAAAGCTAACCATTAATAAATGAGCAAAATGCATTTTGCGGGAAAGTTGCTTATAGCATTTTCTTTCCTGCTACTGGCGGCTTGTAACGCCAACACCAAAGAGGCCGAGCCGATACCCCATTGGTTCGATGTGTATTCTTCATTCCAAATGAAGGATTATCAGGAATATTTTAATCGGGAGCTCCAAGAGATGTCTCCCGATTTTATGCCATATGGGGCTTGGGTGAAGCAGTTTTATGAGCTGCGGAATGGTGCCCCTTTGTGGACCCTGAATGGTTTGCAAGAGCATAAGGTGGATACATTATCTCATTTTATATCAGAATCTTATACTCATGGATTGCCTGCCTCCTCTTTTTGTTTAGCGGATGCGGATTCCTGTATCCGTCAGTTGAAAGACAATGCGGTTGACAATGAGGCGAAAGCTTTGTATGAGACTTTGTTCAAATTGGAAATGAATCTGACAGAGTCTTTTTTGCGCTATGCCACCGCCATGAAATTCGGGGCGACGGACCCTAAGCGTGTAAATGGGGAAAAATGGTTGAATAAAACGCAAAAGGCTGATTCTTTGTTTGTGATTGAGTCCTTGCAGCAGTTCGGCAATCTGACTGCCACTTTGGAGCGTATGGCTCCACACGACACGAATTACATTCGCTTACAGAAAGAGCTGGTCCGTCTTTATCCCTTGAAAGATACGGTGTTGACCAAAATTCCCGAAAAGGAGATTGCCAAAGGCCAGCGTGATCCGGCTGTTCGACTGGTATGTCAGCGTCTGCATTTGACAGGAGAACTCTCAGAAAATGTGCAGGAAACTGATACACTGAACGATGCGGTGCTTGCAGCTGTCAACTTGTTCCGTGTAAACAATGCCATTCCGGAAAGCGACAAATTGGATGTGGAGACCATGGAAAAGCTGAATCGTCCCATCAGTTATTATGTGGACAGACTGACAGCGAATATGGAGCGTTTGCGTTGGAAGGTGCTGCCGGCCAAGGGTGACCATTTTGTGGCGGTCAACTTGCCTGATTTCACCTTATGCGCTTATTATCAGGGAGAAAGAGTATACAAAACCAATGTTTGTTGCGGTAGAACCCAGAATCCGGCAGGAGTCAAAGATCGGCATAGAGGGGAGCTTGTGTTGCCTTTCAAGGCCGAAACGCCATTGCTTTATAGCGAGATTGACGCCATCGTGCTGAATCCCGAATGGAATATCCCCTATACGATTACCAAGGATGAGTATTATCCCAAATTGGTGAAAAACAATACGGCCGTCATCAAAAAAGAGGATTTGTACATTGTCAATCGTAAAACGGGAAAATATGTTCAGGCCGATACGATTGATTGGAAAAAACTGCGTCGCAATAATTTGCCCTATCGTTTGTTCCAATCCTCAGGTCGCCATAATGCTCTGGGACTGATTAAGTTCGATTTTCCCAATCCAGAATCGGTGTATTTGCATGACACCAACAATAAGGGGGCTTTCAAACGCCGTGTGAGGGCGCTGAGCCACGGTTGTGTGCGTGTGCAGAATCCTTTCGATTTAGCCGCTGTCATCTATGAGCTGAATGGATATGACGAAAAAAGGTTAGAGGAACTGGGCATTATTGTGGGCAATGAGCCGACAACGGAAGACGGGGAGAAGTACCTGGAGGAAAGGGAGAAAAAAGAAGAGGAATATTATGAAAGACTGTCGGATGAGTTGAAGAAATTCTATCGGAAGATTCGTCCCACACGCCTTAAATTGGAGCATACCATGCCGGTGTATTTCGAGTATTATACCTGCTTTGTTGGCGATAACGGCTATATTCATTATAGGAACGATTTGTATTACAAGGACGGAAATATATTGTATTTAATTCGGAAATAATATGCGAAGATTGTTTTTTTTGATGATGCTGATCTGTTCAGTATCTTATATTTCTGCTCAGAATTTCGAGCAATTTTTCGAGAACAAAACGGTTCGTATCGAGTATAAACACATCGGTAACAGCCAGACGGAAAAGATTGAGGTGGAAAATTACCGTGTGGGTGGCATTTGGGAAGGCACTGTTTCCCACTTGGTTGAGCCCAAACGCCTGGGTGGCCTGCAGTTTGAGGTCTTCGACGCCTTGTCGGGACAACTGATATACAGCCGCAGCTACGATTGCCTGTTCAACGAATACCGTACCACCGAAAGAGGGGAGAAGGAAGTGTGCACTTTCGAGGACTGTGTGCGTTTTCCGCTGCCGAAACAAATGGTGAAATACAAATTTACCAGCTACGATCGTCACAACGTTCCCACAGAGCTGTTCCAGGGTGTTTTCGATCCCCAGAGCACTGCTTTCGAGCCGATGAAAAAAGAATATAAGGTGAAAAATTTACATATTGGGGCGAAAGTGAATGATGCGCTCGATATTCTTTTCATCCCTGATGGGTATGCCAAAAGTGATAAAAAGAAAATGCAAGAGGATTTCAAGAAATTCACGTCTTATATCATGAATTGCTCGCCTTATAAAGAGATGGCTGATCATGTGAATATCAGAGCGATAGAAGCTTATTCCAAGGAATCGGGCATCACTAATCCGAATCAGAATGTATATAAGAATACATTGTTGAATTGCAGTTACAATGTGATTGATTTGGACCGCTACCTGATGTGTCTGCAAGTGTGGAAAATGCATGCTGTTGCTGATGACGCTCCGTATGATTTTATCGTATTAATCTGTAACAGTGATAAATACGGTGGTGGCGGTATTTACAATTTCTATTGCACAGTCAATAATGTGGGCGCTTATTCCGACTATGTGATTGTCCATGAGATGGGACATCTAATCGGCGGCTTGGCCGATGAGTATTACACCTCCGAGGTGAGTGTCCGTGACTTTTATCCCGAAGGAATTGAGCCGGTGGAGCCGAACTTGACCACGCTGGTGGATTTTGACTCAAAATGGAAGAATATGTTGGATGCGGATACTCCAATCCCGACTCCGGCAACCAAGGATAATAAGGATAAGCTGGGCGTTTATGAGGGCGGCGGCTATGTGGCCGAAGGTGTTTACCGCCCGATGATGGATTGCACCATGCATAAAATCATGTACAATCGTTTCTGCCCGGTCTGTCTGAAAGCCCTGCAAGAGGCCATCATGTTTTATTCGAAATAAAATCAAGTTATTGATTATCAATAAATAATACCATTATGATTTTAACTACAACCCCTACTATAGAGGGAAAACAGATTGTGAATTACCATGGCGTCGTGTTCGGCGAAGTCATCACAGGTATCAACTTTGTGAAGGATTTCTTTGCCGGAGTCCGCAACTTTGTGGGCGGTCGCTCGGAATCTTACGAGGGTGAGATGATGAAAGCCCGCGAGACGGCCATGCAGGAATTGGCCCAACGTGCAGCCGATAAAGGTGCCAACGCAGTGGTTGGTATTGACCTTGATTATGAAGTGCTGGGAGAGAATAATGGGATGTTGATGGTCATTGCTTCAGGCACCGCAGTTACTGTGGCGTAAAATTTGTAAGCATTCAGCACATTTGCTCAAACGTTTCAGTGAACAGCTCTAGTTGCTTTGAACCATGGGGCATGAAATTGCTATGCCATAAGGCAATCATTTCTCCGCCAACGGTTTTGACCTCCTGGATAAGTTGTGAAATCCCCTTTTGATATTTTTCTTCCATTCCTAATTCTTGCACTGCTGCGGAGTCCATTATCAGCAAGGGATGAAGCATCAGCTTGGTTGATTTGTTGTTCGCCACATCGAAAAACGGAAAGGGAATTGCCATGCCGTTGCGGAAACCAATGCGGTCATAAAAGCCTAAGGAATAGTCGTCGGTAATGCCTGCGGCGATGAGGTTGCGGAAGGTGTCAGGGAATTTAACTTTCAGGAAATGCTGCCGCGAGGATTGGATATTTACCTGCCCTTTTTCTTCCAAGGTCTTTTTTTCTTTGATGATATCATTCTGATTTTTAGAATGATACGATGGATGAAGACCGATGGTAGAATAAGTCTTCAGTTTTTGGACCAGCTCAGAGAAATAGAGTGAAAGAGGAGAAATGTTGCGGTCGTATTGGGTTCTGTCGGAAGTGAGAAAGAAATAAATGGCTTGGAGCTGATGCTGTTTACAAAGCTGCTTTTCAATATCATGGACATCGTAGGGATCTTGAAAATCCTGCTGAGATTGTGCCTTGATGATTTGTTGGGCCCTGCCCCATTGAAAGGTGAGTATGGCTTTGCCCAGTGCTCCGCAGAAATGGAAAAAGGTTTTGCCTTTGAAGGCATATGCTATGTCTATATCGAAAGTGGGAAGAAAGCGATAAGTGGCTTCTGCCCATTTGAAGACCGGTTGTTGCGTGGAGAGTATGTTTTTGTAATGCAAGGCAATACGTTGCACGGTGGCTTGTTTGTGCAACTGGTGTCTCACCACAAATGACTGCTCATGCACAATCCGGCCATGCTGGTCTCTCGGGCAGTCGGGCAGGTATTCTTCATAGTTGGTGAGCAGATAAAAAGCCAGTGCGGGCTTGTCCTGCAACAGTAATTCCTCGTCTTGTTGGCGAATATCGTTTTCAAACAGGATGTTGTTCTTGGGCAGGTAGCGTAACTTGAAATCCTTGTGCGCCTTGTATTTCTCCTCATCATTGATAATGCTGTATTCCAGTCCTAAAACACGCTTGAAAATGACATGGCAGACATAGTCAAGACGGGGGGAGTTTTGTGGGGACAGAATCAGCAGCATGGTATTACGATTTGACGATGATGCCTTTCAGTGTGGCGGGGGAGCATGATTGCACCAGCACATTCACATAGTCACCAATGTGGCAATCTTCTTTCGGGAAGATGATAACCTTGTTCTGGCTGTTGCGTCCAAAATATTCGTTATTGGAGCGTTTGGAAGCGCCTTCTACCAACACTTCAAAGGTTTTGCCGATGTCTTTCTGGTTGCTTTCCAGCGACAGTTCCTGTTGCAGGGCGATGATTTCCTCCAGACGACGGCCTTTCACTTCGTCGGGAATATCATCAGGGAAGCGTTTGGCAGCCATGGTGCCCTCACGTTCCGAGTACTTGAACATGTAAGCGGAACTGTAACCTACCTCGCGCATAAGCGACAGAGTTGCCTGATGGTCTTCTTCGGTCTCACCGCAGAAACCGGCGATGATGTCAGTAGCGATGGAGCATTCGGGCATGATACGCCTGATGGTGGCGATGCGTTCCAGGTAGTATTCGCGGGTATAGACACGATTCATGCGTTTGAGCATGGTGTTGCTGCCGGCCTGCACAGGCAGATGGATGTATTTGCAGCAGTTGTCGTATTTGGCGATGGTCTCAATCAGCTCGTCAGAGATGTCCTTGGGATGTGAGGTGGCAAAACGCACCCTTACTTGTGGTGATAGCAGAGCCACCTTCTCCATCAGTTTGGCGAAATTGACTATTTCTCCATCTTCTTCTGAATGGTAGGAATTGACATTCTGTCCCAAAAGGGTTATTTCTTTATATCCTTGATTGATAAGTTGCTGAGCTTCGTTAATGATGGTTTTGGAGTTACGGCTGCGCTCACGTCCACGGGTATAGGGTACCACGCAGTAGGTGCAGAAATTGTTGCAGCCTCGCATGATGGAGATGAAAGCCGAAATACCGTTGGTATCGTAGCGAATTGGATCAATGTCGTCGTAGGTTTCCTCGGTAGAGAGCATCACGTTGAAGGCAGTCTTGCCAAATGTAGCCTCTTGGATTAAGGTGGGCAGACTGCGGTAGGCGTCGGGACCGGCAATGAAGTCCAGGGCGCTCTCCTCGTGCAGCAGTTTTTCTTTGACACGTTCGGCCATGCAGCCTAACAGTCCGATTTGCAGACCGGGCTTTTTCTTTTTCAGGAAGCCTAGCTCGTTAAGGCGTTTGCGGATACGCTGTTCGGCATGGTCGCGCACCGAGCAGGTGTTAATCAGTATCAGGTCGGCTTCTTTGATGTCGTCGCAAATCTGGTATTCGGAAGACAATATTGCTGCAACAACTTCACTGTCAGCAACATTCATCTGGCATCCGTAGGTTTCGATAAATAGCTTTTTCATGCCTGCAAAGGTACGGAATTTTTTTGAATGTGCTAATTAACAATGTGCTAATGTGCCAATGGATTTAGAAGTAGGGCTGTCACATTGTGGCAGCCAGTAATGTGCCAATGATTATGGAGGCAACTGTGTCTCGCAGTTGCAACCGTACCGTAACCAACCACAATACTTGAGCTTCTTCGCATTAGAACTCCTTCCTATTATTGGGCTTTCCCAGGGTGAATATCCCGTCGCTGAGGGGTGAGAGCACATATAAACCACTGCGTAACGCGTATTTGTCGGAGCCGTTGGCAAAGCGCATAGCGGCAATAGCCAGATAAATCGTCTTCCCTTCGAACTCGTGGAATATTTCCTTGAAACGCTTCATCTGTTTGAGAAAGTAATCCACGTCCTTTTTGAAGCAGGTGGTTTTCACCTCCACGGCCACAGCCACTGTTTTGTTACACAATAGCACATCTACCTCAATTTCTTCCTCTTCTTTCCTTCCATGACGGGGACCTTCATAGATATGATCTATGCCGATGCCTTCCTTCTTGAATATTTCCAATGCCGCAGGCTTGCAGAGGTCCTCTATCATCTTGCCGAATTCATTTGTGAAACCTCCGTAATTCTTGTTGATTTCCTGTATCTGCTTTTCCGTTTTTTCGTATGTCTCTTTCAGATATCTCCCTGTTTCTTCATGCATTTCTTTTATCCTGCGATCGGTTTCCTTCATCTGTTCTGAAGTGGCAAGAATCATGGCATACAGTTCAGACCATGAGGGTGTTAGTGGTTGTAATGTGCTATCGTTCATAATTTTATTGATATAGAGTTATGTTTATAAAGACGGTATCCTTGCCTTCTGCTTCTGATTTATTTCATGCTGCAAAGATAATAAAATTTCTATTATAAAACTAATTTGTTGAAAAAAATTGATAAAAACATTGTCAACTTTGTTTTTTGCGAGATTGGATTGAATATACGGCCAGTGTACAGGTTGTTATCGAAAAAGACGGCTCCGTCGATTTAGTTTGACATCAATTTCTACTTTTGTTTTTTTGTATGTCACAACAATTTTTTTCGTGTCATTTTTTTGACTATTTTTGCGTTGTAAATCAAAAGTCAGCAAACAGAAATTCTTGTGTTTGTGGGAAAAGGTGACATAAGATTGATAATATGAACATTGCGGTGATTTTGGCGGCGGGAAGCGGCACGCGGATGGGCTTGGAAACCCCGAAGCAGTTTGTGGAGGTCAATGGAAAATTGGTCATTGAGTATTCTTTGGCCACTTTTCAGGCTCATCCCGATATAGATGAAATCGCCGTGGTGACCTCCGAGGCGTATTTGCCGCTGATGAATGAGTTGAGAGACAGCGGCTTGTACTCCAAGTGGAAAAAAGTGTTGCAGGGAGGAGCTGAACGCTACCAATCCTCATTGGCCGCTATTCAGGCTTACGAGGATAATCCAGATGATATCCTGCTGATTCATGATGCGGCCCGGCCCTTGATTTCCGCAGTGGTGATCTCCAAAGTACTGGAGACCATGAAACAGAGCAATGCGGCGGTAGTGGCCATCCCAGCCAGCGATACGGTGCTGCAGTCATTCGACAATCAGCATATTGCGGATATTCCTTCACGTAAAAACTTGTATTATGCCCAAACTCCTCAGGCTTTCAGACTTGGCACATTGAAGCGTGCTTTTGTTTTGGGAATGAACGATGCGGCTTTCAGCCCCACCGATGACAGCGGGGTGGTGCTTCGTTATTTACCAGAAGAGCCGATAGAGATAGTGGAGGGTGAGTCCAAGAATAGAAAAATCACTTATAAAGACGATTTGCTTTGGTTGGCTTCACAAATTCAAAATAGTTGAGCATGAAAAAGATAGTGTCGATTGTGGGGGCGCGTCCCCAGTTTGTGAAGGCGGCGGTGGTGAGCAGGCAGTGGGCCTCGATGCCTGATGTGCAAGAGGTGCTGGTACACACAGGACAGCATTTCGACGATAATATGTCGGAGCTGTTCTTTCGGGAGATGTCCATTCCTCAACCCAAATACAATTTAGGGGTCAACAATCTGGAGAATGCCGATATGACGGCCTTGATGATGGAGCGTCTGGATCCAGTACTTCAGCAAGAAAAACCTGATTTTGTGGTGGTTTTCGGGGATACCAATTCTACCTTGGCAGGGGCTAAGGCAGCCAAGAACTTGTGCATAAAATTGGCACATGTTGAATCGGGTTTGCGTTCTTTCAATATGGAAATGCCCGAGGAGCACAACCGCATGGAGACCGACCGCCTGAGTGATGTGCTTTTCTGTCCGACCCAAACCGCGGTGGAGAATCTTCAGAAAGAAAATATTGATAATCAAATAAATAAGATAGTGTTATCGGGCGATGTGATGTATGACGCAGCTTTGTTTTATGCGGCATCAGCACGGAAACCACAGTTTGATGTAGCTGGGGATTTTCTGTTGGCCAGTGTGCATCGGGCCGAAAACACCAATCACCCGGAAGCGTTGCTTTCAATCTTCGCGGCGCTGGAAATCTTGGCCCAAGAAAGGCAGCTGGTGTTGCCCTTGCATCCCCGTACCCGGGCGAAGTTGGCAGAGTTGAATTATGATTTCGATCATTCCAACATCACATTTATTGCACCGGTAGGCTATTTCGAAATGCTGTACCTGTTGCAGCATTGCCGCTTGGTGCTGACCGATAGTGGTGGTTTGCAGAAAGAGGCGTATTTCTTCGGCAAGCAGTGTGTCACTTTGCGCAACGAAACCGAATGGGTGGAGTTGGTACAGCAGGGAGTAAATGTTCTGGCTGGCACAGCAAAAGAGAAAATCATCCATTGTGTCCAACAAAGTTTGTCACAACAGATGATTTTCCCGTCCTCTTTATACGGCGACGGCCACGCCGCCGAAAAGATTACTCGTACATTGGTAGCAATGATATAGGGCTTTATTGCAGCTTGAAACTGATAGGGATGGCGAAACTAACTCGTACTTTTTTGCCGTTTTGCATGCCGGGTTTCCATTTGGGCATGGCTTTGATTACTCTCAAAGCTTCTTCGTCGCAGCCGCCACCAATGCCTTTCACGACTTTAACATCGGAGACACTTCCGCTCTTTTCCACAATAAATGAGACCAACACTCTGCCTTGGATATTCTTTTCCTTGGCCGTTTCTGGATATTTGAGGTTTTCGGAAAGATACTTCTGCATTGCTTCCATTCCGCCAGGGTATTCAGGCATCACTTCGGGTTTGTTGTAAACGCTGTCCTTTTCTTCTGCGGGAAAAGTTATTTTGACTTTGAGGTCGTTGGAACTGATTTTTGTTTCATTGTCCTCACCCGTAGAAATAGTGAAAGGCTCAACGCTGTAAGAAATGCCGTTACCATTACTCTCCTCTTCTTTCATTTGGATTTGATCATTGAGAGTGCCATCCGCATTGTAGTTGGTAATGGTGATTTGTTTATGCGACTCGTTTGTGACAGGGTCGATAACCTCTGTAGTCTCGAATTTAAGGTAAGAACCGTCTTCGTTATAAATGACAGTATTTTCGAATTGCGGAACACCGTAGTCATCAAAGAGTTGGACAGGGTCCATTCCCTTTGTGGAAGAATTTTCAGCGGTTGTTTGTCCCTGTGCCGTCACTTTGGGGCTGGCGACCAACAACGCCGCTAATACAGGCATGATGACCAGTAGCCTCCACCAGAGACGTCTGGTCTTTTCGTTACTTGTAATCATCTTGATTCTTTTTTTGGTGAATAATAAATTGAAATTGTTGCTCATGTCGCTGAAATTGACGGCCGTGCACTGCTGCAAAATCAGATACATGTATTTTCCTTTGTCAGCGCCTCCGTGAAGAACCTCATGGTCGGCGGCATATTCATGAATCAGTTGTAAGTCCTTTTTATACAGATAGATAAAAGGATTGAACCATTGCAGAATCATCATCAATTCAGTAAAAAGAATATCGATGGAATGATGCTGGTTGATATGGCTCAACTCATGTCGGAGGATATCAGGAGATATGTTTTTATCGGGAAAATAGGCATAGTGCAGGAAAGAAAAGGCATCGTTGTCGCAATGTGTGTAAACTAGGGTATAACCGTCCCTTTTTTCTTTGGGA
This sequence comes from Bacteroidales bacterium, assembly GCA_017633255.1. Lineage (GTDB taxonomy): Bacteria > Bacteroidota > Bacteroidia > Bacteroidales > WCHB1-69 > RUG11690. Next base: position 121,768 of record JAGBPS010000017.1, read on the forward strand.
GAGCGAAGGGTTAAAATGGTTATCTTCAATATTTTAGTAAAGAAAATCAGAAAACTTACGATTACTCCCGCAAGATATAAAATGCCAAATATTTGCCACAGACTGAGGCTTGAGTTTGCGGGACCAGCGATGTTGCTTGCCGCTGCTTGCCCTTCCGGGGATATGCCGTTGGGGGTGATGGTGATTTCGTTCAGCATGAAGATATTGGAAAACCATTGCTCTTGGGTACTTTCGGCAAGGGCGGGACTATGGCTGAACAGGTTGCCCAAGAGGGGCAGCGCAAGGGCGAACAGCATGGCCGTCAGCAGGAAAAAGCGGTTGAACTGAAAACTCTTGCTATTGACGAACAACAGTCGATAGCACAGCCATAGTACCATCAGGGCAATGGAGCATGGCAAGAGGTAAACTAAAATAAAGACTTGTGCGTTCATGCTGTTTTGTTTTTTTCGTTATGAATAGCTTCGTCAACAATTTTTTTCAGAGCTTCGAGTTCTTCCAACTTGAAGTTCTCTTTTTTGGCGAAGGCTGATACCAGGTCGAGGTAGGAGTTGTTGAAGTACCGCTCTACCACGCTGCCCAAGAAATGCTTGGAGTATTCCTCTTTGCTGATAACGGCTTGGTAACGGTGGAAACGGCAGAAGGTTTCGTGTTTCACAAACCCCTTAGCTTCCAGGATTTTGATGGTGGTCAGTACGGTGTTATAGGCGGGTTTCGGTTCAGGATAGGCTGCCATAATCTCGTTGGCAAAACCCTGTCCGATTTTCCAGATCACTTGCATCACTTGCTCTTCCGCTTTGGTCAGTTCTTTCATACTAAGGTATTTTGATGTTTTTATATCCCCCAGACTGACGTCTGGGGTTATTAAAATTTCGCCTCTTCGAGGCTCCCCAACATTCACTCAATAACATTCACTCAAAAACATTTACTCCCCAACATTCACTCATCAACATTTACTCCCCAACATTTACTCCCTAACATTCACTTAAAAACATTCACTCAAAAACAACGCTGCAAAGATACAAAAAGTTTTTAGTTTATCAACTAAAAAATTAGTTTAATAACGATTTTTTTTGTGAAATTTATTGGAATGATTATCTATCTCATTAATTTTTATTATTTTTGCAGCGGATTTGTTCAAAAATATTTTTTGTTCAAAAAAATTGAACAACCGTATAAAATGAATGTAAAATGCAAAAAGCGGAAATAAAAATCATTTTTTATCTGTTGCAGGACAGTGCCAACGTAAGGCAAAATTTTCGGCAGATAGCTGCTGAAACAAGTACATCCATAGGTTCTGTTCATAGCACTTTTGTTGACTTGTCGGAACGGGGTTATATTATTGATGATGGCATGACACGTTTGTTGCGTAAGCGACAGTCGCTTATTGACAGATGGGTGATGGCGTATAACGAGAATTTTAAGAGCAAACTGCTGATAGGCCGTTTCAAATTCCTGACGGCAAAGGCAAAAGATCAATGGCAAGATATTGCTTTGCCTGATACGCTTTGCTGGAGTGGTGAGCCGGCTGCGGCTTTGCAGGATGGTTATATTTTGCCCCAACGCTGGGATATCTACACTTCAGATACAGCTGATGCGTTGATAGCCACAGCACGGATGATTCCTGATCCACAAGGGGAGATATTTGTTTATCAGAAATTTTGGAAAAAGAATGGTATTCTTCCGCTTATTGTATATGCTGATTTATTAGCCACAGGCGATGACCGTTGCCGAGAGGCTGCCGAAATACTTAAATCTCTTATTTGATACTTTATGGAATATACTATTAATAAAGAAGATTTGAAGAATCCGTTGCTCGCTGAGACTTTAAGCGCTTTGGCGGCGTGTTTTGCTGAACTGGATATGGAGTTGTATGTGGTGGGAGCTGTCGCCCGTGACATTGCCATGCATTTGCTCCAAATGGAAGATGATGCCCGCCGAACAATGGATTTGGATGTGGCGGTTTTAATTAAGGATTGGCGGCAGTATGACCAGCTTTCGGAAGTGCTTTTGCGGAGCTATTTTACCAAAGCAAGGGAAAAACAACGATTTTTCTATGTGGGAGAGAATGGTACAGGGCATTTTATGGTGGATATTGTGCCTTTTGGCGATATAGCACATAATGAACAGGTGGCATGGCCTCCCGAAGGCACGCCAGTTATGTCGGTACGTTGTTTTGACGATGTAATGCTCCATGCGGATAAAGTGCGTGTAGAGGATAGTTTCAGTTTTAGCATGGCTCCTTTAAGCGGTCAGTTTCTGATAAAATTGGACGCTTGGTCCGACAGGCATCTCATCACCAAGAAAGACGCTGCGGATATGGTGTATATCATGCAGAATGTATATGTGCCGTATGCCATGTCAAGGCAAACATTGCCGCCTGAGATTAGTATAGAAGCCTCTGAATTTGAGCTTATGGTTGCAGGTGCCGAGTGGATTGCTGTTGAACTCAGACAAATGCTGAGTGAAGAACATCGCCATTTTTATGCAACTATGCTCAATAATGAAGTGAGCCAGGCGGAGCAAAGTGCCTTGCTCAACGATATGATGGATGTGTCTTCCGCAAGGAATTATAGGGTGTTGCGTCGCGCCTTAAGCCGCATGGCGCAAATTTTTGCCTCTTAAAAGTTGGCAGAATTCTTATCTTTTTCTTGTTCGCTATAAAGTATTCTTATCTCCACTGCAGGGTGTTCACCAGCTGCAAAAGATCGTTGCGGAGGTAGTCGATAACGGGCTGGATGGAATCATTGTTGGGAGGGAAGTTGAAATACAGCGAGCCTCGCAAGAAGTGATAGCTGCTGTCGCTCACCCAGAACTGAAAGGGAGTGGCCACATCAGAGCCTTCAATATCATAGATCTGTCCGAACATCCGGCTTTCGGGGTCGCTGATAATAGAATATTCCACATCATCGGCTTTCACATAATGGAACTGGACCATCTCTCGCTCCTGTACCATTCTGTCCCTCAGGTTACCATGCATGGGAAAATAGGTCATCTTCAGCTCTGCAGCGAATTGGGGATACTGGAGGTCAATCCATATTTTGCCGGAGTCTTTGGGCGTGATGATGGCTTGGGCATATTGCGATATTTCCATGGTAAAGGGCAGGGTGGTGTCTAGCAAGGTATATTCAGCCTTGGGAAGGTCGATGCGGAAATAGCCCTTCGGTTTGGGTGCAATCTGCTCGTTTTTATGACCGCATGCTCCCAGCATGAGTATGCAGAGCAGTAGGGTGATGATATGGTGTTTCATAAGGTTCATTATTAATTATTATTATGTGTTGCGATATTATCTTTTTAGACTGGTGATAAAAGTATGTTATAAAGAGGTATACAATGTAAGCGATTAGTCGTGCTGAAAGCACGCAATCCTATTAACCCCGCATAAGCGTAGCGCAATGTGGGGTATGCGGCAATCTACTCTACTCCTGCGTGCCGTAGGCACGCTACATTGGAGTGTATGTAGCGTGCCTTCCGCACGCAGACAGTTTATGTCATTATCCACCCCACACAACAAGTTGTGCGGGGTTAATAAGATATCGTGCCAAAGGCACGATTCTTTGACTTTCAAATCAAAAAAACGAGAAGCTATTATAAGTGCTTGATACAACATTTTTTATACAAATTTTCCATTTTTTATTGCAACAGTACTAATTAATCATCAATTTTAATTCTAAAGGCTCACTACCGTAATCCCCATGCCGCCCAGCTCCAGCGCTTCATCGCAGAAGCTGTTGACTTCCTTGCGCTTGGCCAGGTACTGTCGTATCACATGGCGCAGAATGCCGTTGCCCTTTCCGTGTAGCAGCTTCACTTGGTGTATGCTCAGCAACACGGCTTCGTCAATATAGCTTTCCAGCATCTGCAAGGCTTCGTCGGCCCGCATACCCCGCATGTCCAGCGTAGTGTTGAAATGGGAAATCTTTTGGTTCATAGCATCAGCTAAGGAACCGCCATCCAATCTCACACCTGTGCGTTTTACTGTTCGGGCTTCCCGCTTGCTGATTTTGGTCACTTTGTCCTTGGTAGTGCGAAGGGAAACCGAGTTGAACGAGATGGTGACATCGTCCCCGTTGAGTTGGGTGATTTCGCCTACCACCTGGGTCTCTATCATAAAGACAGAATCTCCCACATGCAGCGTGGTGTCTTCGGGCTTCTCCTGTTTTTTGGCTTGTGTCTTGGGCTTGTGGATGGGTACAATAGGTTTGAGGGCGGGTTCTTTCTCAATGGATTCTACCTCCTTGGCAAATTCCTCTTTCAGCTTCACAATATCCTGTCGCGCCTGCTTGGTTTTCACTGAGTCGGCCTTGTGCTCTTTGATTTCGCGTATGGTCTTCTCAATCACCTTGTTGGCACTCTCGATAATGCTGTTCGCCTGGTTCTTGGCTTTTTGGATGATGTCCTTCCGATGTTTTTCCAGCTCGGTGAACTTCTCACTGTATTCGTTGATCATTAGGGCCAGTTGGTCATCGGCGGAGTTGACTAGGCGGAGCATTTTGTCTATCTCCATCTTTTCGTTCTCAATCTGCTCCAGTTTCTTTTCGTAGTCAATCTGGGCGGTGCCGGTTTTGCTGACGGCATTGTCGATAATCTGCTGTGGAAGCCCTATTTCTCGGGCTATCTCGTAGGTAAACGAGCTGCCGGGTTTGCCCATTTTCAGTTTGAACAGAGGGCGCATAGCTGTCATGTCGAAGAGCATGGCCCCGTTGACCGCTTGTTTGTGGGTGTCGGGAAAGAGTTTGAGATTGCCGTAGTGGGTGGTAATCACCCCGAAAGAACCTTTGTCGTACATGGCTTCCAGCAGGGCTTCGGCCATCGCCCCACCAGGTAGTGGGTCGGTACCGGAACCGAACTCGTCAATCAGAAACAGCGACTTCTCATCCAGATGTTCAATCATCATTTTGGCATTGGTGAGGTGCGAGCTGTAGGTGCTCAGGTCGTTTTCAATGGACTGCTCATCGCCCATGTCGATAAAGAAATGATGGAAGATGCCCATATCGGAAGTGTCGGACAGGGAGACCAGTAAGCCACACTGCATCATGTATTGCAGCAGTCCGATGCTTTTCAGGCACACGGACTTGCCACCGGCATTGGGACCGGAGATAATCAGGATGCGCTCGTCGTTGACCAGGCGGATATCCAAGGGTTGGACTTTTTTGCTTGTGCCTTTGAAATTCAGGTAGAGCAGAGGATGGATGGCATTGTGCCAGTTCAGCATGCATTGGTCGAAAACATGGGGCAGAAAACCGTTGATATCAATGGCCAACAAGGCTTTCGCCCGGATAAAGTCGATGGTGCCGAGAAATTCGTGACCGTAGCGCAGGTTGTCGATGGAAGGCCGTATGCGCTGGGTGATTTCAGTTAGAATGCGGATGATTTCGCGGTGCTGGGCGTTCAGCAGGTCCTTGATTTCGTTGTTGGCGTCAAACACCTCGGCAGGCTCGATGAAAACGGTCTGTCCTGTAGCTGACTCGTCGTGGATAAAGCCTTTCAGGCGGCGTTTGAACTGGGCGGAGACGGGAATACAGAGACGTCCGTTTCTGACGGTCATCTCGGCATCATCTTTGGTGATGCCGTCCTGCTTGGCGGCGTTCAGCAGTTTGCGGATACGGCGGTCGGCCTCGCCCGAAATGCGGTTGATTTCGCTTTTGATACGCCTCAGCTCATCCGACGCGTTGTCGCGCAGTTGCCCTTTGGGGTCCAGTATCTTATTGATGGCCTCCAGCAAGTCTTTCTCGGGCATAATATCCTGACAGATGGCCCACAGACGTGGAAATTTGTTGTCCTCGTGCCTGATTTTGAAATACACGAACACCTGGATAATCATGTTGATGAAGGCACGCAAAGCCGCCAGCTCATCCAGTTCTATATAGGTGCCGTCAATGTGGAGGCGCGAGAGCACCGGCCTCAAGTCGAAATAGTCCTGGGCAGGGAAAGGGTCTTCCAGCAACAAAACCTGCTTGAATTCCTGCGTTTCCTGCAACTGTTTCTCAATCAGCTCGAAGGAGTCTGAATACTGCAGTTGGTCCACCATCTCACGACCCATATCACTGATACAGTGATTCTTGATCAGCTCACGGATGGTGTCAAAACCTATTTTTTCCTCAAAAGAAGCAGGATATATCATCTACAACAAATTAGGTTGCAAAGGTACATGAATTTCCCGAAATAAAAGTAGTCATTTTAAATGACTCGCCATAAATCCGAATTTCATTAATACAAAGATATTATTCCGAAAAAAAACACATTGAAGTGTAACGTTTCGGCACTTTCATGCGTCATGCTTATATAGGGATATAATGCATGTTTATCTCCTTGGATTTTTATTTTTTAATACATAGATAGTTATGAAAGACACGCAATGCCATTATTTCTGTAAAACCGCTCCGAAACTTCGCCGTTTTTTGCCATTTGCGCTTTGTTTAATCCTTTTGCAAGCTGTTTTCTTCTCCGCCTCCGCCCAAGGCGAGTGGAAGTGGGCGAACTATTGGACGGGTAACGACGACCCGCTCAGCAGCACCAATGCGTATAATTATGTGGTTAAAACGGCATTTGATGACGAGGGGAATATTTATGCTTTTGGGTCCTGTGGGGGAACTGCCCAAATACAAGATCAATCACAGGCCATACACATGTTGAATAATGCCACAGTTTTAACGGCTAACACACAAGGAAGCGTGTTGGCAAAGTTTGACAGAAATGGGAATCTGTTGTGGCACAGAGTTGTCAAAAATTCGGGATTAGGAGCAGACTCCTATCCCTATGATATGTTTTTTGACGGAGACAAAATTTTAATTGCAGGTAATTATCAATTTCAATCCATGGATCAGCTCTGGTTTTTTGACACGCTTATCAATTATCAACATGTTGCGGGTATTCCCTTGGAAGAACAACATCCTCCATTTGCAGTCGGAAACTATACCTATTTTGTGACTTTTGATTTGGATGGGAACAGATTAGAGAGCGTTTTTGTACATACATTATCTAGAGATATTACAAATGGACAACGAGCAAATTTTTATTTAGGATATAAAGGATTTATATGTGTTGATAGTCATCGAAACACATATGTTGCAGTAGACGAAGCGTACAGTGGAGCAGATACTATGCCTTATACTGTTGTTGTTGAAAAAGATACTGCGAGGAGAACTTATGATGTTTTTTTCCCTGAAAACTGTTACGAATACGAACAGGGAGCTTGGAATGCTGTAAACAACACTTTATTTTGTAAACTTTCTCCAGAATGGGAACTGGAATGGGTGCATCGTGTTATTGATCATACTAACGGTTTGTCTCCAGCTCTTTCATGGGACACCATCAATCCTTATTTTACTCCTTGTACATTTGAATTAAGTATTGATGATAATGACGAAGTGTATCTTTCTGGTTATTTAACAGACATGATGATGATGGATGAATACAACCAGTATCCAATGTATATTTATTGGGATAGTGTGCACTATGCTACTGTACTTGATTGTGGAATGGCGTATTATACACCTTATATTATCAAATATGATTCTGACGGAAATGTTCTCTGGTCTAACCAAATATATGTCAGTCACCCTTCGTCTAATACAGCACAGAATAAAACCATTTGGAAAGGCAATGCTATTTATGATAATAGTGTTTATTTGGTAGGAGATGCTCTTATTTCTGATGGTGTACCATCTTTATTCTATTTTGACGAGGAGTCAAACAATATGCCAGTAACACAAATAACAGAATATTTCGTTAGATTCAATGCTCAAACAGGTGATTTTGAAAATTGGGGCATTGTTCCTGGAGATAGAACATCAATAGGTCTTAGAGGAAGTGTCCGCCCTGCGGTAATTAACAACCATTTAATTACAATAGCAATAAGTTATTCTACAGATTTTCCTATGCTTCTTTGCTATTTTAACACAAATGGGGAATTTGAGAAAGCGGACACAATTGTACACATGTATGACAATAAGCAACAGATTGGTAAAATAATTGTTGATAATGACGGCTATATCTTGTGCGACATGATATGTAGTCAGAACCTTACATTTGGGAATGATTTCACCTTAGATTTATTGGGAGATACCCGTAGTCACGCAATTATTGCCCTCAAATACGACCCGTCCATTTTGGAGCCGTATCCGGAAGGACCTTTGGAGGTGGCGCAGTATGACGAGCGCTTAGACTGCATCCGTCTCTATCCGAACCCCGCCGCCAACCACATCACCATCGAAAGTCCCGAAGACCTGCCCATCGACGGGGTGGCCATTACCAACCTTGCGGGCCAGTTTTTAGGCGTCCGTATTGTTGATGCCACGCATGCCGATATCAACGTCCGCAACCTTGCCCCCGGCACGTACATCGCGCACATCAACACCCGCATGGGCAACACTGATAGGAAGTTTGTGGTAGGGAGATGAGAGTAGTGTTTTATTTATCTCCATAATGTCCGTAAGCAGCCAATACATCTACGTAAACCTCAGTTTCGAATATACGATACACGAGGCGGTGCTTTTTGGTGATTTCACGGCTCCACCGCCCCTCTGGCTTGCCTTTCAATGGTTCAGGATGTCCAGTGCCTGTCTTGGGATGCTCGGAAAGCTCTTTGATAAATCGGCTTGCTTTAGTAAAAGCTTTAGGTTCGTTTTTGGCAAGACGCTGTAAATCAAGTGCAGCCTCAGGCATAATAAACACCTTATATTTCATAGCCGTTCCGTTTCAAAAAAGTAGTTAAATCCTCGTCGGGCAGTAATTCCATGCCTTCACCACGGGCAGCCTGCTGCTCGGCACGCTCAATTTTGGCGAAGTATTCCTCCTTGCTCATCATCGTATCATCATGCTTTTCTTTCGCTAATTTTTTAGCATATTGTGTTAACCTCTTCATGAGTTTCTCACTATCGGCAATGGAGCCGATGCTCTGCCATAGTTCCGTGTTCATCGTGTTCAACTGTACTGCTGTCATTTTTTGCCTTTTTGTTTTCAACGGCAAAGATACAAATTAATTCTGATTGAACTAATTGAATTGAGATATAATGAGGTGTTTTTAACCTTTTTTGTCCAAAATTTCCCCCAAAGATGAAAAAATTGTCGTAAAAACGACAGAGCCGTCACATTGTGGCGGCTCTGTCGTTGGTGGGACGTATAGGATTTGAACCTATGACCTCTGCCGTGTGGAGGCAGCGCTCTAAACCAACTGGGCTAACGTCCCGTTTTTTGAGGCTGCAAAAATACAAAAAAAAATCGTACCTTTGTCAAGTTTTTGAAAAAAATGAAAGATACTGATAATCAGCCTCAAGAGAAACTATGGAATAGCAACTATATCAAGGTATGGATTGCCAATTTCATGATTTTTTTCTCTTTCATGCTGCTGACACCGCTGTTGCCGCTTTACCTGAAGGACACTTTTGACGCCAACAAGCAGACCATCGGTCTGGTGTTGTCGGGCTATACTTTGATGGCCCTGCTTATCCGCCCGTTCAGCGGTTTCTTTGTCGATAGTTTCCCCCGCAAGAAAACTTTGCTGCTTTTTTATGGCTTATTCTGCATTTTCTTTGGAGGATACCTGATGGCGGGTTCGCTGTTGCTCTTCGCCATTGTCCGAACACTTCACGGGGCTCCGTTCGGGGCGTCCACTGTGGCCAACAGCACCGTGGCCATTGATGTGCTGCATCCTTCACGCCGTGCGGAAGGCATCGGCTATTACGGTCTGAGCAACAATATCGCCTCGGCTATTGCGCCCGCTTTGGCCATTTACATATTGCAAATCAGCAACAGCTATGAATTGCTGTTCTGGTTGGCTTTGCTCACGTCGGGCATAGGTTTTGCGGTCAATTCCACTTTGCACTTGAACAGCAGGGAACTGATTCCAGACAAGCCCAAAATTTCCCTCGACCGTTTCTTCCTGCTGAAAGGCTGGAGCGAAGGATTGGCGATGGTTTGCTATGCGTTTTCGTATGGTGTACTTTCGACCTACGTGGCTATTTATGGCAAGGAAGAACTGGGCATCACGGGTGGCACGGGAGTGTTTTTCATGCTGCTTTCCGCCGGACTGATTCTCTCCCGACTGATTGGCAGTCGCAGTTTGCGCGAGGGAAAAATCGTGCAGAACGCTTCCGCGGGAGTGGTGGTGTCGCTGTTCGGTTATCTGATGTTTGCCGCCTTGCATAACCCCATTGGCTATTATGGAGCGGCTTTGGTGATAGGCTTGGGCAATGGGCACATGTGGCCTGCTTTCCAGACCATGTTCATCAACCTGGCGCCTCACACCCAGCGGGGTACCGCCAATTCCAGCATCCTGATTTGTTGGGATATCGGTGTAGGCTTGGGAATCATGGTCGGAGGTATTGTTTCAGAGCATGTTGGTTACCACCATGCATTTTGGACTTCCTGGGGGGTGAACCTTGCAGGGGTGCTGTTTTTCTATCTTTATGTGCGACAGAGTTTCCTGAAAAATAAATTAAGGTAAAAGTGCACTACATCAAAATCACGGCGGCGAGCTGCCAGAGGGTGGGAGTGAAGTCGAAATAATAGACGGCGTCACCCCAGCGGTCTTTGACACGGAGGGTGTTGCCATCGAGGTAATAGAGGGCAGTGCCCCAACGGTCTTTCTGGCGGATGGTATTGCCGTCGAAAAAGAGCAGGGGAGCGCCCCAGCGGTCTTTCAGCCTCACGGTTTGCCCGTCCATATAAACCAAAGCCTGTCCCCAACGGTCTTTTTGGCGGAGCGTGTTGGCGTTTTCATCATACCATAATATGGGGTCACCCCAACGGTCTTTGATACGTATGGTATTATCCTGGAAAAACAGGAGTTTCGCACCCCATTTGTCCTTTTGATAGACGGTTTGAGCCAGTCCCGCGGTGGTGAGGCCAAGGAATAACAGGGTGAGAATGATTGTTTTTCGCATAGCGGTGCAGTTAGGTGGACAAATCATTGAGAGTACAAAAATACATTTTTTTCGCTTTTGGTTGTTGTTTTGACAAGAAATTTGTGTATTTTTGCCGTGTAAAAGTGAATTGTCAAACAAAATGTAGAAAAATTATTAGAAGATAAAACACATATTATTGCGTTTTCGCTTTTCTTTGGATTCTGAAATCTCGACAATTTTAGTTCACTACAAAAAGAAACGAAAATGCTTACGAGCAATCGTGAGCGTTTGTTATTTTGTAGTGGAGGTTAGTCGAGAGCCTCAGAATCAAATAATGAAGCTCACGATTTTTTTGTCGCATGCCTTACAGACAAGGGTGAACCTGTTTTTCTTTCAATTCCAACAATCTTTTCTGAGCTTCCGGATTCCCTTGTTCCGCCGCTTTGATGCACCATTCCAAGGCTTTTGCATAATTCTTTTCAACTCCATCTCCATATTCATAGAACGTAACAAGATTGTACTGCGCTTCTGACACACCTTGTTCCGCCGCTTTGATGTACCATTCTGCGGCCTTTTTGTAACTCTTTCGAACTCCTTCACCATTTTCATAGCATACACCCAGATAGAATTGAGATAGTGGGTCACCTTGTTTTGCCGACAACAAGAACCACTTTACGGCTTTTGCAAGATTCTTTTCTACACCTTTCCCATTTCTATAGCATTTACCCAATTTGAATTGGGCTCTTTTGTTTCCTTGCTTTGCAGCTTTTGTGTACAATTCCACGGCTTTTTCAAAATCCTTTTTCACGCCTAATCCTTCTGCATAACAATTTCCAAGGTGGTATTGTGCATTATCTGCTCCTTGCTCCGCTGCTTTTGTGAACCACTCTACTGCCTTTTTATAATTCTTTCGAACACCATCTCCATATTCATAGCAAAGCCCGAGATTGTTTTGTGACCAAGCATGTCCTTGGGTTGCTGTTTTTTTATACAATTCGACAGCTTTTTTCATATCTTGATCAACTCCTTCACCGTCCATATAGCATCGAGCCAAGTTATATTGGGCAGTTGCATATCCTTGTTTTGCAGACTTTGTAAGCCATTCGACGGCTTTTTGTAAGTCTTTTTCGACGCCATAACCATTCAAATAACAAATACCGATGTCATTTTGTGACCACGAATCACCTTGTTCCGCTGCTTTGAAATACCATTCCAACGCTTTTTTGTAGTCTTGTTTTACGCCATGACCCATATAATAACATGCGCCTAAATCGAATTGGGCAGGCATGTTTCCTTGTTCGGCTGATTTGGAGTACCATACAACGGCTTTGGAATAGTCTTTTTTCACTCCCTTCCCGCGATTGTAGCAAGTCCCAAGACTATACTGAGCGTTTGAATTTCCTTGCATGGCTGCTTTAGTTAGCCATTCTATAGCTTTTTTGTAGTTTTGTTTTATTCCTTTGCCAGTTTTATAACGATAACCAAGTCTGAATTGTGCTTCAGGATCACCTTGCTCGGCCAAAACTTCCAATTCTTTGGTCGTTAAATTTGCATAATACTCTTTCTTCTTTTGCTTGTTATCTTCCATAATTCTAAGCTTTAATATTCCACGAAATACAATTTAATGCACCGCCTCTTCTTACGGCTTCCAATGCTGGTATACCTGCCACCTTGCAATTGGGCAGGGCTTTTCTGATTTGCTCCAGTGCCTGCTCATCCTCTGTTATTCCCAGTTGGGGAACAAGAATCAAATTGCCCACTTGCAGAAAATTGATGTATGACCAGCTTCGCTCATGCTTCCGTTTCACGTTATACTTCAGTGTTATAACATCGAAATGTTTCTCCAAAATTCGTAGAAAATCCTGGGCAAAAGTCTTGTCAAAATCGTCATAGTTAGTCATCATCACTCTGTTGTCGTCCAAATAATGGATAATTCCGTCGCAGTGCCCGTAATCCTCATGTTCATCCCAAGGAAGGAAGACTATTTCGCAACGGAACGCTTCTTCAAGCAGTTGTCGCACCTTCGAGTGTGATTTGTCTTTATTTTCCACAAACACTTTGTCTGTCATTACAATCTTGTTGCCGCATTTCACCACGTTTCCGCCATCGAGTACAAGATCTATTGTGCTGCTTTGTGGCAGAAGATGCCTCAGATTGTTGGATTCCGTTTGGAACACATCTTCAGGATTAGTTTGAATGCGGAGTCCGATTTCATCTTGAAGATAATCAGGAGTGTATTTGTAGAATACGAAATGGTTTTCATCAATCTGAATCGGCATGAAGTCGCGGCACCAGATGTCCTTTGTTCCGAATAGATAAGCATACTGAACCCCATGTTTTTGCAATGCATCAACGAGATGAGTATTCAGAATTGGGCATTTCTCAGGCAGGAGGCTGGAGAAATAGACGGTGTTGGTGAGGTTGTCGGTGAGCACTTTGAAAAAACGTTTAGAATAATATCTTGTTACACATTTAGTCTCCCTTTTATCAAAATCCCATGATTCGTTTTCAAATGTATTTTTCAAATTATCTTTTAAGCTTTTGTCGAAAAAACATAAATTTAGATTTTCAGGTTCATTCGGGATATTATAACGTTCGGCTACATCAATAGCACATTTTCGATATGGTATTCTCTTAATTTTGGGTCCGTTATTTATGTCTGGACAAGCATTAAATATTTCTTTTGCGCAAACAAAAGGTCCTGTGATATATTTCCCTTTTCCATTTTCAGATATTTGCAACAAACTACGTATCAAAATACCACCAAATATTCCTTCTGAAAAATCACTATTAAAACAAATATCTACTCCACTATCATGTAGGAAAAAAACACCTGCTTTTTTGTTTGATCGAGGATAGGTGCATGTATTCCACAGTTTATTGAATCGACTTTTGTCATAGTAATAGAATTCTATTTCAGCGAAATAATATTCTTTTTCATCGCAGTTAATACAATAATTACAAAACAGTTTCTCTGCAATATCTTTGCATTTGTCTTGAAAACCATTTAAATCATTCTCCTCCAATTTATCAAATGGATTTTCTAGTAATAGCTTAAGTTCTTCCATGACTTTTAATGTTTTTGTTTAACTTTTTCCGGCAAAGGTAAATCGGAAAAACGATGTGACCAAAATTTTTTTGTGAAAAGTTGTTAAAGTTTCCGAAAACTTCCAAAATTTCAGAGGTTGCTTTTTAGTTCCAGACGGAATCGAAAAATATGCATCATGGCTATCCTGCATATTTTTACACATTTTTGTCCACTTTCTGAATGAAATGTGTATATTATTATAGTATTGATTTTCAGTAAATTGACTATGATTTTGCTATTGATTTTCTAATTTGGATATTGTAACTTTGCAAGCAGAATAAACCTTAAATTAAAATACTATGGACAACAATTTACTTCCCGAAGTGGAAAAGAAAATCATCACCCTCAGAAATCAGCAGGTGATATTGGATTCTGATGTAGCAGAGTTGTATGGTGTGGAAACAAAACGCATTAACGAAGCAGTTAGCAACAATCCTGAAAAGTTCCCGACAGGGTATGTGTGGGAGGTTGATAATCAAGAATTTGCAATTTTGCGGTCGAAAATTTCGACCGCAAAATTTGCCAAAACTAGACAATTTCCCAAGGCTTTCACCGAAAAAGGTCTTTACATGCTGGCCACTATCCTGAAAAGTCCTAAAACGGTGGAAATCACCATTGCCATTGTGGAAGCATACGCCAAGTTGAAGGAATTGTCGAGGGTAATAGTGGAAATCCCGCAGCAAGAGGACAAAAGCACAGAACAGCAAGTTCTCTTGCATCGTGGCGGACAATTGGTAGAAGACATTATGAGTGACATCCTTCCCAAGCAGAGCAGCGAAACATCTTTTGAGTTAAATCTGGCGATGTTCAAATTCAAGCATTCAATAAAGCGGGAGAATGAAGATAAAATCAATCAACTTGAAGCAAAATTAGCAAAACTAAAAACAGCTAACGAAGAGATGATGAATTACGTCAATCAGTTAAAGAATATATTCGCAAAAAATGCGAACTTTTAGAAAAAAATATTATTTTTGCACCTTGAAAAAACGATGAGATGGAGATTCGTTTGAGAATAAAGGAGGAAATAATATGGGAAATTTAGGCTATGGAGCATATCCGACACACCCTGGGGAGGTGCTGAAAGACGAGATTGAAGAACGAGGCATCAGCCAGCGCCAACTGGCGGAGAGCATGAGATTGGCCTACTCTGTGGTCAATGAGATTCTGAATGCCCGTCGTCCGCTTACAGCAAAAACGGCTCTTATGTTTGAGGCAGCCCTCGATGTGCCAGCCGATTCGTTGATGTACCTCCAGACGAAATACAACATGCAGACAGCCCGCAAAGATTCGTCGATTATAGACATGTTGAAGGGAATCAAAAAAGTGGCGGCAATACTATAAACTATTCGGCATTGCCTGGGGATATGGAGCATTTTTAACCTTCCAATAAGGTTTGTCCCCAAAGAGGAGACTGAAACGGAGGAATAGTTATTGCGTAACATCTATTTTTGTATTTTTGCCGATTCTTTTTTTAACCGCAAAAAACACCCGTTATGATTCCGCAATTCGAACAATATCCGTCCCCGTGTTACATTATGTATGAAGAGGCTTTGGAGGCCAATCTGCAGCTCCTTGATCTGGTGCAGCAGGAGGCTGGAGTTTCCATCATCTGTGCCCTGAAGGGTTTCGCTTTCTGGCGCTCTTTCCCCTTGGTGAAACAATACTTGGCGGGGGCTACCGCCAGCTCGCTGAACGAGGCGCGGCTGATTGCGGAGGAGATGGGTTGTGAGGCGCATACTTTCGCCCCGGTGTATCAGGAAGATGAGTTTGAAACCCTCTTGATGTATAGCAGTCACCTGACTTTCAATTCCTTGAGCCAGTGGGCAAGGTTCAAAGACAAGGCGGAGAAGTTCCCCAAAAAGGTGAGTTTCGGACTGAGGGTGAACCCCGAGTATTCGGAGATTGAGACCGATTTGTACAACCCAGCTTTGCCGGGCTCTCGTTTGGGAGTGCTGGCGGAGGATATGCCTGAGCATCTGCCGCAAGGCATTGACGGACTGCATTTTCATGTGCTTTGCGAGAATGACAGCTATGCGCTGGAGCATTGCTTGGAGCATTTCGAAAAACGTTTCAGCCGTTACATCAAGGAGTGCAAGTGGGTGAATTTTGGTGGCGGGCACCATATTACCCGCGAGGATTATAATATTCCGCATTTGATTCAGCTGCTGAAAGATTTCAAGAGCCGCTACCCGAATCTGGAGGAGGTGATTCTGGAACCAGGAGAGGCTGTGGGTTGGCAGACTGGTGTGCTGACATCCACGGTGGAGGACATCGTGGAGAACAAGGGCATCAAAATCGCCATGCTCAACATTTCCTTCTCCTGCCATCTGCCCGACTGTCTGGAAATGCCTTACAAGCCGCTGGTGCTGGGCGCGAAAGATCCCGATGAGAATAGCAAGTATGTGTACCGCCTGGGGGGCTGCTCCTGTTTGGCTGGCGACTTTATCGGGATGGGCGATTTCGCTTTCCCCGAGCCGCTGGAGGTGGGCGACCGTATCGTGTTCGACGACATGATTCATTATACCATGGTGAAAACCACGTTTTTCAATGGGGTGAGACATCCTGCCATTGGCATGATTCAGAAAGACGGCGAGTTCGTTTTGCTGGCTCAGCCAGGGACTTACGAAGATTATAAGGCAAAATTAGGCTGATGTCATAATTTTTTTGTATTTTTGTCGTTTGTTTGAAATGAATTAAGAACTAAGAATTAAAAACTAAGAACTAAGCTGAAATTCTTAATTCTTAACTCTTAGTTCTTAGTTTAATAAAGGTTGAAAATGGGAAAAATTAGAGACTTCTTCAAACCGCAGCGCATGGGCTTCCATTTGGTGTTGGCTATCATCATCTCCATGGTTATTGCTGTAGTATGTCTGATTATATTGAAATCGTACACCCGCCATGGCCGCGAGGTGGATATGCCTAACTTTGTGGGACAAAACAGTGTGGCACTGATAGATACACTCCTTCCTTCAGACTATATCATTGTTATCACCGATGAGGTGTACGACAAGACCATGGAGCCGGGCACGATTATCAAGCAGAATCCCGAGGCTGGCGAGAAAGTGAAAAAAGGCCGTAAGGTGTATCTCACGGTGGCGACTTCCGAACCGCCCACAGTGATTATGCCTGAGTTGCGTGATGTGTCGCTTCGTCAGGCCGAAATCATGCTGAATGCTTTGGGTTTGGAATTGGAAGGAACGATCTTGAAACCAAGTCCTTACGAAAACGCAGTGTTGGAGCAGCTACATAATGGCAGGGCGATTGCCGCTGGTACCAAAATCAAAATGGGAGATAAAATCACTTTGGTAGTGGGACGCGACATCAGTGAACTGCCAGTAGGTGCTGACTCCACACTAATTGAAAACTGAAAATTGAAAACTGAAAGCTGAGGATTATGAAAGTGAATTGTCATTTTAATGCTTGGTTTTCATTATTTAATGATGGGAAATTATGAATTATCGATATAGAAAATATGTTGTCTTTTTACTGGCTTTCCTTTGTCTGAATGCCATCCAGGCTCAGGAAGTGCTCACAGGGCTGACTCACAACCCGCAAATCATGGGTCAGCCGCAAGTGAAGACCCGAAACGTCACCCCGGTCACTTTGCCGTTTTTCGATGATTTTTCCAATTATACCGGTGCCCCGAAGTCGTCTTTATGGGCTGACCGACAGGCGTTTGTGAACAACTCGTACCCTATGGTTCCGCCGTCTATCGGAGTGGTGACTTTGGATGCCTTGGATGAAAACGGCTTGATATATCCTCATGCGGAAACCACGCCTTTCGGGGCAGACACCCTCACATCGAATCCTATCAGATTGGATTATAACAATGTGTATCACAGACCGATGCAGATTTCAGACTCGCTATATTTCAGTTTCTATTACCAACCGGGTGGTGCCTCAAGATCGTATCCGCCAGTGGAATGGGAGCGTATTGGCGACCATCCCGAAACCAGCGATTCACTGGTGCTGGAATTCGGTTATCCCACAGGCGACAGCCTTTTTATCGGTTATGTTTATAGCGATTATGAATTGCCGTATAACCACCATGGACATGCAGGAGACAGCACGGTGTATTCACCGGGAGATTCTCTTTTGAATCCTTTCCTGCTGCCGGATACGGTGTATTTCGTTTTTGATTTTTATGCCAATGCGGGGGCTTCCATCGAATTGCCTTCCGATTCATTGTATGGTCCTGAATATCGATGGAATCATATCTGGGCTACTGCTGGCTGCACCGTTGACGAGTGGCTGGATGAGGATGATTATCATCTGCAATATTTCAAGAAAGCGATGATTCCGATCATCAATCCGCAGTATCTCAGAAGTGATTTCCATTTCCGTTTCAGAAATTATGCCAGCTTGGAGCCGAACGGTTATGCCGCTTGGGAATCCAATGTGGACCAGTGGCATATCGATTATGTGCAGTTGGAGCAAGGTGGTTCATGCTTTGATATTTATCCGCACGATGTCACCTTTGTGAGCCCGACTACTTCCGCATTGAAGGAATACCAGTCTATGCCTTGGAATCAGTACCGTCCCACGGATATGAAGGAGAGTTTTCACAACGATTTGGCGAATATTTCCCCCAGTGTCATTAATGTGTCATACAGCTATAGGGTGACTTCTGAAAACGGAGTTCAGATTGGCGAGCAGGCACCGACTTCCGAAAATGCGTCGCCATATTATAACAATGGTCTGTATGTCAATCCTTTCCATGCTGATCCGGATATCAATTTCTCCTATTCGTATGATGGGGCCGACAGTGCACTCTTTTATATCACGCATTTGTTCACGGTTACCGGTGGCGTGGGCGATGACTGCATTGCCAATGACACCTGTGTTTTCCAGCAGAAGTTTTACAATTATTACGCTTACGACGATGGTACAGCTGAAGGGGGTTATTCATTGATTTCCCAGTTGACGAATCCCCAAACCTATATGGCTGTGAGGTTCACATTGGCGCAAGCTGATACTTTACGCGGGGTGAGAATGTGGTTTAACTCAGTTTTTGAGGATGCTAATGTGGAGCCATTTACGCTGATGGTATGGGATGATTATGGGGATGAACCGGACGAGGTTCTGCTCTCTATGCCTAGTCAATATCCTAGCCAAGCATCCAATCCAGCAGAATTTGTGTACTATGAGTTTGAGGAACCGCTGGTGGTGTCAGAAACTTTTTATGTGGGTTTTTATCAACAACATAACACACCCATTAATTTGGGTTTTGACCAGAATAATGACGCGCGTGCCCACTGGCTTTATAATACTTCCGGAGAATGGCGGGAACCTTTCCTATACGGAGCTCCCATGATTCGTCCGGTGCTGGGCAAGAAATTCGACTGTACTCCCGTTCGTGAAGTGGAGAAACTGCAGTTCAGCGTGTATCCCAATCCTGCCGACCAACAGATTACGGTGGTGTTGGACCAGTTGGCTAATCAGCATTGCGAGGCGGTTATGTATGACATGATGGGCCGGAAAGTGGCTGAATATAGTTTGAATGATAATTGTAATACATTGAATATCAGTAATCTGAATAGTGGAATATATTTGTTGCAGCTGAAGTCGGAGAGCCAAACCGCTATTCAGAAAGTAATTAAAAGATAAGAAGATATGAAACTGAATCTTGAACGACCTTTAGTGTTTTTTGACTTGGAAACCACAGGTTTGAATGTGGGTAAAGATAAAATTGTGGAAATTTCTATTCTGAAGGTAATGCCTGACGGAGAGGAGATTACCAAAACCATGCTGATTAATCCGGGCTGTCATATTCCGGAGGAATGCTCGGAAGTGCACGGTATTTATGATGCTGACGTCAAAGATAAGCCCCGTTTCGAGGAGGTGGCCGACGAGCTTATGGCTTTTATCGGGGATGCCGACTTGGCAGGTTTCAATTCCAACAAGTTCGATATTCCGTTGCTGGTGGAGGAATTCCTGCGTTGTGGCAGACATTTGGATTTCCGCAACCGCCGTACCATCGATGTGCAGAATATATTCCATCGCATGGAGCCTCGTAATTTGGTGGCCGCTTACCGCTTTTACTGCAACAAGGATCTGACGGATGCCCATCAGGCAGAAGCGGATACCAAGGCTACTTACGAGGTGCTGAAAGCGCAATTGGATAAATATCAGAATCAGGAATACGAAGACCGCAAGACCGGGGTGAAAAGTATTCCGGTGCAGAACGATGTGAAGGCGCTGAGTTCATTCTCCAGCGAAACCCGTATGGTGGATTTTGCCGGCCATATTGTTTTCAACGACCGCGATGAGGAGGTCTTCAATTTCGGCAAGCACAAAGGGGAGACGGTGGAGAACGTGTTCCGCAAGGAACCTTCCTATTACGCCTGGATGATGAATGCCGATTTTCCTTTATATACAAAGGAAATTATCACAAAGATCAAAGAAAGAATGTTTTAAAAATTATGTTGAACTGTTGAAGTGTTTAACTGTTTATAATGAAAGAAATTCAACGATTCAACAATTCAACAACTAAACGATTCAACAATTAAACAAATATAATATGAAAAAGTTTGCAGTTGTTTTATGCGGCTGTGGTCCTATGGATGGTTCTGAAATTCATGAATCCGTCATGACGCTGCTCGCCATTGACAGAAATGAATGTCAATATACAATTTTCGCACCCGATGCGGATCAATACCATGTGATGAATCATTACACGAAAGAGGTGATGCCTGAGAAGCGCAACATGTTGGTGGAAGCGGCTCGTATTGCCCGTGGTGACATTCATCCGCTGACGGAACTGAAATCCGCTGATTTTGACGCAGTGGTCTTCCCTGGTGGTTTTGGTGCCGCCAAGAATCTTTTCACATATGCTATCAAGGGAACCAAGGCCGAGGTGGATGCCGAGGTGGAACGTGTGATCAAGGATTTTCACGCTCAGCGCAAACCGATTGGCGCTTTGTGCATTTCACCGGTATTGCTGGCCAGAGTGTTGGGTAATATCACCATCACGGTGGGCACCGACGAAAGAACCATCCACGATGTGGAAACTTTCGGTGCGCAGCATATCAACACACAACAGACAGAAGTGATTGCTGACAAGGAGAACATGGTGTTTTCAACGCCTTGCTATATGTTGCCGGCTACCATTGCCGATATTGCCGATTGTGCTGAGAATCTGATAGAAACCATACTTGAGAATATCTGATGCGTGTCATCCTTGTAGGTTTCCCGGGTTGCGGAAAGTCGTCCGTAGGCAAGAAACTGGCGTCCAAACTGGGCTATGGTTTTGTGGATTTGGACGAAGCCTTTGAAGAGGAATACCGCATTTCCATTCCTAAATTTTTTCAGAAATACAATGAACCAGCCTTCCGTTCTTGTGAGCGGAAGGTTTTGATTAATAAGCTGCAAGAGGACAATATTGTCCTTTCTTCTGGTGGCGGAACTCCTTGTTTTTCAGACAATATGCAGCTGATGAAAGACAGCGGGATGGTAGTGTACATCAGGATGGCCCCCGCCTCTTTGTTCGATCGCCTCAGCCATGCCAAAAGGGTTCGCCCCTTGGTCCAGAACAAAACCCCCGAGGAACTCCGGGCTTACATCGACACTACCCTGCCTCTGCGCGAACCTATCTACCAGCAAGCCCACCTTACCGTCAAAGGCGAAAGCATTGATATAGAAGCTTTGTGTGAGAAGGTAACTTTTCTATCATAAGAAAGTCACGGAAAAGAAATTGGCACATTAGCACATTAACTAATTGGCACATTGAAAAAATTTGTATCTTTGCCACAAATTTGAAAAATGAAATACAAACGCATATTATTGAAGTTGAGTGGCGAATCGTTCATGGGTGACGATGGCTATAGTATTGATTACCAGAAAATTCATCATTTCGCCACAGAAGTGAAATCCGCTGTGGACCGTAAGGTGCAGGTGGGTATTGTCATCGGAGGCGGAAATATTTTCCGCGGAGTGAAAGGTGCCGGTCGCGGTTTCGACCGCCGCCAGGGCGACTATATGGGTATGCTGGCCACCGTCATCAACTCCATGGCCCTGCAAACTGTTCTGGAAGAGCTGGGTGTGAATGCCAAGGTGATGTCAGCTCTCAAAATTGAAGGTATCTGCGAAAAGATTTTCTTCAAGAACGCTATCGCTCATCTGGAAAAAGGACTGGTGGTGATTTTCTCCGCTGGTACAGGCAATCCGTTCTTTACCACCGACTCGGGCGCCGCTTTGCGTGCTGTAGAAATCGGTGCGGACTTGCTCCTCAAAGGCACCCGTGTGGATGGCGTCTATACCGCTGACCCTGAAAAAGATTCCACCGCTACCAAATACGATACCATCACTTTCGATGAATGCTACGAAAAGAAACTGAATATCATGGACCTGACGGCATTCACTGTCTGCAAGGAAAACAATATGCCTATTTGTGTGTATAATGCCAATGTTCCTGGCAAACTTGGCCGGATTCTGGATGGCGAGAAAGAAGGTACCTTGGTTCATTAAAATCTAATATTATGGCAGAGGAAAACATCACTACTCCAGTCAAAACCGAAGCGGAAATCGCCGCTGAACAGGAAAACGAACAAAAACTGTATAGCAAGGCCCGTAACAGAGCCGCTTTCAGAATTCATCTGATGATTTTCATTTTGGTGAATGCGCTCTTTTGGGTGATTTGGTATTTTGTCTTCAGAGGTACCGAGGCTAATGATGTTTTCTTCAAATCGGTACTGTTCGTCACTATCGCATGGCTGATAATTCTCATCGGTCATAATGTTTTTATCAGAATCTTTAATTCCACTATCCTGGAAAAAGAATTGAAGAAGATCAAAAAAGAGATAGAAAATAATGAGAAAGAACTGCAGAGATTGAAAACTATCGCTGAGCAGAAGAAAGCTGAATTGCTGAAAAAACAGCAGGAAAATACAGAAAATTAGGGGTTAGGGAATAGTGATTAGGGGTTAGAATAAGACGAAAACTATAAATTATTAATTGTTAATTGTAAACTGTTAACTGAATAGATATGGAAGAAATTGCGAAATTGTTGGCTCAGGCCAAGGAAAATATGAGTTCGGCAGTGGCTTTCTTTGAAAAAGAACTGCAGAAAGTGCGTGCCGGCAAGTCCAGCCCCCAGATGCTGGAGGGTTTGAAAGTGGATTATTACGGCAATCCTACCCCGATTGAACAGGTTGGTAATATCAGCACTCCCGATGCTCGCCAGATTATTGTGCAGCCTTGGGAACGCAATATGCTGCAGCCTATCGAAAAGGCTATTTTGGCCGCTAATTTGGGCTTTACCCCGCAGAATACCGGTGAGTTTATCCGTATTGTGGTGCCAACCCCTACTGAGGAACGCCGCAAAGAGCTGGTTAAGAAAGCCAAACAGGATGCAGAACAGCTGAAAGTGAGCATTCGCAACATCCGCCGTTCTTCCAACGATGCTGCCAAGAAACTGAAAGATTCAGGTGTTCCTGAAGACGCTGTGAAGAAACTGGAAACTGATATCCAGAAAATCACGGACGAGTTTGTCGGCAAAGTAGACAAGATGGTGGAAGCCAAGGAAAAAGAAATTATGACTGTATAAAATAACCTTAAAAACATTACAATTATGAATTTACCTGCTAATTTGAAGTATTCAAACGACCATGAATGGTTGAAAATGGACGGTGATGTAGCTTACGTTGGTATCACCGCTTTTGCCGCTAACGAATTGGGTGACATCGTTTTCTTGGATATCACTACTGTTGGCGAAACTCTCGAAGCTAACGAAGTATTCGGTACTGTGGAAGCTGTTAAGACGGTTTCTGATCTGATGCTGCCCGTTGGTGGTGAAGTGCTCGAGTTCAACGAGGCTTTGAACGACAATCCTGGTATCATCAACAACGATCCTTACAACGAAGGATGGATTGTGAAGATTAAAGTTACCAATCCTGCTGAAGCTGATGCTCTTATGGATGCAGCTGCTTATCAGGCATTTATCGGATAATCATAAGGTTTTTAATAATTATCTGGAAAGGCCACACTGCTTTTTTGTCAGGTGGCCTTTTGTTTTCAATAATGAATGTTTAACTGGTTATAGTTTACAGTCTGGAAATCTCAGGAAAAAACAATAAACATTAAACGCTAAACACTAAACAATATGAAATATGTCATTATAGGTGGTGTTGCCGGTGGAGCTACCACTGCCGCCCGTCTGCGCCGTTTGGATGAGCATTGCGAAATCGTTATGTTCGAGAAGGGAGAGCACATCTCTTACGCCAATTGTGGATTGCCATATTTTATCGGGGATAAAATCACCGAGAAGAAAGCACTGTTGCTGCAAACACCTGTCAGCTTTGGCAATCGCTACGATGTGGATGTGAGGGTGCGCTCGGAGGTGACCGCTATCCATCCGAAACAGAAAACGGTAAGCGTTCGTAATTTGCTGAACAACAAGGAGTACGAAGAGAGCTACGACAAATTGATTCTCTCTCCGGGAGCGCTGCCTGTTGTTCCTCCGATACCGGGAATTGACTCCAAGCGTATTTTCACTTTGCGCAATGTGCTTGATACAGAACGGATCAAGCAGTTTGTCACGGCCACCTATTCCGCTTTGAAGGAAGTGGTGGTGGTGGGTGCCGGTTTTATCGGACTGGAAATGGTGGAGAACCTGCATCAGATTGGATACCATGTGACGATTGTGGAGAAAGCTCCCCAAGTGATGACTGTGGTGGACGCGCCTATAGCGGCTATGGTTCATAAACAGTTGAAGGATAAGCAGATAAATCTGATTCTTCAGACGGAAGTCACGGGTTTCGACACCATGGAAGACCGCATTAAGATTATTTTGTCAAACGGAAAACAACTGGATGCCGACTTTGTGATTCTCAGTATAGGCGTGCGTCCCAATACAAGTCTGGCTGCTGACGCGGGGCTGAAAATTGGTGATGCGAGTGGAATCTGGGTGAATGAGTATCTGCAAACTTCCAACCCTGATATCTATGCTTTGGGCGATGCTATTGAATTTCCGCATCCTTTGAGCGGTTTGCCGTACTGCTGTTATCTGGCAGGTCCGGCCAATCGCCAGGCGCGTATTTGTGCCGATAATCTTGTACTGGGTAATACTGAGAAATATGGTGGTTCCATAACCACGGCCATCGCCAAGGTTTTCGATTTGACAGTGGGCTCTACAGGTTTATCGGAACATTATCTGCAAAAGAATCATATTCCTTACCTGACTTCCATTACCCATCCGTTCTCTCATGCTACCTATTATCCAGGTGCCAAACAGATGAGTATCAAACTGAATTTTTCTCCTGAAAACGGACGTGTATTGGGAGCCCAGATTGTGGGAGAAGAGGGCGTCGATAAACGCCTCGACCTGATGGCTTCGGTGGTGAGCAGAGGAGGTAATGTCAGCGATCTTATTGATATTGAACATGCTTACGCCCCTCCGTATTCATCAGCAAAAGAGCCCGTGGCGTATGCCGCCTATGTGGCGGAAAACATACTGACCCATCGGGTCGTACCTATGCAGTGGCATGAGTTGAAAGCAATCTTAGCACAAAACGATTGGCAGGATGAGTACTTCCTTTTGGATGTACGCTCGGCCATGGAAGTGAAAAACGGCATGATTGAAGGTGCTGTCAATTATCCTGTGGATGAACTCCGCGAGTTTGTGGATGAAATTCCGCAGGACAAGAAAATCATCGTGTATTGCGCAGTGGGTATGAGAGGTTATATTGCCAGCCGTATCCTGATGCAATCCGGCTTCAACCATGTATATAATCTTTCCGGTGGCTATAAAACCTACCAGCTGATGAAGAACTGAAAGTTGAAAACTGAAAACTGAAAATTAGGAATTCAACTTTTATGAACTTTGAATTCTATTTCAATTGGCACATTAGCACATTGATAATTAGCACATTAAAAACATGGCAACAATTACTACCGTCACCGACCTCTCTCTTCCCGAACTGGAAGTCTTCTCCATGCTCACCGAGGCTCAGATGCGTCGCAGCAAAGAGAGCACAAACGGAATTTTTCTGGCGGAAAGTCCCAAGGTGATAGAGATCGCCTTGGAGGCGGGTTGTAAACCGTTAGCCATTCTTTCTGAAGAGAAGGTTATAGAAAGACAAGGAAGGGCGGTTTTGGAGCGTTGTCCAGACACACCTGTATATACAGCTGATAGCAAGTTGCTTACGGAAATCACGGGTTATCATTTGACCAAAGGCATGATGTGTGCCATGAAGCGGCCAGCGGATAGATACATGGAAGAAGTGTGCCAGGATGCTCGTCGTGTGGTGGTGATGGAAGGCTTGACCAATGTGACCAACGAAGGGGCGATATTCCGTTCGGCAGCGGCGCTGGGCATGGATGCGGTGCTGCTGACCCCCAACTGTTGTCATCCGCTGAACCGGCGCACAGTGAGAGTGAGTATGGGCACAGTTTTTCAGCTGCCGTGGGCTTTTGTGGGCAACAACCCTGAAGAGTGGCCAGGTATTGGTATAGCGAAACTGCATGCGATGGGGTTTAAGACAGCAGCTATGGCATTAAGCGAAAAAGCTGTCAGTTTGGATGACCCTGCTTTGAAATCCGAAGAAAAACTGGCTATTATTATGGGAACAGAGGGGGATGGTCTGACGGAAAAGACCATTGCAGCTTGTGACTATGTGGTTCGGATTCCCATGCGCCATGGTGTTGACTCTCTCAATGTGGCCGCCGCTGCCGCGGTGGCGTTCTGGGAGCTGGGGAAAGATAATTAAAGTTGATTTACAAGCTTTTCTTTAGCTTAAGGTTCATCCATTGTGCTACTAAACTTGTTACACTAAGGCCAGCAAAGCATAGAACCAGCAAGAAGCTTATATTAGGAAGCTGGACAGGCTGATGTGAGGGCAATACGGGAATATTGATAGCGGATATTGACCAAACGGGATATAGCATAGCGAAAATGAGACCAATAGCACCAGTTATTATGCCCATAGCAAACACGACCACCATCATCTTCCGATAGTGGCGAACCTGTTCTTCACGGTATTTTTTCACATATTCCACTGCCTCCAATTTCTTGGAAAGTGCCTCCATATATTTTTCATTGTCGCCCAAATCCGGCTGATAGCGGGCAAACATTTCTTCTATTGCTGTGTCTTTCATCGTTCCAATATTTGTCTTAATTTGTCTCGTCCTCTCGAAAGTTGCTGTTTCACAGCAAACTGAGAGCAACTGGTGATGTCGGAGATTTCTTTTACGGAGTAACCGCTGACGTAAAACAGAAGAATTGCGGATTTCTCCTTGAGAGGTAAAGTGCCAATAGCCTCGTATAAATCTTGATAGGCGAAAGCGTCGTCCGCATTTTGGCTTCCGGCCAATTGCGCGGCTGCCGCCAAATCTGTCTCGCGGTTTTTCGCTAACCGCTTGTGGTCAAGGAAAGTGTTGTAGGCGATTTTGAACAGCCAGGTAGAGAACTTGTACCGCTCTACAAAACGGTCGGAAGCGAGATAGGCCTTGACCATCGCATCTTGTGCGATGTCTTCCGCCTCCATCCGGTCGCCACCACAAAGGGCAAGCAGGAATCTTCGCAAAGACTCCTGCTCCGATGAAATAATAGCTATGAATTGTTCTCGCTTCATCGGTGCGATTATTGCTGTTCTTTCAACCGTTTCTCCTCGGCCTCAATCTCGGTGCTCAATTGTTTTTTTGACACAAAGTAGTAGATGAAGAATGCCACGCCCATGGCCAACATCATTCCGCCGGCATAGAGTCCGTTTTCTTTGTTGCCGAAGATGGTCAGCCCACAGAGGTGCGGAATGAGGATGGCTAACCCCATCAGTGTCATCAGACCGCCGGTGAAGACATTGTCTAACAGCTTCTGTTTGATGGTTTTATTCGGCTTGCTCGACATGTTCAGCTTTTGCATTACCTCAGCGGGATCCATGTTGGGGTTCTTCTCCAGCAGGGTTTTCAATATTTCCGATTTTTTGTCCATTTCGTGGGCTTTCCGTCTATTAGTAATCCATACAATGAGGACTGGTAAAACCACGCAGGTGCCAATAACAATGATGATAATCATAATGATTCCTAAAATATCTTCATCCATAATACTATAAAATTTTAAGGTTTAACATTTCCGTTTTTTGAACCGATTCAAGCATTAAACGTATCAAACAGGCAAAAGGTGACATTCGTCAAAAAAATTTTTTCTGTGGCAAAGATAGGCGTTTTTGTTAGTATTGACTATAGAAAAAACTGAAAATTTTAAAAGCCTATTACACAGGATTTTAAAATAAAAAATGCTATTTAAATTTTACTTTTTGTAATTTATACTTGCTTTTTGTAAAGTTTTGTTGTATTTTTGCAGCGTCAAATTCATTAGTATTAACCCTAAAATTTTACAATTATGAGAAACACAAGATTCTTATTGCCAAGTAAATTCAAAAAGGCAGGGTGGTGGATATTCGGCATCACTCTTGCATTGATTATTGTTTATTTTGCTTTTGAGAGCAAATGCAATTACAGCATTAATGACATCCGACAACTCTTTGGAATGGAAAGCATAAGCAGCCATGACATTGCTTTTCTTTCTTCCTCCTTTGGTCCAAACGACGACCTTCTGCTGACATTTATAGGCATTCTGCTTATTGTGGCCGGCATTTTCATCGGTTTTTCCAGAAACAAGGAGGATGACGAATTTATTGAGCAACTCCGGTATGAGTCGCTGATTCTGTCACTGTACATCAATAGCGGAGTTGTGCTTCTTTGTTTGATTTTTGTATGGGGCCTTCCTTTCTTGTGGGTGATGACCATTAACATCTTCTCCATTCTTTATGTGTTCATTTTTTGTTTTTACCTTCGTTTGTATCTTAATAAACGTTCCTTGCGTCATGAAAAATAGGATTAAAGTGGCTCGTGCGGAGATGAATATCACGCAGGGCGAATTAGCGGAAAAAATTGGGGTAACCCGTCAGGCGGTAAACTCCATAGAATTAGGCAAGTATGTTCCCAGCACACTCCTTGCGTTGAAAATGGCAGAATATTTTGGCAAGACTGTCGAGGAGTTATTTATGCTGGAAGAGGGGGATTAATCATTCTTGTCAGAGATTGTCCCTTTAAACCTTAAGGGGACAATCTCGTTTTATTATTGTATATTTGCATAAAAAAACTAATTCGAATACTATGAAAAGACTTGTTATCATCGCCATCACTATCCTGTTAACCCCTTGTCTGATGGCACAGCCTGGAGGAAGACCTCATCAGCATCAATCCCAACCACCACACCAATCCCATCAAACGTCCACTCCGCCACCGGCTCCGGGACAACAGCACCCACATCAGCAATTACATACTCTGGTGCTGAATGCCAACAATGGCGAGGAGTTTGTGGTGTATGTGGACGGTGACATTGTGAACAGAAAAGCCATGAGTTCGGTGCTGGTGCATAACCTGAACAATCAACCCCACGATATTTATGTGGTGCTGAAACGCCCTGTGGACAAGATCACCGTGATGCGCTATTTCCCAGATATGATTGTGGAAAATTGCATGGTATCGTACAATATACAAACTAGAAATTTGGAGTTGACGATGATGCAGCCGCAAGCGGTACCTCCACAGCCCAATCTGCCGCATATTTGCAGCTATGAGGAGGTGGAGCAGATGTATAATTTGCTGAAAAAAGAGTCTTTTGATGACACTCGTCTGAGCATGGCCAAAAATATGGTGTCTCATCAACATCTGGCAGCCCACCAAATCAAGCGATTGGCCGAAAGTTTCACATTCGACAGTAATAAATTGGCGTTTCTGAAATACGCATACGCTTATTGTGTGGACCAGCAGAACTACTATGTATGCCTTGAGGTGTTGACGTTCTCAAGCGACAAGGAGAATTTGATGAGGTACATCAACAATTAAGTGTAACCTACTTTGATCTGCCAGTTGAATATCAGTTTGAATGATGTTAATGATTAGGAAAGCTGGCCAACAGTCGTTGGCGCACCATGTCCTGATGGTCTGTATCGCCGTAGTTGGCGAAAGGCTTGATGGAGATGCCTCCACGGGGGTTGAATAGTCCAATAACCTCTATATATTTGGGATCCATCAGTTTGACCAGGTCTTTTAAGATGATGTTGACACAGTCCTCGTGAAAATCCCCGTGGTTGCGGAAACTGAAAAGATATAGTTTCAGGCTCTTGCTCTCCACCATCTGAATCCGAGGGATGTAGTTGATGAT
Organism: Bacteroidales bacterium; assembly: GCA_017633255.1. GTDB lineage: Bacteria > Bacteroidota > Bacteroidia > Bacteroidales > WCHB1-69 > RUG11690. Next base: position 151,865 of record JAGBPS010000017.1, read on the forward strand.
GATATGGCCGAAGTCCGGTTGTCCCGTTTTGGGGCACAGTGAGGTGAACTCTGGGCAATCAAAAGTTACAAGATATTCATTTTCAGGATGTTTATTCTCGAAAGTTTCCAATACTTCCGGAGTATATTCGTATTGATATTTCGTTTGTTGATTGCCCAAAAGCGTCACGCCTTGCAGCTCTTTTTCATTTCTTGCCATGATGAACAGAATTTTCTGCAAAATTAGCAAAATAATTTATAGGAAGCCGTCACCCCAAGAAATAAATTATATGTATTTTTGCCTTGTTTTTGATAGAAATATTTTTTCACGAAGAAATGACAATGGAGAAAGAGAAAACTTACGAATTGCTCTATAAACAGGTGCAAGCCCTGAAAGAAGGGGAACAAGACGAGATTGCCGTGATGGCCAATGTGGCAGCCTTGATTCACGAGACTTTCCATTTTTGGTGGACGGGCTTTTATCGTGTGATAGGGCAGGAACTGGTGTTGGGACCGTTTCAAGGCCCCATAGCTTGTATGCGCATTGCATATGGACGCGGGGTTTGTGGCACGGCGTGGCAGGAGAGACGCAGCATTGTGGTGCCCGATGTGGAGCAATTCAAAGGGCATATTGCCTGTAGCAGCGCCTCTAAAAGCGAGATTGTGGTGCCCGTATGGAAAAACGATGAAATTGTAGCGGTTCTGGACATCGACAGTGAGAAACTGGCCACTTTTGATGAGACAGACCGAATTGGGTTGGAGAAAATTTGCACTTTGTTATAGCGGTTAGGCGTTAAGACGTGGAGACACTCGCTTCACTCGTTCGTGGAGACGAAATTCGTCTTAACGATTACATGAAGTACATAATCGTCTTCACGTCTCCACGCCTTCACGTCTCCACGCTTCCACGAAAAAATAGGCCAGCACATTTAAAAAAATGTGTATTTTTGCAATTCAATAGGATGACGGGATGAAATTTCTCTTTTAAAATGATAAACGAGAACAACAATAAAAATCAGAAAAAAATGAAAAAAACAATCCTTTTCTTAGTGGGTTTATTTACCCTTGTTTCATTTGTATCATGCGACCGCCATATAACGGCCAGCAAACTGCCACAGCAAGCTCAGGTTTTCCTGACTCAGAATTTTCCGGGCACGAACGTTCTTTCTGTGGAAAAAGACGGTTTCAAATATGATGTTTGTCTTATGGACGGAACCAGTCTTGAATTCAAACATTCAGGAGACTGGCACGAAGTGGATTGCCAGATGAGACCTGTGCCGGAAGGTATTGTTCCGATGCCTATCCAGACCTATGTCACCACTAATTTTCCTGCTTGTTTTGTTGTGAAAATCAAACAGGAGCGTCGGGAGTATGAGGTGGAACTGAGCAATGACTTGGAACTGAAATTTGATAAAAGCGGAAACTTTATATATGCCGACTAATCAGCAAAAAACAAACATTAAAGTATAAACCTTAATCCTTGTTTATTATGAAAAAAATCCTTTTTGTAGCAAGCATGATTTTGCTTTGCACTTTGAGCGCAGTGGCTCAGGATCGTATGATTACGTTTGACCAGCTTCCCCAGAGTTCACAGACTTTTATCACGACATATTTTTCAAAAGCAAATGTGTCTTATGTGAAAATTGATGAGGAATCATACGGTTTTGAGTATGAGGTTTATTTTAACAATGGAGCCAAGGTGGAATTTGACAAAACCGGAGCAATGAAAAAAGTGGACTGCAACCATAGCAAAGTGCCTGATGGAATTGTTCCAGCACAGGTAATAACGTATATTAACAACAATTATCCGGGTGCCTTTGTGACAGAATGGTGCAAGAAACGTACCAACTGGAATGCGGAACTGAGCAATGGTTTAGATTTGTATTTCAACAGCCAGTACATGCTTATCGGTATTGACGATTAAGCGATTATAAGCACATACAATTTACAAGAAAAGACGCGGTTGATTGCCGTGTCTTTTTTTTATCTTTTTTAATTGGCACATTAACTCATTAGCACATTGAAATTTTTCGTATTTTTGCCACCGATTTTTCGGTGAGCGATTTTCGTTTGAAAATCGTTAGAGGGAAACAGGTGAGAATCCTGTACAGTACCCGCTGCTGTAAGTTTCAGCGAACCGGGAACACTCCGCAAGCCACTGTTGAGCTCATCAATGGGAAGGCGAAGTTCCAGGTGAAACAAGTCAGAAAACCTGCCGAAGAACCACAAAGTGAACAGCTTCGGGAGGTAGGCTTACACATAAAGATTTATTATCAAAGAATCTCTTTGTACCCTTTTCCCAAGCATAGGCACGAAATTTTTATTGTATAACTTAAAAATACTATGCTTATGAAAAAAATCTTATTCTTTTTGCTTGTTTTGGCAAGTTTTACGCTTTCCGCTCAGAATGAGCAGATGAGGGAAATGATGCGCACGATGCAACCCTCAAGGAATGTGACTGATGTGCCAGCTGCAAACATCCAATTCTGGGTAGGTAGCGGTAGTAATGAGGTGGTGGCCGCCTTCTTCTTCTGCAACAATCCCGCTGTGGGTATCGCTTACGGCTATCGTTTTAATGGAACAGCCACGATTTTGGACATGTTTAATGCTATCCAAACCGCTGATCCGAATTTTACTTTTTCACAGAATAATGGTTGGATTAATACTTGTGGCTATAATAATGGTACACTTGTTTGTTCAATTCCCAATGGTTATCTAATGTACAGTGTCAATGGTAATGGTGCAAGTGGTCTTTCCGACCCTCTCGCCGATGGGGATTATTTTGAATTGTGTGAATGGGGTGATTGCACGCTTCCTACTACCAACATCTATTACCCTGTGGATCCTAATGCACAAACGGCTGTAGATGCTACTATCGATGCTGATGACATCCTGTATTGGGTAGGTGAAGGTAACAACGAGGTTGTTTTTATAGTTAACTGGTGCGACACTGCCATTGCCATGGCTTGGGGTGTTCATTTCAACGGTGACAGCATTACTGTGGCAGATATTCTGGATACCCTTTGGGAATATGACGACCGTTTTGATTTTGATGCGACTGGTGGCTTTGTGAATGATATTATGTATGAAGATGATGTGTATGACTTGTCCTTGCAAGGCTTATATTTCATGTATAATGTGAATGGTGGATTCGCTATGGGTATAGAATCACAGTATGTACATGATGGTGATTATATCAAATTTGGAGATGAAATGTGCGGCACTGCAGACGCCGACTGGAATTATACTTGGGCTACACCTGTTGTTCCTGTCAGCGATCCTAATGGTGAGGAACATCCTGAAGATGCTACGATTGATGCCGCTGACATTCTGTATTGGGTAGGTACAGGTAGCAATGAGATTATCATGGCCATCAACTGGGCTGCTCCTGATACTTGTTTGGCATGGGGTGTGAGATTCGATGGTGCATATATTACCAATGCACAGGCTTTGGATTCTATGGCAGTTTACGATCCTCGCTTCAGCTATTCTGGTATAGGAATGCTGGATGAATTGTTCTTTATTACTGATAGTAATGATACCCTTCGTCTAACGGACGCTAGCTATTGGAGCAACAATGTCAATGGCAATCAGTCAGCTGGCATTAACGCACAGTTGCATGATGGTGACTTCAGTAAATGGGGCGATATCGCTGTAGGTATTGGTTATGATTTCATGGATTGGGGCGGTGTGCTTTACCCGATGGGTATGGCCTGGGTTACTCCTGTTGTTCCCGTTCCCGCTCCTCAAGGTGATGAACCTGTTGATGCCACTATCTCTGCTGACAATGTCATTTATTGGGTAGGCAATGGCGAAAACGAAGTGGTATTTGTTGTGAACTTTTGCACTCCTGAAGCTGAAGCTTTGGCATGGGGCGTGCGTTTCTCAGGTGAAAGTGCTATAGTATCGGATATTTTCCATACTATTGAATTATATGATGACCGTTTTGATGTTGAAGGCACCAGTTTTGTCACCAATATCACTTTTGCGGACGGCATTCATGATAATTATACTACCAGTATGTACTGGATGTATAATGTCAATGGGATTACAGCTGCAAACTATGCTGATCAACAAGAGGTGCATCATGGTGATGTTATTAAGTTTGGTGATGCTGCATGCGGCATTATTACTGATCCTGTAATGTACACTTATATTTGGACTACTCCTATCGCTCCTGTTGAGCTGCCCGCTGCTTCAACAGAAGTGTTCGACGGCATTGTAGGTAGTGAAGGCTGCCAGGCTATCAAATATGATGATGCAGCTATCTTGGGCTGGGCTACCTCATGTGTGGTGACCCGTGGTTATCAGAATATTGAACAGGCAGGTGCTTTGGCTTCCTATGGAACAGATAATGATGCAGTAGGACCTGCTACTGATGCCACTACTGACGCTATGGTAAGCTTGGGTGATGGCGGTTATGCAGTTCTTACGTTTGGCATGCCGATTACTAACGGTGAAGGTTATGATTTCGCTGTGTTTGAAAATGCTTTGAATCATACTTTCCTCGAACTGGCATTTGTGGAAGTAAGTTCCGATGGCGAACATTTCTATCGCTTCCCCTCAGTGTCCAATACCCAGACCGAGCAGCAAATTAGTAATGGTGGTGCAGTAGATGCCACTAAAATTAATAACCTGGCTGGAAAGTATATCACTGGTTGGGGCACTCCTTTCGATTTGGAAGAGCTGGATGGTTACAGCAATCTGGATATCAATAATGTAACCCATGTGCGTATTGTGGATGTGGTGGGTAGCATCAATCCTCTGTATGGCACTACCGATAAGAATGGTCATTTGATCAATGATCCTTATCCTACAGCTTTCAATAGCAGTGGTTTTGACTTGAGTGGTGTGGCCGTGATGAATGGCTGGACTCCCACCGCAGTCAACAATTATCAGCAGGAAATCAGTTTCATGGCTTATCCTAATCCCTGCCAGAATGTGTTGAATGTGAATAATGTTGCAGTGAATGAACCCGTTTCATTGTTCAATGCTATGGGCCAACAGATTTGGAATGGCATGACGCAGGATACATACTTCCAGCTTGATATGCAATCTTATCCTGCTGGCATTTATATGCTGCAGATAGGTACTCAGATGACGAAGATTGTCAAGAGATAACACATTGTGTAGGGGCGTTTAATGAAGCGTCTCTACAATTTTTGTGGAGATTTGTGTAATAAAGTTGTTGGAAGGGCACGGCCGTATGGTTGTGCCCTTTTTTATTTTACAAGGCTGGACATCCTTTCACGGCATGCTTCTACCTCTTGAAAATACCGCAATTGGTTGCGTGTGCGGACGAGGTTATGTTCTGGATATTGGATTTTGTAGTAGGTGTCGCCGTTGAGATAGTCGGTCAGGAAACGAACGGCCTGCATCATTGGGAATAGGGCCACGGCGAAAGGTAAATGTTTTCGTTCTACGGGTGTGAGGAAGGAAGCTGTTGACTCCAGATAGCCATGGGTAAAAGCTTCGAAAATGTCCCAACGGAATTCGATGGAGTCCAGATCGGGCGAGTCTTCAGGCTGGCTGTTGGCGGCAGTGCGCAGAAAGTCGCCATAGTCTGAAAAAATATAGGCTGGCATCACAGTGTCAAGGTCGATGATGCAGAGTACATTGCCGTTGCGGTCGAAGAGCATGTTGTTGACCTTTGTGTCGCAGTGGCAGATGCGCTTGGGCAGTAAGCCTTGGCGATGCAGCCTTTCAGCCAAACACATTTCATCGGCATGAGCCTCAATGAGTTCCAGTTCTTTAGATACTTCCTTTAAGCGGCCAGCAGCATCGTTGGTTACGGCCTGCCGCAGCTGGCTAAGGCGGAGCTCCATGTTGTGAAAGTCCGGAATGGTTTCGCCTAATGGTTCTTTTAGGTCAATGAGTTGTTCCTGGAAATGCCCGAAAGCTTTTCCGCAGTCGTAACTGCTTTGGGGAGTTATCTCTTCAATAGTAAGAGTATCAGCAATATAAATGCTTATGCGCCAGTAGCTACAATCAGCTTTGTTTTTTTCAGAATTTTCAGAAAGAAATTTTGCTGATGCTGTTCCACCATCGGGAGGACAAACGTAATAGGTCTTACCTGTACTGGTTGGGATAAAGCGAAGCACTCGTTGGTTCACATCAGCAATGCCTGCAGTTTGCAGTATGTGACGCAAGTGGTTTGTCACGGCTTCAATATTATGTTGTAGCAGTTCCACATCGGTGAAAATGTGGTGGTTGATGCGCTGCAGCACATAATCCCACTTGTCAGCCTCCTGGGTTTTGACCAAAAACGTGTCGTTGATGAGTCCCTTGCCCAAGGGCTCCACCGCCGCCACACTTCCTTCGATACGGAACTTCCGCACAATATCTATTAATTGTTCGTTGGTCATTTTTTAGAATTACTACTGATACAAATTTTTAATATCGTTGTTTTATTTGATTGAATATAGTCTTTGGGTTGAACATGTAAGTCTATATGTGTCTTTCTCCTTTATGGTTGCGTGCAGGAAGCACGATATTCTATTAACCCCTAACGAGGCCGTAGGCCGTAGTTTGGGGTGGCGATGCAGACAGTAAAGTACAGCGTGCCAAAGGTACGCAACCGCAAGTGTCATTGTAGCGTGCCTTCCGCACGCACACCATACACTTGTCTTTGTAACCCCACACTGTGCGCTATCGCGCTTGTGCGGGGTTAATAGGATATCGTGCCTTTGGCACGCCCTATAGCCCTTTGTTTTAATTTTTGAACGCATAGCTAAACCCTTTCACCTTGTCCCAAGCTCCACGGGTGAAGTCGGGGATGGCGACGGGGGCGGAGCCGTTCTCTAACGAGAGGCGGGTCAGCGGGCCCAAGCAGCACCACTCAGCCATGTCGTAAACATCCATGTCAAGCGGAAGACCGTTTTGCAAGCAATACACCAGACGGTAGTCCATCAGGAAATCCATGCCGCCATGGCCGCCCACGCGACGGGCTGTCTCCTCTAATTCTTGCACAAACGGAGGCAGGTATTTCTGCAGCATGGCCTGACAAAGCTCGGCAGGCAGGGCTGAATGGACATTCAGATTTTGATAATTGGCAGTTGTAGTGCTATCAAGATTTTCTGTGCGGAACAACAACTGTTGTATCGGATATTTGCTGGCATAACCGTCTGAACCCACCACCTGGTACATGCGGCTGTAGGGACGCGGGGTCAGCACATCGTGCTGGATGAGCATGGTTTTGCCATTGACGGTACGGATGAGCGTGGAGGTCTGGTCCCCGTTTTGGAAATCGGGGCAGTCCTCGCCAGTCAGTTTCTTCACCATTTTGGGACCATTATAAGGTTTCGTGTCCATAGCCACCAGGTATTCCATGCGGTCGCCACGGTGGATATTCAGCACTTGGCAGTCGGGGCCGATGCCGTGGGTGGGGTAGATGTCGCCTCGGTTCTTCATGTTGTAGTCCAGGCGCCAATTTTCCCAGTACTCTGTCCAGAAATCATCAAGGTTGTGCAGGTAAGAGCCTTCCACATGCAACACCTCGCCGAAAAGTCCCTGCTGGGCCATGTTCAGCGTGGCAATCTCGAAAAAGTCATAGACGCAGTTCTCCAGCATCATGCAGTGCAGGCGGGTACGCTCGCTGGTGTTGATAAGCTGCCAGATCTCGTCCATGGTCAGGGCGGCGGGCACCTCGATGGCCACATGTTTGCCGTGTTCCATGGCATAAACCGCCAATGGCACATGGTGTACCCAGTCGGTGGCGATGTAGATGAGGTCGATGTCATCGCGCTCGCACATCTCCTTATAAGCTTCGGTGCTGCCGCTATAGCCTGTAGCGCGAGGCCGACCGTGCTTTTCCAACAGTTCTTGGCAGGCCTCCACGCGGTCGGCCTCCACATCGCAGAGTCCTTTGATAGCGGTGCCTTCAATCTGGGCGAAGCGCTCCACCGCACCAGGACCACGCATGCCCAAGCCAATAAAACCTACGCGCACTGTGTCCATCGGCGGGGCGGTCAGTTGCAGCACGTCGCTCTGTCCGGCAGGCCGCTCCGGCACCTCTGTCTCAATCATTTTCGTTTGCTGTTTGCCGCCATTTCCGCATGCCGCCATCAGCAAAGCTATCACCAAAAAGTAAAAGAATCTTTTCATAAATATTGTTTTTAAGGGTAAAAATCAGTGGGCAAAGATACGCAAAAAAAAACGATTGGCATAATAACCAATTTGTACACTGATTAATTTGCTAATTAACTAATTTGTTCATTTGCTAATTATTTTTTGTATCTTTGCACCCTTAACCCTTAAAATGATTTGATATGAAACTTTTACTGATCAGCAATTCCACGAATTATAAAGAAAAATACTTGGGCTGGTGCATGCCCTTGATTGCGGAATTTTTGAAAAACGAGAAGAAAAACATCCTTTTCTTCCCTTACGCAGGCATTAATATCGGTGGCAAAGCATACCCTGCCAGCTACGATGCCTATACTGAACGTGTGCAGAATGTGTTCAAAGAATTCGGTTTCAAGGTGACGTCTATTCATAAAGCCAAAAATCCCGTGGAAGCGGTCAACAAAGCGGATGTCATCATGGTGGGCGGTGGCAATACTTTCCACTTGGTGGCCGAAATCCACAAGTACGGACTGATTGAGCCGGTACGTCGCAAAGTGCTGGAAGGCACGCCTTTCCTGGGTTGGAGTGCAGGTTCCAATGTGGCTTGCCCGACCCTTCGTACGACCAATGACATGCCTGTGGTGATGCCCGAAAGTTTCCAGTGCTTCGATTTCGTTCCTTTCCAAATTAATCCTCACTACATTGATCCGTATCCTGAAAAAATCAACGACGCTATCCGTCATGGTGGCGAAACCCGTCAGGTGAGAATTGAAGAATTTTTGGCTGTGAATCAGGAAATTACTGTTGCAGGATTGCGTGAAGCTACGGCATTGTGGGTGGAGAACGACCGCATCACGCTGAAAGGCGAGCGCCCGATGCGTGTGCTGAAATTCGGCAAGGCTCCCCGCGAAATCAAACCCGAAACTACTTTCGATTTTGCCCTGAACCCTATTAAGAAGTAACATATATCGTGGAGACGTGGAGACGTTAAGGCGTGGAGACGTGGAATCAGAGAGAATATCTTATCTTAACTAATGCACGAAGTGCATGTCTTAACGCCTTAACGCCTTAACGGCTCAATAATCTAGCAAATATAAACAACAAATACATAAATTATGGTTGACCTTTCTGTAAAATACATGGGATTCAAATTGCGCAGCCCGCTGATTCTGGGCAGTTGCGCGCTGACTAAAGATATTGACAAACTCCAGCAGGCTGAGGAAGCCGGTTTCGGCGCTGTGGTGCTGAAATCCATTTTCGAGGAGGAAATCCGCCACGAGGTGAATGCTGTGGTAGATGACGAAACCGCCTTGATGTATCGTCAGGCTTACGACTATATGACGCATTACCAAGAGATGGCTTCTTCTTCCAAGTATCTGGACTTGATTAAAAATGCCACCGAAAAATTGTCTATTCCGGTAATTGCCAGTGTTAACTGCGCTACTCCTTCTGGCTGGACCAAATATGCCAAGATGATTCAGGATGCGGGTGCCAAGGCATTGGAGATCAATTATTTCATTCTTCCCGCAAGTTTTGAGCACGATGCGGATTTCTATTATGATTCATATTTAGAATTGGTAGAGAATCTGAAAAATACCATTACTATCCCCTTCGCATTGAAGGTTTCCACTTATTTCACCGACATGGCGCATTTCTTGCAGAAATTGTCCTATACAGGTGTCAGCTCGTTGGTGATTTTCAACCGTTTCCATGCACCGGATATCAATATCGACAAGCTTGAATTTGCTTCCACCAATAGTTTGGGCAACGAGTATGAGTTGAGCAATACCTTGCGCTGGACAGGCTTGCTGAGTGGCAATTTGCGTTGCGATTTGTCGGCTACGACGGGTGTACATGATAGCAAAGGCTTGATTAAATTACTGTTAGCCGGCGCCAACAGCGTGCAGGCTGCTTCTGTTTTCTATCAGAAAGGCATTGGTTATGGTTCAACCATGCTGATTGAAATGAAGGACTGGATGGAGAAACACGGCTATAATTCAGTGGATGAGTTCCGTGGACTGATGAGTTATAAGAAAGTGGAGAACCCCGACTCTTATTTCAGAATCCAGTTTATGAAACACATGGCAGGCATCGAATAAGATGAAAAAAAAACTGATTTTTGGAATAGCCATCGGCATTTTACTGCTTATGGCGTTGGGGATTGTGCTCTGGCATCACCGCAGCGCTAACAGTACTGATAACAGCCGTAAGGGTGATGTGTCCGCGGCGGAACTGCGCAAGGCTGAGCGTCAGGTTGATGTACATATCAAAAGGTATGAGAAAGATCTTTTCTCACTTGATCCCGAGCACTTGACCGAGGGTCTGCAGCGGATTGCCAAAGAGTATCCTTCTTTGCTGATTGAGGACGGGGTGTGGAATGATCCGGAGATGATGCTTCAGCTTAAGGCATATATTTCTGATCCGCTTATCCGAGAGATTTATAATGATGCGGTTCGCCAATTTCCTGATTTGAAGGATATTGAAACAGAGCTGAATAAGGCGTTGGGCTATTATCTGACCTATTTTCCGGAGGATTCGGTGCCTTCGTTTTACTCGTTGGTGCCAGGGCTGAATACGGAAATGCCGACAGTTTATGGCTATGGCGATGATATTTTCATCCATCTGGATATGTATTTGGGCAAGGATTACAAATATTATTCTCAAATTGGAATGCCGTTGTTCATTTCTCAGCGTTGTGAAAAAAAATATATCGCCACGGAGTGCTTTTCCAAAGCTTTGGTTTATAAACATCTGCCGCAAAAAGCCCCCGTTTCTTTGTTGGATAACATGATTTTGGAGGGTAAGAGGCTGTATTTCACGGAGATGATGTTTCCTGACAAGGCGGAAATGGATGTGGTAGAATATAGTCCTGAAAAATTTGAATGGGCGGTGAACAACCAGGGAAAAGTGTGGGCTTATATCATCGAAAAGGATTATCTTTTTTCCAAACAAAATGAGATAATTCGCCAATTTGTGGACGATACACCCTTCACTAAACCCTTTACCAACGACTCCCCAGGCCGTATGGGAGCCTTTATCGGCTGGAAAATTGTGCAGGCGTATATGGAGAATAATCCGGAAGTGAGTCTTCAAGCGATGATGCAAGAGACAGATTCACAATTAATTCTGAATAAATCGGGGTATAAACCCAAGAACAGATAATTGTAGTTGTAAAAATAATGAAAATATTTTTATCAACAATTATAAAACGTATTGATATTGTTTGTATCTTTGCAGTGAATTTAAAAACTAAATGATATGTCTGGAGTAAACAAAGTTATTTTAGTGGGACGTTTGGGCAAGGATCCCGAGGTCCGCACGTTTGAAGGTGGTGTCAAGAAGGCAAATTTCACCTTGGCTACATCCGAGTACCGCAAGGACAAGGACGGCAACCGGGTGGAGATGACTGAATGGCACAATATTGTTTGTTGGCGAAACTTGGCGGAGAATGCCGAGAAGTTCTTGGTCAAGGGCAAGATGATTTATGTGGAGGGCAAGCTCCGTACCCGTAGCTGGGACGATAACGGCGCGAAGCGGTACATCACGGAGATTGAGGCTTCCACTTTTACGATGCTGAGCAGCAAATCGGACGAGACGGAGCAGAAAGTGGCGAACATGACCGCCGCTCCTATGTCGGCGCCGGTGGTTCCCCAGCCCCCTGTGGAAGAGAACTTCCCGCCCGAAACCGATGACCTGCCGTTCTAAAAGCATGTTGCAAGGCTACAAAAAGGATTGAGGATTAAGAATTGTAAATTCCCCTTCTTTTAGAAGGGGTGGCCGTAGGCCGGGGTAGTAACATAAACACGTATGCGAACCCCACAATTTTAATTCTTAATCCTCAATTTTCAACTTTCAGTTTTCAGTTTTCAACTTTCAGTTTGGTTGTAGCCCCGCTGGGAATCGAACCCAAATCTCAGGTTTAGGAAACCTCCGTTCTATCCATTGAACTACAGGGCCTTTTTTGCGGCTGCAAAGTTACTTCATTTTTCTTTATCTTCGACCAAATAAAAAAAATTGTTATCTTTGCCGCCGATTTTTAAAAAGTGTCATTATGTCAAATGAGAAATTTGCCATCATCGGTGCCGGCCATTTCGGCTCAGCTATCGCCACTGCCTTGTCCGAAAAGGGTGCCGAGGTGCTTGTCATAGATTCCGATATCAATGTGGTGCAGGATATATCCGAGGATGTGGCCTATTCGGTATGTATTGATGCTACCAACAAACGTGCCCTGATAGGTGAGAATATCCAGGAGTTTGATGCCGTGATTGTCACCATCGGCAATGATTTTGTCAAACGTTTGCTCTGCGCCGCCAATCTGCTCGACCTCAATGTGAAGCGCATCATCTGCCGTTCCATGGGCGAAAGTCAGCGTATCATCCTTGGCAAAATGGGTATCACTGAGTTCTTGTCGCCGGAGGATGAAATCGGCAAACTCTTCGCCGAACGTCTGATGAATCCCAGCATGCTGTCGTACCTGCAGCTTCCCGATGAATACCGAATCGCCGAGATTCTGACCCCGCAGCGACTGGTGGGACTGACCATCGGTGACATTAACTTCCGTGACAACCACCACTTGAGTTTGATTACCATCCGCCGCGCTTTTGAGGAACTGGTGGAGGATAAAATCGGTCAGGCGGAACATATTGTCGGTGTGCCGGAAAACACCACGCAGATCAAAGAAAAAGATGTGTTTGTGCTGTTTGGCAAATCACGCGATATCGAGAACTTCATCAAGATCAATCAATAAAAAAGAGCTATGCCCGATACACTCGGAAAGAAGATAAAAACCAAAGTGAATTTGCATATTGTTAAGCGGAAACGTCCGGTTATCAATACGATGCATGTTCTCAGTTTTATCGTTTCGGTGATCACAATCGCGGCTATCATCATCTACCACGGCTGCTATTTGCGGGCCTCTGTCATCTCCTTTATCCGGGGTCTGGTATATTTCAGCCTTGCATTCTATATTTTCAAATATTTCCTGCTGATGCTGTATTCGCTGCACAAGCTCGAATACATCCGGAAATCGTGGTTTGAGTGTATTATCATTGCTGTTTTGCTGATACATTTTATACTTTATGGGCTTTTCGGCTGGGATGTGTTCCAGTTCAAGCAATATGAGAATGCCTATATCCTTTGTATTCAGCTGTATTTCTTTGTTATCATGCTGATAGAATTTTCCAAAGCGAGTACGCTGTTGGGAAAGTTTAACCTCAGTCCGCCTTTCCTCCTGATGTCGTCATTCTTCATTCTGATAGTGATGGGTACCATTTTGTTGGTGCTGCCGCGTATGACCACGCATCCCATCTCTTTCACAGATGCCCTTTTCACCGCTACCAGTGCCAGTTGCGTCACCGGTTTGACGGTGTTGAGTACGGCGCATGATTTTACCTTTCAGGGCCAAGTGGTCATCATGATTCTGGTGCAGTTGGGTGGTATGAGTATTCTCTCGTTTGCTACGTTCTTCACAACCTTTTTGTCGCGTTCTTTCGTGGGTTTGCGTTATCAGTACATGGTGCGAGATATGGTGTCGGCCAACAAATTGTCAGATTCGTTCTCTCTCTTGCGGCAAATTATCCTGTTTACGATTATCATTGAGGCTTCAGGGGTGCTGATGTTTTATATGTATTGGCGTACCACAGGCTTCTTTGATGGCACGGGAACCACGTTTTTCTACTCGTTGTTCCATGCGGTATCGGCCTTCAACAATGCGGGTTTTGCACTCTGGGATGCCAGCTTCAATGACGCGCAAATTTGCAATAGCTTCTTCCCGCAAACCATCATCATGATTTTGGTCTTCTTTGGCGGTATCGGTTTTGTCACTATCAGCGAGTTTTTCAGTCCGGCAGTGATTCGGGAAAGAAAAAAATATCGTTGGAAAAAGCTTTCACCAGGTACCAAGATCGTTTTGCTGACCACTTTCGGCATCATTATTGTGGGTACTTTGCTGTTTTTCGCTTTGGAATACCATCATTCACTGGCGGCAAAGAATACGCTGGTGGACAAGATTTTCGCCAGTATGTTCCAGATTATATCGGGACGAACGGCGGGTTTCAATATCATTGATGTCAATGCGATCTCAATACCGGGTATGTTGTTGGTGATGCTTATCATCTTCATCGGAGCTTCCCCGGGATCTACTGGCGGCGGTATCAAAACCACCACCTTCTTTGTGCTGATCAAGTCGGTGATGGCTACTATCAAAGGAAAACAGCATATCGAATTTGATAAGAAAACGATACCGTTCAATTTGGTAGATAAGGCCTATTCTATTGTGGTATTGTCAGTTGGCATTATTTTCTCTTCCGTTTTTGTGCTGGCATTGTTAGAACCCGAGACCAATTTGATCAATATCATGTTCGAGTCCATCTCGGCCTTTACCACCTGCGGTTTGTCCACCAATGTGCAGACCGCTTTCTCGGATCCGGGAAAATGGGTACTGGTTGTTGACATGTACATCGGGCGTATCGGCACATTGACCATTGCCTACGTGTTGGGACAACGCAACAAGGAGTCGAGACACATGTATCCCGAGACGTATTTTATGATTGGTTAAAAGGTTAGAAGGTGAGAGGGTTAGAAGGTTAGTTTTGTAGTTGGACAAACTTCCTTTATGTGAAGCATAACTCCCCTCGAGCACGAAGTGCGAGACTCCCCTTGAGGGCATAGCCCGAAACTCCCCTCGAACGCAAAGCGTAAGACTCCCCTTGTGGATTAATCTCCTTCGTAATACCCAAATCGTTTCATCAGCAGATCGCTGTTGCGCCAGTCTTTCAGTACTTTGACGGAGATGTCCAGATAAACATGCTTGCCTAAGAACTCTTCAATAGCGGTGCGGGCTTCCATGCCCAGTCGTTTGATGGCCGTGCCTTTGCTGCCGATGATGATGGCTTTCTGAGTCTCGCGCTCCACATACAGCATGGCGCCGATGCGGATGAGGTCTTCCTCTTCCTTGAAGCTTTCAATGACCACTTCCACACTGTAAGGAATTTCCTTTTTGTAAAGCAATAATAACTTTTCTCGGATGATTTCTGACACGAAGAAGCGGGTGGGGCGGTCAGTGAGCTCGTCTTTGGGAAAATAGGCGGGAGAAATGGGCAGGTTGTTCTTGATTTTCTCCACCAACTCAGGGATGTTTTTGTCATCTCTGGCCGAAATTTCCACAACATCGGCTTTGGGCAATAGTTGCTGCCAATGCAGTTTCGTCGCTTCAATTTGTTCGGGGGTAGCCTTGTCTATTTTGTTGATGACCAATATGATGGGCAGTTCCATCAGATTGAGTTTGTCAATAATCTCTTGATTATAATGGCTTTCGCCGCACTCCACAAGGTACAGAATCACATCCGCGTCTTTGAGTGACTCGGTGACGAAGCGCATCATCATCTCCTGCATTTTGTAAGCGGGAGTAAGGATGCCGGGCAGGTCGGAATAGACAATCTGGAAGTCGTCGCCGTTGACGATGCCCTTGATGCGGTGGCGGGTGGTCTGTGCCTTGGCGGTAATGATGGACAGGCTTTCGCCCACCAGTCGGTTCATCAGGGTGCTTTTCCCTACGTTCGGATTGCCGATAAGGTTGACAAATCCTGCTCTATGTGTAGTGTTTTCCATGCTTTCCAAGCGGTTAATCGGGGTTAGTAGAATAGGTTTTCAGCAGGGGTTTCCCGTCCTGCGGAAATTCCAAATAACTATAGTGTCTAAGCCAGTCGCCGGTGTTGAAATAGACAGTCTTGTCACCGATGTTTTTTTCTATCATCAGATGCCGATGGCCATAAATGAAGTAGTCAATATCTTCATTTTTAACTGTTTCCTGACAATACTGCACGATATATTCTTTGTCGTCTCCCATGTAATGTTCTTCCTCGGCAGAAGTCATAGCACGGCTTTTGCGGGAGAAAAAGCGGGCGATGGCGAAGCTTTGGCGCGGATGCAGGCAGCTGTATAACGTACGGTTGGGACGGAAAGCGAAGACTGCCTTGATGAATTTGTAGCCGTGGTCTTTGGGGCCCAGACCGTCTCCGTGACCTACCAGGCACCTTTTCCCGTTGATGACAAAGGCCTGCTGCTGTTTGAAGACAATGGCGCCGAATTCGGTGCTGAAATAATCTTGTACCCACATGTCGTGGTTACCAGTGAAGTAGTAAATGACGATGCCTTTTTCGTGCATCTCGTGCAGTTTGGCGAAGAGCAGGTAGTAGCCGCGGGGCACCACATCCTTGTACTCGAACCAGTAGTCGAAGATGTCACCTAAAAGAAACAAATGGGTGCATCGGTCTTGGATTTGGTTGAGCCAGCTGATGATTTTCCGCTCGCGGCGGTCGCTTTCCTCACGATTCGGCGCCCCCAGATGGAAATCGGAGGCGAAGAATACGTTGCCGTTGATGGTGATAGGCTGTTGGAAAGCGGTCATTTTACGTTAAATGGAATTAAACTGCAAAAATACTGAAAAAATACATATCTTTTTCTGTTACTTTTCAATCGGTCTAGTACTCGCACGTGATGTCATAGCGGTGTGTAGGCCAGTGGCTTGCAGGTTCTGGTATAACAAGAGAGGAGACACGTAATTCCCATTCTTTTAGAAGTGGTGCCCGGAGGGCGGAGTAGCGACATAGACATTTTGTACCTTTGGCAAAGCAAACATGGCTGACTGTGGTCGGTTATGTTAACCGACAGGTCGCACAATTTCAATTCTCAGTCCCAGGGCAGTAATAATGCTGTATATGGTTGAAATGGTTGGATCGATGAGTCCGTTTTCGACTCTTGATATGTAGCTTTTGTTGGCACCAATCCGCTTGCCTAATTCTGACTGGGTTATCTTTTCCTCCCGGCGGGCTTCGCGTATTACTTGTCCCATGTAATATGCGTATGCCTCTTTACGAAAATTTTCCCTTTCAGGAGTGCCGACGGCACCATATCGTTCGTCAAGAATAGTGTCATAGCTTTTGATTTTGTTCTCTTTTGTATTCATAGTACTCCCTTTTTATTGTTATTGCTTTTTCTATCTCTGAAGTTGGGGTTTTCCTGGTTTTCTTTTGGAATCCATTAAAAAGAACGATGATGTTACCTTCATCGAAAATGAAGAAAACCCGGTATATGTCACCTTCCCATTCTATTCTTAATTCATAAATCCCTTCTCTTATCGGTTTGACGAACTTGGAGTTGAGTCTCCTCACGGTCTTCAACATATCCAATACATAATCTATTTTTCGTCGAACATCTTCACTCAGTGTTTTTAAAAATGAACTAAAGTAGTTTCCATAGGTAATTATTTTTCTTTCCATCGGCAAAAATACTAAAAGTTTCAATATGTTGTAACTTATTTCGTTTTTTTCTTTTCCACTTCGGGGAGTAAATTGTTGTCCATAGTATTTAAAATTTAGGGTTTGTAATGCTGGCAAAGTTACAACATTAAAAATAGAAAATCAACAGTAAAACAGCCGCAACTTATTATAAATCAAAATATTGAAAAATTACACTTTTCGTTTAAAAAGTGTACATGATTCTGCAAAAAGGTGCTAAATGGAAAGATGAAAGTTATGGAATTGGACTTATAGTGTGAGGGAAAGTTCTGAAAATTTGGAAGTATTTAGGGGAGATTTTGTTCCATGCATGTGTAGTTATGGCAATATGCAGGCTACTAAATCCGTCACGGCTGCCGTGATACGACAGCCCTACAAGGTGCTACATGATATGCATACCTGATGTGGACGCATTCGATGCGTCCATACAATTGTTCCGTGAAAGATGGTATGTCTAATGCTATGATGATGCGTGCGTAGGCATGGCCGACGGTTGGGGCGTACGGGCTTGTGCGGCTGCACTTACCGTCGGAAAGGATCTTTGCAAACTTTCCATCCTTGGAAAGTTTGAAGAAACAGCTCATCGCTCAATCAACAGCACCCCGCTTACCGACCAGTGGCTGAAGCTGCCGCCTAGGGGTTCGCCTTGGGGGATGGCTATGGTAATGGTATGATTACCCGGCTCCAAACCGCTGAGGTCGAAATAGACGGGCTGTGTGGCGGTGCCGGGGCACCAGCCGCTACGGGAGTAGTCGCTGCTCGACATGCCGTTCCAGAAATTGCCGCTGACGGGGTTCCATTCGCGATAGCGGCCACAGTCGCAACGCCAAGGAGTGTATGTGAATGCAGGTTTCCCATCAATCAGGATGGTGTTGGTCTTGGGCGTGAACTCGTCGCCGCCGTCCCAGCCGCCGTGGCCGGTACTGATGTAGCGCAGGCGTGCACTTTTGGCTTCGGGAATGTAAACATCTATGGTCAGACTGTCGGTGCCGAAAATTTTACCGTAGTTTTGTCCAGCCATTTCCAATACATTGCAAGTATTGAACAGCGATTTGCAAATTTCGTCGTCCCCTTCCCAACTGCTATCGTCCCAACGGTCGCTACCCGGATATGATTTGATGTCAAGGGTCACTTTGTGCCCACCACCATCATAATTACCAATCCAAACGCCAATAATGACTTCTTCGCTCTGTAGATAACCGCTGAGGTCGGTCACCTCCTGCTTGTAGTAGGTCTCATCGGCCCATTCCAACCCGTCAATTCGCACACGGTCGTTGAAATGTCCTACTCCGAAAGGCGTGAAGAAGCGCATCAGCTCCACGGGTGGCTGATAGTACAGAACGACTTCTCCGTCAACCCATCTTTTCATGGTTATGCCTTGGTATTTTTGTCCGTCTTTCCCTGTGATAATGGGCAATGAGTCGGGATGGTTGTTAATGCCATCGAAGAAAGTTTGTCCGAAATAGCCTGTCGGGATGACGAATACACTGCCTGTACGATCGTAAGCATCGCCGTTGCTGCGCTGGTGCAATTCAACAAAAGTTTGATAATGACGGGGCAACTTAGGCAAACTGACCTTTTTTAGGATCAACGTGCCGCCTGCGAAATGCAAAACACTGTCTTTAGGAATGTTCAATTTGTCCCAATAGCTGTTTTCGATATGGTCGTTTTTCTTTCCCCAACAGATTTGCTCATCATCGAAAATACGGGTGGTGATGACAAGTTTCTGTTTCTTGATTTGGGAAAGCTCACGGCCTGTGATGCGCTGGCAGTTTCTATAACCATCCCTGAATGGCACGATACCCGACTTCTTCCAAAATTCCGTTTTGGCCAGCTGTAGGTAGGTCTGGTTGTTGCGTTTGAAGCAAACCACAATCCCTTTGAACCGTCCGTAGTAGGGCAGTGGATTGATGTCGTAGGGATAGTCCTGCACAAAGAACTCCAGCGTGTTGCTGTTGATGTGGCAGGTGTAGCGGGTGAGGCCGTTCACGCGGGCGGTGTCGTAGGCAATGTCGCTGCGACTGAAGGCTGAGGCCACCTCATAACAATCTGAATTTTCTAAACCTGCGAATTTTGCTAACTGAAAGCAACTGTCTTTTTCAAAGTTGATAATCGTTATTTCATGGGCATAGCCAGGTATAAAGGGTCCTGTGCCCTCTTCCGACTGTATTTGATATTCAGGATAATTCAACACGATTTTCATGAGCGAGGTGTCGATGCTTTCTCCATAATCGTATACGTGGTATGTGAAAAGATTGGCGTTCTTGGCGATTTTCACAGGCTTGGGCTGTGCGAGAGCTGTCGCTGCAAAGCAGCAGGCTGCTAATAAAAGGCTAATTATTTTTTTCAAAGCTGATAGTTTTTTTGTGCAAAAATAATTGATTTTATGTAGTAAAGTTTGATTTATGATTCAAATAAATCATCCAACACGACCACATTCTGAAATGCGTTGCTGTATTCGTTGTAGTTCAGTCCCTCGGTGGTAACCAATACATTATGAATCACGCTCTTTTTTGGAAGTTGCTTGGCCAGTGTATTCTGACGGTGGACTAATTTCATATAATAGGCTTTGTTAACTGTGAAATTTTCGTTGTAGAATTTCATCTCGCAGAGGTTTACTATATTATCCTTTCGTTTAATCAACAAATCTATTTGTGTACCTTCTGTTTCGTCATCGCCTTTCACGGTCCATGACGACTGGGTTGACGAGACACCAAGTATATTCAAGGCTTTTTTTATTTGATGGATATGGTTGAAACACACTTCCTCGAAGGCGAAGCCCCTCCATGAGTTTATGCTAGGCGAAGTGATGTTATGTATCCAAAATTCCGGATCAATCTCGGTTCGACCTTGTACAAATTTCATATAAAAAAGGCAGAATGGATCAATGAGTTTGTAGTGTGTTTTTCGTTTGCCATTGCCGAAAGGTATGTACGATTCGATGAAATCGCTTGCAACAAGAGCGCTCAGTAATTTGGTTGATGCCCCGCAATCCTCCATACCTGTACGTTGGAGAATTTCTTGTCGTGTGAATCCCCAATGGCGGGTTCCCAATAGTTGTACAATGCTTTTCATCTGTTCCGGTGAGGGAAAAACAGATGCAAACAACCGGTCAAATTCATCATGTAGTTTGGCATCTTCGGCAAAGAATAGCTGGTCTATATTTTGGGCAAAGCTCAACCCTTTTTTCATGTAACCGAGGTAATAGGGAATGCCGCCAACAGTCATATAGCTTTGTACTATGTCATAGCGTGAAAAAAGTATGCCTTTGTCGTGGAAGAACTCTTCACATTCGCTGAGAGTGAACGGAGAAAGTTTTATTTGACAGGTGAGTCTCCCATATAAGCCTCCATGATTATTAATGAGTTTGTCGGTCATCCAAGAGGTAGCTGAACCGCATACTATCAGCATCATATTGTTGCGATGGCATGCCCATCCGTTCCAAAAAGCCTCCAAAGCGGTGATGAAACCCGAGCGAGGTGTGTCCATCCAAGGGAGTTCATCAAGAAAAACGACTTGACGAGTTCCGTTATCAATACTTTTGAGATGCGAGTCAAGCATGAAAAAAGCTTCCAGCCATGAGGTCGGGCATTTGGTTTTTTTCATGCCGTGTAACTGAAGTGACAAGTAGAAATATTTAAGTTGCTCTTTGAGGCTGTTTTTGTGATTTTTCTCATCAATAGGAGAAAGGCCTGCATGTCGGAAGGTAATTCTGTCCTTCAGCGTCTCATCTATAAGATAGGTTTTCCCAACTCTCCTACGACCGTAAATTGCGATGAATTCCGCATTTCCACTGTCATATCGTTCATTTAACTCCTGAATCTCTTTTTTTCGACCAATCATTCTAGTGTTTTATTTTTCTGCAAAAGTACAAAAAATATCAATAGCAGAAAAATAAAAGCATATTTTATGTGTTAAAAATCCTGAATTTGCAATTTTTTGAATATTCAATTCTGTAAAAAAGTATTGCATAAAAAAGTTTAATAAAATAAACTTTTCTATGATTTTGTATGAGAAAATAGTGTATTTTTGCCGCCCCAAAAGTTTAATATAATAGACCGTATGGATTTTAGAGACATTTTAAAGAAACGCAGAATGCTCCTGAATATTTCTCAGGTGGATTTAGCTGAAAAGGCGGAGGTGAGTTTGGCCACCGTCAAGGATATTGAAAGAGGCAAGGGCAACCCTTCGCTACATACAATCATGAAATTACTTGCCGTACTGGGCATGGAAATAGAATATAAAATCAAAAATCTCGAATCTAAATTAAAAAAATAAATATCTATGAAAAAGATCTTTTTGTATGCTTGTGTCCTGCTGACAGCAGTGTTGCTGACAGCTTGCAACAAGGACGTGAAAAAAATCACCGGCGACTATAGCTACAAACTCTCCGGTGTGGTGAACTTTGAGGATGCCGATGGCAACAAGACCAGCATTCTGGCCTCCAAAAGAGGTCAGATGAACATTATGGCGGATAAAAAAGCGGGGAAGGGTGCTATTATTGTCACTTTCAACGAGATGAATGGCGGCGCCTACTCTTGCACCGGCAAGGTGGAGGGCGATTCCATTTTCTTTAATCCTTACGAATTCAGCACTCGCTTCACTTCCGCCGACTCGGTGGTGGATCTTATCCAGGTGGGACATGTATATACGATACAGTCGCAAGGCAAGGGCGTGATTCGTGATAATATTATCCTGATGGGAGAACATTGGATGGGCAGACCGGAAAATGGCGACATGATCCGCATGAAAGCCGATAAAATCACTTTGTTGGCAGAAGAAAACTAATAATAACTATTTGATAATAAAGATTATGAATTATAAATATTGGATTAAAAGAATGCCGTTGCTACTCATTGGTGGGCTCATGTTATTGTCACTGTCTTCATGTAAGCATGGTGAAAAAGCGGAGAAGTCCGAGCCCATCAAGGTGAGTGTCATCACGATTGACACGGTGCGAAGCGGCATGGTGCGTACCTATGTGGGCGAGATAGAGGAGAAATTGTCGCTGTCGCTGAGTTTTGCAGCGGGTGGCAAGGTGGAGAAAGTGTTGGTGCACGAAGGAGATTATGTGCGTGAGGGCCAGCTCTTGGTGACGGTCAACACGGCCACAGCCCGCAATGCCTATAATTCTGCCAAAGCGCAGTTGGAGCAGGCTGAGGACGCTTACCGCCGTCTTAAAATCGTGTACGACCAGGGTAGTCTGGCTGAGGTGAAATGGGTGGAAATGCTGACCAATTTGGAGAAAGCCCGCTCGCTGGAACAAATTGCCAAAAAACAATTGTCGGATTGTGAACTGTATGCGCCTGCCTCGGGAGTAATAGGCAAGTGTAATGCCCGTGCGGGAGTAAGCTTGCTGCCTGGCGAACCAGCCGTCACTTTGCTGGACGTGAGCGAGGTCTCCGTTACTTTTGCTGTGCCAGAAAGCGAGATTTCCTCTTTGCCTCTGGGCCGTGAGACCAGTATCATCATTCCAGCTTTGAATGATATGGTGCTGACAGGAAAGGTGAGCGAAAAAAGCATCACTTCCAATCCTGTGGCCCACAGCTATCAGGTGAAAATCGCCCTGCCCAACAGCAACCGGAAACTTTTGCCGGGTATGGTGTGCAAGGTGGAGGTAAACCAGCCGAATGAGGAGGGTTTTGTCATTCCCGCCAATTGCGTGCAAACCCGTCCCGAGGGACTGAGTGTGTGGATAGTGCGCAATGGCAAGCCTGAGCGACGCATTATCACTACTGCCGAATATGTGGTGAACGGGGTGCTGGTGCTCGACGGTCTTCACCAGGATGACACTTTGATTGTGAAAGGCCAGCAGAAGTTGTTCACCGGTGCTGACATCACGTTCAATTAGCAAATTAGAAAATGAAGGTAACTAATAAATTCGTCAAGACGTCAAAGCGTTAAGATATGCACTACGTGCATTCGTTAAGACGAAGTCCGTTTCCACGTCTTAACGCCTCCACGCCTTAACGGTTAAACAAATTATCAATTGTCAATTGTCAACTAACAATTAAAATACTGTGGCAAAGAAAACTAATCATATCCAATCCGCCATGCGCTATCACAAGATCGTGTTTCTCATAGTGTCTTGTCTGGTGGTGCTGGGCTTTTACAGTATGACGAAGATGAACAAGGACGAGTTCCCGCAGTTCACCATTCGTCAGGGCGTGGTGGCCGCTGTGTATCCTGGCGCTTCCGCCAAGGAGGTGGAGGAACAGGTGACCAAGCCCTTGGAGAATTTCCTCTTCACATACGAGGAAATCGACAAGGAGAAAACCCGCTCGGTATCCGAAAACGGCATCGTCTATATCTTCGCGGAGTTGCGAACCAGTGTGCAGGACAAGGATGAGGTGTGGTCGAAAATCAAGCATGGACTCACCTTGTTCAAGAAGACTTCCCTGCCGGCCGGTGTGCTGGAGATTGTGGTAGTGGACGATTTCGGCAACACTTCTTCCATGCTGCTGGCGGTGGAGTCCGCTGAAAGGACACCCCGAGAGCTGGAGTCGTATGCCGACCAAATCAACGAGCAGTTGCGTACCATCCCTTCTATGGGAAATCTGAAAATCTTGGGACAACAGAACGAGGAAATCGCTGTGCTGATTGATCAGGAAAAATTGGCTGCTTACGGTATCAGCCAGCGCTCGTTGCTTGTGGAATTGTCCACCCAGGGCTTCCGAACCATTGGTGGCACCATCAAAAATGAGGCGGGCGAGGCCATGGTGCACTTGTCCATTCCCTATCAGTCTGAATATGAAATTGGAGAGCAGATCGTTTATGCCGACCCCACAGGTAATGTCATCCGTTTGCGCGATATCGCCAAGATTGAAAGACGTTATGCCAAGCCCGACAGCTATGTGAAATACGATGATGAGCGAACGGTGATTATTTCCATGGAAATGGCTCCTGGCAACAATATTGTGGCTTTTGGCAAAGAGGTGGAAAAACGTCTGCAAGCTGTGCAGAAAAAGTTGCCTGCCGATGTGCAAATTCATAAAATCACCAACCAGCCCAAAGTGGTCAACGATTCGGTCTTGTCGTTTTTGCGCGACTTGCTGATTTCCATTTTGGTGATTATCTTTGTGATGATCATGATGTTCCCGCTGCGCACGGCGTTGGTGGCCAGTACCAGTGTTCCTGTTTGTACCGCTGTGACACTCGGTTTTATGTATTTATTTGGTATAGAGTTGAATACAGTTACCTTGGCGGCCCTGATTGTGGTGTTGGGTCTGATTGTGGACGACTCGGTAATTATCATTGACGGATATGTTGATTTCCTGAACGAAGGGCATTCCCGCTGGTATTCGGCGGTCACCAGTTCCATGCAGCTGTTTGTGCCCATGTCGCTGGCTACGCTGGCCATTTCGGGTATGTTTTTCCCCATGACCAAGATTATCACGGGGCCGCTGGGCGATTTTGTGCAGCTTTTCCCATGTACCATCACTTTCGCCTTGGTGGCCTCCATCTTCTATGCGGTATGGGTGATTCCGTTTTTGTCCACGCAGTTTATTAAACGTCGTCTTCCCGATCAGCAAATCGGAAAGTTTGAGAAAATACAGAATAAGTTCTTTGATTTGTTACAAGGAACGTATAATAAGATACTTAGACGGTGTTTCAGACATCCGGCATTGACTATCCTGACTTCCGTTGGTGCGGTATGTTTGGGCGTATTCCTGTTTTTGCACCTGGATGTCCAGATGCTGCCTAAGGCCGACCGAAACAGCTTTGCAGTGGAAATCCATTTGGCCGAAGGCAGTTCGTTGGCACAAACTGCGGAGTTGGCCGACAGTTTGAGCGGTATTTTGCGCCAGGATCCAAGGGTGACGGGCATTACTTCTTTTGTGGGCTGTTCTTCGCCGCGTTTTCATGCCACCTACGCTCCGCAGATGGCCAGAAAGAACTATGCCCAGTTTATTGTCAACACGACCAGTGAGGATGATACCAGGGCTTTGTTGAAGGAATACGGGCCCAAGTATGAGCACTATTTTCCGAATGCGTACGCCCGCTTCAAGCAGATGGACTATCAGGCGGTGGGCAATCCTATCGAAATCCGTCTGTCGGGCGATGATTTGGATTCGCTGAAGCTGGTGGCCGATTCTTTGAAATCTTATCTGAGTACTTTGCCGGAGCTGACTTGGATACATTCTGATTTGGACGAGACCAGCCAGAATGTGAAGGTGGTGCTGAACACCGACGAGGCCACTCGACTGGGCGTTACGCAGAGTATTTTGTCCATTTATCTGTCGTCGGTGCTGGGAGGCCAGTCGCTGACCACCGTTTGGGAAGGCGACTACAAAGTGCCGGTAATGTTATACTCTTTACAGGAGAGTGGGGATATGTCGTATCAGGACTTGGGTAAATTGATGATACCGACTTCTATTCCAGGTACTTGGGTGCCGCTGCGACAAGTGGCTACTATCATTCCCGACTGGCATGACGCTTCCATCAACCGGCGCAACAGTGTGCGTACAGTCACCGTGGCCGCCGATCTTAAATACGGCATCAGCGAACCGTCTGTTACCAAGAAAATCAAGGCTTATTTAAATTCCGATTTCCTGAAGTATAAACCAGAGGAAGTGACGATGGAGTATGGTGGTCTGAACGGGGCAAACCATGATGTGATTCCGCAAATTGTGGTTTCTATTTTGGCGGCATTGTTGGTGATGTTTGCCTTTTTGCTGTACCATTTCCATCATATCAAACTGGTGATGCTGAATATGTCGGCTTCTTTCATCTGCATTTTCGGTTCCACCTTGGGTTTGACCCTGTTTGGCCTGGACTTCAGTATCACGGCGGTTTTGGGTTTGGTGAGTCTGATAGGAATTATTGTCAGAAACGGCATCATTATGTTCGAATATGCGGAAAGTCTTCGCCACGACAATCACCTGTCGGCGAAAGAGGCTGGCTTTGAGGCGGGCAAACGGCGTTTGCGTCCGATTTTCCTCACGTCTGCCGCCGCCGCTTTGGGTGTGGTGCCGATGATTATTGCCCATACTTCCCTCTGGATGCCGATGGGCGTGGTGATTTGCTTCGGTACCATCTTCTCCTTCCCCTTCGTGGTCACCCTGCTGCCTGTTGCTTACTGGCAGCTCTTCGAAAGCCATGATCGGAAAATGAATTTCAAATTAGTGAAACATCTGAAAAAACACATGATATCATAATGAATGAGAATACGGTTATACGTCAAGACGTTAAGACGTTGAGACGAATTCGTCTTAACGTCTCCACGTCTCTATGTCTCCACGAAAAAGAACAAACGATGAGAATAAAACCACTAATCATAATATTTGCCCTGTTGTTGCCTGTTGCCGTCTTTTCGGCGCAGCCATTGTCCCTTGACAGCTGCAAATCGATGGCCCTCCGCAACAACGCCACGGTGAAAAACGCTACCTTGGATGTGTTGGTGGCCCGACAGGTTCGGCAGCAGGTGCTCACCAAATATTTCCCCAATGTCAGCGCTTTGGCAGGAGGCTATTACGCCCTGAATCCCTTGGTGGAGTTCGGCATTGATGATATCGGCAATGCCGAGGCACGCCAGTGGCTGCATAACATGTATGCCGAATACGGGGCGGCTATGGGGCTTCCTAATTCCTTGTCGATGTGCGAAAAAGGCTATACGGTAGGAGTGACTGCCGTGCAGCCGGTGTTTATGGGCGGACAGATAGTGAATGGCAGCCGCTTGGCGAAATTGGGAGAAGAGGCTGCCACTTTGCAGCAGGAGTTGACCTGTGACAAATTGTTGCAGCAGGTGGAAGAGACTTACTGGCTGGTGGTGTCGTTGCAGGATAAAAAGCAGACTATAGAGCAGGCTATGGTCTTTCTCGATACCCTTGACCGAGATGTGACTGCCGCTTTCAATGCCGGTTTGGTGACCCAGAATGACAAGCTGAAAGTCAGCCTGAAACAGCATGAATTGCAATCCAATATGCTGAAGGTGAATAATGGTATCACGCTGGCTACCATGGCCTTATGCCAATTGGTGGGCACGGAGTATTCAGAACAATTATGGTTGAGCGATAGTATCGCTGATGTGACTGCTGTCTATCCACAGAAAGATGCCGCTGCTGCTGTGGCTGGTCGTAAGGAGTACCAATTATTGAACCTGAGTGTGAAAGCCGAGCAGTTGAAAAAGAAGGTGTTGATAGGGGAAACTTTGCCTCATTTGACAGTGGGTTTAGGTGGTTCGTACGGTCAGTTAGTTTTTGACCGTTCAAAATTTAATGGTCTGGCATTTGCGATGTTGCAGGTTCCGCTTACCAACTGGTGGGAGGCTTCCACCAAAATCAAGCAACAGCAATTGCAGATTCTAAAAGCGGAGAATAACCGTGACGATTTGACCCGCAAGATGGAGCTGGAGGTGCGGCAGGCGTGGAACAATGTGTCGGAGGCTTATAATCAGACAGAGCTGATGAAAGCCACGGTGCACGATGCCGAAGTGAATTTGGAGACATCCGCCACCAACTATCGGGCGGGGTTGATTCCGATTTCGGAGTTGTTAGAGGCGCAAACCATTCACCGCCAAGCCCTTGACCAACTTATTGATGCCAAAATCTCCTACCAAAACGCTCTCACACATTACCGTATCTTGGTGGAGAACTAGCGACTATAGTCATATTCAAAAAAATTTATACTTTTGCAGCGCCAAATTTTCAAGGTGATGGAGGATGGTGTGGAGTGTGTTATTTGTTTGATTTTTAAAAAGATAAGAATGTTTTGAGCACTTGGATTTTGGCGCTGAAATTTGAAGAAATATGACCAAAATAAAGACAAAAGTTGGCAAAAGATGGGCTAAATTCTGCGGTTTTTTGCTACGGAAACTGGGCTGGACCAGCGTTGGAGGAATTATGGAGGGCAACAAGGCCATTGTTTTAGGGGTGCCGCACACTTCCATCATGGATTTTCCCATTTGCTACCTGTTTTATGCCCAGTATGGCGTCATGGCGCATATCATGATTAAGAAAGAGTTTTTCTTCTGGCCGCTGGGACCCATTTTGCGAGCCTTTGGCGGGGTGCCTGTCGACAGACGCAATGCGGCAGCTGCCGTCAAAAGTATCATCAAAACTTTCAATGAAAATGAGTTTTTTCATCTGGCCATCGCTCCCGAAGGGACCCGCAAACCCGTGAAAAAGTGGAAAACGGGTTTCCACCTGATTGCCCGTGAAACCGGCGCCAGCGTGTATGTGGGCTACTATGACTGGGGCCGCAAGGAGATTACCGTGGGCAAAAAATGGGAGCTGACCGACGATGCCAATGCCGACATGAAACGCATTCAGGAATATTATGAAACTTTAGGCCTTCAGGGCAGACATAAAGAAAATTATATAACCCATTGATGATTATATATGAGTAAGAAAACGAAGAGTCCTTATAAAGTTAGGAATAGTCACAGAGAAACCTATTGTACCACCCTTAATAAAGTCTTCAAATATACGACCACGGTCTATTGGGACCGCACCATGGCGCAGTTTGTGGATGGTGGACAAAAATACACTTACAGCAGCTTCAAGGAGAAATGTAACATGCTGTCAACCAGATTGTCACGTTTCGGTATTTCGGCGGGTGACCGCGTTGCCATCCTGTCGCAAAACATGCCCAACTGGACGTTGGCATTCTTTGCCACCACCGCTTACGGGCGTGTTTCTGTACCGATTTTGCCCGACAGCTCCGAAAAAGAGGTGACCAACATTCTGTCCCATTCGGAAAGCAAGGTGATTTTTATTTCCAAACGACTTTTGTACAAGCTCAGTCAGGAGTGCATCGACAAGCTGACGTTAGTGGTGGATATTGAAACACTGGAGTTTATCAAGTGCCGAAAAGAGGATTTCCGTTGCGACGGCTGGATTAAAGACCCGCAACCCGACGATTTGGCTACCATCATTTATACTTCCGGTACCACGGGAAAGG
The DNA here is from genome assembly GCA_017633255.1 of Bacteroidales bacterium. Classification (GTDB taxonomy): domain Bacteria; phylum Bacteroidota; class Bacteroidia; order Bacteroidales; family WCHB1-69; genus RUG11690. Next base: position 181,104 of record JAGBPS010000017.1, read on the forward strand.
CCAAGGGCGTAATGCTGAGCCACAGGAATATCTGCCACAATCTGGTGGCTTCGTTCAAGGCGCAGCCCTGCTATAAAAACGACCGTTTCCTGTCTATCCTGCCGATGTCGCATGCCTACGAAATGTGCGTTTCCAGCTTCTACTCCATGTATGTGGGTGCCTGCTGTTACTACATTTCCAAACCTCCCACACCTTCCGTTTTGTTGCCGGCCATGCAAAAGGTGAAACCCACCGTCATGTTGTCTGTGCCGCTGATTATTGAAAAGGTATATCACAACAGTATCGTTCCCACCATCGAGAAGAGCCGTGTGCTCAAGTGGATGGACCAGCATCTGCCCAGAGTTTTGTATTGGCTCATCGGCAAGAAATTGGTGAAAACTTTTGGCGGCAAGTTGCGCTTCTTCGGTGTAGGTGGCTCCAAAATGGATCTCAAGGTGGAAGAGTTCTTGATTAAATGCCGTTTCCCGTATGCCGTGGGCTATGGTTTAACAGAAACCGCTCCTTTAGTTTGCAATGTGTTGGTTAACAAGCGGAAACGCTTGGGCTCTATTGGCGTGGCTTCTTATAAAGTGGATATCCGTCTTGACAATATGGACCCAAAAACAGGCGAGGGCGAGATTGTGTGCCGCGGTGATAATGTGATGCTGGGCTACTACAAAGATCCTGAGCGTACTGTTCAAGTACTGGACGAGGAGGGTTGGTTCCGTACCAACGACATCGCAACGGTGGACAAGGATGGTTATTACTACATCAAAGGCCGTTTGAACAACACGATTTTGGGTCCTTCGGGCGAGAATATCTATCCCGAGGAGATTGAGATGGTGATTAATGACATGGCTGGCGTGGATGAATCATTAGTGATGGAGAAAAATGGCGAGCTGGTGGCTATGGTCAAGTTCGATGACAATGTGTTGAACTGGAACCAAGAGACTGAAGACCAGTGGTTTGAAAAAGCGGAGGCGTTGAAGAAATCCGTACTGGAATTTGTCAACAAGACGGTTGGAAAGAATTCCAAGATCAACAAGGTTGAAGCCATGAAGGAACCGTTTGAGAAAACAGCCACTCAGAAAATCCGCCGTTATAAGTATAAGGATCATCAAGAAGAAATTGATGAGGCTGCGGAAATCGCAATGGAGGATATGCCGAAAGAAGCTTTGAAAGATAAAAACCTGGAGGTGCCGGAGAAAAAAAACGTTGGATAACGCTGGTCCTGCTGAGAAGGAAAATAAATAATATAATTTTCTGAAAAATAACAATTTAAGAAAGATGACAATACAAGAGGAGATTGCGGAATTATTCTTCAAGAATAAAAAAACATTGGCAGTGGCGGAAAGCTGCACTGGCGGTTATCTGTCACATTTAATCACTTCTGTTCCGGGAAGTTCAGAGTTTTTCAAAGGTTCTGTGGTGTCCTATTCCAACGAAATCAAGCGTTCGGTGTTGAATGTGCGTGAGCTGAACCTGAAAAAACACGGTGCCGTTAGCGAGTTTGTGGTGAACGATATGGCTATCAACACGATGGGCTTGTTTGATGTGGACTATAGTATTGCCACTTCCGGTATTGCCGGTCCTGGTGGTGGCTCAGAGGAGAAGCCTGTGGGAACGGTATGGATTTGTGTGGCTACAACTACACGTTTCAATGCGCAACTGCACCACTTCGACCCGAATCTGAGTCGTGTGGAGATTATTCACAAGGCTGCCGAAACCGCCTTGCAGATGCTGAAAGAGGAGTTGTTAAAGGACCTCGGGGAGTAAATTTTCCCATTGGGCATCCGTCAGTTTGGCGCCTACTGTCTCGATAATGGCGGAGGACAGATGTGTGGCGATATAGCCGCAGCGTTCAGTATCATATCCTTTCATCAAACCATACATAAAGCCGGCTGCATAAATGTCGCCTGCACCGTTGGTGTCAATACGCTTTGCATCTTGCGGAGGGATTACTGTGGTTTTTCCGTCCATGCGTACAATGGAACCTTGAGCACCTAATTTGACAATGGCAATAGGACAGTATTCTGAAAGGATGTTCAAAGCCTCTTCGTCGTCTTTGCCGGTAAAAGCTTTGGCTTCTTCTTGATTGGCAAAAATGATGTCAATATGGTTTTTGAGCAGGTCTTTGAGGAATTCACGCTGTTCTTCCACCAGATTATAGCTGCCGAAGTCCATGGCTACTTTTAGCTTGCAGTCTTTGGCAATCTGGCAGAGCCTGTGAATCAGATCGTGGTTATAAATCAGATAGCCTTCGATATACAGATAGTCGTAATCTTTGAAAATGGCGGGATTCAGCTCGTTGGCAGTCATCGTGGCGGCGGCACCGAGATAAGTGGCGAAGGTGCGTTCGGCGTCGGGTGTCATAAAAGTGGTGGCGATGCCTGTGTCGATATCGGAGTATAGCAGATGTGGCGTCACATGGTAGCGCTGCATTTCCTCTTGGAAAAAGTGACCGGGTTCGTCGTTGCTGACTTTTCCGATATAGCCGGCATCGATGCCCAAACGTGCCAGTCCGTGGATGGTATTGGAGGTGGAGCCTCCTGTGGCGGATGTTTGAGGCTGGTCTTTGATGGCCGAGTGAATCACTCTTTTCCTTTCGCTGTCAATCATTTCCATTCCTCCTTTCTCCAAAGCGAATTGCTTTAACAAGTCTTCGTTTTCCAATTTGACGATAACGTCAACCAACGCATTTCCGATACCTACAATTTTTGCCATAATATTTTGATTTTCAATTAATTATGTAGTCTATTTTTGATTTTACGATTAGAAATTATGGCATCGAAGATGCCAAATTTCAGTAACCCCACACGGAAGTGTGGGGTTTGCTCAACTCTTCTTGCTGAAAGCTAACGCATAAATCTTGATCTGCTTGATCATCGAAACCAGTCCGTTACTGCGGGTGGGCGAAAGATGCTCTTTCAGTCCGATCTGGTCGATGTATTCCAAGTTGCAGTCCAGGATTTCCTGCGGGGTGCGGCCCGAAAGCACACGGATCAGCAGGTTGATGATGCCCTTGGTGATGATGGCGTCGCTGTCGGCGGTGAAATAAATCAGGCCGTCACGGTAATCGGCATGCAGCCATACCTGCGACTGGCAGCCCGAAATCAGGTATTGTTCAGTCTTGTACTGCTCGTCAATCAGTGGCAATTCCTTGCCTAACTCAATGATATAGTTGTATTTGTCCAACCAGTCGTCAAAAATCTCAAATTCTTCGATAATCTGCTGTTCAGCTTCCTGTAATGTCTGTGCCATAATTTTCTGGATATAAAATGCAAAAATACGAAAAATAATGAGCAAATCAGCTAATTAGTTAGTTGGCAAATTGGAATAGTTTTTTTCTGCAGATATAGAATGAAAAAAAATTGTACTTTTGCCCGCTTTTTAAGCAATAAAAAAACAATTGTAATTCAAAGAGATATCATTATGTCCATCAAAGAGTCCAGAGTAGCCAGTTTCCTTATCATTGCAATCATCTATATCGCCGCGTTTTTTGTTGGCTATGCCGCATATCAGCTTCCCTGCATGGCGGAGTGGCACTATCTTTGGCGACTGTTGGTGGCCGATGTGGTCGCCACTGTTTTTGTATGGGCATTTGGACTTGTATTCAAAAATGTCTCTGTTTATGACCCCTACTGGAGTGTGGCCCCGCCGGTCATGCTCACTGCCTGGGCTGTCGGCCAGCAAAGTTGTAGCAGTGCCACCATTTTGTTACTGCTGGCGGTCTGGGTCTGGGGCATCCGCTTGACAGGCAACTGGGCCTATACTTTCAAGAATCTCAATGCGGAGGATTGGCGATACACCAAGTATAGAAAAAGTCAGCATCCTTTTGTGTTTCAGCTGATTAATTTTTTTGGACTGAATATGATGCCCACTTTGGTGGTGTTCATGGTGATGATTCCCGGCTTCAAGTTAATAGAAATTGGGGCAGATGCCAATATTTTCACTTTGCTGGCCTGTATGCTGTGTCTGGGCAGTGCCACTTTGCAATTCATTGCCGACCAGCAGATACACCGTTTCATCCGGGAAAAGCGAGGCAGAGTGTGTAATGTGGGTTTGTGGAAACACGGCCGCCATCCCAACTATCTGGGGGAAATCATGATGTGGTGGGGCGTGTATTTCATGTTTTTGTCTGTCACGCCCGACGTGGATCAGAATTGGTGGTGGCTGATCGGAGCGTTACTGAACACTTGCATGTTCTGCTTTATCAGCATTCCCTTGATGGAGAAGCGCCAGCTTCAAAACAAAGCGGAATACGCTGAATACAAGAAGAATACAAGGATGTTTATATAGTAAGAATAAATCTCTGTATCTTTGCCACATGATTTTAGAAAACCCTCTTTTCATCGATACCATAGACTCCACCAATAAGAAACTGAAGGAGCTGCTGGCAGAAAACGCTGAATTGCCCGACTATTTCTGCGTGGCTGCCGCTTTCCAGTCCGCCGGAAGGGGCCAAGGCAGCAACCGCTGGCAAAGCGACAAAGGACAGAATGTGTTGGCGAGTATGCTATTCAATCCTTCGTATCCTCCCGCACGGCAGTTTGTGCTGAACCAGTGTTTTGCGCTGTCGGTCAGGAACTTGTTGTCGCAGTACGTCGATGGGGTGAAAATCAAATGGCCCAATGATATTTATGTGGATTGGAAGAAGATTGCGGGTATTTTGATCGAACATCATATTGAGGGAGAACGTATCAAGCATACCATTGCCGGGGTGGGTATCAATATCAACCAAACTGTTTTTGATGCGGATATTCCCAATCCGACTTCGCTGAAATTGCTGACAAACAGGGATTTCGATGTGCATGAGATGGTCTTGGGCTTGGTGTCTGTCTGCCAACAGTATCAATGTTCAGAAAACACTTATTATCAGAAAATCCATCAGGAATATTTGGAGAACCTGTTTCTGTATCAGGAATATACGTGGTATGAGATAGAAAATAAACTGGTGGAAGCAGAGATTACGGGAACTGATGAATACGGTCGGCTTTTACTGCATGACAAAGCCGGAAAAAATTATTGTTGCGGAATGAAGGAGGTTCGTTTATGTCTGAAATAGAATTATTAGCACCGGCGAAAAATATAGAGTGTGCCATGGCGGCGATTACCCATGGAGCGGATGCAGTGTATATCGGGGGCCCTAGTTTCGGGGCTCGTGCCGCCGCAGGCAACAGTTTCGTGGATCTGGAACAGCTGGTCCGCTTTGCCCATCCATACTATGCCAAGGTTTTTATTACACTGAATACCATTCTGAAAGACAGTGAATTAGCGGAAGCTGAACGGCAGGTGAAGCGCTATTATGAGATGGGTGTGGATGCTTTGATTGTGCAGGATATGGGTTTGCTTAAACTGGATTTGCCGCCCATAGCTTTACATGCTAGTACGCAAATGGATAACCGGACTCCTGAAAAAGTAAAGTTCTTGCAAAATGCAGGTTTTCAGCGGGTTGTGCTGGCACGTGAACTGAGTCTTCAGCAGATTCAAGAAATACGTAAGGCTTGTGATGTGGAGTTGGAGGCCTTTGTGCATGGCGCCCTTTGTGTGAGCTATAGCGGTCGCTGTTACATGAGTTACGTTTCCTGCGGTCGTAGTGCCAACCGTGGCGAGTGCGCCCAGTTCTGCCGCTTGCCCTACACGCTGGTCGATGCCGACGGAAATGCCATTGTCCGCGACCGTCATCTGTTGTCGCTGAAGGACATGGACCGCTCCGATTGGTTGCTTCCGATGATGCAAGCCGGCATCATGTCTTTCAAAATCGAAGGCCGCTTGAAGGATGTTTCATACGTGAAAAACATCACAGCTTATTATCGTCGCCGTATAGATGCTATTTTGGAAGGTCATCCGGAATATAAAGCAGCTTCCATTGGCAAAACCACTCTGTTTTTCGAGCCGGATCCCGAAAAGACCTTTCATCGGGATAAAACTCCCTATTTCATCAATGGGGAAAGGTCGGAGATGGTTCAGCTGGCGACTCCGAAGTCCACGGGGACTTTTGTGGGAACGGTGCAATCTGTAAGTCATAACTCATTGACATATAGTGGAGAAAAAGAACTGCATAACGGCGACGGCCTGTGCTTTATCGATGCTCAAGGGAATTTTGACGGTTTTCGGGTCAACAAGGTGGAAGGCCGGCGGGTGTTTTGGAATGAGCCTGTCGAGGGTCTTTCGGTAGGTGACAAATTGTATCGCAATTACGACATCCAGTTTGAGAAAATGCTGGCAGGCAAAAGTTCGGAGCGACGCATAGCAGTGGATTTCAAATTGTCGGAGAAAGAAGGACAGTTGGTGTTGCAGGCTACTGACGAAGCCGGAACGACCGTGGAACTGTCCATCCATGAGGACAGACAAGTAGCGGACAAGCCGGAACAAGCGCTGCAAAATCTGCAAACGCAGCTGTCGAAACTGGGCAATACCTGTTATCAGGCCAGAAATATTGAGGTGAAAACCAGTCAGGTGTTTTTCTTCCCGAATTATGTTATTGCCGGATGGCGGCGCCAGATTATAGACATGTTGATGGATACGCAATATGTTGTAGAGACAGACCGTGCGCCCCTGCAGGAAATACCATTGTCACAACTGCCCGAGGCCGTCAATGTGATGAATGCCAAAGCCAAGGATTTTTATCAAGAACTTGGATTTGGACAGATAGAGGATGCCTACGAGAAAACAGAATCGCCCAATGTGGCAACGCCCGGCCGCGCGTCTCTACAGAATTCAATATTGATGACCTGCAAATACTGCATCCGTCATGCTTTGGGTGCCTGTCCGAAAGAATCAAAGGCTAATAAAACATGTGGTAATGTGGAGACGCGATTAATCGCGTCTCTACAAAATGAACCTTTGTTCCTGAAAACGGGCCGCCATACCTTCCAATTGACCTTCGATTGCGCAAAATGTGAGATGATTATTACCACTCCCGAGTGAAAATAGCGGTGGCAATAAGATCAACAATATTTACAATGCCTTGTGAATAGCGGAAATTCATAATTTTGAAAAAAATTGTCATTCAATGATTTTGTATTGAAAAAAATTGTATTTTTGCAGCCCAAATTTGAAAAAGTAATAATAATATAAAAATAAAGGAAAGATGTCACGAGTTTGCCAAATCACAGGAAAAAAAGCGATTACCGGAAACAATGTTTCGCACTCCAATATCAAGACGAAAAGAAAATTCCGTCCCAATTTGCACACCAAGAAATTCTTCGTTCCCGAATTGGACGAGTATGTGGTGCTGAAAGTTTCTGCTAAAGGTATGCGCAACATCAATAAAAAAGGCATTTGGAACTGCATCGTTGAAGCCAGCGAAAAAGGTATCCTCAAATAATGTCTTTTGACTTTGAGATCTAAAAAGTGCTACACAAATCATGTGTAGCATTTTTTTTGCAATATTTTCGCTATCTTTGCGTATTAAAAAAAACATAAATACTTGGCACAGTTTCGGAAGTGGTTATTGCTGTTGATGGCTCTGGGAATGAGTACGCTTTTTGCCCAGCATGCCACTTTTGTGGGTATTATTACCGACGAATACGCCCAGCCTATCGATAATGTGGTGGTGACCGTGGTGGGAGCCGACCTGTCTACCGTTTCCTCCGAAACCGGTATGTTTGAGTTGAAAGTGCCGGCAGAACGGGAGTTGCAAATCCATCTGCAACATCTGTCCTATCGTGATACAACCCTCATCGTCACTTTGCGTAAAAACCAACGCGAGCGACGGATGATTACACTTTTGTCCACCGGTGAACAGCTTGAAATGGTGGATGTCAGAGGCCGTGGCGACGATGGCTTTACCCGTGTGGATCCTAACTTGACCTTCAAATTGCCTTCGCCGACGGGAAGTGTGGAGGCGCTGATTACGACGTTGCCGGGTATTTCTTCCACCAACGAATTGAGTTCCCAATACAACGTCCGCGGTGGTAATTATGACGAGAATCTGGTCTTTGTCAACGATATCCAGATTTATCGTCCCTTCCTCATCCGCAGTGGTCAGCAGGAAGGCTTGAGTTTTGTCAATCCTGATTTGACCGCCGGTATCAAATTCTCCGCGGGCGGTTTCGAGGCCAAATATGGCGACCGCATGTCTTCGGTGCTGGATGTGGAATACAAGCAGCCGACCAAATACGGTGGTTCGCTTTCTGCCAGCTTGCTGGGCTGTTCGGGCCATGTGGAGGGTAATGTTAAGGATAAATTCACATTTTTGTTGGGTGTCCGCTTCAAATCCAATGCTTATCTTTTCAAGAATCTGGATACAAAGGGAGATTACAAACCTCGCTTTTTCGATACCCAGATGTTGCTGACATATAAGCCTATCAAAAAGCTGGAAATCAGTTTGTTGGGTAACTTTTCCATTAATCGCTACCTCTTTGTTCCTTCTGACAGAACAGCTGTTTTCGGTAGCCTGAATTCTACCTTGTCCCGCTATACGGTTTATTACGAGGGCCAGGAAGTGGACAAGTATGAGAATTATTTGGGTGCGCTGACTTTCAAGTATTTGGCAGACGAAAACAATACATATAAGTTCATTGTTTCTTCCTATTATGCCCGTGAGGCCGAGACTTTTGACATTCGTGGTGCGTATGCTTTGAAAGATATCGAAATAGATTTGGGCAGCCAGACGGATGATATTTCGCACGAATTGACTGAGAGAGGGGTGGGCACTTTCATGCGTCATGCCCGTAATTATATCAATTCGCTGATTTCCGCGGTGGATGTCAGAGGTACTCATAAATTGCCCAAGCAAAACACCTTCAGTTGGGGTGCGAAACTGCAGCACGAACTGATTGACGATCAGCTCAGCGAATGGAATTTCACTGATTCGGCAGGATATATTCTGCCGGTCATCCCTACCACCCCTGGAGAAGCGGTGCCGTTTACCGATGCGTCACGTGTGCTGAATATCAATAATTATATTTTTGCCAAATATCCTTCACTGAATACTATGCGTGCCACTGCTTTTGTGCAGGATGCATGGAAGTTCAGCTCAAAAAACGGAACTGATTTTATTCTTAATGGCGGTGTGAGATTCCATTATTGGTCTTTCAACAACGAGTTTACCGCTTCCCCGAGACTTTCTTTGGTTATCAAGCCCGACTGGAAACAAGATTGGGAGTTCCGCATCAAAACAGGTCTCTATTACCAGCCGCCATTCTATCGTGAGATGCGTGATCCTATGGGGATTCGTCACCCCGAGACCAAGTCACAGCAATCCTACCAGCTGATTTTCTCTTCGGAATATAACTTTTTGCTGTGGCACAGGCCGTTCAAATTTACCGGCGAGTGTTATTTCAAGTGGCTCAACAACCTGATTACCTATACCACCAATAACATGCAGATTACTTACAGCGGTATCAACGATGCGGTGGGTTTTGCCACGGGTGTGGATTTGAAACTGAGCGGTGAGTTTATCAAGGGTCTGGAGTCTTGGATTTCTCTTTCTTTGATGAAAACTATGGAGAAGCTGGTTCGGGATGCCGATGGTAACAAGCTCACAGACACGAAGTTCGTTCGTCGTCCTACCGATCAGGTATTCAATATCAACATCTTCTTCCAGGATCATTTCCCAACGCTGCCGCAGTTCCGTGTTCATCTGAATTTTGTCTTCGGTAGCGGTCTGCCTTACTGGATGCCAGGGACGGTGCATGGTCGGGAGAATTGTATCAATGGTCCATGGTATCGCCGAGTGGATTTAGGCTTTTCGTACATGTTCTTGGAGCAGAGTCGCGACAGAATGAGAAACAAGAGCAAATTTATCCGAGCAATCAATAATTTTGGTATCTATCTGGAGATCTTTAACTTGTTGAATACTGCCAATGTGTCGTCCTACGACTGGATCAAGAATACGGACAATACCTATTCGAGAGTTCCTAATTATTTGACTTCCAGATTGATAAATGTGAAATTGGCTATTGATTTCTAAAGCTTGAATAGATGAAAAGGACTTCGAAAATATTGCCCTTGCTGCTTTTGATAGTCTTGCTGTTCAGTATGGTTGTAGCCCTGACCATCGGAGTGGTGCGTATTCCCATGGACACGATTTGGCAGTTGGCAAAGGCCCAGTTCGGTCATGCGGACACAACGGGCGTACCGGCTTCATATGGTATCACGCTGTTTCAGTTGAGGTTGCCACGAATAGTGATGAGTGTGATTGTCGGAGCGGCGCTGGCAGCCTGTGGTTGTGTGTTCCAGTCCATTTTCCGCAACCCGATTTGTGACCCCTATGTGCTGGGTATCTCGTCGGGAAGCTCGCTGGGTGGTGCCATCAGCTTCATCCTGGGCTGGGATGTCTTCTATTTCGGAGTGACCATCCCCGCCCTGATAACCGGTTTGCTTACACTCTTTGTCATCCTGGGTATCAGCAAGATGAGTCGCCGTCGTAGTATCGAAACCCTGCTGTTGGTGGGTATTGCCATCAACTTCCTGATATCTGCTGTTATCACCCTGTTGGTGGTGATGCATCAGCGTGAAATGCATAAGATTTATTTCTGGACGATGGGCTCGCTGGCATCGATTTCCTGGTCGGAGGTACTGATGATGACCGTGATGACCATCCTCTGCGTTATTCCTTTCTTTTTCTATTCCAAAGATTTGAATATCATGCAGATGGGTGAAGATGTGGCTAAAAATTTAGGGGTCAACACTAAAAGGGTAGCCTATGTCACATTGATTTTCTCCTCTCTGTTGATTGCCACAGCAGTATCCTGTTGCGGAGTTATCGGTTTTATCGGACTGATTATCCCTCATGTGTCGCGAATGCTCTTTGGCAATAATATGCGCTCCATGTTCACGTATTCGCTGATTCTGGGCGCTTTCTTCCTGCTGATTGCCGACACGCTGGCCCGTACGTTAGCTATACCTGCGGAGTTGCCGGTGGGCAGTATCACGGCCTTGGCTGGTGCCCCGTATTTCCTCTTTTTGTTGTTGCGTCAAAAGAAAGTGTAAGATGATAGAAATTAGCAATATATCTTCTGGCTATGAGGGAAAACGGGTTCTCCGGAATTTCTCTGTCACCTTTGAGAAGTCCGCTTTCTGTGCGGTGATGGGACCCAATGGCTCCGGCAAGAGCACCTTGTTGCGGTCGATTGCTGGGCTTCAGTTACTGGAGGAGGGAGATATTCGCATTGATGGACTTTCGTTGAACCAGTACAAGCCGTTGGAGCTGGCGCGCAAGATAGCTTTTGTGCCTCAGCGTGAGGATGTGGTCTTTGACTTTTCGGTGTTTGAAGTGGTGATGATGGGACGTAATCCGTATCAGAACCGCTGGGAGTTTTCTACTCCTGAAGATGAAAAGCTGGTGGAAAAAGTGTTGGAGATGACGAATCTTAGACATTTGAAAGACAGAATGTTGGGACAGTTGAGTGGAGGAGAGCTCCGTCGTGCCATGATTGCCCGTGCCATTGCCCAGCAAACGCCTATTATCATGCTCGACGAGCCGTTGGCCAATCTGGATGTGGTACACCAGTTTGAAATCATGGACATTTTGGCCGAACTGAATCAGCAACAACAGGTTACTATCATCATCGTACTGCATGATTTCCCTTACGCCTTGCAGTATGCCCAGGAGGTTCTGCTGATGAAAGAAGGAGAGATCCAGCATTTCGGTCCCACTTCCAAAGTCCTCACCCCAGAGAATGTCCAAACCTGCTTCGGCTTGGGCAACCGCTATGCCTACAGTCCCGACGGAATTGTCCGGAAGAGAGAATAAGATTGTTGGGTATTTGAATTATTATTATTTTTGCAATCAATATCAGTGAAATATTAATATTGAAGCGAATGTTTATCCTATGAAAAAAATCTCTATTCTCTTTTCCATTGCTTTGTTATTCGGCTTAATGCAGCTGATTTCTGCTGCTACCATTAACGAAACTACTGCACGCCAGACTGCGGCATCTTTTATGAATACGCAGCGGAATATGCGGGAAAGAACGGTTTCGCCAGAACAAATGAGTCGTATTAATTTGAACTACAACCACTTGTATGCCTTTAATCTACAGGGCGGAGGTTATGTGATTATGAGTGACGATGACCGCACTCTTCCTGTGTTGGCCTATTCCCTTACGGGCGAACTGAATCCCGAAGATATGCCGGAAGCCATGGAATTTCAGTTGCAAATGTTTGACAGACAGCTTGATGCTATTGCCAACGGTGCCGCTCCACAGACATATCATCCGCAGCGGAATCTTCGTAGTGTGGCTCCGCTAATCACATCCACTTGGTCGCAGGCGACATCTGGTGGCTTGGCTTACAATGCCCTGTGTCCTGTCGACACCCTTCTGGGGAATCTTGGAGGGCATCCCACTGTAGGCTGTGTGGCCCTGGCATTGGCACAGGTAATGCGCTATTGGCAATGGCCTGCCTACGGCATCGGTTCCAATTGCTACAGCTATAACGGTGCATATTCCTGTTGGCGTTATGATACTTTATGTGCCGATTTTGGTTCTACCTATTACGATTGGCAGAATATGCCGGACAGAATCTATGATACCAGTGCTATTGAAGCGCGCTTGGCAGTGGCCACACTGGCTTATCAATGCGGGGTAGCGATGAATATGAAATATAACAGTGATTGTCGGGGAAGCAGCAGTAGCAATGCTAATAATCAATGCTATGCGGCTTTGCGTCATTTTGGCTATTCCCATGATGCTATGATTGAAAGCCGTTCCAATTATACTGATGAATTATGGATTAATATGTTGAAAGCGGAATTGGATATGAATCGTCCGGTGTTATATACCGGCCAGTCTCTTGCAGACCCGAATGAGGGCACTAATCAGGCAGGTCATGCTTTTATTCTGGATGGCTATGATGAGAATGATATGTTCCATGTTAATTGGGGATGGGGAGGCAATTGCGACAACTATTTTGCCATCAATGCGTTAACACCGACTACTTACTATAATTTCTCTCATTCTGAAGTGGCGGTTTTCAATTTCCACCCCAGTGATATATCCCAAATGTTCGCTTTCGTTGAGTTATTGCATGATGTTACAACGGATACAGACCGTATTCAGATGAATGATGTGATTCACGGCCAGAATGAGTTGGTCAATGTAGGTGATACCACAGCGGATTTGTTCGTGGCGCAGGCGGCTTATACCAATACGGATTATAGTTTTGTGAAATGGCTTGATGTGCAGCATGTTACGATTCCCGCAGGAGATACCTTACAATATAGTTTTTCAGCTTCCGTTGATTTGCCTGTGGGCAGTTATTATGTGGTGATGTTCCAAAGCAATGATTCTATTGATATTCAGTCCACTTCCACTATAGGGGCGATGGAGTTTCTGACCAACAAAAAGACCCAGTACGATTTCTGGGTGGTCGATACCAACCGTTCGGATTTATATAACCTCGCTATTTTTGTGCGTTTTGCCGATGATGAGGAAATAGGCCATTCTTTCCAGGATGTTGATAATATGTTTAACAAAGAAGAACCAGACTATAATAGTGTGTACAATTATTACAAAGAAAGCACTTACGACAAAATACATTTCCACACCGTTTATGCAAATCAGGTACAAGGCGGACATATTGTATCGTATGCCACCAAGCATCCTCGGGCTTATTATCAGCCCTATAGTCCTACCAATCCCATTGGTTATCAAGGCGAACTGCCTTTTAAAGGCATCTCCATGCGTGAGGCGGAACTGATTGCGGAAATTCTTCATGCGGTGGATTCCATGGGTCTTGTGGACACTTATACCATGTTGGACGGCAATGGTGACGGTTTTATTGACAACATCAGTTTCATCGTCAAAGGTGATGTGGGGGCGTGGGCTACCATATTATGGCCTCACATGGAGTTCTTCCCGCAGGATTCCATCGATTTCCCTGTTATGGTTAACGGTATTCGGCCGCATGCTTTCAATTTTGAGTTTGAGGGTTCCTCCACTTATTTTGCCGCAAGGGTTTTCTGCCACGAAATGGGTCATTCCATGGGCTTGCCGGATTTGTACCATTACATCAATTACGGAAATGTTTTTCCTGCGGATTATTGGGATATGATGTGTTCGGGAGGCGCTTATCAGCAAATGAGTGTTATCTTGAAATCCAAATATATACATGTTGCAGATGAACCTATACAGATTACGGAAGATGGTACATACACTATATTAAGCAATACTTCAAGCGCTTCACAGAATTGTTATTATATCAAGTCGGCCATTGATAGTACTCAGTGGTTTACTTTTGAATATCGTAACAAAGCGGATGTTTTTGACTCAGGTATTCCTGCTTCGGGTATGTTGATTGGTCGTTGGAATGACACGGTCCCCATCAATTACGATGGCATGTTTGCCAACGCTTACTTCGACTTTTATACCCAGGCACACCAATACTGGATTTTCCGTCCCGGCAGTAATTGCGATACCGTTAATGGCAATCCTTTTCAGGCAAATTTCAGTTTTGAGTCAGGTCGCACTTCTTTCGGTCCTTCTACCAATCCTCACCCCTACCTCACGAATGGCACTCCTGAACATAGTTTTGAAATCACGGATATTCATGAATATGGTGATTATCTGACTTTCCATGTGCATTTCCTTACAGATGAGGTGAAAGATGTTGTGTTGAATTCTTTTTCGATTTATCCCAATCCCGCAGTGGATCAGCTGAATGTTTCCGGAGAAAATATGCGGACGATTGAACTCTATAATACTTTGGGACAATTAATTGTTACTGAAAATCCTGCTGTAGACAATTTCTGTACGATTCCAGTCGGAAATCTTTCTTCAGGAATTTATATGCTGAAAGTCATTTCAACCGATGGCACTGCTTCGGTACAGAAATTTGTGAAAAAATAAAAGAGTCCGTTGAAAAAACGAACATTATCTGTGTTCAAAGTTATGTACTGATGCGATTTTATGCCTCGATGGGGCATTCTCTCAATAATCCCGCACGAAAGTGTGGGGTTACTTCGGATATCAATTGTATTCTTTCAGAATATTGCATTTGAGCGTGAACCTCAGGCCAATCATCGATGAAGAAAAACAGTCAAAAATCTTATCTCGATATTCACCAGATAAATTTACAGGATATTTCCACCAGAAATATTCAAAGACCGGCTCTATCCGTAAAGAAAAATGGGGTGAGGCCACATAGCTGAATCCGACAGCCGCAGATATCCCATGCATGGTTTTGTTTCTGATGTCAAAACCAGGTATGGTGTATGACATTTTATAATGTGCCAATTGTTTGATAATATACCCAGCGGAAACCGATATCATAAATTTATTGTTGACACGGTAATGGTAACCGAAGGTAAAAGGTATATTGACAAAAACGAAATGATATTCGCAATTATTGGGGATGATAATGTAAAAGTCGTTTGAAGGTTCATAAAGATGATAGGAGTTGGTGGTTGAAAAGTCGTTGCTGTTGACAATAGCACCCATCTGAATTGAAAAAATATTACGCTTATACGCAATATCCATACCTAATTGCAACCCTACCGCATATTGTAGTTTTCTGTTGATATTCAAATCTTGTCGGGCAGATTTCTTATATAAGGGGAAATTAGGACCTCCTGTGATTTCTATAGTCGGACTCAGGATGGGTTTGTTTCGAAGGCTGTCTTGCGCATAGCTTGTCACTATACAGCAGATAGCGATTGAAACTAACAAGGCTTTTTTGAATGCGTTTTTCATGATCTTCGGTTTTGTCTGGAATTGTAATATAGAGACGCACGGCCGTGCGTCTCTACACAATTGTATGCATTTGTATTTCATCCGTATGAGACGGGGCACGTCCCGTCTCTATAACACATGGAATGTCTGTTATTTCATTGCTTCCACTGCGGCCTTGATGCGGCGGCAGGCTTCCTTCAGATTGGCCTCTGAGGTGGCGTAGGACAGACGGATGCAGTTGTCATCGCCGAAGGCGGAACCTTGCACCAATGCCACATTGGCATCGTAAAGCAGGTACATGCACAGGTCGGTTGAATTCTCAATGGCCGTTTTCTTGTAGGTAGCGGCGAATTGGGAATCGGCGGGCACATGCTTGCCGTACAGCGCTGACACATCGGGGAAGAAATAGAAAGCGCCCTGCGGCATACGCTGTTTGAAGCCGGGAATTTCGTTCAACAGGGCGAATACCATGTCACGACGGGCCTTGAAGGTGTTGCGCATGTCAATGATGTCCTTGGAAGTGGTGGGATCCATCTCCATGGCTTTGAGAGTGGCGCGCTGGGCGATGGAGCAAGTGGCTGAAGTCACCTGGCCTTGCAGTTTCTTGCAAGCCTTGGCAATTTTCACCGGAGCGCCGATGAAACCGATACGCCAGCCAGTCATGGCAAAGCCTTTGGCCACACCGTTAACCGTAACCACTTGTTCTTTGATGAAGTCGAACTGGGCGATACTCTCGTGTTTGCCTTGGAAATTGATGTGCTCATAAATTTCGTCGGACATGACCACCACCTGCGGATGCTCTTTCACTACCTCGGCCAGACTGCGCAATTCTTCTTTGCTGTACAGCATACCTGTCGGGTTGGAGGGACTGCTGAACATGATGAGTTTGGTCTTGGGGGTGATAGCTTCTCTTAACTGCTCAGCGGTGATTTTGAAATCGTTTTCCAGCTTGGCGGGAATGAACACACATTTGCCACCGGCCACCTTGGCGATTTCACGGTAGGAAACCCAATACGGAGTGGGGATAATCACCTCGTCGCCGGGGTTCACCAAAGCCATCACAACCTGGTAGATGGACTGCTTGCCACCAGTTGACACCACAATCTGGTTGGTGTCGTAATCCAAGTTGTTGTCTCTTTTGAATTTGTGGCTGATAGCCTTCAGCAAATCAGCATAGCCGGGAACTGGCGGATAGTGAGTGTAGTTGTCGTCGATGGCCTGTTTGGCGTATTCCTTCACACATTCCGGAGTGTTGAAGTCCGGTTCGCCAATACTCAAGCTGATAATGTCTTTGCCCTGTTCTTTCAGTTCGCGGGCAATCTGGGTCATCGCTAAGGTTTCCGATTCACCCATCGCTAAAATTCTGTCTGATAAAATTTCCATAGTGTTGTTGTTTATTTTGTTATTGTTGTTGTTTTCAGAGAATTGGGTATAACGAGTTTAAGGTCTTTAAGGATATTAAAGTAATTGTCAACTGTCAATTATCAACTGTCAACTTTATTAATTCTGTCGGTTGGGCAATAATGTATTCCGCTTGGTGTTCGGTCAGTTCCTGGCGGTCGCGGTAGCCCCAAAGCGCTCCCACTGCTTTCATGCCCGCACGATGCGCCGTGTCCATGTCCACACCGGTGTCTCCCACATACAGGCAGTCTTCAGCGTTCACCTTCGTCATCTCCATAATGTCAAATACAATCTGCGGATGAGGTTTCACCGGAATGCCCTCTCTTTGGCCCAGCACTGCCGTGAATTTGATGGTCGGGAAATAATGCTCCATCAGGGGCATCATCGCCTTGTTCACTTTATTGGAGGCCACTCCCAGCATCACACCATGTTTCTGCAATGTTTCCAAAGTCTCTATTATGCCAGGGTAGGGCACGGTTTTGTCTTCTTTGTGAATATCATAGTAGGCTATCATCTCTTGAAAAACCTTCTCCACAAAATCCGCCTGTCTTTTGTCTTCCGGCAAAATGCGCTCTACCAATTTATGAATGCCATCCCCCACAAAATAGCGGTAACTGTCCAATGGATGCTCCGGAAAACCGTATTTCCGCATCAGATAATTGCAGGAATCCGCCAAATCCTCAAGCGAATTGAGCAGTGTGCCATCCAAATCGAAAATCACTAATTTAATCATAATGAGAAAGGGGAAACAAAATCTTTGAAATGAACGCCAACCATATCTTTTTCTGAAATCACCGACGGGTCGGTCTTCCAATCGATATTCAAATCAGGATCATTGAACAAAATGGAGGCCTCGGAAGCCTTGTTATAAAAAGCTCCGCATTTGTAGGCGAAAATCGTGTCATCCTCAAGTGCCACAAAACCATGGGCGAAGCCTGTGGGAATATAAAATTGCATGAAATTATCGTCACTTAACTCCACTGAATGGTGCTGACCGTAGGTTGGACTGCCCTTACGGATATCTACCGCCACATCCAGCACCCGTCCTTTGATGACCCGTACCAGTTTGGACTGGGCGAACGGCGGGCATTGGAAATGCAGGCCACGGATGACACCTTTTCTGGAAAACGATTGGTTATCCTGCACAAACACATCGGTAATTCCCGCTTCCTTGAAGCGTTTTTCGTTGTAATCCTCAAAAAAATAGCCTCGTTCGTCGTAATACACGTCGGGTTTGACAAGTAACAATCCTTCGATTTCGGTTTTAAGTATTTCCATTTTCGTTTTTTTGAATTAGAAACTAAGAGTTATGAATTAAGAATGAAAATGAGTTATACGTATTCATGATTTTTAACTTTCATCTTTCAGTTTTCAACTTTCAGTTTGGTTAATCTTCTGAGTCTGCGGCGATGAAATCACGGTACAGGTTCAGCACTTTGGCTTTGGACAGGAAGCCGATATAATCCCTTTCCTGCGTGATTACCGGCATGTTGAAGTTCTGCGTCCGGTTGAATTTCTCCAACATCTCCTCGCCGCTATCGGTATCGTAAATGAATTCCTCGGGTTCTATCATCAAATCATCCACCAGCACCTTGTCGTACAGCTCTTGGTTGAAAATCTTGTCACGGTGGTCGTCCATGACCAGCAGACCGGCGAATTTCTGATTGTCATCCAACACCACAAACAGATTTCTCTTGCTTTGGGCGATATAATGGGTGTATTCCCTCAGGGTGCTGTGCAAGGGCAGTGTAGTGATATTATGGTCGATAATTCTGCCCCAGTTGATTTTCTTCAGAGCGAATTTGTCTTTGTTATGGGTTTTCAAATGCCCTTTTTCAGCCAACTGACGGGTATAGACCGAATATTTCTCAATGGGTGATACACAAAGATAAGAAATCAGTGAGGTAATCATCAGTGGAATCAATAATGAATAACCAGCTGATATTTCGGCGATTAGGAAGATAGAGGTCAATGGGGCGAGCATCACACCGGACATCACACCTGCCATGCCTGCTAACGCAAAGTTGATGTGTGGAAGGTTGAAGCCCAGGTAATAATTGGCGATTTCCGCCACCAGATAGCCTGTGAACGCACCCACAAACAGGGTGGGGGCGAACACACCGCCGATACCGCCGGCCGAGGTGGTTACCGCTGTGGCGATAACTTTCAGGAAAATAATGAGTATCAGGAAGATAATCAGCATCCAATGCTGCTGTGAGAGCAGGAACAGCGGGGATTTTTCGAACAATTCCATCACATCTCCCTTCAACAGGGCATTGATGCTTTCGTAACCTTCACCGAAAAGCACCGGCAACAGCAGAATCAGGGCTCCCAAGACCACACCACCAATGATGATTTTGAGCTGTATCCATTTGATTTTCTGGAAGCTTCTTTCAATAAATCTCAACAATCTCAGAAAATAGATGGAGATAAAACCGGTGAGGATGCCTAAAATGATATAAAAGGGAATGTTTTTCAGGAAGAAAGATTGGGTGCTGGCAATGTCAAAAGTCAGGGTGTCACCCAAGAACAGCAGGGACAAAACCGTACCTGTAGCCGCTGAAATCAGCAGGGGTAGCAGGGCGGCGCTGGTCAGGTCGAGCATCAGCACCTCGATGGCGAAAACAATGGCCATGATGGGGGCTTTGAAGATGGCTGCGACCGCCGCCGTTGAACCACATGCCAGCAGCAAGGTGGTGGACTTGGCGTTGAGGTTGAAGAGGCGTGCCAGATTGGACCCAATGGCTGAGCCGGTCAGCACCATCGGGGCTTCCAGTCCCACAGAACCGCCAAACCCGACAGTCAGCGTACTGGCCACCATCGACGAGTACATGTTGTGTCGCCTGAGTTTGCCTTCGCTTTTGAAAATGGATTTCAACACGATGGAAACGCCATGCCCGATATGGTCCTTGATGACCCTTCGTGTGTAGATGACCGTCAGCACAATGCCGATAATGGGGAACGCCAGATAGTAGTAGTTGACATGTGCGTTAGGGAAGGTGTTGTTCAGGAATGACACCGTCAGATGCATCAGGTTTTTGACGATGATAGCCGCTGTGGCTCCGAAAATACCCACAAAGAAACTCAGCACCAGAATGGTAGCCTGCATGCCCAGTTTCTGCTTCATCCATCTTCTGCAACGGGCCAAAATCGATGCTGTGACTTTGTTTCTCATCAGTATTCTTTCAGTTTTTCAAGTTTGAATATGGTTAATAGCGAATCTCCACCTTGTCGCCGATATGCAAATCCGCCAACACCGCGATACGGCTATTGTTAAGCGCTACTTCCATGTAACCCAGTCTGTTACTTAACACATACACCTCCTCTTCCTTGGGATTGTAAAATTCCTGGAAATGGGTGATGGTGATGTGTTTGGTGGAAGAAAGCATAAGGGAGAAATTGCCTTTCTTCACGGCGTCCTTGAACATTTTCACAGGAATATCTGTCACGGCGTTGCAACAGGTGTCGATGTATGCCACATGGCCGGTGATGATGCGGTTGACTGTGTCGTGCTCAGGTTCCAGTTTGATTTTCCGGATAAAAGTATCGTAAGGTAAGGTGTTTTTTTTGAGATTGTTGGAGAAGTGTAACTGTGCCATGCTGACAAATTTGTCCAGCACCGTGGTTTTCTCGTCGGGCATGTTCAGTGTTACAGCCTTCACATTGGGGTCGTCACCGAACATCAAGGAGAATATGCCATTGTCCTCGCCAATGAAATAATGTTGGTCATATTCCACCATGACGGGCATGGAGGTATGCGACAGGGTGATACCTGTCAGCACAAAGTGAAGTGTCTGTTCCGGGAACGATTTATAGCTGTTTTTCAGGATGAAAGCGGTTTGCTCTGTGCTGAACGCGTCGATGGCATGCGTGATGTCAATGATATTGGCATCCGGAATGGCCTTCCACAACTGCCCTTTCAGCATGGCCACGTAGGGGTCCCGCAGTTTCCAATCACTGATTAAAGTAATGTTTTTCATTGTCTTATACAATAGATTCCAACAAATTACACTAATCTGCAAAGTTAGTACTTTTTTTTGAATTATCGGTATTTTTTTATTCTATTTTTATTTGGAGTTTGTTACAGGTAAAATGTGATGAGCGATGGGCTTTCAGCGATGAGCATTTTTGTTACAAAATTTAATTTTTACAACCCCCAGCTCATAGCTCACAGCCCATAGCTCACAGCTCATAGCTATTCTCAAAAATACATTAACTAATTTGCTAATTTGCCAATTAAATAGTATTTTTGCGCCTTGAATTTAATGGATATTTGATGACAACGCAGAAAGCATACGCATTAGTGACGGGTGCCAGTTCAGGGATTGGTTACCAATACGCCAGAGTTTTGGCGGAAAAAGGTTATAATCTTCTTATTATCAGTAATGTAGAAGATGAATTAGCGGAAAAGAAAAAACAATTGGAACAGGATTTCCCAGTGGAAGTGAAAGCTTTGACCTGCAATCTTGGAACTTCTGAAGCCGCCAAGGAACTGTACGATTGGTGTAAAACGCAAAATATTGAGGTTGAGGTTCTTATCAACAATGCTGGCGTGTATCATGATCGGGATTTTTTGGCCGATACCGAAGCTTTTAATGAGATGATTATCAATCTTCACGCCTTCACCCCGGCCATGCTTTGCTATTATTTCGGACAAGACATGGTGGAAAGGCACAAAGGATACATTCTCAATATGAGTTCCATCACCTCGGAAATTGCGGTGCAGCGACTGGCCAGCTACAGTTCTACCAAGGCGTTCCTGAAAAATTTCTCCCGCTCATTGCATATCGAGTTGTATCACAAAGGGGTGTATGTGACGGCAGTCCGTCCTGGTGCGGTGGATACCGGATTATACAGCATCAGCAAGACCGCCACCAAAATCGGAATGATTGTCGGTTATATTACCACTCCCGAGAAGCTGGCTCGTCGAGGGGTCCGGGCACTTTTCAATAAAAGGGCACAGGTCACCCCGGGTTTTCTCAACCATGTGCTGATTTTCCTGGTGGCGCTATTGCCGACAGGTCTGTTGCGGCTCATCCGCCGCTGGCATATCTTTTAATGCTAAAGGAAGATCGTCTATACGGGACAATGTCATAGCAGGGGTTATATACGCAGTAAGGCTGCCATAATATGACAGCCCTACATCTTTTAACTGTTAATTATTAATTGTTAACTGTTAATTGCCTGGTGTCCGATATCGTTGCGGTAGAACAATGCATCACTTTGGATTTGATGAACTCCTGCGTAGGCATCGCTCTGTGCTTCCTGGATGGTGCGGCCACGGCCTACCACGAAGAGCACACGTCCGCCGGCGGTTACCCATTGGCCGTCTTTCAAGGCTGTTCCCATGTGGAACACCAGCTGTTTTACCTTCTCCAAACCATTGATGGGCTGTCCTTTGGGATAGCTTCCCGGATAGCCTTTTGAACTTAGCACCACACCGAGGAAGGTGTCCTCCTCAAATTCCACTTTGGTCTCTTTGTTGTCCAAAACATCCAGAATATGCTGTAACAGGTCGCTTTTGATTTTCGGCAGCACCACTTCTGTTTCAGGGTCGCCGAAACGAGCGTTGAACTCAATCACCTTGGGACCGTTTTTTGTCAGCATCAGTCCGCCGTATAATACGCCACAGAAAGGCTTGCCTTCTTCCACCATGGCTGCGGCCACGGGCTTCATGATTTCCTCAACGGCTTGGTCTATAGCGGATTGTGGGATAATAGGTACGGGGGAATACGCTCCCATGCCTCCGGTATTGGGTCCTTTGTCGCCATCAAAAGCTCTCTTGTGGTCTTGGGCGATTACCAACGGCACCACCTGGCGGCCGTTGACCAGTGTCAGCAGCGAGAATTCAGGTCCTTCCAGATATTCTTCCATCACCACCTTGCCTTCTCCGAATTTGGCATCCAGCAACATGTCTTTCAGCGCCTCGTCGGCTTCTTCCTTGGTCATGGCCACTACCACGCCTTTGCCAGCGGCCAGACCATCGTATTTGATCACGATAGGAGCACCCTTCTCATCCAGGTATTTTTTGGCGCTGTCATAATCCGAGAAAGTGGCGAATTCAGCGGTGGCAATATGGTATTTTTTCATCAGCTCCTTGGCGAATTCCTTGCTGGCTTCGATTTGTGTGGCGGCCTTGGAGGGACCGAACACCCGGATGCCATGCTGTGTCAGTTCATCGGCCAAACCGTTCTGCAAAGCGGCTTCGGGTCCGATAATTACCAGTCCAATGGCATTTTCCTTCGACCATTTCACGATGGCGGCATTGTCCTTCTCGTCGATGGGAACGATGGTGAACTGCTGTCCTATACCGTCGTTGCCGGGAGCGACAAATACTTGTTCCACTAATGCTGATTGAGCGATTTTCCATGCGATGGCGTGTTCGCGACCGCCTCTGCCGATGACTAAAACTTTCATGTTGGTATTTTTTTGATTATTTGTACACGTGTTTATAGGCGAAATACCGATCCATCACCTCTTTGGCATATTTGATGGAATGCCCGCCGGGATAATAGCCGCAGCGTACTACAGGATCGTTGTAATATTTGCGTTGTGATTTCAGTTCCAGATACTTGAATATCATTCGCCAATTGTCCACGCTGTCGGTTTCGTATTTGGCGCACAAGGCCATGGCGTCCTGCAAATGCCCGCTTCCCGCATTATAGGCCGCGGCGGTCACGTACAGGCGGTCATCCTCGTGTTTGATGCTGGGGTATCTTTTGTAAAGCGATGCGATGTGCTTCACTCCCGCTTTGATCTGTTCGTCAATGGAAGAGCTGTCTGACAAGCCGTAATGTTCGGCGGTTTCCGGCATCAGCTGCATAAGGCCGAAACTGCCGCCAATTCCTACCAAGTCGGTATTGAATTTGGTTTCCTGAAAGATAATGGAAGACACGAAACGCCAGTCAAGTCCGTAGGTTTGGCAGTATTTTTTGATGCTGGCGTCGTAGGCGGAAATTGATTTGCGGCTGCCTTTGCCAAAGGACTGTTGAATCACATGAGAGCCTGTACTATGGTATCGTTTGCAAAGCGCTTCATATTTTCTGGTACGCTTGAACTCCACAATCCAGGCATTTATTTTTTTATTCAATGAAAGATTATTGGGATTCAGCACCCACTCTCTGTTGAAATCGCTGCCAATCCGTCCCAGTATCTTCAGATTGGGATAAAAGGGCAGCAAAGTGACCGCAAGATTATAGTCCGAGGCTATAAAATCGATTTCTTTCTCGGCCAGCAATTCAAAAAGGTCTTCTGTCTTGTTGGTCTCAGTATAAATCATTTCCCATTGTGAAGTATGATGGATATCGGCCAAACTCACTTCAACAGGGAACTGGGCGGGAATATACAATTTGTTTGTGAGGGTGTCGTTTATTTTGGTGTTTTTCCGGGCGATTAGCACGGGGTATGAATAGGAGTGAGGTTCGGAGAAATTGAGATAAGGGGTGAAAAGCTGACCTTTGTTGACATCCATTGCCACCAAATCATAGTCGTTGGTGAAGCAGGTGAAAAAAGCCGTTTCCGGGTTGCTTTCCACTGTGATGACAATTTCCTTTCCCATATCCTTGGCCATTTGTTTGAGCATATCATACTGGAAGCCGATGGGAGAGCCACGGTAAACGAAATAGTCGGAGGCATGGTAAAACAGAAGTACGTGCAGTGTGTCACACTCGTTTTCCTCTGTATAAGTGTTATTCAGAAGACCATAATGAATCCGGTCATGGTGAGTGACGACAAAAAAAAGAATGGCGCTTAGAACCCCAAGGACAATATAACTGACAAGATTTCTTTTCAAGATGAAAAGTTTTCGTTATCAGATGCCAGGCATCATCAGAATGGCTTTTTCTATGGTTTCGCCTTCTTGTAACTTGATTTGCGCAGTGCCCCTGTAGTCGATATTTGTCACTGTGTCGGTGTAGGTGGCGGTGATATTCAAAAGGGCTTCGTAGGGATAGGTGTAAGAGTACGAGCCGTCAGCACCAGTCACGCCTTTTTTGCCAGCTTCAATGGCAGGGTGAACAGTTCTGCCAGGAGCTATGGAACCGGGGTAAATGTCCAGAATGGCGCCGGCCACAACTTTTCCAGTATCTAAACCATTGGTGGAAAAGTAGCAAACCACTTTCATGCCACAATTGTAGTTCTTCTTGCACTGGGTCATGGTAAGAAGAAGAACGACAGCTATAACGGGTATCAGTAACAAAGACTTTTTCATACTAAAATGTTTATTTCAATTTCTGTCTGCAAAAATACATATTTTTTTTAAAATCACAACTCCTCCACAATCATTTCGCCTCTGGGGTTGAAAACCCTGTATTTTGTGAAATGCTCGTCTGCTTCAAATCCATCACCGTAATTGACCGTTCCGTCCGCTTTTATTTGTTTTACGGGTACCACGGAATAGATTATTTGCTTATCTTTGTCCCATATAAGTTGTTCTGTTTCAATGGTTTCGTTTTTAATAAGGTCCTTCACCACCACATTCTTGGAGGCTTCCATACGGGGAGGAACTTCCGCACTGATGGCATAGTCTGCCGTTAACATTGATTGTCGGACGCCTTCTTCGTCATAAGCGTAGATGGTGATTCCATCGGGACAGTCCATATAGGCAGTATCTCCGATATATTTGTTGAGTGTTTTGGCATACAATTCAAAAGAGGTTATGCCGGCATCACTGAAAATAATATGGATATCTGTGGCAGACTCGTCAGGGAATTTGCCATTATATTCTTTGAGCACGACAGGCTCTTTTGTTTTCCCGCATGAAAAAAACAGTACCATAACGGCAAGAGCTATCATGGTACTGTTGATGATTTTTTTCATTGTAATATTAGCTAAATGAGCTAAATTTCATTTATTAGCGGACAGTAGTGTTTTCCTGAATCCAGCAACCTACATGGAAGGATTGTCCGTCCTGCAAACCTCTTACGAAGCGGTCTTGCTTGGTGGGGAATGCCAGTTTTGCTCTCTTGGCATTGGCAGTTTCAGCGCAGCTGGGATCAACGGCGGCAGCCTTTGCGTATTTGTCGGCGGCAGCCCAGTTGTAGCAGCGAGGCAGGAAATCGTCACCACCGCAGCGGTTGCCTGAAGAAGCGTACAAGTCACCAATCAGGATATATGCCTTACCGCAGTTCGGATGAATCTTGATAGCCTGTAATGCGGCGTTACGAGATTCTGAGTATTTCTGATCTAACTGATAAGCCAGACCCAACATGTAGTAGCAGTCCACTTTCTGTTCTTGGGTTTCAAACAGTGAGATGGCCTCGTTGAAGTATTCGATAGCTTTGTCGATTTCTCCGTTTCTCAGCGACAGGTTGCCCATCAGGTAAGCACTTTGTGCACCGGGTTCAGCTGCGTGTACCAGTTCCAATGCGTCTTTGAAAACAGGAGAGGTTACGCAGTTGCCTTTGCTCATGGTCAGCACCATCTTTTTCAAAGCCTTGATATTGTTTCTGTTCTGGTCGAATTTCTTGGCATAAACTTGCTCCAGAACGTTGCAGGGAGCGTACGGCTGGAATTTGCCTTCGATGTTGGACAGGGTCTTGCGATAGTTGCTCACGAACTTCATCTGGCGGGCTGTGTCGGCTGACAGCTGGTTGAAGCGTTTGTCATATTCCATCTTGTCAATCTGATTTTTCGCAAAAGCGGAATCCAGGTTGGCGAAGTTGGGCAGCTGTTTCTCATACTTGATGAAGGCGTTTACGATAGACATATCAATGTAGTCAGTGGCTCTTTCGTATGCCTCAATGATGATGGTGGTGTCCTTTTTCATCTGAGTCATGATCTCAGCTACTGTGAAATAAGAGTCCCAAATACCAGGTTGGGTGTTCTCTTTTTCCATATCCACTGATCTTACAAACCAGTTGTACACCTCTTCAATGGCATCATAGTTTTTGTTCTTCAAATACTCCTTCATTCTGTAACGGGTGGTGTTGAAGGCCATAAAGCCCAATCCGTTACCTTCTGTATATTTCTTTGGGAAATATATATGACGGTTTTTGTATGAATTGACGAGGTCGTCAATCAGGGCTTCTCTTTTGGCGGAGTCTTTCTCAACCTTGATCAGGTTGTCGAACATGGTCTGGGCGTTTGTGAAAACACCGTCCCAAGCGCAGGGACAATTGTTCACCACATAATGCCAGGGGGTCAAAGCATCAGCATACTGCTTGTTGTTGTAGAAAATTCGGAAGGAACTAATTTCTTCCAGACATTTCAGGGAGTCTTCCTCGGTGGCGCCATACTTGAAATTGCAGTTTTGTGCGAAAGCAAAACTGGTAACAAGGCAAAGCAAACTTACAAAAAACAACTTTTTCATTTCTATTGAGTTTTTGATATTAATTTTTTTGATTCCAAAAATAATCTGAGGTTTAAACTACTCCAATTTCACTCGCTGATACCAGCGTTCCACCAAAATCAAGTTGAGTCCGATCTGGAAATAATTCTGACGTATAAGGTTATTTTTCGTACTTCCCATACTGCCATACTCAAACATTAAGTTGAGAGCGCATTTGGAGTTGAATGTTTTGAAAGGCAAACCTAAACCGAAACTTACCGCAAAATCAGATATAGGAGTGTTATTGACTTGCATGTAGCCGGTGGAGTACTTGGCTCCCACGCGGATGGCGATGTTTTTGCTGAACTTGCCGGAACTGGGGTCGGGAATGAATTGTATACCTACATTGGTTATAACAGCATTGTGAAGGGAATCGGATGCTCCCATGAGAGAGAACTTTGCCCAGTTTTGCCAAGTCACATCCAGTCCGACAGTGAGTTTGTCCTTGAAAGAATACATTAAACCACCACCTATTGATTGAGGCATGCGCAGGTTCCCTTTTTGGTTCAGAATGGAATAGGCGGTGTCATAGGTGACGACACTGCTGTATTCTCCGGTATATCTGTTTACCAAAGAATTACGTTTTACCCATACGTATGCCGCGTTTTCATACACCGCACCGACTCCTATCTGGTGGAATTCACCAATTTTGGTTACATATTGTATGCCGCCCTGCAAATAGATGCCGTCAATGTAATCATTCTGGGCGATTCTGTAATTGTAAAAATAATCTCCTGTGAATTCTTCGTATCGCTCAGATGAAAGCGTACCGAACAAGTAAGACACGTTCAAACCAATAGACAGACCTTTGCATATTTTGAAGGCATTGCCCCAGTACAGTTGCATCAGTCCGCCTGTTCCTGTGTATTTGTAATTCACAGTGCCAATGTTAGTTATGTCTTTTGAATCAGTGATGTTATAGCCGCGGTCACTGAAAGGCAGGAAGCCGACACTGGTGCGCCAGTGTTTGGTTACCGGCAGACCAATGGCAATGTAGTTCAGTCTTCCGATGGTTCCTTTCTGCGATAATGTACTGGTTTTAAGATACATCGCTTTTACAGAAAAGGCGATGTCTCCCACGAACGAAAGTGAATCGAAAGCCGCGTATGAGGCAGGATTTCGGAAGTTGATATAAGCGTTGGACTGCATGGCGTAAAATACTCCACCCATAGAGGACAGGGTACCGTTGGTGTTGTTGTTGACGAGTCCCACGCCATAGCGGGAATAGGGAGAACTGATCTCATTTTGCGCAAAAATATCCATCCGCATCGCAGTGAGCAGAGTCAACAATATGATTACAAATGCCTTATTTCTGTACATTATAGCGCAAAATTTCATACAATCCCCAAAGTACATTATTTGGGGCTGCAAATATCGGAAATTTTATTGACTTTTGCAAGGGGTCTGCGTCACCCCCTGTCAGCAGTATTTTTACCTCTCCATATTGCTGCTGGTAAGCGGCAATCGTGCCTTCAATTTCAAAGCGTATCCCGTTCATCACTCCACTGAGAATCGACTCTTCGGTGGTGGCACCCACCAGCTTTTCCGCCTGTCGTTTTTCCACTTCGGGCAATTTTTTGGTATAATGTTTCAGGGCTTTGAACCTCATGCCGATACCTGGAGCAATAGAGCCACCCAAATATTCTTTTTTATTGTTGATGAAATCACAGACCAGGCAGGTGCCTAACTGGATGGATAGCACATTTTGCCTAGGGTACATGCGGTATGCTCCTGCGGCATTGGCAATCCGGTCGGGACCTAAGGAGCTGGAAGTCTGATAGCAGATGCTGAAGGGTAGGGGTGTCGCAGTGGAAAGCACAAGCAAAGGACAGTGCTGGCGGATATAATTTTCCACCAGGGGTGAATATTTCCCCACAGCCGACAAAATGGCATGGGAAATTGAATGTTGTTTGAACAATTGTTCTATGCGGTTTGGAGTCAATTGGCGAAATTTTTGCAATTCGACGAGCTCTCCCGTCTCCGAAAAAACCGCCGCTTTATGCAATGTGTTGCCAATATCAATAATCAGGTACATCTTACAAAATTAATGCTGCAAAGTTACATGTTTTTCTCGAAACAAATATGGTTATGTGTTTTTGTCATTTTTTCTGTGAGGGTGTGTTTCATGTGGTAAAGATATTAATATTATTTATATCTCTGGCGGTTAAAGCCTGAATTATTAGAATAGTTCACAGCCAAGGCAATCAGCCCAATAAGGGCAACCCCCTACAGTTGTCATTCATCCTTTAACGGCAATAATGGCAATGCGCCTAACAGAGCACATCCTAACGAAAAAAAAGTTATATCAGGTAAATGATCAAAAACATATTCCCACGTGTTAGGTCTAGGCCTATTATAAGGCACAGGGCTCAGCCCCTTTCCCGCTGTTCCTGTTTTATAATCCATAAGCGAAAGGGCAAAAACAAATAAAAACAAAAAAAAATAGCCTCTAAGCCAACTGTAAAACCGTTTCCTCCGTTTATTTATCAGACTTTTCATTGTCGTTTGTATTTTGAAAAGATGTCTTTTGGTCAATTTTTTTATCGTCAAATAAAAGATTATTTTTTTCGCATTTGTCAAACATAAATTGGAAAAACTGACTATATGAGTTTATCATGGGGTCAGGGACAGTCACATCAGGAGACCATTTTTGTTTATGCCCTACATATCCTAAACCTATTCCAATCGCTACTTTCCCCCAAGGATTATCGTACATTTTTAAACCTAATGAGTATAATTCTTCCCCACCTCTCATCGCATACGGCAAAATATCTGATGCGGCATATTGTCCAAACAGACTACTTGTGATGGCAAGTCCGCCTGTTGCCGTGGCTTTTACAATGGGATCAAGGTATATATACACGCCAAAATATCCTGCAGACTCCGCCCATGCCCTTTCGTATTTGGACGGAGCTGGGCGAATCTCACCTTGATGAGATGTATTTTGTTTTGTTGATTGTTGGAAAACAGTTTTTTTCAATTCAACTTCCGGCAGTTCCTTCGGATTCACATACGTGGATTGCCTTGCATTAAAATAATTAAATGGCACTCCGTCCGATGTATATTCAGTGGTGTTTTCTATCCCTTCCAACCCCTCTACATCAACGAGAAGTATCGGAGAGCAACTGGCAAATTGGAACGGAGTCATCATTGGATAGTCTTTCGTGAGCGGGTCAACTCCCCAGAATCTCGCAATACGAGTGTCATACATACGAAATCCATAGTTCTGAAAAGCCCCGTTTTCATATACCTCATTATCACCCTCTTGCCCGTTGAAAAAGTACCGATATCCCCCGATATTGGGACTGGTGAAATTTTGGCTATATGTGAGGAATGATTTCATGGGGCAATATTACATATAAATTATCATTTTTTGGTCAATATAATCTAAACAACTGTCAAATGGTGCCGTAACATAATTGACATATTCACCACCAGACAAACGGACAACTGCTTGCGCTCTGTTTTCTTTGCTGTTTTGTCTTGCTGGATTAAGTATCTCTATGTCATTAATAGAATTTCTGGATGCTAATATATATTTTCCATCTGAAGTAAGCTCCAAAAACAATTTTTCATTTTGTGGATTATATAAAAATCTCATTCTGAAAAGTCCCGAGAACACGCTGTCTTCACTATTAATCTGAAAAAATGTTTTTCCCTCATTCAGAACAAGTTCCCATTGTCCGTGACCGTCTCTAATGTTAACCTGTTCGTTTGAGTGATATACTGGAAAATCTATATTGCCTTTTTCACTGATTAGCATTGAATAACTTGTGAAATTTCGGTAGTATACACAGGAATCCCCATTAATACGTATACGAAAAACGGTCCAAACACCATCTAATTCATTTTTAATTTGTTTGGATGAACAGCTGATTAAAGCGACTAACAAAAACAAGTATATAATACGATAATGTATTCCTTTCATTCCTCTGATTGTTGAATGTTTTTCTTTGAAATACTATTGAATATTTTCATTCCAATTTTACCTATCATTGGATCATCTGTATTGTTCTCTCCCTGAAGAATAACATTCATTATGTTTGTAATTGATTGAATGTTTCTGTACTCATTTGGAATAATTTCAGGCTTGTGTTCTAGAGCCTCATTAATGTCTCGAAGCACGTAATCAATATATTTTTTCTGTTTTTCTATAATCCTATTTTCATAAAATGCTGTAATACTAATATATTGTTCTACTAACACATTCAGAATATCTATGGCTAATATGCCTCTAGCCCATTTCCCTGTTGACGGACTTGCACTTGAAACGTTTCTGTTTGCATATCTTTTGTCATCAAGGGTGTAATTTGATGATTTTGTTTTGGGATTTTCAATTTTGTGATCTGTGGGATTGTATGAAGGGTCAACGGCTCCATACGTATTATCAATACTGCCCATTGGAATGTCCGTAGCACCATGCAAAACATATATAGGTGAAACCATTGTGGAAATGCCAATGTCTTTTTGGTTGGTTTCAGAATTATATGTCCAATTTTGTGGGTAAGAAGCCGCATTTTCCCATCGTTTCCTATTAATCCATAAAAAATTGGAAACTTTCAAATGAACACCTCCTTGTTTAAATTCAAATCTCGATTTATTTGCATCAAGATACTCTGATCCTTCCATATCCAAACCTTCAATCACCCTGTTCTCCGCAAACGCATACGTGCTATTCCACGGGTATTTTGCTGCAAGTGGGTCCACACTCCAAAAACGACCTAAACGTGCATCGTGCATGCGGTATTCGAAGGCGAAAAGACTATTATCTCCAAACATCTCATTATCACCCTCTTGCCCGTTAAAAAAGTACCGATATCCCCCGATATTGGTACTGGGTGATTTTGGGCTGGTTTTATCGGATAGTTTCATGGAAAGCATATTACGACATGTGCTAATTTTATTTTTTTTCGTCATCTATAGCATCAACAATAAAAAAAGCTGTTACTATTGAAGCTAATATTGTAATCCAAGAATATTTTATTATTTCCAGCCATGATAAAGGCCCTAAACCTTTTCCACTCGTATAATGAAGTGCCAATGAGAATATAATGAATAATATTAATGACAATGCCATCAATAATTTAATCCTTTTCTTTTTCATAATTCTTTTTTATTCCACTTATTGTTGTACGGAATGATGAATACACTGTTGAAACATAATTTGCTGATTTCATTACAGTCTTAGTAGTCCCCTGTACTGCTTTGGCTGATTGTCCTGTAAATAATCCCACAAAGGAGACCAATTTGTCTGTTTGACTTACTTCATTCCCATATATGTCTTTGTCAAAAATAATGGTTAAAAGGTTGCTGCTAGTACCTATCCCTGGGTGAAACAATGCCAAGCCTTGTGCATAAGGTTCCATCCCCTTTGCGAATTTCCTATCCCAAGCATCCCCATAGCCCTCCAATGGGTCTGGTTTGTATGGCGAAGCCACCATCATGTCAAGTCTGTGGAATCCATTAGATATTTTCTCTTTCAGTTCCTGCATTTTTCCACCTTTAGGAGGCTCAGTAAGACTGATAAAAGGCTTAAACTCCAGCTTCAAATCCTGCTTAAAATCCATTTCAGTTCCAGTCAGAAGTGAAGATGTTTCTGATGCCTCCTCCCCGTCTGGGTCCATCAACATTATCGGATTCCCAATACAGAACACAAATGGACTGACTCCAGGATACTCACTCCACTTCGGATCAACACTCCACCACCTGCCTAAGCGACTGTCGTATTGGCGGAATTCGTAGCCAAAATTCGCCACTTCTCCAAACACTTCATTATCACCCTCTTGTCCGTTGAAAAAGTACCGATATCCCCCGATATTGGTACTTTTTGTATATTCTTGATTATAAATACATTGTAACTCCATCGGCATTGATGACTCTTTGGCGGAGTGGCATTTAAGAATAATTTATCTTGAATTAATATTCTCTATTTCATATAAGCGGCTTCTCCAATAATCTCCACATTCTTCATCACTGAATAATACGTCCGCTTGTCAGCCATATGCATTTCAAGGGTATATCCCTCCATGAACATTGCTATGTTGTCAGCATGTTCAATGATATCCTCCAACCTGCCTTTATCTCTTGTTCGTTCTCTCATAAATCAATTTTTTATCGCGGTTTACGCTTTCTATAGCGTATGGACGAAGAGAGCCTTCTTCTACCAAATCCACATCTCTGCCTAACAGGGTTCTCAAGTCCATATAGATTTTACCCATTGTGAACAAAGTGAACGGCTGCTCGGAACGGTCTGGTACAAACAAAATATCTACATCACTCTTGGTTGTTTCCTCTCCCCGAGCGTAGGAGCCAAACAACCATGCCTTCAAAACAGGCTGGGTTTTGAAGTATTCGGCTAATACTTTTTGCATTTCAAGAGTGCTCATAAACGATGTTTTTTGTTGCCGCAAAGTTACATATTTTTCTCGAAACAAATATAGTCAAGTATATTTTATTATTTTGGGCGGTATGTGAAGGGTGGGTTCATGGGGCAAATGGAAGTTTAATAATTGGTATTACATCTTGTTTTTTTCCCCAACTCATATAACTTGTCACATATTTTTACAATGTCCATTTTCAGCGATATACTTGATTCCAATCCCATATTTGTGCAAGCAAGTTTTTCCAGACATAATTCAAGTGATAATTTTTTGTCAATATTTTTCTTTATCAGCGGAACATATTGTTCGTATTCTTGATTTTGTATAGCACAAGGGACATCTAACGGATTCCACTGGGCCATAATGTCATTAATTGTTCTATCCAAGTTGTCCATATATTACATTGTTTATGGTATAAATATTCCTCCCTTATCTTCTGCAGAACTAAATACAGTTATTATCTTTCCTTGTTTGTTTGTTACAACAGTATTCTCTCCCAATTTGTAGTGAATCTGTGACCCATATCGTCCCATTTTTTCAACCTTTTCACCTTTGACAACTATGTTCATCACATCTGGCTGAGAAAAACCTCTTTTGAGTGCTTGTTCAGCCCCATGTGTAGTATACCCCGTAACTCTTTTATTAAATATAATTGTTGTAAATTTGCTTGATACGTTTTTTACGATGGAGGACATGACAGTTTTCCCGAGAAAGACAAAATCCTCTACATTAATAGGAGAGTAATCAATTCTACCTGATGCAGGTTGTTTATATGGAACAGGATAGTTATTATATGTAGTATTGTAAACCTGAACACGATCACCAACTTGAACCTTGACTTTTTGATCATTATCTGTGAAAACAAAACCTTGTTCTTTCATCAGATCGATAGCCTTTTCGTAACTGACTCCTGCATCTTTATGTAAAGTCCATGCATTATCCCCTTGTTGAGCTATCCAACCTCCTTTCCCATCAGGTTCCCATGCTTCCTCTCCTTTCAAATCGGCCAGCATCACCGGACTCCCATTGCAGAACACAAACGGACTAACACCCGGGTACTCATTCCACTTCGGATCAACACTCCACCACCTGCCCAAGCGGCTGTCGTATTGCCTGAATTCGTAGCCAAAATTCGCCACTTCTCCAAACACTTCATTATCACCCTCTTGTCCGTTGAAAAAGTACCGATATCCCCCGATATTGGTACTGGGTGATTTTGGGCGATATGTAAGGGGTGGGTTCATGGGGAAATTCGAATTGTCATTATATTTCGATTAAGTTGCATATTACAAACGGAACATACAACTTAAAGTCTGTAAAAAAATCGTCAATAATAAGAGTGTCCTTGTCGTAGATTATTCCATCGTAATTAATCTTATAATTCTGAATGACAGTGTCAAAACTCATAGGGTCTTCATTCTCTGTTAAAATAGAATTGTATCTTACTTCCACAATATTAACTACTATGGTATCTAATCCAAAAAAATAGTTTATCTCTGATTTTCCACTACATCCATAAATTGTAATATTACTGTTAGAAATTCGTCCACTATTGTAATATATGACCATATGATTTCCTTCTGTGGATTTTATAAAAGGTGCATTGTTATATTTTATTATTGTTTTTTCATAGCTATCATCTTTATCACTCTTACAATTCCTATTAACGCAACTATCCAACACAATAATATTCATAAAAAATATGATTTCCCATAAAAAGAAAATACTTATTCTCATTTTTTCACTATTATTGAACCAAGTTGGGTAATCCTGTTTTATTTTTTGGAAGATTTTGAAGTGTCTTCAAACTATGACCAAACGTGTTTTCAAAGTGTGGTTTGTCTTCAAAACCGGTCCAATCTCCACCCCATTCAAATCCTTTGTCTTTTGCCAAAGTGGATATGAAAGACCAATCAAGATTATAATCAAGTTTTCCGTCTTTTATGCCAACAATGTCAAAAGCCAATCCAAAATTATGGGTGCTTTGCCCTCCTTTGGCATTTGTCACAACGTTCCCTCCAAGAGTTCTACCCTGCGCATAAAGATTATCTTGTTCTTGAAAGGTCCTATAACCTTGACTAATGCGTATGAAGTCTCCGGAATAACTTTCATTTGCCTCAATGATGAAATCACGGGCTAACATTCTGATTGCAGGATGTAAACCTTGTAATCGTTTGTCTGTTGCATTATCACCTGTTCTAAAAACATCTTGGACAAGGCCTAAATAGTTAGATTTCTCCTGTAACTGTATATAATGTTTCTCTTCCAAAGTCCCGCCCCATTTAACAGTTGTATTTGCGTAGTTTGGTTTCCAGCCTGCCTTTAACTGATATACTTTTCCATCCTCTATGCCATCTGTCCCAAGATAAACGCCCTTGTTGTCATAATAATCTCCAATTTCTTTCCCATTGGGATCCACCAGCATCACCGGACTCCCATTACAGAACGCATACGTACTAATGCCAGGGTACTCACTCCACTTCGGGTCCACGCTCCACCACCTGCCCAAGCGGCTGTCGTATTGGCGGAATTCGTAGCCAAAATTTGCCACCTCTCCAAACACCTCATTATCACCCTCTTGTCCGTTGAAAAAGTACCGATATCCCCCGATATTGGTACTTCGGGATGTAAAAGATTGGTAATGAGTTGTTTTTGCGGTCATTTTTGATGCGGTTGTATATATTTTTCCAGTTTTTAAGGCTTTTTTGACGCATCAAAAATACAAAAAAAATTAACATGGGAAACTTGTTTACCATGTGACTACTCTGTCCACAATTTTTTGTTGCTCAGATGCGGTCATACGCAAGTATATGCGGGTGGTTTCTATGCTCTCATGCCCCATCAAATCCGCCAGCAAGGCTATGTCGTTGTATTTTTCAATGAAATTTTTGGCAAACCTGTGCCGGAAAGAGTGTGGGTGCACCACTGCCAACGGAATGCCATATATTTTTGCATAACTCTTCAATCGCTTGGCGATGCCCTCGCCCGTAATCTGTTTGCCCCTCCAGTTCAGAAATATGAAACCCGTTGTTTGATTCTGGCTCTCAAGCCAAACACCAGCCTCCTTTCGCAATTTCTCCGGTATGTATATCCGCCTTATTTTGCCTCCTTTGGTGTATAAGTCAAGATAGCCAGCTCTCACATGCTCCACTTTGATTTGCAGCAGTTCACCAATTCGGGCGCCAGTCGCCCCCATAAACCATACCATAAAATACCATTTAGTCTTGCCATCTTTTTTCAGTTTCGTTTTGAAATAGTTGTAGTCCTCATTACTGATTACATTCTCCAGAAAATTCTTTTGCTGGATTTTCACTCTTTTGATCTTCAACTTGTCCAATTTTCTGAATTCCAAATATTTGTTTATGGCATTAATGTATGAGTTCGCAGTGGACGCCTGGAAACTTTCCACACAATACTCCTTAAACTCCAACAGACAGAACTTGTTCAGCTCTGTGAACATCTTGAAATAATGTTTTACTACTGACACATAGCTCCTTGCGGTGTTTTTTGACAAATTGCAATGGACCAAAAATTGTTTGAACTGTTTCTCCATGTTTTTTTGTGTTAAAAAAAATAATATTATGCTGATTGTATGATTTTTTTCATAACTTTGCAGACGTTATTACCGGGATTCATTCATCCGCAGCACATTATGGCTACTAACTACAAGTACAACACGCTTAACCAGATTACATCGAGCTACCAACCCGACCATGACAGTGTTTCTGTCACCTATTATGATATCTTGTCTCGCCCCGTGTTGAGCCAAAATGGAAAGCAGCGGGCGGAGAACAAATACAGTTACACCTTGTACGACAGCCTGGGCAGGATCGTTGAAGTGGGACAGGTGGTAAATTCCAGTGGTATCTCTCAAGCGGATGCTGCAGACACTGGAGTAGTAGCCGCTTTCATTGCCAGTGGGACACGGAGAGAAATCACACACACATACTACGACAAACCATTGTTGAATACCGCCAGCGGAACCAACCTGCGCAACCGCATTGCGGCGGTGGCCTTTTACCCCCAATACCAGACGGATTCCCTCGCTTATCAAACAGCCACCCATTACAGCTACGACATACACGGCAACGTAAAACGTCTGGTACAGGACATTCCTGCACTAGACACATTTTCTCGCAAACTGACTTATATTGACTACGAGTATGACCTGGTGAGTGGCAATGTGAACAAAGTGTGGTTCCAGAAAGAGAAGCCGGAACAATTTATGCACCGTTATAGATATGATGCGGACAATCGTCTGACACATGTATACACAAGCGCGACAACAGATATCAAACTACGGCCATTACCTCAGAGTCCTCAATTTGTCACAATGGAGCGCTTGGATGCCCGCTACTTCTACCTGCCCAACGGCATGCTTTCGCGTGTGGAACTGGGACAAAAAAACGTGCAAGGCACCGATTATGCCTATACCTTGCAGGGATGGCTGAAAGACATCAATGGTTACAAAACTGACGATGGAATCTTGGCGAGTAGTGACATTGGCCGTGACGGGCAATTGAGTTGGAGTACTTTCAACTCGCAATTCTGTCGTGATGCTTTTAGCTCCATGCTACAGTACCACCATGGTGATTACAGTCCTGTTTCAGGAACTAACTATTACAATAGAGACTACATTCATGCTGTTCCTTTGTACAATGGCAACATTTCAGCGTTGACCACCGATTACCCCATCACGGGGATGACCCCTATAACAAAACATTTCCGTTACGACAAGCTGAACAGGATAAAGCACATGGAAATCTCTTGGGCTGAATACCCCCAGTTCACACCTGGCTGCAATTACTCATCACACTATTCATACGACTTTAACGGAAATCTCGACACTTTGATTCGCTATGATTACGACGCCATAGAATTACATGTCACCTATTACGAATATCTCACTGGCAGAAATCGTCTGGATTCCATCACTTCTTACGCCATGCTTGCCTCAAGTAGTTATCGCTACGATGCCATTGGCAATCTTACCAGGGACAATGGTGAGGGTTTGGACATTTCATGGAATGCTGCGGGCAAGGTGGACACGATATGGAAAAACGGCAATCTGTTGAGTACTTTCCAATATAGTGCCACAGGACAACGTCAAATGAAAAAGACAGGAAACCTCACAGATTATTATATCCACGATGCGTCCGGCAATGTGATGTGCATATACAGGGAGACTCCAAATACGTTCAAAGCCACGGAACGCCCGATATATGGATCCAAAAGATTAGGGGAGCTGAAACAGGAGCTTAATCTGACAACTCCGACAAATCCATCTATTCCGCCATTCACTATAGGTATGAGGCAATACGAGCTGACCGACCACTTGGGCAATGTGATGGCCACCATCCTTGACCGCCGCCAACCTTACTCCTCAGGTGATGACACCTATAAGCCTTATATCGTTAGCACCACCGACTATTACCCCTTTGGTTACCCCATAGCCAACCGAAGTACCAATATCGGGGGATATCGGTACTTTTCTAACGGGCAAGAGGGTGATAATGAGGTGTTTGGAGAGGTGGCTAATTTTGGCTACGAATTCCGTCAATACGACAGCCGCTTGGGCAGGTGGTGGAGCGTGGACCCGAAGTGGAGTGAGTACCCGAATGTCAGTCCGTTTTCGTTCTGTTATGACAATCCGGTGATGTTGATGGATCCAAATGGAGAGCGTGTTTTCGTGTATAATAATAGCGTACAGACAAAAAAATATATAAAAAAATATATGAAAGAACAATTTGGCACCACCAATTTTGTCAAGTTTAAAGGTAGTGGTGAGATGGTTCTGAAAAAAAGTAATTTTGAGAAAATCTTATTAAAAGCAAATGCTTATCAAGCTACACTTTTACAAGGACTTTATGATGCTATAACCACTCCAGAAAAAGTACTTGTAAAAATAGAGAAAGATAATAGTTGCGTTAGTTTTTCAAAACAACCAATAATCGGTTATGAAGATGACGGTACTCCTATTATGGATGAACCAAGAGAGACTCCCATGGAAACTAAAAACACAGGTGGAGGGGCAACAGTAAAAAGCGAGTTCTTCAATGCATATCTCATAGGTATTAGTGATAGGGTTGCTAATGAGACTAAAACCTCAACAGGAGAATATTTAATAGGAGGGACAAGCGAGGATAAACTTTATCCTATTACAACAGGTAATGCAAGTTCGGTGTTTTTCCACGAACTTTTAGACGAATTCTTGAATTATTATGTAAATAGAAATGTATCAAACGATTCTCCTGGAATTGATCAAGTTAAATTTCAGAATGAAGCATTGAAAAATACACAACAACCCTTAAGGGATGGGACAGACCATGAAAGATAAATTAATACTACAACAAAAACTGTTATTTCTTATCATGTTGTTTTCGATGACTCAATCGCATTCACAGAATGTGATGTATAAACTACATT
Source organism: Bacteroidales bacterium (assembly GCA_017633255.1). GTDB lineage: Bacteria > Bacteroidota > Bacteroidia > Bacteroidales > WCHB1-69 > RUG11690. The sequence continues at coordinate 221,237 of JAGBPS010000017.1, forward strand.
TTAGACACATAGATGTCTGTCATTTCGTTTTACCATTAGACACAACAGAAGGAGTCCAGTGTAAAACAACATTTCAGTTAAAGAGATTCAGCATAAATTCCAAATACATATCACAAATCGACAAAGTGGTAGATAGTTGTTCTGTATTAGAGGACACTTTAAAGGTTTTTTTTGAACAAAAAGATATGCTCGTTATAGTCCATTCAAGACATCACAATATATATGAACATGAAATGAGAGGAGTCTGTAATCATAAACATAACTTTACATTTACCCTTCCATTATCTCAAGGGCTGTCTTTTGATGGTAATTTTGTGATGCTTCAGTCTTTTGGATATCAGTATTATTTTAAGAGAACTAAGAAAAACCGATACCAATATTTATGTAGTCAATTTGTGATAGATATGGATTATTTGAAGAAATATGGGATTCAATATATTATAGTGGATGAATAACGTAAACGTTTGCCCCATGAACTCACTCCTCACATACCGCCCATAATTCACTCGTGTCATCATTTGCATGTGAGTTTTCCAATTCAACAAAATTTCGTACTTTTGCCGAAAATTTGTGCGTATGTTCAATGTACCGATTTTATTGATTGTTTACAATCGTATGTTCGAGACCCACAACCTGTTTCAGGTTCTCAGGGAAGTGCAACCCGCCAAGCTGTATGTTGCCGCCGATGCGCCTTTGGAAGGCAACCAGCAGGATTGCGCCGACTGCCTCCGCACCCGTACGGTGATTATTCCCGAATGGGATTGTGAGCTGCATACCCTTTATCAGGAAGAGCATCTGGGCAAGTCACCCGCCATTCTTTCCGCCATGAAGTGGTTCTTTGAACACGAAAAAGAGGGTATTGTGCTTTTCGAGGATTGCATGCCTCATCTGGATTTCTTCCCCTATTGCGAGGAACTGCTGGACCGTTTCCGTGACGACAAACGCATCTATCACATAGGGGCGTCCAATTTCCGCAAGCATCAGAAGGCTTTGAAGCGCAAGCTGAAGAAACATGGCGACTGCTCCTACTATTTTTCCGCCTACGCCACTACTTGGGGCTTCGCCACATGGGCCGACCGCTGGGAGGACTTCAACATGGATATTGAGGAATTGGAGCAGATTAATTTCAATCAGTTGGTGAAAAAATACACCCGTCGCCCCAAAGAACGCCGTTATTGGCATCGACGCTATACCATCATGCGCAAGAACCAGCTGCCAGTGTGGGATTATCTCTACAACTTCCATATATGGCTCAATTCGGGTATGGCTGTTTCTCCCACACTGAATCTGGTGACCAATGTGGGAGTGCATCCGCAGGGGTCGAAACGGAAATTCAGAAGACTGATCAAAAAGGCATATCCTATTATGCCACTGAAACATCCGTCGGAAGTGGTGCTGGATCAGAAGGCAGACAAGTTCATGTTTAAAAATATATATAGTAAGGCTTATATCCTGATTTTCGCCAACTGGATCAATGATATGCTCAACGCCACCAAAGACGAACCGGAGTGGTAAAAATCAGGATTAAAAATTTATGGTATAATACAATAGTTTTTTTTGTATCTTTGCCGCCTAAAAATTTAAATGAGAAAAGATATGGCAAATAATGAACAATTAGGTGCGAAAAAGTCCGAGAATGTACAGGAAACAGAGAATTTCGGAACTCGCTTTATCAACTTCTTCGCCAAGTATCAAAATGTAATTTATGGCGTTATTATTGCTATTTTGGTGGTTATTGCCGCTATCATGGCTTTGAATAAATTCTATTTCACTCCGAAAAACGAGAAGGCTTCCGCAGCTATGCTGGCTCCCATGCAGTACTACATGGCTGGCGATTCAACCTCTCTGAACCTGGCACTGGAAGGTGACGATGATAATGACGGTTTCCTGACCATCATCTCCGATTACAAGATGACCAAAACCGCCAATACCGCTAAATTCTATGCAGGTTTGACTTACCTGAAGCTGAATGACAAGGAAGAGGCTCTGAACTATCTGCTTCAGTTCAAGAAAAAAGAAGATGTGCTGTGGTATGCTTGCCAGGCTCTGATTGGTGACCTGTATGACGAGCAGGGTGATGAAGCCAAGGCTATCAGCTATTATAAGAAGGCCGTTAAGAACGACGATCCTTATTTCACCCCTATCAATCTGTTCAAGTTGGGTCAGATGTACGAAAGAAGCGAGAACTGGAAAGAAGCCAACGCCGCTTACCAGCGTATTGAAACAGAATACTACGACCAGTACCAGAGTATGGGCGTGGCCAAATTTGCTGAAAACGTTAAAAGCAAATTATAATATATGACGGACAAGAAGAAAAATCTGTCGGAAATTTCATTTACTCCCCATAAGCAATTCTCACCCCAACAGGTGAGAATTGGCGTTGTAGTGAGCCAGTGGAACAGCCAAATTACCGACGCTTTGTTGGAAGGAGCGTTGGATGCGCTGCAGGAATACCAGGTGCCTAAAGCCAATATTACCGTGCGTCGGGTGCCGGGCAGTTTCGAGTTGCCTTCCGCCGCGGTGATGATGCTGGAAGCCGATGAGAAGATGGATGCGGTGATCTGTCTGGGTTGTATCATCCAGGGGGAAACCCGCCATTTCGAGTTTATCGCCCAGGCGGTGGCCGATGGCATTATGAAGGCTTCCATTGACTATGCTACTCCGGTTATTTTCGGAGTGCTGACTTGCAATGACATGCAGCAGGCTATTGACCGCTCGGGAAGAAAACATGGTAACAAGGGTACAGAAGCAGCTGTCAGCTGCCTGCAAATGATAGATTATCAGAAATCGATATGCTAAGAGTTGTCTTCATGGGAACTCCGGAGTTCGCCTGTGCGAGCCTGGAAGCCATCATCGCCTCTGATTTTGCCGAGGTGGTGGCGGTGGTTACCGTGCCGGACAAACCTGCCGGACGCGGTCAGCAGTTGCGTTTCTCCGAGGTGAAGAATACGGCCCTGAAGCATAATTTGCCCATTTTGCAGCCCGAAAAGCTCAAAGATGAGCAGTTCGTTGAGCAACTGAAGCAATATAACGCCGATGTTTTTGTGGTGGTGGCGTTCCGTATTCTGCCGGAGATAGTCTATTCGATTCCGCCGAAGGGCTCTTTCAACCTGCACGCTTCGTTATTGCCCAATTATCGTGGCGCAGCCCCCATCCAACGGGCGGTGATGAACGGTGAGACCAAAAGCGGAGTCACTACTTTCTTCCTCAATCCGCAGGTGGACTGCGGTGACATTATCGACCAGGTTGAGGTGGACATAAGACCTGACGAAACTACAGGAGAGTTATATGATGAGTTGATGCGGGTGGGTGCAGGCTTGACAGTCAAGACTCTCAAGGCCATTGAGGAGGGTTCTGTCAGTTGCAAAAAACAGACTATAATATCCGAAAATGCGATTAAACCGGCCCCAAAAATCCTAAAAGAGGACATGTTGATTCATTGGGACAAGTCTTCTTATGAAATTTTTAATCAAATTAGAGGCCTTTCTCCGTATCCGGGGGCTTTTACACGCATAAAAAATACGGAAGGGAAGGAATTTATTATAAAATGTTATGAGGCTGAAATCAGTAGGGAAGAAAGCTCCAAAACGGCTGGAACTTGGGAGATTGATACGCAAAACCAGTTTGTTGTCCATACTGCTGATAAATGTATATTGCTGAAAATTATACAGTTTGAAGGAAAGAAAAGAATGCCGGTGAGTGAGTTCCTTCGTGGATGGCGGGCGGAGAATTATGCCAAAATGCTTTATTAGTGTATCTTAGGACTGGAAAAAGTTATTAACATTCTTCTATTAGTTATCAACAATCGAGAAAAACTGGCTGTTTTTTTCAAAAAATCTATATACATTTGCAGCTCATTCATTATTAACCCTTTTAAATACCTAAAATCATGAACAAAGCTGAATTAATTAGTGCAATTGCCGAGAATGCCGGCTTCACCAAAGTTGACGCTAAAAAAGCGTTGGAATCTTTCCTGGATGTTGCTACCGCTGCCTTGAAGAAAGGTGACAAAGTTTCATTGGTGGGCTTCGGTACCTTTTCAGTGATCAAGAGAGCTGCTAGAAAAGGCCGTAATCCTCAGACCAAGAAGGAAATCAAGATCCCCGCAAAGAAGGTCGTCAAATTCAGAGCTGGCTCGGAATTGACAGCTATTAAGTAAACTCAATTTACGCAACAAAAAAAGCCCGTGAAAAGGGCTTTTTTTGTTTTTATCCACAAGACTATGATATCAGAAGAACTGACTTACACAAGACACTCAGCCTCAAAACTATACAAATTCGAAGACCGTGAAACGAGGCGACAGGTCTGCGAGTATTTGCAGACCTTCCTGACAGATGAGCGTATTGCTCGGATTGACGAGGTGCTGAATTTGCGCACCCGACATTTCACCGTGGTGATGGAGGATTTGTTCCAGACCCAGAATATCAGTGCGGTGATGCGAAGCTGCGAGTGCTATGGCTTGCAGGACGTTTATGTGGTGGAAGGAAAGTATGAGTTCCAGATCCATAATGCCATCTCGATGGGCTCCAACAAATGGCTGACCTTGCATAATTACAAGCCCCGGGAGCATAATATGCAACATTGTATCGACGATTTGCATCAAAAAGGATACAAAGTGGTGGCTACCTTGCCTTCTGAAAAAAGTTGTTTTTTGGATGATTTGGACATCAGTACCCCGCTGGCTTTTCTGTTCGGCACGGAGCTGACAGGCCTGAGCCAGGAGGCAATTGACGGTGCGGACATCCATGTCAAGATTCCGATGTATGGTTTCACCGAGAGCTTCAATATCTCCAATTCGGTGGCGATAACCTTGTCACAACTCGTCGAAAAATTGCGAAAATCTTCCATAAATTGGCAATTGCTGGAAACAGAAAAAGAGGAATTGTTGTTGGAATGGCTACAAAAATCAGTGAAAACCCCCGATTTACTTATCAAACAATTTTTGTTGAAAAATAATTTGTCGGAATAAAAATTTTTTGTATTTTTGCAGCCCAATTTTCAGAGAGAAAATCAATTAGAAATAATAATAAAAAAACATAAGCGATGAAAAGAACATTCCAACCGTCCAACACAAGACGCAAACACAAACATGGTTTCAGAGAAAGAATGTCCACAGCCAACGGTCGCAGAGTATTAGCCGCCCGTCGCGCTAAAGGCAGAAAAAAATTAACCGTTTCCGACGAGGAATTGGGAAGAAAGAAATAATATAGAAATTATTGTTCTATAGTGCAAAAAAGAAGACCATCGTGTCTTCTTTTTTTGTAATTTCGCAGCCTATTATCAATACAGATGAAGAAAGTCTTATATATCCTGATTTTTATGATGTTATGCTTTGCCGGCATGGCACAGGGAGGCTATTTTTTGGACGGTATCATAGGGGTTGTCGGCAAAGAGGTCATTCTGAAGTCCGATTTGGAGAAGATTTATGCGGAATACAGTTACCAATACAGTTTGGACGAAGACGAGCATGACCTCAAGTGCCAGTTGTTCCAGCAATTGGTGTTTCAGAAGCTGTTGATCCATCAGGCGAATCTTGACAGTATCACCATTACCAACGACGAGTTGGACAATACCATTAATTACCGTATGGCCATGATGATCCAGCAGGTGGGTGGTAATGAGAAAATCATTGAGGATTATTACCATAAAAGCATCGCGGAGATCAAAAGGGATATTCGTGAAGATATATACAATCAGATGTTGGTGGACCAGGTGCAGCAAGGAATCACTTCAAATGTTATCATCACGCCTTCCGAAGTGAAGGATTTTATCAAGCGTATTCCTTCGGATAGTTTGCCCACCATACAAACCACTTACGAATTCGGCCATATCGTGAAGATTCCGCCAGTGAGCGATGATGAGATAAACGCCATCAAGGAGCAGCTGGAAGGTTACCGGGAACGTGTGTTGCGTGGAGAGCGTTTTTCTATGCTGGCCCGCTTGTATTCCGATGACCCGGGAACGGCTACCAAGGGTGGCGACCTCGGTTTTGTGGACCGTGGCACGCTGTACCCCGAATTTGAAGCTGCCGCTTTTGCTTTGCATACAGGTGAGATTTCACCGGTAATCAAGACACAGGCAGGTTACCATATCATCCAGATGATTGAACGCCGCGGCGAGAGTATCCATGTGGCACATATCCTCATTCAGCCGAAACCGTCCGCGGAAGAGCAGGTGAAAGCTATCGAGTATCTGGACAGTGTACGCCAGGTGATTCTGGATCAGAAAATGGATTTCAGCGAGGCTGCGGAGAAATTCTCCGATGCCCCCGACAAGCTGGCAGGCGGCTGGGTGGTGAATCCTTATACCAACTCCTACAGATTTGAGAAGGACGTTATCGATCCGTCCACCTTCCTGACAATCGACAAGCTGATTCCGGGTGAGTATTCATCCCCCGTTCCTTACGTCAACGAGGATGGTATTATGACTTATCGCTTGCTGTATCTCAAAGCCCGCATTGCCGAACATCAGCCCAATATGTTCGACGATTACGATTATATCAAAAATGCGGCATTGGAAGAAAAGAAATACAATACTCTACAGAAATGGATCGTTAATAAAGTGAAAGTGACCAGTATCAAGCTGAATGAGGAGTATAAAGACTGTCCCTTTGTAGAAGAATGGCAAATACCTTAATCACAACTAATTACTATGGATTTACAATTCAAGAACGACGTGGAGGCCATTGACGCTTTCGTTGAAAAGTATGCCGAACTGAGAAAAGAAATCGCTAAGGTCATTGTTGGCCAGGATGATATTGTCAAGAATGTGCTGATGGCCATGTTCAGCCGCAGCCATGCCCTGCTTATCGGTGCTCCTGGTTTGGCTAAGACCTTGATGATTACCACTATAGCCAAAACTATCAACCTGACCTATAACCGTATCCAGTTCACGCCCGACTTGATGCCGTCGGACATTATGGGTACCGAGATTCTGGACGAGAGCCGTAAGTTCAAATTCGTCAAGGGTCCTATCTTCGCCAATATCGTGTTGGCGGATGAAATTAACCGTACCCCGCCTAAAACCCAGTCCGCTTTGCTGGAGGCTATGCAGGAGCGTTCGGTTAGTATGAACGGTGTTACTTATCAGCTGCCAGATCCTTTCTTCGTGTTGGCTACCCAGAACCCTATTGAGCAGGAAGGTACCTATCCGCTTCCCGAAGCCCAGCAGGACCGTTTCATGTTCAATATTTACTTGGATTACCCGAATTTCGATCAGGAGGTGAATATTGTGAAGACCACCATCCATGGTAATATGGTGGAACCGCAGCAGATTCTGAGCATTGACGAGATTATTTTCTACCAGAAGATGTTGCAGAAGATTCCGATTCCGGAGAATGTGTATGAATACGCAGTGAGACTGGCTACTATGACCCGTCCCGGCACCGAGATGGCTCATCCTTGGGCTACCGACTATCTGTCGTGGGGTGCTGGTCCGCGTGCCTCCCAGTATCTGGTGATCGGTGCCCGTACCCATGCGGTGCTCAATGGTAAGTATTCTCCTGATATTGAAGATATTAAAGCTGTTGCTCACAATATTCTGCGTCACAGAATCATCAGAAATTACAAGGCTGAGGCCGATGGAGTGACGGTGAATGATATCATCGATAAATTGTTGAACCAATAAGCGTTGCAATGGAGTTATATGCCACCAAAACACGATGGAAGTGGTTGCTGTTTGTATTCGCGGCCCTCATCTTTTTGGTGATTGTTTTCTATTCCAACAGATTGGTAAAAAACGTGGCGGAGGAAGAGCGGCGCAGGATGGCCTTATGGGCCGACGCCATCTCTTACCGTGCTGAATTGGTGAATCATACCGAAGGTTTCTTCGACCAGATTCGTATCGAAGAGGGAAAACGTGCCGCCATTTTGGGCAAGGCCTGGCAAAAAGTCAATGAGGCTTCGCTCAACGAGGATGTGACTTTCTATGTGGATATTATGTCTTACAATTCCACGATTCCCTGTATTTTGACCGACGACAAAGGCAATGTGAATATTGCGGTGAATGTGCCGCCAGAGGTGAACAGTATCAGCAATATTGCCGAACTCCCTAATAAGAACGAGTATGACAGCGTGATTCTGCAGTATTACAGGAATCATTACAACGTCATGTACTACAAGGAGTCGCAGATTTACACCAACCTGCGTGAGGTCATCAATAATCTGGTGGAGCAGTTCTTTCAGGAAGTGGTGATCAATACCGCTTCGGTGCCGGTGATTGTGACCGATGTTTCGGAACGTAAAGTTATTGCCTCGGGAGGGTTTACGGCTGATTTCCTGAATAATCCGGCTTTGCTGGAAAAGGAAATCAACAAAATGAAGGGACAAAACGATCCCATCAAAGTTGAGCTTCCCGAACAAGGCACTTGCTATGTTTTTTATGAGGAATCGTCGGTGCTGCGGCAGCTGAGGTTCTTCCCGTTTTTCCAGTTCTTCATTGTTTTTATCTTTGCTGGAGTGGCCTATTTGCTGTTCAGCTATGCCCGCAGGTCGGAGCAGAACCAAGTGTGGGTGGGTATGTCGAAGGAGACTGCCCATCAGTTGGGTACGCCCATTTCGTCGCTCATGGCTTGGAATGAATTGCTGAAGGAACAGAACGTGGATCAGAGCATTATTGCGGAGATTGACAAGGATGTGCATCGTTTGGAAACCATTGCCCAAAGATTTTCCAAAATTGGTTCGGTGCCTGAGCTGAAGGACGAGGACCTGGTGACGGTGATTTCCGAATTTGTCGCCTATCTGCAAACCCGTATTTCCTCACGGGTGAATATCAAGTTCAATATTCCGAAGGAGGGTTCTATTGTTCTGCCGCTCAACCGCTATCTGTTCGAATGGGTGATTGAGAATATCTGTAAAAATGCGGTGGATGCCATGGATGGAAAGGGTGTGATAGTTATTGATATACTGACAGATGTGCATAATGTTCATATCGATATTGCCGATACCGGCAAGGGTATTCCGGCACGAAAATTCAAAACCATCTTCAAACCTGGCTTCACCTCCAAAAGTCGTGGCTGGGGTTTGGGCCTGACCTTGGCCAAGCGTATCATTGAAGAATACCATAAGGGCAAGCTGTTTGTCAAATCATCAGTCATTGACCGCGGCACCACGATGCGAATCACGCTGAAACGATAATATTTTAATGTGCTAATTATCAATGTGCTAATGTGCCAATGAATTAGCAAATTAGTTAATTAGCAAATTAGTAAATTGTTTTTGGGGAGTCTCACTTCGTTCGAGGGGATTTTTTTTGAATTTTGAATTCTCCTAACCTACCTCCCCTTGAACATGCAGTACGAGACTCCCCTCACAGCTCAATGCTCACAGCCTCTCAATTCCGCAGTATGCAACGGCGTATAAATAGGCCCTGTCGGTTGCAGGCGGCTTTGGTATAATGTGATTTCTGTGATAGGGAATGACTGTGTAAAATCGGGTTTGTTTTTTTCGATGACCTGCCAGAAATATTTCTTGCTCTGTGTCTCCTTGATGCGCCCTAAGGTGATATGGGGCACAAGGTTGCCGTGGTTGGGTTCGAAACCAAGATCAAGGATACGTTCTTCCATGTTTTCAAACAGCATTTTATAAGCTTCAAACTCTGAAAAACCCAGCCAAATAACGGAGGGGGCGTATTTGCTGCCGAAGATACCCAACTTGTCCATGTTGAGGGTGAAAGCCTGCGTCTGGTTAGCCACCTCGTTCATCACCTTTTTCAGTTTCGGGATTTGGCTATCCGGTGTTTGTCCTAAAAAGCGCAGGGTCAGATGCTGCAGCTTGCTGTCCACCCACACGATCCTGTCGCCCGACAGTTGTCGTTGCAACTGCCGCAATAAGCTCATATACTGCTCGTTCAATTCAATTTTTGTGGCGATAAAAAGACGTTTCATGGAGCGTGGATTAAGGAATCGACTATACAAGACTTATTGCTTCCAGTTCTTTTGTAAGGTTTTGGATGCCAAGTTGGATCTTTTCAGCCTGTTTACGGCGAGGTTTGTGAACTCCTGCCGCATAATGCCATAATTGTCGCTCATTGATGCCAGTAATACGGCTGAGGGCAGCTTTGGTAAAGATGCCGCTGTAATAGTTGAGAAAGGTGGCTGTATCAATGCGGAACTTTAACTCAAACTCACCGGAAAGTAGCTCGCAAGGATTAGGATTGTCCTCCAAATAGAGTTCTACCGCTTCTTTCATATTGTGCTCCACCTCCTGTATGTTGTTGCCCACGGTGAAAATGGGAGCTCCTTCAATGTAGGCGCTTAAGTTCTTTCCTGCGTATTCGACAATTACTTCTATTGTTTTCATATATTTTGTATTGATAATTACTCTTCTATACCAGCTTGAGTCAGGATTAGAAGGTCTATGACAAATTTTACTGATTTATAACTCATTTCTATTGCCTGTTTGATTTTGCAAATATAGTAAAAATATGAATACTAAAGAATTTCCCGCAGAAAAAAATCGATATAATTACTTTTTTAGTTGTATAATTAAAAAATAAATTGTACTTTTGCAACGTTATTGTGAGTGAATGTTGGAGAGTAAATGTTATTGAGTGAATGTTGGGAAGCCTCGAAGAGGCGAAATCTCAATAACCCCAGACGTCAGTCTGGGGTATATAAAAATATCATAGTACAGTAATATGAAAGAACTAACCAAAGCAGAAGAACAAGTGATGCAGGTGCTGTGGAAAATCGGACAAGGATTTGCCGCTGACCTGAGCGCCAATTTCCCTGAACCCAAACCGGCTTACAACACCGTGCTGACCGTTGTGCGAATCCTGGAGAAGAAAGGCTTCATAGGCCATGAGACCTTCGGGAAAACCCATCGCTACTACCCGCTTGTCAGCAAAGAGGAATATTCAGCATCGTTCATGCAGAACTTTGTGCAGAATTATTTTGACAACTCTTTCAAGTCGATGATTTCCTTTTTCGCCAATAACAAGGACATCTCGTTAGAGGAGCTGGATGAAATCCGTAATATGATTGACAAAACCGAATAACCATGAAAACATTACTTTTTTCAGCCGTGGCCATAGCCTTGTTTTTCGGGCTGTATGTCGCCACATTGCGCAGGTGCAACCTGCTTCGCCTGCGACGTTTTTATCTCGTTGGAACATTGATGGTCGCAATGGTCATCCCTTTTGTTTCCATTGAGACGAAAACACCACAAGCCACCCGCGTGAGCTCGTATGTGCAACACATTCAGATACTTGATGAGGCTCCCACCTTGCAAATCGGCGACACAGAGGCTTCTCCGGTATCTATACAAACTGAAACAAAAGTTGAAACACAAAATGCACCTGCCTCATGGACTTTGAAAGACCTGCTGATAAAGGCATATCTTATCGGCTGTGTGGTGACATTTATTCTATTGATTGTCAAACTAGTGCGTACTTTTCGCTATTATCGTCGCAGCAACTTGTCCGAGTCGCTTTCCACTTGGGAAATGCGTGTCCGGATACTGGCTGAACCCGATGGGAATCTCCCCTTTTCGTTCCTACGTTCGGTGTTTGTCAATCCGGAAGTTTTCACGGATAGCGAGTTGCAGCAGGTGCTCTGTCACGAGCGCGCGCATATTCGTCAGCACCATACCGTAGATTTGCTCTTGTTGGAAGTCGTAAAAGTGTTGCAGTGGTTCAACCCTCTCATATATTTGTATTTGAGAGAGTTGAAGTCTGTTCATGAGTATCTGGCAGACGAAGAAGTGCTGGCTCAAGGTGCTGTAAAACGCGACTATCTGGAGCTGCTTTACAAGCAGTTGTGCGTGGGCAAGTTTGCACCCGTGGGCAACAGTTTCCGTCATTTCCTCACCAAAAAGCGGATTCAGATGATGAACCAGAAGGTAAAGAACAAAGTATCCGCATGGTGGTTGCTGCTCCTTATCCCCATAATGACAGGACTACTGCTGGTGAACTGCCATCCGAAAACAGACAATTTGCCAGAGGAAGTGGCGGCTGATGAGGAAGTATGCGAAAACCCGGATGTGATGCCTGAGTTTCCTGGCGGCATACAACAGTATTTGGACAATCTTTTCGATAGTATGCAATATCCGGAGATTGCCAAACAACATCGTTTTTCAGGCACTTATTTAGTGCGTTTCATTGTGGAGAAAGATGGCAAAATATACCTCACTGAGATTGACACAACTTTGATGAGTTCCTTGGATGTGGAAGGTGGAGGGAATCAAACGACATCTTCCAATAAGGATCGAGATGTGAAAGGGAAAATTGTAGTGAACAGCAGTGATTATAAAGATTTTGCCTCAGAGATAGATTTGGCTAATCAAGAGGAGATAAACCGTGCGTTTCGGAATGCTCCTGCCTGCAAGCCCGCCATGAAGGATGGCCAACCCGTGCGCTGCGAGCTCCGTCTGCCAGTTTTCTTTGTTTTTGAAATGTTAGCTCCTCTCGGAGAAAGCATAACTCCCGAAAAAAAACTTCCCCATATCGCACACTACACCATCGATACCATCCCTAGCGACAAACTGGTTATAGAATACTGATTTGCATCGAAAGTGTAAATCTTAAAAAACTAAAAATATGAAAAAACTTTTGGTCACCATCGCTGTGATGGCGGTGGTAGGAGGGCTTTATGCGCAACAAAACGACACGATTGCGAGTGCCAAAGTGGACACTGTCAACCCCAAGCAGACAATGGAATTGCAAGAGGTGGGCATCACCGCCAAGAAGCCCGTGTATATGACGGACGGGGAGAAGACCCTGTATAATGTCTCGGAAGACCCTGCTGTCCAGACAGGTACGGCAGCCGATGCCCTGCAGAATGCGCCCGGTGTGGAAGTGGACGTGGAAGGCAATGTGACCCTGCGAGGGGTTTCCTCCGTGGAAATCTGGCTTAACAACAAGCCTGCCAACATGAATGCCGAGGCGCTGAAACTCCTTCTGCAACAGATGCCCGCCAGCGACATCGAGAAAATAGAGGTCATCACCAACCCCTCGGCAAGATATAGTGCGCAGGGCACGGGCGGTATCATCAACATTGTCACGGTTTCCAACATCAAGAAGAACAGCTTCTTGAGTTTCGGGGCGAAGGGCTCCTCCTCGCCTGATGTCACCCCCTTCATCTCCTACGTTTATGCCGACCGCAAGTTCTCTATCAGCACCTACCTGCACTATTGGTACAGCACCTCTCGCCATGACACACACGGTGAATCAAGTTATTACGATAATGACGGCAGTTTGTCTTCGCATAGCCAATACAATACCGTGCGGCGTTTCAAGGAGAACCAGATCGGGTTGTTTGTCAATGCCTCTTATACACCTGACACAGCCAATATCATTTATGTTTACGGTGGCTTCTTTCCCATGTCCAACAATTTTGTCCAACATGACTCCACTTGGCGGAACGAATATATTTATCAGCCAGGAAATTATTCTTATACAGAGGATTATATACTTAAGTCCCAAAATTTTGGCGGTTACATAGGCTTGTGGTATGAGCATCAATTCAATCCCAAAGGACACACAATCAGCGCAAGCGCTTTCTATCAGGCTTCCGCTTACAAATCGCAAGCGACAAAGGACCGGGCTTATCTGCTTTTGCCGCTACCGAATTGGATTCGGCAGGAAAACTGGCGTTATAACTCCCATTATCTGACCATGGAGCTGGATTATACTTTCCCCTATCATGCCAATGGTATCCTGGAGTTGGGGGTGTCGGGCTCTGCCAATCCCAAGTACCAATGGGGAAATATAGACTCTTTGGTACACTCATCCACAGCAGATTACTATGTGAAAGACAAATTGCGTTCTTACACTTTGTACGACAATCCTGTGGATTTGGCAAGCTATGTGACAGTGCAGCACCAATTTGGCGGCTTCACCATAAAAGGCGGATTGCGGGCTGAGTACGCTTTGCGCGGCATACGCTATCCTGATGCCCCTGGCTACAATTTCCAGCGCCATTTCTGGGGACTATTTCCTTCGCTGCATCTGAGTTACCGTACCAAAAACATGCACAATTTCAAGCTGAGCTACACCCGTAGGGTGAACAATCCGCAACCTTCCGACCTCACCGCCTTTTGTACCTATTCGGACGACAGCTTCAGCACAGGCAATCCCGACTTGCGACAGGCGTTCACAAACTCTGTGGAGGCCGGCTGGACCAAGTATATCAAGAAATTTGGCAATGTGGGCATCAATGCATGGTTCAAAAACACAAAAGACGAATTCTCGCCCTTGACAGATGTCTGTTACGACCCGTTTTTCGGGCGGATTGTCCCCTTTGCTGAACCCATCAATGCGGGACGCACCCTGAATACGGGTGCGGAGGTCAATGTTACCTACCAACTCAAAACCTTCATGAGCATCCGCTTTTACGGCAATGTCTATTACATGAAGTCGGCTTTCCAGTTCCGCAACGAGGAACAGCCTTACATCGTGGACAATCTGGGCTACAGTTTCCGGCTGAACTTCTGGACAAAGTTATGGAAAGTGTTGGAAATCAATGCGGCGGCCAACTACCAGTCCCAAACTGTGTCGCTGTTCACCACCGTGAAACCGCGTTACAGCATTGACCTTGGCCTGAAAGCGGAGTTCTGGAAGCACCGCATCGCGGTATGGGTGAACGTGGACGACCTTTTCGACTGGAACCGTAGTGCAAGTGTGAGTAGTAATCCCTATTATCTGGACAGCAGCTCGAAGCGTGTGAACTGGCAAGCACGGACCATACGCTTCGGCCTCTCGTTCAAGTTTGGCAAAATGGAGTTGGAGTCCGCACAAGCCGGGCAGGGGCAAGGGGAACGGCGGTAAGTCTTGAATTATTTTTAAAAAATTTGCCATTGATTATTACTGGCATACGACGCTGCGTAAAATAGTATAACAGCAATAACCTTATCTCTTGTAAATAACCGAACCAGGAAATCAGCGACAGCCCCTATTTCACTGACAATACAATAGGCTCACCGGGGTTGGACGGATTGCGCAGGGTGATGTAGGCTCCGTTCTGCTCCTGAATGGCATGTCGCATCACCAAAAGGCTACGGCCCACCTGAACACAGTCCTCACCTATTAACTCCTTGATCTCCTTCAGAGTGGTAAGGCTTGTATACTCATCCGTGCCCGTATAATAGTGGGTATAATTCTTCACCTGTTGGCAATACAATAATTGCGGTATCTCAATGAAACAATCTTTCTTTTCCTTATCCTTCACATGTATCAGTTGCAGCTGTTTTGCCGACTCTTTTTTCATGCTTTCCTCCTCGCGAACAGCATTTTCATATAAACCAAGAAGAACGAAAAAAGCCAATAATGCTAAATTTCGCATGGATTGAGTGATAATATCCTGTTTGAACAATTCGAACTGAATTTCAGAGGGGAAATTTGCATAAAAGAAATCATGTAATTTGGAATATAAAAAGCCCACTTCACAGCAACTCCAAACCAATGCGCTTCCTAATGCGATGATAAAATATAAGGCATATTTTTTCTGCAACAAAAATTTTGGAATAAACAATAAATAATGAAGGTACAGAAATAATAACACAAAAATGGCGACCACATATTCCATATAGAATGGCTTAGGTATCAGCGGACGCATTAACGACATGTGCGAGAACACATAGATAAAACCGATGCAAATAACGAGATGCACCAACCATTTTCTTCCAAATTGTCTCAACGAGGAGAGGAAACCAGCTTTATTTTCGTCCATATTTCGTTTATAATCCTGTTTTTCATTGCAAATATACTAAATTCAAAGCAAAAAAATGAGGGACAAAAGTGATTTTCCAAACACTCTGTACCTTAGTTAGTTAGGACGAAATATGGACGAAAACTTGACGAAATATGGATGGGATTGAGACAGCAAAGCTTTTTATTGGAAATATTTGGGCAAGAGCATTTGAAATTTGATTACCTTTGTGAAGCAAACCATCAAACAAACATCATGAAATTTTCCAAACTTTTCATCGCATCAGTCATCGTCCTTTTCACCCTCCCCACCGCCTCCGCCCAAGGCGAATGGAAGTGGGCGCATTATTGGACGGGAAGCGGTGGCGACTTAAACAACATTTTCAACAATATTACAAATACTGCCTTTGACGAGGAGGGCAATGTTTACGTATATGGCACGATGGGTGGCAATGTCAGGTTAGACGGGGAAATGCTTATGTTTTCAAGTAATTCGGATGTGATAACTACTTCAGAGCATTCTATCTTATTGGCCAAATTTGACACTTTGGGAACAATGCTATGGTATAAAGTGATAAAGTGCCAAGGCGACTATTGGTCCATTCCTAAATGGATGACTGTGAAAAACGATAGGATATATATTACCGGAATAACGGGTATGTGGACCGATAGATATTACTGGTTGTATTACATAGACACTTTGATAACGAAAGAAGATGTGTTGAGTTTGCCTGCTTCGGAAAGGAA